>DATMOP010000039.1:0-25373 GCA_035568115.1 Candidatus Acidiferrum sp.
GGGCATCGATCGGCGCGACCCTGCCGAAGCCGAAGGCAATACTTTCGGTGTCGGCCCACTGGTACATCGAAGACGCAGCCGTCACCGTGAGCACCGCGCCGAGGACGATCCACGATTTCGGCGGCTTTCCGCGCGAGCTATTTCAGGTGCAATATCCCGCGCCGGGTGATCCCGACCTCGCTGCGCGCGTCCAGAAATTGCTTGCCCATGTGCCGGTGCGTCGCGACGACCGCTGGGGTCTCGACCACGGTACTTGGTCGGTTCTGCGCCACGTCTATCCACAAGCCAATATTCCAGTGGTTCAACTCAGCATTGACGAAACGCAACCGCCCTCGTTCCATTACGAAGTCGGCAAGCGCCTGGCACTCTTACGAGAAGAAGGCATTCTCATCCTCGGTAGCGGCAACATCGTGCACAACCTGCATGCCTATGCTTGGGGACGGCACGCACCGGAGCCGTACGATTGGGCGATCTCGTTTGAAACTCGAGTCCGCGAGCTGCTCCTCGCGGGAGAGTACAAGCCGCTCGTGAATTACGAGGATCAGCTCGGCAGTGAAGCGGAACTAGCAGTGCCCACGCCGGACCATTATGTGCCGCTGCTTTACGTTGCCGGCACTCGCACACCATCCGAGCCGCTCACATTTCCTGTTGAGGGCGTAGATGGCGGTTCGGTCTCGATGCTTGCAGTGCAAGTGGGCTGATTGAAACTGGGGAACACCCTGCCCGCAACGCGAAAGTGGTCCAGAAACGGGCTCGGAGGAGGTCAATTGCGATTTCCTCGAAGCCGACTTTTGGCCCGAATGATTCTTGCCCGTTAGCCGCCCGCAACCACCCCGGTGCCAGATTCATTGCACGTGGTTTGAGCTGGATTCGATCGGTGATTCATGCATGCTGAGGATGTACCAGTGATTTTCAAATTTGCGGCAAAGCATCATGCCCCGGCCCGTTGTGTGATCGGACGGCGATTCAATGGTGTAGTCGTACGAGCTCCAAACCACGTCGCCCACAGCGCGTTGATCATTCATGCTCATGGAAAGATGGACGTGCGGGATCCTGCCAAAATACTGTTTTCGGAAATGATTGGTGGCCTGGTCCCGTCCACGTAGTTCGCCGCTGGGAGAACTCAGGATGAAATCCGGATCGAAACAAGAAGCCAGCCTGTCAGCGTCCGCGTTGTTGAAGGCTTCTGAGCAGGAACGCATCGCTTGCTCCATCTCTGCAATAAGGGACGCCTCCGAGGCACTTGGCGCCGCCACGCCGAGGCGTGCCACGCTACGCTTCAGGTCGATGGATACGCCCAGTTGCTCCAGGAGGTCCACGCCGAGAATTCCGTCGAGTGGGCCGCCGCACGCTTTGGCGATTGCGGTCAAGTCAATCGCCGGCAGCCTGACGCCTTGCAGGCTGTGGCTACCCAACACGAGCTCGCCGATCGAAACTTCGCGAGCGTTCAGTGCGGTTGTTTGATTCCACGATTGGACGTGGACCTCTTTCGTACGCCCGCTGGTGAATGACTTCTCATTGAGCAGGGAAGTGGCAGCCGTATCAATCAGGAAGCGCTTGTCGGCCTTATCTACCTGGAGAATGGCAACCGGCAGTCGATCGCAGCGCTGCAGAGGGATCTCGGTGCCAAGGGTGGCGGTCTGTGCTCCCGCGCCCCGGGCAGTCAGCGAGACGATCGAACTCGCGAAGAAGACAACAAGCAGGCCGGGGTTAATTCGCATCATTCCCTCGATTGCATGGGTTCTGTCGCTTGGTCGATTCGTTGCAAAATCGCGGCGCGGGCCGCTTGGTAAGCATTTTGATCACGGAACAAGCGCGATCTCCAATTGGCTCCCATGGCGAGCGCCTGAATTTCGAACGCCAGTTGGCATACATCCACGTCCTTTTGGATTTCGCCGGCGGACTGCGCGTCGCGCGCTGCCTGTTCCAGATTTCCTAGCCACTTCTTCATTAATTCCACAATTCGATCGCGAACGCGCCCCGGCCGATCGTCGAATTCAAGCGATGCGGCGGAAAAGAAGCAGCCTCCGGGGAAAACCCTCTCCCTGCCATATCGCAGCCAATTCTCACAAAGCGCTCGCAGACGCTCCAGTCCATCGAGCTTAAAAGCGGGGCGTACCACTTCTTCGACGAAGATATCGCGTGCTTCATCAACTACGGCACATTGCAAATCTTCCTTGGAGCCGAAGTGGGCGAACAGACCGCTCTTGCTGATTCGCAGGGTCGAAGCTAGCGTTCCAATTGTCAGCCCTTCGAGCCCTTCGAGCGAAGCGAGGTTGACAGCCTTCCGCAGGATGGCGCGACGCGTTTTGAGTCCGCGTGGTCGTCGCAATGGACCTTTCAGCACGCTGCGATCCGTGCGCTGATGAACCCCGTTTTGTTGATAACGTGGCTTCATTCTGAATGCCGCATAATAGCACGATCGTTCGTTCTACTACAATCCAATTTCCGAAAGAATTGATGGACCGACGCTCTAACGAAGATGTGGTCTGCGCAAAGAGAGTCTTGTTGGCAAGCCACCAGTCTTCCTCTTGCTTCTGTGCGCGCAATCCGCTCAGTGGGGATAGTGTGTGAGTGCTGCAACATTGTACACACCCCCATTTCCATCATTGCGAAATACCCCCTGTTCATGCGGCTAAGAGCGTCATGATATGCGCTTCACCCGCGTCATTCCAGCGTATCCGCGACATCGCGTATCGCGTCTTCAGGGGTGAAGGAGTGACTTTAGCCTGCGTCAAATGCGGGCGGGGGGATGGTTGGGAATAGGTCGTATTGAGCGGTAAACGTAGCCTTGACTCTGGAGCTAACATTGGGCGAAGCTGAGTTGCGAGCGATGGCTAAAACACAAAGCAAGAAGGATTCAATTGCGGCGACAATGTCAGCGGCAGACGCGACTCCGCTTCTTCAACGTCAAATCGACCGAATCGAAGACGTCACGAATGCCCCATTCAACGATCCGGCCGTCGACGCATGGGTCTCTACCACCGTCAATATTCTTAACGCAGTGTATGGTGTTCCCGAAGGTGAGCTACACCACACACCCACGACCTGAGATTCGCCGATAGCGGGGAGCCAATCTTGATCAATATGTCGGACGCTGGGCTACAACGGATGCACGTCTTGCAGCAGATGCGGCGAAAGTCTCTGCTCGAAGCTTACGTGGAATAACTGGGAGACATCGCCGGTCCAACTCCCGCAGCAGGCTCTCTAGCGGAGCCCGGGGAAGTGGATCTTGCAAAACGATTTTACGCCGGTTCCATATTGTCGCGAGGCAATTGACGCGACGACATGACAACCGAGAGACCCTTGAGATAAGTGACGAATACGACGTTCAAGATCTATTGCATGCTTTGCTGCGGCTCGGTTCACCGATGTTTACGCACTTCAAGTGCTTCTACTGCGTTTGATCTGATTCGAAGGAAGCGACGAGCCTGAAACGTTCCGGATCAATATTCGCCGGAAATCCACCCGTCTGACAAAACCGGGAGCAAAAAGAAATTGAACGGACGAAATCCCTCCCAACTGTGAAGACTCTTCAAGACATTGAACGTGGTAAGGGTCATCCGTTGTTTATTTGGAGATGGTTGGCCGTCTCCGCGTCACCATTCACGGAGTTCACCTTATTGGCGGGAAATATCTTGCCGTCCTTGTATTCGATGGTGCCTCCCGCTTCAGCGCGCCCGTTTACGCGCCCTACCGTTGGTCGTCGTCTCCCACGCTTCATCAGATGCTTTCTCTACGACCGGGTCATGGGATAACGGATGACCTTGGCTTGTGGGATCTTCAGGGCCATTTTTCTTTGGATCATATTGCGGCGTATTTTGCGCCAACTCTAATAAAGCACACTCAATGCGTAAGGCACTCAAGAGGCAATGCAGATGGCCGCGAAATCCCGCTGTCAGAGCACATCATCTGATCCAATTGGCGACGATAAGCGGCCGGTATTTCTGACTTCGGATAATATGTCACGTTGTAAGAGCCGTCATCCCTGGTTGTCACATGACTGACGTAGAACCGGCGGTTCTGGCTGGAATATAACGCGAATCCTATCCTGCCGTCAGCGCACTGGTGCCGCATGCATCCCCGGACAGTGACGACGTAAGAAGTTTGGCCGTCAGCTTCGACTTCTATCTCATTCGGTGCGCTCATCTCTAAGTACGGATCGTGCAAGCCGGGCGACACCCAGAGCACAGTCGGCTTTGGCCGACTGCCGACAGCGACAATCCTCCACCCCCCCGATCGCCCATTAGAAGTTCCCACCAAGACAGTGTCTTGGCCTTGACCGTCAGGAACTGGGAAGGAAAAACTCTGGACCACCTCCCGCAAGTATCTTTCTCCAAGCGCCGTCGCCGCAGGAGAGACCTGAGGATGGTTTGTCGCCTGTCCCTTCGATACCGACTGAAGCAAGCACATGCACGCCAACACGACGCCGAGCCGGAACGCAAGTATTCGGGTCATTTAAATGACTCCACAAAACCAATGTAACTGCCAAGACTCTCGCCCCGAAATCGAAGCTTAAGCATGGCATCATAGCCGCCTTTTGAACCGACCGCCTTGTTAACTTTATTACGATTTCCCCGATAGTAACCGATTGCAATTTCCAACTGATGCGTGGGTTGGCTTTTGGGAACGCCACCCGCCGTCAAGTCGTGGAGATAGCTCGCTGCGGCGTACGTCTGATTCGAGATCGCTGTGGGTGTCCCGCTAGTAGCAATCGACCTGTCGATTCCTGTTGAATTCTGCACCCCCTCGGTTAGCCAAAGCGATAGGAGTAGTAGCGTGCGCCGAAATCGTCGTTGCCCGTTTCGGGTTGACCGTCTCCCCTAGCATCTTCAAATAATTGTGCCCATCACCCGGAGTGGGCGTGGTTTGGGAGCTTGTGTCATCGGTGACCTGCCCGAGAACTGGCGGAACCGCGGCTACCACGAGAAAGCACGAAATGACTAGGCCGCTAAGCGCACCAGGCTTGGCGTATGAGGACATCGGTGTTCTCCGCGCACTTAAGTGGAAATGGGCCAGATTATAGACCTGCGATTGCAGATTCCGCAAAGGAGAACGCTGGGGAAACGGTAGCCCTCCACGGCGCTCTGGCCCGAAACGTGACCTCTCGTAAACGTAGGAATGACACGGGTGAAACGCGCGTCATGACGCGCGTTTAGCCGCATGAATAGAGGCTATTTCGCAACGACGAAAACGAGGGTGTGTACATCGTTTGCATCACGTACACACTATCCCGCAATTCGCTCAGTGTGGCCAGGCCATAAAGCATAGATCGGCCCGAAAGCGTCCGGGCGCACTTGCGTCCGGCAACCGCTGAATCTCGTTTAGTGGAGAGAGATTTCGAGTTGCTGGGCCAGGTACGTTGCCATTTCGTGGGCATTTTCGACTGCGAGCAGGTGTCCGCGGAAATCCTCGTTCATGAGCTTACGCGCGAGCCTTGAGAAGACCTTCATGTGCCGGGTTGGGTTCTGCGATTCGCGCATCGCGATCAGGATAATCATGTTGACTGGTTTGGTATCGACCGATCCCCAATCGATCGGCTTGATGAGCCGGAGTACGCCGATGGAGTCGGCGATGACGGCGTCGGATTTACAATGCGGAGCAGCAAAGCCGTAGCCCAATCCGGTTGCGTAGACGGCTTCGCGGGACCACAACGCTTCCTCCAGACGCTGGCGATCCTCGGTTCGTCCGGCGACGTAGAACGCGTCAACAATTTCCTGCATCGCCTCTTCCTTGTCCTGACTTTGGCTGCCCAGGAGAACCAACTCCTTGCTTAGCAAGGGCTGGGCAGACCGGGCCGGTTGAGCGCGTTCCAGAAGCTCTTCCATTGCCGAGGGTTCGCGGCAAGCCATGATGGCGGTGAGGGCGCGCTCGCACTCGGCCGCAGACAATTGCGAAACCGCCCGCTTGACGGCTGGAATGCCGGCCGCTGGAAGGCTTATCTCGTCCAATCCTAAGCCTACGAGCAGGGGCAGATGGCGGATCTCGGAGGCCATCTCGCCGCACATTCCCACCCATTTTCCGGCGGCATGAATGTCATCGACGATGCGTTTGAGAAAACGGACGAATCCGGGATGGAGCGCGTCCGTTAGGTCCGCGGTCTTGGGGTTATTTCGATCGGCCGCCAGGAAATACTGATTGAGATCGTTCGTGCCCAAGCTGAAAAAGTCAACTTCGGCGCAGAGCTGATCCAGAATGAAAGCCGAGGAAGGTACCTCAATCATGATGCCGATCATCAGGTCGGACTGGAAGGCGATCCCCTTGCGATGAAGATCCTGTTTCGCTTCCGAGATCGCCGCTTTGAACTGGAGAACTTCGTCGAGCGAAGAGATCATGGGTGCCATGACCTGAACCTGACCAAATGCCGATGCGCGAAGAAGGGCGCGCAGTTGCGCCCGCAGCAGTTGATGATGCTCGGCGTAAATCCGGACGCCGCGATATCCGAGAAAGGGATTGTCTTCCGCCGGCAGTTTCAGATAGGGTGCGCTCTTGTCCCCACCCAGATCGAAGGTGCGGATAATCACAGGCCGTCCAGCAGCGACTCTTGCGGCCTCCGCGTAGACGGCAAACTGCTCGTCTTCAGAGGGCGGATGCTGGCGCTGCAGATAGGCCATCTCGGTTCGAAACAGCCCGATTCCATCTGCGCCCTTTTCGAAGGCGAGGGATAACTCCTCGTATGAGGAACTGTTGGCCGCGACTTCCAGCGTCTTGCCGTCCGTAGTGATGGCCGGGCCCGTGGTCTCAACCGGCAGGAACTCTCGGCGCAGCTCCAGGGTTTTCAATTCGCGCTCGTAGAATTTTTGCACCGCCGGAGAGCCCTGAGGCAAGACCAATCCCCGAATGGCATCGACCACGACTTCTTGCCCAGCCAGCAGCATGCTTCGTGCACTCTTAACGCCCACTAGAGTCGGGATTCCGAGCGAGCGCGCCAGAATTACGACATGGGAAGTCGCACCGGAATGTTCTAGCACGAGCGCCTTCAACCATTGCCGGTCAAGCCCAAGAAGTTGCTGCGGAGCCAGCGTTTCTGCCACTACGACGGAGGGTTCGCGCAATTCGATGGCCGCAGTTTGCAGGTCGAGGCCATAGATCTCCTGCAGCAGTTGGAGGCAGATTTCCTCAATGTCGAGGGCGCGCTCGCGGATGTACTCGCTCTCCGAATGCCGCAGAAGATCGATGAAGAACTCGCCCGCCTCCATGACCGCCTGGCCGGCCGATTTGCCCTGCGAAACATGTTCGGCGAGCTTCTGCGCCAAAGAAACGTCGCTGGCCATCGCGAGGTCTGCCTGCAGAACAGCGGTCTCTGTGGGTGATTGCGGATGGGTGAGCTTTTCCTGAATTCGCGCACGGACCGCGGCGATCGCCCGCTTGATCTGAGCCAGCTCTGCTTGGGGATCGGAGGCGGCTCGGGTCTTCAATTCTCGCGGCAGCGCCATTCCATTCAGCGGGATTACTTTGCCCTGGCCGATGCCTTGACTGACTGGAGTTCCGAAGCACCCCTTTACGCCCGCTGCCCGCAGAGTCCGGGGAAGAGTGCGGGAAAGCGTGCCCGCAGTCGTCGTGTGCGCTCCTGCCAGAGGCACATCACAAGCAGGAAGAACCTGCTCCACAAAGCTGAGCAGCGCAGCGTGCGCCGCTGATTCATCCTGTCCCCGGACTTGCACAATACAACGATCGCCCTGCCGGATGTCGGTCGAGAGAATCGCCAGTACGCTTTTCAGGCTCGCCACCGACCCAGTGCGGAGGTTGGTCAAGAAACATTCGGAGGCGAACTCGTTTGCCACTTCGGCCAGTTGGCTTGCAGGTCGGGCATGCAAGCCGTCAGACAAAGAACAAACAAATGCAAACTCTAGGGAGGTGCCACTCCTTTGCGTCATATCAACTCAATATTCAACTCGATATCAACGCTGATCTTGATCAACGTTGGATCTTGGCGAAGATGCTATGCGGATCTTTTAATGCTTCCTGCAGGGGAACTTGAATGACCTTGATTCCGTTGAATCGTTCGCGCTCTTCCACCGCAATATCGACGGCAAGAATGACAGCCTGGGCCTGCCGGATGTCGCTCTCGGTCAGCTTGTTTTCGATGCCCATGGCGCCCTGCGTCTCCACTTTGATTTCAAAGCCCAGGGTCTTCGCGACCTTCTCCAGGCGCGCAGCAGCCATATAAGTGTGGGCAATGCCGGTGGGGCATGCGGTGACGGCAACAATCTTCATGCGGCTTTTTCCTCCGTCGTTTCTGTCGATCGCGCGTTTCGCGCCTTCAACAGATTAATCGAAACCGCGGTCACGATTGTCCCGGTCAAGATCGCCAATATGTATGCGAGCCTGTGATCGACGACGGGTATCACTATGGGGCCGCCGTGGGGGGCGTGATCTCCAACTTTGCCGAGCATAGCGATCACGGCGGCAACGGCGGAGCCCAGCATAATGCTCGGCACCACGCGAATAGGATCTGCAGCCGCAAAAGGAATTGCGCCCTCGGTGATTCCGATCAAACCCATGGCGATGCCGGCCAGACCCGCTTCCCGTTCCTCGGTGCTCCACAGTTGCTTTCGCAACAACGTGGCCAAACCCATCCCCAGCGGGGGCGTGCAGATAGCCGCGGCACATGCTCCCATGATTTGATAGTTGCCCTCTTTGATCATGGCGGCCCCGAAAAAGAATGCGGTCTTGTTGATGGGCCCTCCCATGTCGAACGCAATCATCGCACCGAGAATCAGAGCCAACACCACGCCGTTTCCCGTGCCCATCGCCATCAGCCCGCTGTTGGCGCGCGACATCAGAAGCGCGATCGGTACCCCTAACACCTTCAGCATCACGACCCCAATCAGCCCACCCGAGAGGATGGGAATCACCAGAATCGGCATGATCGGACGGAGGTGCTTCGGTACTGGAATCTTCTTCAACATCTGCACCACGTAGCCAGCCAGCAAACCGGCCAGGATGGCTCCTAAGAATCCGGCCTTGACTTGATCGGACAGGTATCCGCCGAGAAAGCCTGGAACCAGCGCGGGCTTACCGCCAATGGAGTAAGCGATATAACCGGCCAGCACGGGTAACATCAACGTGAAAGCTGCCGTTCCGATGTCGAGAATCAGTTTCAGCCGGGGCGCATTAGAAAAATCCGGTCCCGCGGGAGTCATCGGAGCAAACGCAATTGCACATGCGATCAGGATGCCTCCGCAGGCGATGAATGGGATGGCATACGAAACCCCCGTCAACAAATGCTGCCGAAGGTGCTTGAGCAATTCAGGCATCGGAGTCCTTTGTTACGCAGAGAATCTCGTGCATTGTAGCCGCAAAGTCGCCCATCCGCTCGTTGAAGCCATAGTTCTCGATACAGTTCTCGATGCTGATTGCCCTTCCGAACGCAGCCCGGCATTCGCTAAGGAGGTGGCTCCGTAGTATGTGTGATTAGTCCTAATCTCGAAACAGGAGAGATGAAACGTTTGTTGCACTCAGGTAACCTTTTTGGATTGTCTTGTTGACTGCCGCGCCCGGGCTCCGGAAGCCTCTGCCAGCCGATGTCGTGCCGACCCGGTCCGAGCTATTTGCCGGGAGTGCTCGCCGCCCGGTACTGGGTGGGCGTGATTTTGCAGGTCTTCTTGAACACCCGGCAGAAGTAGGCGGTGTCGTTATAACCACAATCGAAGGCGATCTCCTTCAGAGTCAGGCTATAGGTCTGCAGCATGAACTTGGCTCGATTCACCCGTACCAGGTTCAAATAATCGTTGAAGCGCATGAACCCTTCCTTGCGGAATAAACGCGAGATATGGTTTGGGGCCAACCCGAAGTGGTGCGCAACACTCTCCCGTGTGATCTGACTCTGAAAGTTCTCCTGCACATACAAGCAGAGCGACTCATAGGTACGAATCGCCTTGCGTGGGGGATGCTGGTGAGGAGACTTCAGCAGCCGGAGACAGGCGTGCAGCAAGGATTCCGTCAGGAGGCGGGTGAGTGGACCTTTGACGTGGTCCGCCGCCAGCACCATGAGCGCGGCCAGAATACTGTGCGTGGGGACGTCATAGCCGCCCTGCACGCTGGTCTTCAGCGCAGTGGAGGGTGACTGGGTATCCCCCTGATGACGCACCAGGCTGATGCCGATCTGCTTCGCGCCAAACAAGACGGTGAGGGCCTCGACGTGCGCAGACCAATCTGGCTTATTCCAGGCGTGATCGGGGATAAACACGGCGTGGCCGCGAACCGGTTGGATCGTATCCACGCGACCGCTGCGCGCGATCTCCATGGTGTGGCATCCCGAGAGCGGGACCGACAGACGCGGAAAATTAGTCACGTAGGCCAGCGCGGGCGGCGGTGTGCTGCCGTCGCCAAAATGCACTTGCCGGATCTTTGCGCTGCGAAGATACTCTTCCAGTTCGCGAAGAATGATCCGATTCGCCGGGAGAGTTGTACCCTTTATTCGATCAGCCTGTCGTTTCACAGAAGGTTACGTTAGTCCAATTAATGTTAAATGTCTACTATATCCTTTTGCGCCCTGCATCCACCATACTCCCCCACCGTGCGCGGTCTAACTGATCAACTAGCAGACTTAAATACCAGAGCAGTTTCGTGTGTCCGACCGACCGCGCCCCGGCGGGTTGTGCATGGCCAATTCCGAGCGAGGTGCGCAATGAACGGTAAAGTGTTGGTCCTCCCTGTACTTCTTGCGGTCACTCTCGTGTTTACTGCCTGCGGCAGCGGCTACGACAACCCTCCGGGCACCACGACTGGGAATCTCACGGTCCAAATGGTCCAGTCGCCGCCGGCGGTTGTGACGGCGGGCGGGACAGCAAACCTCGCAGCCAACGTATTGAATGACAAGGCGAATGCGGGCGTGACATGGAGTTGTGCGCCCGCCAACGCATGCGGCTCATTCAGCCCCGCGACCACCGGATACCAGATCACGACGGTGTACACGGCGCCTCTGGCGCCGGCGAACGGCCCCATCACGACGAATCTGGCCTACCCGGTCACCATTACCGCAACTTCAGTTACCGACAGCTCACAAAATGTGAGCACAACCATCAATGTCGCCCAAAAATACGCATTCGTTATGGCGGGTTACGCATCGTTCGGCATGGTCGGGAGCGTTACTCTCGACGGCTTCGGAAATGTCATCGCTGGCGAAACTGACTACTCCGCAAATCCGAATCAAGTCGGCAGCTTTCCGATCACTGGTACGTACACGCTTGATGCGACGACTGGCTACGGCACTATGACCTGGAGTATCACCGGCTGTTGTTCCCAAGCTAATGCGATCACGGCGACCTCGAATTCTCATCTTACGATCGCGGAAGTTGACCAGTTTGCCGGACTCACCTTCGGCGGCATCGGCAGCATGGATTTGCAAGCCGTGGGGCCGGGGCCGAGCTTTTCTGGATCACAGGTTTCCGGCGGCTATTCTTTCACGCTGGCGGGCTACGACGGAGCGAAAGGTTTCAATGGGAGTTGGGGCGGCGTCTTCACCGCAGATGGCACCGCGACACCGGGTACTCCGGGCAACATCACCGGCGGGATCTTCGATACCAGTTTAGGAGGGGGCGCCTCCGGGTACAGTTCCACTCCATTCACAGGGACTTACACGGCGCCCGATGCGAACGGGCGCGGCATCATGGACTTGAGCAACGGCGCCAGCTACGTGTACTACATCGTGACGCCGGAAGTGCTGCGACTAACTACGACGGATGACGCCAAAAATACGAGCGACGTGGGTAGCGCGGCCAACACCGGCAGTGCGTTCGGGCAGGGAGCCCTATCGAGCGGCGCGACGAATGGAGCTCTTAACGGCAGCTTCATCTTCAGTGATGCTGGCTTCTCCAGCGACAACAACGGCGGCGAGCAGGGCGCTGCCGCAGGCCAGTTCACCACCGACGGCAACGGAAACATCAAGACCGGGACCGGAATCATGGACATCAACGCGCTTGGTGTGGTGAGCACCGTGTCCCTTGATGGTTCTACCTACGCGTTCTCGGGCAGCCCGCGCGGCACCTTCACTGGTCCCGCGGGTCAAGCCTATTACATTTACCTGACCGATCCCAATCTGAACCTCCTCGATCCAAATAACACGAGCGGAACCGGGGGGGGGCTCCTCCTGGAGGCGGATACTGCGGACACCATCGGGGTTGTGATACCACAGACCGACGCCACTGCGAGCCTTGCGGGAAACTATGCCTTCGTTTTCTCGAATCAGGCGAACCCTCCGAACGCAGACGGCGGCTTCGACGGTCAGTTCACAGCGCCCACGAGTTCAGCTGCGGGCACGTTCAGCGGTCAGGGAGCCTACCAAACTTCGGTGGTCAACGGGAACAACACCCTCATTCCGATCGTGGGCCCGGTCAGCGGCACGTTCGCGGCCGACGGCGCCCACCCGGGCCGCTACACCGGCGCGATCACAACCACGCCCGACTTATGGTCTCCCAGCATCGGGGACACTACAGCTGGGACGGAAAATGTTTCGTACTACCTTGCCAATGGAACGCAGGGATTCGTGGTGGAGACGGATTCTCTTGCTCCAGCGGTGGGAGCGGTTGAACTGCAAACCGGGGTCACCGGAGCGGCGGCGGCCAAACGTCCCCAGGCTCAACAACAGCAGCACAGTCATCCGAAGAACCTTCTCCAGATTACGGGGGAGCACCACGGTCAGACATCGGGCCAGGCGGGGAGTGGGCACGAGTAAGCAACAAGAATCTTGAGGAGGGTCGCAATGACGGTTCCGTCGAGTTCCAGACTTCACGATCGTGGCAGAGTGTACCGGCTTGGGATCGCAATCGGCCTGACTCTGTGCCTGCTGCTGGTGTTTGCGCCGCGCTCGTTGGCCCAGGAATTCCGCGCCACGCTGACGGGAACTGTCACCGACGTCTCTGGTGCAGTTGTGCCGAAGGCCGAGGTAACGGCGACCAACGTGGAAACCGGATCGACGTACACGGCCAAGACCAGCGATGCTGGCGTTTATTACATTCCCTATGTCGTGCCCGGTACCTACACCGTGAAGGCCAGCGCTGAGGGCTTTAAGACCGCGATCCAGGACAAAGTCTTGTTGCTGGCGGGGAAATATTTTGGTCAGAATTTTACGCTACAGGTTGGCGCCGTCGACGAGAAAGTGGAGGTCACGGCAGCGCCTCCCATGCTGGAGACCGCGAACGGATCAGGCGGAACCATTCTGGATGAGCGCACGCTGCAGAATGTCCCCGTCACCGGCCGACAGGTTTACAACCTCATCGGCACCACTCCGGGGAGCCAGTACACAGGCAGCTCCCAGCGCCGAGGGTGGGACAACGACAACGCGTACATCATGGGCGGTGGAGTCGATCCCACGGGCCAGGACAACACTGGGAACTCCGGTGGATTTAATCAATTCACCCTCAACGGCACGAACATCACGCAACAGATCAGCTACGGCAATCAGGGAGCCGGAACCTGGAACGTCTCTCCTACCCTGGACTCGGTGCAAGAAGTCAATGTGATGACCGACACCTACGATGCCCGGTATGGCCGATCGACCGGCGGCACCGTGAATGTAGTCACGAAAAACGGGACGAATGATTTTCATGGCGAGCTGGTGGAGAACTACAAAGACGGCAGCCTGTTCGACGCCAACACCCTGACGAACGTCTTCATCTCGGGACTACCGACGCAACAGCAAGTGGAGAACCAATTTGGCGGGACCGTGGGCGGTCCAATCAAAAAGAACAAGATATGGTTCTTTTATGGGTTTGAAGGTTATCGCCAGTCGCTTACAGGTACGGTCACCGGCGACGTACCGCCCGCTTATCTGCGCCCGGGCTACGTCTCTGCCGCGTACCCTAACGGCAATCCAGGGGTTGATTTTGGGCTCGTCGCCGGTAACATTTCCAGCGGCAACGCGGGCGCCCTCGATCCTGGGTATATGAGCGGCGGCGCGCAAGCCGACCCGTATCTGCTCTATGGTCTTACCTTATACATGCCCGGCGACAGCACGAACGCAAGCAATCCGAACAATGCGGTCTGTGGTCCATTCGCCAAATCTGGGACCGTTGGACTTCCGGCGAGCGCCTGTGGCAACGGCTCGAACATTATTAACAATCCAAATTCGTTCAACGGAGGGACGAACGGCGGTCCCTTGATTCCCGGTTCCCAATTCAACAACACCGCTCTGCTGATGCTGAAGGCCGGGTATATTCCGCTGCCCAACATCAAAGGCGCCGAGAACTTTATCGGTGGATTCGGAGAACCTGCCAACTACTTCGCGCCTGCTCCGGATTTCACAACTTACAACCAGCACATGATCCGGCTGGATTACAACACCAGCGATAAGACCAAATGGTACAGCTTTTTTGGAATGCAGCGGGGCCACGAAAACCGCAACGAGAACGGCATGCCAGGGCTTTTGGCCAACGGCGTTTTCTTTGAGCGCGACAGCTACACGGCTACCGAGGACATGACTCACATCTTCTCGCCGACATTGCTGGGCGATTTCAAGCTGTCTCTCAGCCGGCTGCAGAACAGGAATCCGAACGGCATCATCGCGGATGCGAAGCCTGGGAGCACCATCGGAATCAACATCACGCCACCGCCCGTAACCACTCTCCAGGATGTGCCGGAGATACACATCGCTGGATTCCCGGACCCTATCCCGAATACGAATTTGGGTCAGATCTTCGGAAACCAGAACGACAAGGAAGCATCGACAAACCTAGCGCTTGACGCGGATATTACCAAGTCGATGGGGGCCCACAATCTACACACCGGGGGTGGGATTTCCTACTACACCTACGGAAACCCCATCAACGGTACGGTTACCAATAATGCCAATGGAGCTTTTGCGTTTAGCGGGCAGTTCACGCAATTCGACCCACTGAACGCCAACTGCTATCAGCCCACAGCCCGTGGTCTCACTCCAAGTGCAGCCTGTAGTGGGACCTATGCTCCGAATGGTTTTGGCTGGGCCGATTTCCTGCTCGGCGTGCCCAGCAGCGGCAATGTCAACTGGAACGATTCGCTGTTTGATTACCAGCCGATTTGGAACCTGTATTTCCAGGACGACTGGAAGATCAACCATCGCCTGACCGTCAATCTCGGCTTGCGTTATGACGTGCAGGTGGGGCTGAAGGAGCGCTACAACGAACTGCCTCGCGGCTTCTGCGAAACCTGCGTGAACCCCATCACAACCGACGGCGTTTACCAGGCCAATATCGCCAACGCCGGCAATCTTGCGGCCTGGCAAGCCGCCGGAGTCAACACTGGCGCGCTATCCCAGGTTCTGGGCACGATTGCCCCGGCGGGCCAGAATGGAAACGCCAAGAGTGCCTACAACACGGACTGGGGCAACATTGCCCCCAGGTTTGGCTTCGCATATGCGATTGACCCCAATACTGTGGTTCGGGGAGGCTGGGGATTTATGTACGGAGGCGGGCTGGAGGGTGGTTCGCCAATCGGGTACCAGCAGACGACAAACTATTTGGCATCCACCAACGGGAGCCCCAATCCGAACCAGGGCGGCGCCGCACCCGGAACGACGTCAGCCGGGCCGTACGGAGTAGGGACGCCGTTCCCGTCGAGCCCCGCGTATCCACTAGGTCTGCAACCACCGGTGGGCGAGGCTGGCCTCGCGCTGGCGGGTGTGGGCAGCGGTGGTTTACAGGTGGACAGTCCCTTGCGGAAGATTCCCCGCTCGCAGGTCATGTCGTTGGGCGTGCAACGCGCACTCCCCGGCCAAATTGCACTCGACGTACATTTTGCCGGCAACTACACCAGCCGTTTGCGCGCCACGCTGTGGGATAACGGCATCATCACTTATCCTCAGTTGCAGTACGCGCTGGCGAAAGGCAGTTCGGTTTATAGCGAACAGCTGCCCAACCCATACTATGGCGTTTTCTCGGAATCGTTCCCCAACGGCTGCGGACAGTCAACCACTATCCAGGCATTGGCTTTGTTGTTGCCCTGGTCGCAGTACTGCGGCTCTGGCGGAGGTGCCCCCCCAGTCGGAATCTACAACGCGCCCATCGGCAAGAACTGGTACAACGGCCTGGAAGTGAAGCTCACCAAGCACACTTCCCGCGGCCTGACCGTCAACGTAGCCTACACGTGGTCGAAGAACATGGACGGCAGCGGGTATCAGAACGGCTATCCCTATCAGGATGCCAACGAAGTGCATTGGATTTCGCAATTTGATCGTACTCACGTGCTGGCGGTGACAGGCGTTTACGACCTGCCCGTGGGGAAAGGCAGAACGTTTCTTGCGGCTGCGCCTCGGGCCTTGGACTACGCGCTGGGTGGCTGGACCCTGGGCTGGTCCTTCGCCGCCCAGAGTGGCACGCCGCTCAGTATCAACAACGGCTTTAACTATACCTGCCCGTTTGCGTCCCCGAACGGAACTTCGGTGAAGCAATGGCTCAATCCTGCGCTTACCTCACCGACTTGCTTCAGCAGCGTGCCCCACATCGGGGGTTCCGGATTTACCTACAACACCACTGCCGGCTATACCACGGCAGTGCGCAATCCTACGGTCCCGGATCTGGATCTCTCGCTGCAGAAGAGCTTCAAGGTTACCGAGAGAATCAGCTTCTCGCTGCGCGGCGAGGCGTTCAACTCGCTCAACTCCGTGTTGCTGGGAGGGCCGGACAATTCCCCGACCGATGGAGCAGCGAGTACGTTTACCAACCAGACGACCGGCAAGACCTACTGGACGGGCTTCGGCACCATAAGCCCGAACCAGGATAATTTCCCCAGGAACCTGCGAGTGACAGGAAAGGTCATTTTCTAGCGACGGCCAGTCACGAATGGAGAGTTCGATTATGCGCGACTTACACCTTCGAGCAAAGCGGGAGGACAGAGGCATGAATCCACGAGGAAGCGCGTCGTTCGTGTTGCTCTTGCCGGTGGCGGCAATGGTTCTGATGTTGCTCTTCATGCCGGGGCTGGCGCGCGCCCAAAATCTGCAGGTCGATTTGTCCTCCACGTCGGCCCTCTGCGGCGGAGAGCAATGCTTCAATACGGCGGGTTTGTTTAACACTGGAGTCCAGTTTCTGGGCACCAACGGCATGGATAACGGCAACAATTGCACCCCGACCGCGCCGTACACGAACTGCCCGGATGCATATTCAGCGAATCAGTTGGGATTGTCGACGAGCACGCCGCCGACGTTGACGCCGCCATCGCTGAACGTGCCGTTCAATTTTGGAACGGTAAACGCAGCCAGCTGCGGCCCTTCAACCAGCGTTCCCTGCACGCTGAATGTGGTGAACTACACCCCGGCCCCCGGAGTGGCAATCACGATTCCCGTGGCTTCCCCTCAAAACGGGATTTTTTCCAGCGTGATTATTCTGGGTACTGCCGTCAATGGTGGCCATAAGGGGTCGGTTACGTTGAGCTACGCGACTGGCTCCCCTACGGTGTTCACTCAGACTTTGAGCGACTGGTGCGGGTTTGGAGGAAACCAGTATGAGTCCATCGCGGTCGGCGGCTTCAACCGTATCAATTCCGATGGAACGCTGAACGGTGCGAGTTGCAATCTGTACGCGTACACCTATCCAGTGGATTTCACCAGACCTCTAACGGGGATTACGTTGACGGACTTGGATGGTTCGGGCGCGATGTTTGCTCTGGCGATCACGCTGAAGCCGCCGACCTATACGATTGCGGGAGGTACAGCCAGCCCATCGTCCGTCACAGTAGGGAGCACCTCTACCGCGACGGTCACGGTGAACCCGCAGACCGGCTACGCGGCAAACGGACCGGAAACGATTCAGCTTTCATGCGCGATTTCCCCGACGATTACGTCTTCGGCAGCGGCTACGGCGCCAACTTGCAGCCTCAGCCCGACGTCCGTCCAGGTGACCGCCACCGAAACGTCGCCTCCGACTGCGACTCTGACTTTCACGTCCGCCAAACCGGCGAGTGCAGCATTGCAGCTGCCGAGGACCTTCTTCTATGCGTTCTGGTTGCCGATCCCGGGGCTCGCGCTGATCCGAGCCCGATTCCGGTCTCGAACATCACGCAGGAAGCACCTGTTGGGATGGTTGCTGCTTGGGCTGTTGCTGACCGGGTTGATCGCCGCTCCGGGTTGCGTGAGCTATACGCATCTCGGCAATGTGGGAACTCCTCCAGGGCAGTACACGGTTTCCGTTACTGGAGTCGACTCCAACGGATTGAGTCAGGCCAGTAATCCCTCTGGCACGACGAACACGGTCACGGTGACGGTAGCGGAAAACTAAGTCACTCTCTCAAAGCTCCGGAGACTGGGAACCATGAACAGTTCCACCAGATTTCTTGTTCTTGTGCGGGCGTTGTGTGCCCTGCTGGCCTTGTTCCTTTCGACGGCGCAGGCGCAGGAGCGGAAGGAACTCCACAGCCAGGTGTCGGCGCCCGCCGGCGCGAAACTGATCGGCCGAATGCCCGCATGGCAGCGCTTGAGTCTGGCGGTATCTCTGCCGCTGTGCCATGAAGACCAGCTTGCCGCTCTGCTGCAACAACTTTATGACCCGGCCAGCTCGAACTATCGTCATTTCCTGACCGTGCAGCAGTTCACCGAGCAGTTTGGCCCCACGGAGGTCGATTACCTGCGGGTGATCGGATTCGCCCAGGCGCATGGCTTGAACGTTACGCACACATTTCCCAATCGCCTGGTGGTCGACGTGACCGGGCCGGTCGCCAACATTGAGCAGGCTTTTCAGGTGAAGATGCACGTCTACCAGCATCCCACCGAAAACCGCACCTTCTACGCCCCCGATATCGAGCCCACGGTTGAGCCGGGCCTACCGGTTCTGAGTGTGGTGGGTATGAGCACCTTCGCCCTCCCCCAACCGATGTTAAAGAGGGCTCTGCCCAACGATAGAGTGCACAGCCAAACGACTGGCTCTGGACAGGGCGGCCAGTTCCTTGGGAGCGATATGCGGACCGCCTATGGCGGAGGTACATCTCTCAATGGCGCGGGCCAGGTAGTCGGTCTGATCGAATTAGGGCCCTACCGGCTCAGCGACGTTACCAGCTACTTCACGACTCTTGGTCAGTCTTTGAATGTTCCGATTGTGAATGTGCTGGTGGGTGTCAACGGAGTTTGCGGCGTGGGCTGCGACGATGGCGAGGAGGTCATCGACATCCAGCAAGCCATCTCAATGGCGCCGAATCTTTCCGGGCTGCTGGTGTATGAAACCAACGGTCCCAGCACAGATGCTCTCAGTGCCTATGCGCAAGCTGCTTCGGACAACATTGCCAAACAACTCAGTATATCGTTTGGGTGGGGAGACGTCCCAAGTTCGACGACCGGCAAAGCTTATGAACAGGTATTCGAAGAGCTAGAGGCGCAAGGGACGAGTTCGTTCGTGGCTTCAGGTGACGCCGGGGCGAGCCTGTCAGGCGGGTACCCGGGCAACAGTCCCAACATTACCGACGCTGGAGGAACGGATCTGACCACGGGAACCGGCCAGGTCTGGTCTTCGGAATCGGGATGGATCGGCAGCGGCGGCGGATGGAATCCGCAGTCTCCGATTCCCACTACTCCGACGTATTCCTGGAACCAGGCGCCAGCCATCAACTCATCGAACGGAGGCGATCCCAACTATCGCAACATTCCCGACGTCTCCGCGGAAGCCAACACGGACAACTATTTCTGCGCCAACGGTTCGTGTCAGGGAGGAATTGGCGGAACCAGTCTGGCGGCGCCGCGGTGGGCCGCATTTGTGGCGCTCATCAATCAGCAGGCCGCGGCCAATGCTACTGCGACGGGCAACAATACGAGCCTCGGCTTTCTCAACCCAACCATCTACACGCTGAGCAGCGGAAATTACGCCAGCGACTTTCACGACATTACTACCGGCAACAATGCCACGACTACGACTTGCAGCGTTGGAAGCCTCGGCTGTCTTCCCAGCGGCGTGGAAGGGTTCGATGCCGTCACCGGATTTGATCTGGTCACGGGATGGGGCAGCCCGAAGGGACCGACGATCTTCGACTCGCTTTTCCCGACGACGACGAATGCAAATTTCTCGATGTCAGCTACTCCGAGTACGATTCCCCTCACCGCTGCGGGAAACGGGGGCAGCAGTCTGATCAGCGTGACCGCGCTGCAGGGCTTCAGCGCCGCAACAAGCTTGACTGCGGTCATACCGGGCACGGGGTCGCCCAGCTACGCCCCCGCAGGATTGACCGCCAGCCTCAGTGCGACATCGATTCCCGCTGGCGGCACTCCGGTTACGCTTACGGTCGGAACGACCGCCGCAACGCCCGGCGGTACATACGAGATCGCAATTGTCGGTACCAGCGGTGGCCTTACACAAACGGCTTATGTGACAGTGGAACTGCCGGCCTTCGTGGGACTCAGAGCAACGCCAGCCGCGGGAATATCGGTGAACCAGGGTGGAAGCGCAAGCTCCACAGTCACCAGCACCCTGATCAACGGATTCAATGGCACCGTGAATCTTTCCGCGTCAGGTCTGCCGAGTGGAGTCACGGCATCGTTTACGCCGGTCAATGCGACCACCGCGACCGTGACATTTACGGCAAGTGCGACGGCAGCGCTGACCGGGTCGGGCAAGCCTACTACAGTTACCATCACGGGCACGGTGGCCGGGTCCGCGTCCCAGCAGACGGCCGTGAACGTGTTTGTAAATCCTGCGGCCAGCGGCGGTTCCGGGACGGTGGTCGATTTGTCCTCGGCCTACAACGTTTCGGCCTTCTACACCGACGCGGACCAGAGTGCTATCACGACGGGCCTGGATGGCGTGGGCTTTGCGTTTTCCGCGAACCTTCTGAACTCCGGCGCGGACGTTAACGGCGTGCAGTTCACTTTCGGATCGCCGAATCAGCCGAATGCGGTTTACGGTACGGGCTCGCCGATAACTTTGCCCGTCGGGACTTTCGCGACTCTCCAGTTGCTGGCCACGGGAATCGAAGGCAACCAGGCCGCGCAAACGGTCACGGTCACCTACACCGATAGCAGCACGTCGCAGTTCACCCAGAGCTTCAGCGATTGGTGCAGTCACCTCAACGGCGGCTGCACCAGCACAGGAGGCAATTCCGGCGAGTCAGTCGCCGTAGCGATGCCCTACCGCGATAGTTCGACCGGCCCGGATGATCGTGTCTTCTACCTCTACCATTATTCTTTCGCCCTCAACGCCAGCAAGACGGTGCAGAGCCTGACCTTGCCCAATAACCGGGACGTGGTCGTGCTGGCCGCGACGTTGACGGCTCCGCCGCCGAGCTATTCGCTATCGGCGGGAACGGCGAATCCCACTTCGGTGAATGCCGGCGGCACGTCGACCGCAACCGTGACAGTGACTCCAGCCAACGGCTATACGGGCAGCATCACGTTATCGTGCAGCATCTCTCCGGTGGTCAGCGGTGCCGATGCGCCAACCTGCTCGTTCGGAAGCACGAACCCGGTTGCAATCACCGGCTCTGCGGCCGGAAATGCCACGCTGGCCTTCACTACCATAGCACCGCCGGGAAAAGCAGCGTTTCGTCGCGCTGCGAACGGACCGGTGCCGACCCCACCGTCGCAGGGCGCTACTCGAAGTTTGAGCGCCTGGTATGCATGGTTGTCCGGAGCGTGGATCGTCATTCCCGGACTGGCGTTGATCGGTCTAGGATTCGGTCCCCGGGGATCTCGGCGGCGAAAGTGCTTGAGTATCGCACTCATCTCGATTGTGTCCGCCTGTCTGATCATTCTCCCAGCTTGCGGTGGCGGCTCCAGCGGGGGTGGCGGGAGTGGTGGGTGTTCAACGGTGCCCAGCGTTCCGACTGGGTTGGCAGCCTCTGCGACCACCAGTTCAGCGACAACCCTGACCTGGACGGCGTCCACAGCGACTTCGGGATGCAGCGTGACTGGCTACACCGTCTATCAGAACGGAACCTCGATCGCGACCACCACCAGCCCTACCTACAACGTGACCGGTCTGACCGCGTCGACACAGTACGCTTTTTCGGTAGCAGCGAGCGATTCGGACGGAGCATCGGCCCAGACCACAGCGCTCGACGTCACCACTCTCTCCAATGGAACGCCGTCGGGAACTTATACCATTACGCTTACCGGCAAGGACGCGAACGGGATCGCTCAGAGCAACACTGCTGCTACAACCGTGAGCGTTACTGTGAATTGAGTTCGGAGATTGCGATGCCACGATTCTGCAAGGTTCTGGCAGCGATTGCTGCCGCATTCCCGGTCCTGTTCAGCGCGGCTCGCGCGCAAACCACCGAGAAGCCCGACGTCACCAAGCAGCCAACCCTCTACGTTGTCGGCTACGCTCACCTCGATACCGAGTGGCGATGGGAGTATCCCCAGGTCATCGACGAATACATTCGCAAGACCATGGAGGATAACTTCAAGCTCTTCGACAAATATCCGCACTACCTTTTCAATTTCAGCGGCGCCAATCGTTACCGCTTCATGAAGGAATATTTTCCCGCCGATTTCGCCAAAGTGAAAAAGTATGTCGACGAAGGGAGATGGTTCCCCGCGGGTTCGTCGATGGAAGAAGGTGATGTGAATGCTCCCAGTGCCGAAGGAATCATCCGGCAGATCCTCTACGGGAATGAATGGTTTCGCAGAGAGTTCGGCAAGGCCAGCGCGGAGTACATGCTGCCCGATTGTTTCGGATTTCCCGCCTCGCTGCCCACCATTCTCGCGCACTCGGGCGTGAAAGGCTTTTCCACACAGAAACTAGTGTGGGGATCTTCCGCCAATGCGGGCGGTCCGGAATCTCTGGAGGAAACCCCCGAAGGCACGCCGTTCAACGTGGGCGTGTGGGTAGGACCAGATGGCGAGAGTGTGCTCGCAGGTTTGAATCCCGGGAGTTACAGTGCTGGGATTTACACCGACCTCAGCCAGCCGCTCCCTCCGGCGCCGCCCAGCGCTGCGGCCCTGGACGTTCGAAATAAGATTGATGCCCTACGTCCGAAACTGGAAGAAGCGCAGCGCAGTGGGAAACGTCCCGATGCGAAAGACGTCGAGGAATTCATCAGCTTGCGGAGTCAGCAAGAAGCGCTCGCCACGATCGAGCGAGAGCGCAGCCAGCAGCGGCATCAGAATGACTGGGCGGCGCGGGTCGAGCTGAACGGCAAAATCAGTGGCATATTCACCGACTACCACTACTACGGCACGGGCGATGTCGGCGGAACTCCGAATGAAGATTCGGTGAAGCGCCTGGAAGCCATTGTGACCCAAGGCACGTCGAGCCTGCCGGAGCGAGAGGGATTCCGTTTCCGCGGAGAGAGCAATGAAGCGCCGCCGGTTAAGGTTGGCGATGGCCCGGTCCACGTGATTTCCGCGACTGCGGAGCAGATGTTCCTCGACATCACACTTGCGCAGGCTGCCAGACTTCCGCGTTACACCGGAGAAATGGAATTAACCAACCATTCCGCAGGCTCTCTGACCTCGCAGGCGTATCAAAAGCGCTGGATCAGGGAAGAAGAATTACTGGCCGACGCCGCGGAGAAAGCCTCGATTGCCGCCGAATGGCTGGGTGCGCGACCGTATCCCTTGCAGCGCCTTAATGATGCCTGGACACTGGCGATGGGCGGGCACTTTCACGACATCGCGGCCGGCACTGCGACGCCCAGGTCGTACGAGTTCGCCTGGAACGACGATGTGATTGCGATGAACCAGTTCGCGGGCGTTCTCAGCAACGCGACCGAAGCCGTTGCCACCGCCCTGAACACCGAGACCAAAGGAATTCCGCTGGTGGTCTTTAATCCTTTGAATATCGCGCGCGAAGACCTCGTCGAAGCCACGGTGAACTTTCACGGCGGCATGCCGAAGGCCGTACGTGTGACCGGAGCCGGCGGTGAGGAAGTTCCCTCACAAATTTCGAACGGCAAAGTGATCTTCGCGGCCAGGGTGCCATCCGTCGGTTACTCGGTTTTCGATGTGCAGTCCGCCGAAAGCGCGGTTACTTCGAAACTGCAAGTGTCGGAAAACTCCATCGAGAACCAGTACTACCGCGTGAAACTCAACGCCGACGGCGACGTCGCCAGCATTTTCGACAAGTCGATCGGCAGGGAACTGCTGGAATCGCCCGCACGTCTCGCCATTTCTTACGACAACCCTCAGCAGTGGCCAGCCTGGAACATGGACTGGGATCAGGAGCAGGCTGCACCGAAGTCCTACGTAAGCGGTCCGGCGAAGATTCGCGTGCTGGAAAATGGCCCGGTGCGCGTGGCCGTGGAAATCTCGCGCGAGACAGCAGGCTCGCGTTTCGTCCAAACGATTCGGCTGTCCGCGGGCGATGCCGGAAGACGCGTAGAGTTTGGAAACGCGATCGACTGGAACACTAAGGAGTCGAATCTAAAGGCGACATTTCCGCTGAAGGCCTCCAACGAGATGGCCACCTATAACTGGGACATCGGCGCCATCGAACGCCCCACGGCGCAGCCGAAGAAATTCGAAGTGCCGTCCCATCAATGGATCGACCTGACGGACATGACCGGCGAGTTCGGCGCGACCATCCTCACCGACTGCAAGAACGGATCGGATAAGCCGAACGACCACACCATCCGGCTCACGCTGATTCGCACTCCGGGAACGCGCGGCGGATATGCGGATCAGGGCACGCAGGACATCGGACATCACGAATTTGTCTATGGCATCGCCGGACACGCGGCCGACTGGCGTCACGCTCAGACCGACTGGCAAGCGCAGCGCCTCAACGATCCTCTCGTCGCTTTTGTAACGTCGAAACACGCGGGCGCCCTGGGCCGTGAGTTCTCTCTGCTCAAGATCAGCAATCCGCGAATCCGAGTTCTGGCTCTAAAAAAAGCTGAGCACGGTGACGAGATCGTCGTGCGCCTGGTGGAACTCGATGGCAAGCCGCAACCCAACGTTCGCATCTCGTTCCACTCGCCCATCAGCGGCGCGCGCGAAATCAACGGACAAGAGCAGCCCCTGGGAGCGGCGACCGTAACTGACGGATCGCTGATGACTGAATTCTCCGCCTATCAGCCGCGCACCTTCGCGGTTCGACTGGCCGCTCCGCGGACCAAGATTGCGCCGATACATTCGGTGCCGGTGTCGCTGAGTTATGACCTCGCGACCGCCAGCGACGATGGCATGCACGCTGCCGGCGGATTCGACCGCGAGGGTAATTCGCTCCCCGCGGAAATGCTTCCCGCACAAATTACCTTCAACGACGTGCAATTCAAACTCGCCTCCGCCAAAACCGGCGTTCCCAACGCGCTGGTGGCGAAAGGCCAGACGATTGATTTTCCCGCGGGCCAGCACAACCGCGTCTATCTTCTTGCGGCTTCGGCGCACGGCGACCAAAAGGCAACATTCAAAGTTGGAGAAAAGAAAGTTGAACTCAACATCCAGGACTGGGGCGGATTCATCGGACAGTGGGATGACCGCCAATGGAGTTCAGGAGACACCTCCAGTGACAATTACGGAAAGATGACTGGTCTTA
>DATMOP010000040.1:0-105733 GCA_035568115.1 Candidatus Acidiferrum sp.
AGCTAAAACCCTCACGCCTCTGTTATCTGACTTTTCAGGCATCCAAGAACAGCAAAAATATTTTGAATCAGACGACCAAGCAAAACTGCCTCCCCAAACATAGCCCGGTAAACGGCGACCATCTACCTTTGCAATGTGGTAGGAATCACCACGAGGTGGTTCGGCAAAATATTGAGCACTCACATTGTGCTTTCCGTCGGGAGATATAAACTGGAAGTTCTCGTAGGCAGCGAAAAAACTGCTTCCATCTTTTGGCGCTTCTCGGGTTTGCCAATCCCGTTGTCTCCTGTTTAATCTTTGGTCTGAATGGCCGCATAATCAAACCTTAGCACCAAACTGATCCGACTGGATGAATGTTGAAGTACAGCTTGGGCTTACGTTTAAGCCTGTTGCCGATGCGTTCTGCAATTGGCCTCGACGACGTGCCGCTTCGAACATCGCTTCCGCATCGATCCTCAGATTAAACGCGCTCTGTGGCCTCAGATCATAGGAATCCGTAGCGATCGTCGTACCGTTGCAGCGGCTCCATCGGCAACCATTCGGATGGGATGTATGGAGAATCGACCCGAACCTCGTGTCCGTGGAACCAGGCAATCTTGGTGTAAATCACCGCCGCGGTGGAAATCAAATCCGCCGCGTAGCCGCTGTCATCGTTGTTGCGCGCCTTGACCATCTGGGCCGTTACGAGTTTGTGCAACGCTTCGGTCATCGTTCCGACATCGCGACGGGCCAGCGCCAGATAGAATTCGTGATCCCGCAGATACTGTTGCTCCGAGGCCGCACCCGCAGGGGCGCGCATCACCTTCTCGCAACGCTCGATGAGACGGGGCCACTCGCCACGCAATGCGACCATCGCCTGGTACGCCCAAAAATCAGGTGTGGTCGGTTCCTCAACACGATCCAGCCAATAGACCTGGTCATAATGGGCGAACCATTCGATCAGCGAGCGGTCATTCGACACCAGCGGCTTGATGAGCCGCAGCATATTCGAGCCGTATCCCTGTTTGTTCTCCTCCATCTGGTACCACTTGCGATCCAGTTTCGCGGCCGTATGGAACCATTGCCGCATCGACGTCAGATCTCGCTCCGCGAACCAGGCATAGAACCCACTGGCTTCGGCATGACGCGACAATGACATCAAGCACGCACGCGGGTTACCCAGGCCGTTCTCGATATTGCGGACGAGCTGATCGAGCTTGAATCCCCGATCCAGATGCGATTTGATGTGGGCAATTCGCTTGACTTGCTCCGGACTCAGTTCCCCATTCATAGAACCACCTCGTACCAACGCCACATCTTGGACAGGGTATGTGCGCTTGACAGGACTCTCCACTTGGTACTTAATTGCATAGCCGGGATGAACAATGACGGCTCCAATTCGATCTGGCAAAACATGGGGACAGACGGGACTTACTCCAATTCCAATTCACACAAACCGTGAACGTCACGTCTGTCCTTCATGCTTTCCTATCGGAAGCCTGCTCGGCTATTGATTGTCGCGCGTCAGCCAGGAATGAGGGTTCACCCAATAGATTTCTGAGAATACCCCGCTCACGAGCTTTTGATCGCGCAACCATTCAAAGACTTCTGCGGGACTCCACTCCCGACCGCGAGAAAAATAAACCCCCCGGTCTCGTAGCGTGGTAAGTACACGCGCCTTCTCTTCCTTCGATGCAGTTTCAATCTGGAGTTCTCGGTCCGCTGTGGACACTCTGGTAAAACCCAACCTCTCAAGCTGGGCGGACAAAACATCCTCCTGAAGGTCAACGACTATGTGATCACTATCAGCACGTTTGACGAAAGGCGGTGTGGTTCGTGACGGATTCATTGATAGTCCTAATGAAAATCGGGGACAGACGGGACGTACCCCGAGTATTTTCTCAGAAAGTAGGGGGAAATACGGGGACAGACGAGACGTTCACCCTATTCTTGCTGCCTAGAAATCGGGGTCAGTCCCGTCTGTCCCCATGTTTCTCCCCATGTTTCCCTGAGGAGGAATGGGCCTATCTTCTGAACTTTCCCTCTCAAGCCAAAACCGGGCGTGAATGGGGCCAACTG
This sequence comes from Candidatus Acidiferrum sp., assembly GCA_035568115.1. GTDB lineage: Bacteria > Acidobacteriota > Terriglobia > Terriglobales > Acidobacteriaceae > Sulfotelmatobacter. The sequence goes on from DATMOP010000040.1 coordinate 2,059, forward strand.
CTTAGGAGGAGTAGGGCTGGGCTCCGGCTCTGAACCGATATATGATTCCCGGCCATGAGCACTCTTGATGGGGGAGCGGAGTGGCGGCGGCTCTCTGAGCATTATCGGCGGATGAGTGACAGTGAGTTGGTGGGGCTGGCCCGGAAGAGATCGGAATTGACGGAAGTCGCGCAGGAAACTCTGGCCAATGAGATATCGCTGCGCCGGCTGAAGGTGCCGCCGGAGCCGCCTTCAGCGCCTTCGCGGCCTGCGATCCCAGAGCCGCGTCTCGATCCGGCTGAACCCGAGTCTGTTTACGACGAGGACCGACGGCTAGTCACGATCGACACCGTGTGGAGCGTGGCTGATGCGCTGCGCTTGCAGCGGTTGTTGGATGGGGCGGCGATTCCGTTTTTCATGGGGCCGGAGATGGCTACCGGAGTGGACGCGGTGACTTCAAATTTCGCGAATGGGGTTCCGGTTCGCATCATGAATATTGGTGTGCCCTGGGCGCGGCAGGTTTTACAGGACTACTTTCCGCGAGACGAACCGGAGAGCGAACGGCGAGAACGGGAAGAAGCGACTAAGGACCGTCCTGTGCGCTGTCCCAAGTGCCATTCGACCGAGGTTGTTTTCGACGATCTGATCGGCGAGCCTCCCACGACTGAGCAGGATTCCCCGCAGCAATATGAGTGGACTTGCGATTCTTGCGGGCACCATTGGAAGGATGACGGCCTGGTAAGGGAGTGACAGAGCAGCGGAATCAGATCAACTGCGCGGGGGAAAATCGGGATCCCGTCGGCAGCTGGTTGCGCACCCGCGGTTTTGCCGCTAGCGATCGAGTTCGGCCCACTTTTCTTTTGGTAAGGACTGTCTTACGGTTTCGATTTTTTGAAAGCCGTCTTTCAGCACGGTATCTTTTGCGTTGAGGCGGGTGACTGCGATGGGGGTCAGCAGGATCGCCTTGGTGGTCTGGGCTCCGTTGGGAACGGCGGTGCTGGTTTCGATGTTGCCGTGCCGGGCCAGGGTGACCGCGGCTTCGGCAGCGGCCCGGGCTTCGCCGCCGATGGGTTTGTAGACGGTCATGAGCTGGGTGTCATCGTAGAGCCGGGCCACGGCGGCGAGATCGGCGTCTTGTCCGGTGACCAAGACTTGTCCTGACATTTTGTTGTCGGCGAGCGCCTGGATGGCGCCGCCCGCCGTACCGTCATTCGAGGCCAGGATTGCGGTCAGAGGAACTTTCAGATCGTGCAACGCCTGCGCAACCAGAACGTAGGCTTGCGTGGGGCTCCACTCCGGTATCCAGATGTCGGCGAGGATTTTGATATCGCCGCGGTCGATCAACGGCTGCAGCACTTTCATCTGACCGGCGCGCACCACCTTGGAGTTTGGATCCATCGGCGAGCCGCCCAGCAGAATGTAATTCCCTTTCGGCGCGTGCTCGGTTAAGCATTGCGCCTGCAGTACACCCACGGAAAACAGATCGAACCCGATATAAAGGTCGACATTGGGACTGGGTATGAGGCGGTCATAGCTGATGACGGGAACGTGCTTGGCATGTGCCGCTTCTACGATGCGAACTGCTTTCTCCGGATCGTGAGGGAGGAGGACCAGGGCGTCAATCCCAAGATCGAGCAGTTCTTTGACTTGCTTGAGTTGCCGGTCGTCGTCGCCATCGGCTGAGCGAGTGATGGTTTGTGCGCCCAGTTGCTGAGCGCGGGCTTGAAATTCGTCCAGGTCGGTCTGCCAGCGCTCGCCCTTGGTGTTCTCGATGGAAAATCCAATCTTGATTTCGGGTTTTTGCTGGGCTTGACCTGGTTGCGCTTGTCGCGGTTGCGCCTGTCCCGGTTGCGCATGACCCCAGCAAGAAACTACCCCAATAAAAACGAGCCAACGGCAGATGTTCGACAGTCGAACCCGCATAAGCAGTCTCCAGGCCAGCGGCGCCGTCCGCAGACAGCAATACTGAGGGCCCGCAGCACAATATCTTGTGATGTTAGGGACAGTGCCGAGCCGGTTCAATTTACTTTCGTAATGAGGTCGATCCACCCACCGTGACCATGGTCACAGGTTGCAGTGGGGAATACCACGCGGAGCGGCCAAAGGACTCCGAGGCGGATCTGTTGTGGCGTGGAGGAATTCCCGTGACAGGCAGACGTGACCCGGGTCACAGAATTCCGCTTCTGAAAAAGGTCAGTAATTGCCAGATATTTCAATGTATTCTCATTGCGATGTTGCAATGAACTCTTGACTGGAGCTTAAGGATGAAGAGCATGAACTTTAAAATGTTGACGATTGCAGCAGCCTTGACGGTTGTTCTAAGTTTTTCATTCCCCGCGGGCGCGCAAAGCGCTGACATGTTCAAAGCAAGATGCGCAGGGTGCCACGGCGCCGACGGCACCGGATCGGCGATGGGCAAGAAGATGGGAGCCCACGACTTCACCAGCGCCGAGGTGCAGAAAATGTCAGATGCGGAGCTCACCGACATCATCACCAACGGCAAGAACAAGAATATGCCGAAGTTTGGGTCTCTGAAGCCGGAAGACATCAAGGGATTGGTGGCCTACATCCGCACGCTGAAGAAATAGTTGCGGCCGGTCACGGTGATCGGGAGTCGCCCGCGACATGGAGTTGAAGTGTGCTTGTGCCGCGGCTTAACGAAATGTAGGCAGTGTAGGGGAGCGACTCTTTGAAAATGAGTCTGCGGGAGCGCAGCCGAAACTGGATGCAGCCCATTTATTTCCTGGGGCAGAATCCCATCACGCTTACCGGCGCGGTGATCACCACCAGCACGGCGCTGACCACCATCGCCTTCTGGTTCTACGACATTTTTCTGCCGGGGCCGCCGCATCCTTATATTGGCCTTCTGGTTTTCTTGGTGCTTCCCGGTATTTTTGTCCTCGGGTTGCTGCTGATTCCGATCGGAATCTGGCTCCGGCGACGCAGTCTGCGCGGCAGCGGCAGTCTGCCCGGGACTTATCCCGCCATCGATCTGCACCTGCCGGTGGTGCGGCGCACGCTGGAGTGGGTCGGTTTTGCCACCGTGCTGAATCTGCTTATTATCGCGACCGCATCCTACCGCGGCGTGGAATATATGGATTCGACCACCTTCTGCGGAACCACCTGTCATACCGTGATGGCTCCGGAATATTCGGCGTATCAGAATTCTCCGCACTCTCATGTGGCTTGCGTGGAATGTCACATCGGGCCGGGCGCGGGGTGGTTTGTGCGGTCAAAACTTTCCGGTCTGCGGCAGGTTGCGGCGGTGACGTTCCACAGCTATTCGCGACCGATTCCCTCGCCGGTCAAGTATCTGCGTCCGGCGCGCGAAACCTGTGAGCAGTGTCACTGGCCGCAGCGCTTTACCGGCGACAAGCTCCTGGTGAACACCAGCTACAAGGAAGACGAAAAAAACACGCCGCAGACTGACGTCTTGCTGCTGAAAGTGGGAGGCCGCACCTGGCAGGGTTCGGTCGGCATCCACGGCCACCACCTCGCGGATAACGCGCGCATTCGCTACATTTCGACTGACGCCGAGCGGCAGACGATCCCCGTCGTCGATTACACCGACGATCGGGGCAAGACCACTGAATTCGTTTCCACCGACGCCAAGCCCACGCCGCAACAACTGGCAAAGGGCGAACATCGCACCATGGACTGTATCGATTGCCACAACCGGCCCACCCACGCCTTCGACTTGCCAGAAAACGCGGTGGACAAGCAGATGTCGCTGGGGCACATCAGCCCGGAGCTTCCTTATATCCGGAAGAAGGCGGTCGAGGTTCTCAAGGTGAATTATCCCAGCCGGGATGTCGCGCGGCAGAGCATCGGCGCCGAGCTCAACACTTTTTACCGGACGAATTACCCGCAGATCTATCAGACGCGGCGGGCGCTGGTGCAGCAGGCAGGCGATGAGGTGTCAGCGATTTACCTGCGCAACATCTTCCCCGACATGCGTCTGACCTGGGGCGCTCATCCCAATAATCTTGGGCACATCGATTCTCCCGGCTGCTTCCGCTGCCATGATGGCAGCCACACCAGCGCTGATGGCCAGACCATCACCAACGACTGTACGGCGTGCCATCAGGTGCTCGCGGCGGGTGAAGAGAATCCCAAGGTCCTCACCGACCTCGGCATGAAGTAGGTGCCGGGCCCGCCGGCGCATCGTCATTGTTCGAAAATTCGACAGCCCCTACCCGCACTTTCAGCTGCTGCTCTACCGCCAAAGCTTGCGACCCGCAGGTTACAACAGGTGACCCGAATCACAGAACTCTCGTCTCAGCAGCGCCAAGGATTGTGCAGACGGGACATCTCGCCCGATCATCGAGAGTCTGGGCGCACCGTTTGACGAACCCTGCGCGTCATGAGCGTGGCCTGCATCACAGAATCGGTAGCCGCCGGCTATGGCGCCTTGCTGGCGACCACGCCGATGTTGGCTACCGTCTCACCTTTCTTCATCGAGGGCACGGCGCAGACATACAGGACCACGCCGCTCGACGGCGCATACGCTTCCCACACCGTCTTGCCGAACAGATCGGTGACGTAGCCGATTTTCATGCCTTGTTGCACGTACCAGCCGCGCTTCACAATGGGATAAAAAACGCCGGTGATTTCGCTGGTGACGCTGGCAATGCGCTCGATCCACACTGGGTTCTGCACGGGAGGCGCATTGCCCGGCAGCATCTTCAGGTAGCGCATCACGTTCAGGCAGCCATTCATCAGCGCCGTCACGTCTTCCGGTTCTACGGTGCCAGCATGGCCCGCCTCGGCCGTGAGAGACGGCTTTCCTCGCAGGCTGGCATTGGTCTCCAAATAGCGGGCGGCGTTCAGGTCGCGGGGACGATCGGTTGAGAGGATGATGGTGTCGAGGCCGAAGGCCAGCACCATGGCGCGCGAGACGGCATCCTGCTGCGCGTTACCGGTCGGCGCCCAGTAGGAATACGGCCGCAGGCTTTCATCGAGATCGCCGCCGTGCAGGTCAATCAGGTAGTCGGATTTTTCCACGACCTGCTTGGTCATCACCCACGACGCGCGCTCGGTCTGCGTTCCGTTGGGATTGCCCGGATAGAAACGGTTCATGCTCTTACCGTCCACCGGGTTCACGTGCGGCACCTTCTGTTCGAATGACGCGATGTTCACCAAGGGGACGATGATGACCGTCCCGGAAATCTCCGCGGGATTGAGTTCCTGGATAAGCTTTTCGAGTGCAATGATGGACGCATACTCGGTGCCATGCGCGCCGGCCACCAGGGCGAGTGTCGGCCCGGGCTTCGGGCCACGAATGACCGCGACCGGGATATTCGTGCCCGCGTCGCTCCCTGCCGACACTTCGATGAATCCGGTAACGGTCTGCCCGGTGACTGCTGTCGCGGTTCCCACAGTGAGCGCTGGTTGTTGTGCCGTGGCCGGCGCGCCCAGAACACAACTCAAAAGAATCAATGTCAGCCGCTTGCGCATACTCGCCTCCTTCAAGACCACGCTTGAGAGTCGGCAGAGTATAACGCCGGCGGTCGAAAGCTGCACAGGGCCCGCTGTTCTCGGCACCAACTTGCGCCCCCGGCTCGCTGCGTAACCTAATGATTCGGGTTGCAAACGAGATCAGTTGGTGACAACGCCCTATTGGGGCTGGGAAGAGTCCGGTGCGGTCGGAGCCTGTCCATCCTGGTGGTGTCCATGCCACTGATCGTGACGGTTCTGCATTGCATCCCATCTCTTTTGTTGATCGGAATCAAGAAGGGTGCGGATCTGGCCATCCGACTCTTTGCGGATATCCATCATCTTGGATCGGCGATCATCTTGCGAGAGCGAGGAGTCCGAGTGCAACGCTTCCATTTTCGATTGTTCTGACTTCAAAATGTCCAGCACTTTCGGTTGCTGGTCCGAGGTCAGCTTCAGTTGCTTGGTCAGCATCTCGGTCCGCTCCGCTGGATCGAAATGGCGTCCACGCCCGTGGTCGGTCGGTCCGCCCGCGGGAGCGGACTGCTGGTTGTTGCCATTGTCTTGAGCGATTGCGGAAGGAGTAACGGTATTGACGAGGCCTGCCAGGGCAAGCGCGAGCAAGCAATGTTTGAGCATGGGTATTCCTCCTAATGAGCCTTCAGGTTGGTCCTGCTTATACTAACCAGATTATGGCTCGGAGTTGCGGGAGGAACGCCGCTTTTACGAATCTTTACTAAACACGAATAGACACAATTTTACGATGACTACGAAGCCGTCAGGCTATCATCCACTAAAGTGGCGACGCTCTCGTCGCAGGGACTTTGAAGAGGAATGAGCGAATGATCGCAAAGAGCTGGCTGGCCTTCCAGAGTCTGTTCTTAGGTTTGACTCTGGTGCTCGCCCTCGATGATGCCCGCGCCCAGACTCAGCTCATGCAACCGGCGGCAACGCCACCTCAGAATACTGTAGCGGCGGCCGCGAAGATTCACGGTATCGTGACATCGGGCAATATGCCGATTCCCGGCGCAGCGGTTTCCATCTCTCTCGCATCCTCCGCTCAGAAAATTCTCGTCTGGACCGACATTGACGGGACATATTCCGCAACCGTTCCGGCCTTTGGCTCATACACCGTGGGCGCGCAGATGGTCGCATTTGCCAATAGCACGCAGTCGGTGGTGATCGATGCCTCGCACCAGAGTGTGTCGGCGAATTTTGAATTGACCCTGTTGTCCCGAACCCACGAACCGAGTCCTGAGCCCCGAAGGCCGAATGGGCCGGCTGGCAATCAGCGTGGCTTTCAAACTCTTTCTGCTCTCCAGAACAGTGCTGGTCAGGAGGCAGGCGGCAACCCGGCGAGCGATGTGGTTCCCTCTGGAATGCCAGTCCCGGGAATTGATCCAAACAGCGCAACCGAATCCATCGCCGTTTCCGGGGACAATTCCAATCCTCTGAATGCGATGAGTGGAGACGAACTGCAGCAACGCATCAATGATGCTCGCCAGCAAGGTGGTGGTTTTGGATCCGGCGGATTCGGCGGCCAAGGGGGATTTGGCGGAGGAGGAGGCGGACGCGCGATCACCGGCCGCCGCGGTTTCGATATTAATCATCCTCATGGATCGATCTACTACGGCATCGGCGACTCCGCGCTCAATGCCGCGCCGTATGCGCTCGCCGGCGAACCCGCCACCAATCCGGGATATGTGCAAAACAGTTTCGGCGGTTCGGTCGGTGGACCTCTCAACATTCCAAAAATCTATCACGGCGGTACCAAAACATTTTTCTTCGTCAATTACAACGGCAAACGAGGAGAGAATCCATTCGACCAGTTTTCTACAGTCCCCACCCTGCTGGAACGGCAAGGCAACTTTTCCCAGACCACCTACACGTCGGGCGCGGAAGCGGGACAGCCGGTCGAGCTGTTTGATCCCACGAACAATATTCCTTATCCGGGCAACATCATTCCGGGATTCGCTTCGCAGACTTGCCCTCCGGCTGGGTCGTCCACGGGCGCCGGAGGATTGCTGCAATATATTCCTTGTCCGAACCTGCCGGGCGATTTCCAAAATTTCCATTTCGTGACTTCCGCGACCAGCGACAGCGACGACTTGAATGTCCGGATCAATCACACGTTCGGCGCTCCGCCTAAGGGCGGCCGGCGAGCGGGACGCGGCGCTCCACGCAACAACCTGACGTTTGGCTTGCACTACCACGGATCGAGCGCCACCATTACGAATCCTTTTCCCAGCGTCGGCGGCAGCACTAACGTTCGCAGCTTCGACGTGCCGACCGGCTACGTTCGAAGCATCGGCAAGCTGACCAACAACCTGCGCTTCGACTTCAATCGCAGCCGGACCCGAACGCAGAATCTTTACGCGTTCAACAATGACATCGACAGTGCGGTGGGAATCAGCGGGGTCTCGACCAATCCATTTGATTGGGGTTTGCCCAATCTTTCCTTCACAGACATTGGCAGTCTGCAGGATGTCAATCCCCAACTTCTACGGAACCAGACCTACACTTTTTCAGACAGCGTGGTTTGGACGCACGGCAAGCACAGTTGGCGCTGGGGTGGTGACTTCCGGCGCGTCCAGCTCAACACGGAGACCAGCAGCAACGCGCGCGGTTCATTCGTTTTCACCGGCTACAACACTTCCGAATTGATTCCCTGCAGTCCATGCCAGCCCGGTCAGACGGTGCAGCAAGCGCCTAGCACGGGATACGACTTCGCCGACTTCCTGCTCGGACTTCCGCAGCAAACTTCTGTGCAATTTGGACAGGACAGTTACCATTTTCACGGCAACTATTGGGATGCATATTTGCAGGACGAGTGGAAGATTCGCGGAAATCTGACATTGAATTTCGGCGTCCGCTACGAATACGTCTCGCCGCTCACGGAAGAGAACAATCGGATCGCGAACCTGGATCTTTCGCCAGGGGTGTTGAATCCCACGCTCGGCGCTCCGGCGGTCGCAGTAGTCTTGCCCGGTCAGGCTGGACCTTATAGCGGAGGCCTGCCCCAGAGCCTGGTACGGCCGGACCGCAACAATTTTGCGCCTCGCGTCGGATTTGCCTGGAAGCCGTTCTCCAAGACCGTGGTGCGCGGCGGCTACGGCATCAACTACAACACCGGCGCGTATCAGGGAATCGTGCAGCAGTTGGCCTTTCAGCCTCCGTTTTCGACGACCCAAACGAATATTCAATCCTCTGCCGGAGAGCTCACGCTGCAGGATGGCTTCCCCTCGTCTTCGACCGGGATCACAACCAATAGTTACGCGGTGAATCCAGATTATCGGCTGGGCTACGTACAGATTCGAAACCTCGACATCCAGCAGCAGTTGCGTCCGACCCTGTTGCTCAACATCGACTACACGGGAACGAAAGGCACAGACCTCGACATTCTCGAAGCGCCTAACCGCAACACGACGGGCATTCTGATTCCGACTGCTCAGGCGTTTATTTACGAAAGCTCGGTCGGCGATTCCGAGGCCAATGCCGGATCGGTGCGCTTGCGCAAACGCTTGTCGAACGGCTTCTCCATCGGCGGGATCTACACATTTTCCAAGTCGATCGATGATGCTTCCTCGATCGGAGGAAGAGGTTCGTCTGGCGGCGGGGCAGCATCTGTGGCCCAAAATGCCCTTGATCTCGCCGCCGAGCGCGGGCTCTCCAGCTTCAATCAGACGCACAAGTTCACCGCGGATTATTTGTGGGAACTGCCATTCGGGCACGACAAACGCTGGCTCACGGGAAATACTCCGCTGCGCGCGGTTCTGGGAGATTGGCAGTGGAGTGGAGACTGGACCATCGCATCGGGGTTGCCGTTTACGCCGCGCGTTCTGGGCAGCGCCGGCGAGATCGATCGCGGCACCAACGGAACGCTGCGGCCCGACGTCGTTCACGGCCAGTCCGTCAGCCTCTCGAATCCTTCCATTGGAGAGTGGTTCAACACGGCTGCCTTCGCGCTGCCCGCGGGACCGTATGGCGACGCTCGCCGAAACAGCATTATTGGCCCCGGGACTCGTGTGTTCGATATGGCCTTCACCAAAGTCATTCCGATGAGAGAGTCGCGGGTTCTCGAGTTTCGGGCGCAGGCCACCAACATCTTCAACCTACCGAACTACTCGTCGATCGATACCACGTTCAATTCGCCGACGTTCGGCCGGATCACTGCGGTTGGCGCCATGCGGCAAATTACCATGACCGCTCGCTTCCGTTTTTGAGGAGAGATGCACATGAACTCGAGTCCGAACGGAGTGGGGAACAAGATTCTGGCGGCGGCGCTCGCGCTCGCCCTGCTCGGCTCTTCCCTGCCGGCGCAGCAGTCAGCGGACTACACCTTTCGGGTGCAGACCGACTTAATTCTGGTGAATGTTACGGTCCGGGACAAAAACGGAAACTTCGTTCGCGGTCTTAAGCCGGAGGACTTCACGATTCTGGAGGACAACAAGCCTCAGAAAGTAGTTTCGTTTGACGTTGAAGACGTAGACGCCGTGGCCAATCAGGATGTCGCTCAGACCAAGCCGCTGGCCGGCGTGCCGGCTGAAGGGAGCAGTCCGGCGAGCGCGGCCCCGTCGGCCGCGAATTCCGCGGATCAGTTTAAGGATCGTCGGCTGATCGTTTTGTTCTTCGATCTCTCCGCCATGGAGCCTGACGAAATCGATCGCGCGGTGACCTCCGCGGAGCACTATGTCGATACGCAGATGGCGCCGGCGGACCTGGTTTCGATTGTCTCTCTGGGAAGCGCTCTGCTGGTCAACCAGGATTTCACGGCCGACCACGACCTGCTGAAGAAGCAACTCCAGGCTTTCAGCGCGGGCAGCGGACAGGGGTTCGAGGAAGGCACCACCGGCACGACCGAAGGTACGCCCGACTCGGGCCAGCCATTCACCGCAGACGACACGGAATACAACATTTTCAATACGGACCGGCGTCTGGAAGCGCTGCGATCGGTCGCGGAGAAGCTGACGCATCTTCAGCAGAAGAAGTCGCTGATTTATTTCTCCAGCGGCATGGACCGAACGGGTATCGAAAACCAGTCAGAACTGCGCTCGGCCATCAATGCGGCCGTGCGCTCCAACATGGCGATCTACACCATGGACCTGCGCGGCCTGCAGGCGCTGGTCGCGGGTGGAGAGGCGCAGAACGCGAGCCTGCGGGGTACTTCGCCATATTCCGGCCAGGCCACGATCAACGCCCTGAATTCCAACTTCACCACGCAGGAATCCCTGGTCACGCTGGCCAGCGATACGGGTGGACGAGCGTTTCTCGATTCCAACGATTTCACCCAGGTCTTTCGGGGAGTGCAACAGGACACGTCGACGTATTATCTGCTGGGTTATCGCAGCACGAACGCTGCGCGTGACGGGCGATACCGGCGAATTGCGGTAAAGGTCAACGCGCCCGGCGTGAAGATCGACTACCGGCGCGGCTACTATGCACCTGCCGATTACCGGCATTCCACGAAAGAAGATAAAGAATTTCAGCTGCAGGAGGAACTCGCGTCAGAGCTGCCCACAACAGATCTGCCGCTGTATCTGAGCACTGCGTATTTTCGTTTGGAGGCTAACAAGTTTTTCATCCCGGTGTCTTTGGTCGTGCCGGGCTCGGAGATCCCCTTCACGCGCAGCAGCGATCGTGATAAAGCCACGCTGGATGTCATTGGCGTCGTACTCGACAGCCAGAAGCACGCGGTCACTCAAATCCGTGACACGGTCAACCTGGCAGTCGATACTTCTTCAGAAGTCCGCAAGAAAAATGTGCAGTACGACACTGGGTTGAGCTTGCCCCCGGGGAAATATCACCTCAAGTTTGTGGTGAGGGAAAACCAGACGGGGCGCATGGGTTCGTTCGAAACCGATCTGGACGTCCCCGATCTCAAGTCTCACCCGATGAAGATGAGTTCGATCGTTCTCGCCAGTCAAGTTCAGCCCGCGAAGAAAGGCGCGAGCCCCAGCCCGCTCATTCGCGACGGCTCAGAGATTATTCCCAACGTGACCCACGTCTTTTCTTCCGCGCAGCACTTGCGACTCTACTACGAAGTCTATGACCCGGGGCGCACGAATCCGTCTGGCGCGGCGCAGTTCGCACAGGCCAAACCCGGCATTCACCTGCTTACGAACGTGGCATTCTTTCGCGGCAAAGCCAAAGTATTCGAAACTTCACTCGCGGAGCTAACCGAGTTGAACGCGCGCGACCGCCAGGCTGGCGTTTTCCAACTCGACCTGCCTCTCAGCCCTCTGACGCCGGGGTTTTACACCTGCCAGGTGAATGTCATCGATGACGCCGCCGGCCGATTCCTGTTCCCGAGGCTGGCGCTGTTGATTCGACCGGAAAGCTCCACCGGCCCGTCAGGAACGAACAAAGGCACGAGTGCGGGACCGTAGGTCAATCGGCAAGATCTTGCATGCGACAAATCCAGGCCGACGACGCTCACCTTTTCACGACGCTTAGCGTGATGCTCGAGGGATACTGCGCCGAGTGATGCACTTCGTTGTGGGCGACTACGCCTTGGGATTCGTTGTAGTTTTCGCCGCCGGTGTTGAGGTTGCGGTCGAATTGAGGGAAGTCGCTGCTGCTGATTTCGAGGCGCAACTGGTGTCCGGGCGCGAAGTAGATGCTGGTTTGCATGGGCTGAAACGAGACTTTGTAGACTTTGCCCTTCTCCATCCATACGGGGGGCTTGGTATAGCCTTCGCGGTAGCGGGCGCGCTGGATATTTTCTTCGATGTTGTAGGCCGTGCCGTCGGGCAGCACTTCGATGAGCTTCGCGGTGAAGTCCGTGTCTTTGGCGTCGCTCGACACGTAGAGGGTGACGTCGATCGGCCCGCTCACTTCGATTCCTTCTTTCAGCGGGCCGGTGCTGTAGACGAGGATGTCGTCGCGCGTTTCGAGACTGCGCTGATCAATCGCGCCAGCTTTGTACTGTGCGCCCAGACAACAGAACCCTCCGCCGTTGGTGGGGACGGGGTTCATGGGATCGTAGACAAATTTATCGGGACTATCTTTCGGTTCGGCTGTAGCGAGAAGAGATCCATCTCCGTAAAGCGAATTGGCGTGTCCTGCACTCGCCAGAAAATACGTGACGGGCTTGGCGCCCTCGGGCGGCCAGGTTTCGGACGTCTGCCACTTGTTGCTGCCCATGGTGTAGTAGCGAACCTTGGGAGTCTTGGTGAGGATGCCGTTGTCCTCGCCTTTGAGGAAGTGGTCGAACCAGCCGTAGGTCAGGGCGTCGTAGTCGAGGCGGGCGTCACCCAGGTCGCGCTCGCCGACGATGGTGTGCTCGGCGGCGCGTTTGTAACTGCAATGGGCGACGGGCGCGATGACGGCGTACTGCTCGGCGGCGACTGCCGGGCTGGCTGTGCTGCGGACGTAATTGTAGGCGGCCAGGTTGGGCCCGATGCTGACGTCATACCAGGTCATCATCCAGAGGCCGGGAATATCGATGCGCATGCTGTCGTTCCAGAGTCCGCCCTGATACCAGGAAGGATCGTTGGGGGTGCGCGTGATCATCCCCGGCTTGCCGGAGGGCGTGGGGTCGGCAAAGATGCCGTGCGGCGCGCCGATGGCAGAGTAAATATCTTTTTCCGGCAAATGCTGCAGCGCTTTGGACCAGTCGATGGTGGGCGGGCGCGCGGAGAGATCGTAGGACTTGGCCGCAGTCACCAGTGCGTCATGCGACATGCCCGGCGGAAACATGGGGCGTCCGTCGTTGACGAGAAGGCCGTAGTCGTAGAGCCATGAGCCGAAGAGCATCTGCACCGCTCCGCCGCGGAACCAGTTGCCTTGTTCGAAGTAAGGAGCGACGCGGCCTACGCCGGCGCCGAAGCTTTCCGGGATGATCGTGGTGAGCGCCTTATTGCCGCGCGAGGCTACGGCCAACTGCCACTCCGCGGTTGAGGAGCAGCCGATCAGGCCGACCTTGTCGAGGGACCAGGGCAGCCCGCCCATCCAGTTAAGCGCGTCGTCGGAATCGGTGAGTGGCACGCCGAGAATGTCGTAGTCGCCTTCGGAGAAGTAGCGACCGCGCTCGTTCATCTCGATGTAGGCGTAGCCGTGCTTGACCGCCTCCAGCGGGCCGGACATGTCGCGGGGCGCACCCAGATCCACGTCCCAATAGTTGAAGTTGTACGGAGTGCGCACAAAGATGATGGGATATTTCTTCGACTCGTCCTTGGGGCGGTAGATGTCGGCCTGCATGCGCTTGCCGTCGCGCATGGGCACCATGACTTTGCGCTCGATGATGGCGAGGGATTCGAGTTCGCTTTCGGTTGCGTTGCGGCGGGCGATCGCGGCGGTGTCCGGTTGCCGGGCTTGCGCAAGTGCGGACGGGACGACGCCCGCTAAGATCGTGGGACATAAAACCGCCAGAGACGTTAACTTGGCAATTCGGTTCATTCCGGCCTCTTCCTTCATAGGTAAATATCTTGGGTAAATATCTTGCGTAAATATCGCAGAGCCGCTCAGGGAAAATTCGTCACCTTCGGGGTCACGCGAGGATGCATTGCTGTCGCTTCGCCGGTGTCGTCGATCACGTGGCTGATCGCGCCGTGATCGCCGAGGGCTACGGTGATTATGTCGTGAAACTTTATCTCTGTGCGCTTCGGTGTCTCGATGGCGCGGGTCAGCACCACGTCCGGATGGGTAAAGACGCTGTACACGCCGAGCCCCCACGCCTCATGACTTGTCACTCCATCCGCGACTTTGTATGAAGCCCAGCCGTTCACTCCCGGCGCACTCGTGTAGCTCGCCTGGTTGGGAGGATCGTAAGGAATCTCGGACTGATAAAAATATGTTCGCCCGCCATTGCCGTTCCACAGAACCTGGAACTGCTGGTGGTGCTCCACAAACAGGCCGTAGATGGTGACATTATTTCCATTCACTACGAGCCCGTTCGCGCTGGTATTCAGCTGCCAGCCCACTCCGGCGCCGTGATCCGCTCGCCAGATCCAGGTATGGTCCACCAGAGTGTCGTTGCTGTTGATTCTCAAATTCACTTTGGCCCGGCCCACTCCCGCGCCGCCCACGCGAAAGAAAACATCGTGCAGAGTGATCGGGTCCTTCGCATGGCGTGCCTGGCTTCCCTCCGGCCCGACCTCCAGCAGCACCGGAGACTCCGTCGGTCCGGCATCGAAGAGCAGTCCGGCAATCTCGATCCCGTCCGCATCGGCTGTCGTCATCGCCGCCGTGCCCTTCGTCGGACGTAGCGTCGCAAAGCCCATCCCCAACACGACAGTATGCGGCCGGGTCACGCGAATCGGAACGGTGAGATCGTAGATCCCTGGCGTCAGAATCAGGTTCTTGCCTTGGGCAAGCTGTGCGTTGATCGTATCCGCCGTATCCACATCCGGGCGCGCAATGTAAAACCGTTCAATCGGAATAGTCTCGCCTGCTGTTTCGCCGCCGCGGAACGTGATCCCGACGCTGTCGCTGTACAACTTCGGAACTCGCACGCTAAATTCGCCCGCGGCATTCACCTGGAGGAACGGTTTCTCGCGCACCACTGGCGTGTGCGCCACTGTCGTGTATGGCGGCGAAGGCCATGCGCCTTCCGGCGGATGCACTACACCGACAAACACCATGTTCCAGTTTGCGCCCGTCCAACTTTTCCAATTGCAGTTGCGCGAAATCCACTGTTGCTGGCTGCCGGAGTCGACATTCCCGTCGACAAGAGAATCCGACATCCAGCCGCCGCTCGCCCAGCCGTGATTCTGGTGCAGCACCAGGTCGCCGCGCACATGCATGCGCCGCAACGACACCGCCTGCGAAACCGCCCACTGCATCGTGCCCCCGGCTGGCTTTATCGAGAGCCCTTCGGTGGCTCTCCAGAAAGTTGTCGTCGCATTGTTGTGCTCAAGATTCGCATCCGCGTGCATGTTGCCCGTAATCCGCGTGGCATCGGGCGACGCCCCCAACCCGATCACCTCGGTATAAAAGCCTACCGGCAGGTCCACCGAATAGTCTCCCGGCAGGAACAGCAGCGCATTGCGTTGCGGCCCAAACTCGTTGTGTTGCTGGATGGCATACACCGCGTCGATCTGCTTCTGGATCGCCTGCGAGGGCATCGACGGATCGAAGATCAGAACATTGGGCCCGAAGACCGGCTTCGCGTCCTTCGCCGCAAACGCCGGCAAAGCCGCTGCCAGCAGCCCAGCCGTGATGCTCAACCGTGCTAGAAACTGAAACGCTCGCCTATCAAACATAAGCCTCCCGACCGCTCCGAGGATACCACCGTATGTCAGCGCGCCCGCGACTTCACGGCTGGAGTCCCTGGGTCGCCGTGGGATGCACTTGCTCGTTCTGGATGGTGGATGCATCCCAGCCTCCCCCTAACGCTTTGACTAGGAAAACCGAAGTGACCATCTGCTGGCCAAGCAACTGAGTCGATAGCCGCTCGTTGGTCAGCAGTACGGATTGCGCGGTGATGACATCGAGGAAGGTGGTCAGTCCGCCAACATAGCGATCGTTGGCAATGTCGAGGGCACGGTGGGCGTCGGCGACCGCCGCACTCTGGCTCTCCGCAGCCCGGGATAAGGAATTCAATCCCGACAAGCCATCTTCGACTTGCTGAAACGCGATGAGCGTGGACTCACGGTAGTTGGCGACCGATTCGTCATAGGCTGATTTTGTGGCGGTGAGAGTAGCCCGATTGCGTCCGCCATTGAAGATTGGCTGCAACAGGTCGCCGCCCAGCGACCAGAACGCGCTGGGCGTGGTAATCAGGGACCCGAGGGTGATGCTCTGAAACCCGCCGGCCCCGGAGATGGTGAATTGCGGATAGAACGCCGTCTTGGCAACTCCGACGAGGGCGTTCTGCTGGGCCATGGTTCGTTCCGCGGTGGCGATATCGGGACGGCGCTCCAGCAGGTCCGACGGAATTCCCAGCGGGACCGGCGGTGGAACCGTGAGCAAGGGTGCGACCCGGACACTAAATGTTGACGCCGCGTTTCCCGTGAGCACAGCGATGGCATGTTCGAATTGCGCGCGCTGCTGCTGCAGCAAATAAAGTTGCGTGACGGTGGAATCCAGCAGGGTTTGCTGTTCGGCCAGGTCCAGCCCGGAAGCGATGCCGCCTTCATGGCGATGGTTCACAACCACGAGTCCTTGTTGCTGGATCTTGACCGACTCCTGCACGACCTGATATTCGGAGTCGAGTTCGCGCAGGCTGAAGTAGTCAGCGGCGAGTTCCGCGGTCAGGACGAGTTGGACATTTTGCAGGTCGGCCGCCGTGCCCTGCAGGCTGGCGTTGGCGGCTTGCAGAGTCTTACGGGCTCGACCGAACAGATCGACTTCGTAGTTCAAGGCGAATGGAATCTGGTACAGACCTTGCGTCAGCGGGGCCTCAGGAGTCGCACTCCCGGGAGGATTGCCGGAGTATCGATTGCGCGATGCGGCGGGATCTGCGCTGAGGGTTGGGAACAGTCCGGCGGACGCGACTCGGGCCAGCGAACGAGCCTCATCCAGGCGATTGCGGGCAGCGGCGAGGGACTGGTTGGCTTGCAGCAGTTGCTGCTCGTAGCCGTTCAGTTCTTCGTCGTGGAAAATCTGCCACCAGGCTCCCTTAGGAATGGCATCTTTGGGAGCGGCCTCGCGCCACGGGCCTTCGCTTTTCCATGCCGGCGGACTTTGAATGGGCGGGCGCTGATATTTGGGCCCGACGGCGCATCCCGCCAGGCACAGACTGGCGCCGAGCAGCGCGGCGAACCGCTTCATGAATGTTTCCCTTGCTGGTTGTCAGGGGCGACATTCACCGACTGACCATTTTCCAGAGAATCGGCGGGATTAACGATGATGCGATCCTCGACGCTGACTCCACCGAGAATTTCCAAGGTCGTGCCGTAATCGCGGCCAATCGTGATGGGTCGCAGTTGCACCTTGTTGTCCGGTCCCACAATCGCTAATTGTGCGCCTTCCCGGCGGAAGAGCATGGCATTCACGGGGACGGTAACTTTTTCGGTGTTGACCTTGGGGGAGAAATGCACTTCGCCGAAAGACCCGCGGAGCAGCCGGCCGTCTTTATTGGGAACATCCACTTCGGTCAACAGGGTGCGAGTCGCGGGATCGATAGCCTCGGCAGTGCGCGCCACTGTTCCTCGAAACTTCTGCCCGGGAATTTCCTGGAGCGTAATGTAGGCCGGCATCCCATTTTTGATGGCGGGTGAATAGGCCTGGGGAACGTTGGTGAAGACGCGCAGGGGATCAACCTTGGCCAGGATGAACAACTCCATGCCCGCCGAGCCGGCGTTGATGAGCGCGCCGGGGTCGACATTGCGCTTGACCAGCACACCGGAGAAGGGAGCGTAAACGTGCTTGAACGACTCCAACTCCTCGAGGCGGCGAACGTTGGCGTCGGCTGCAGCCAGGTTAGCGACGGCTTGCTGGTAGGCGTTGGTCTGCGTGTCGTTTTCCTGCTGAGAAACGGAGTCCGTCTTGCGCAGATTTTGCCAGCGCTCGGCGGAAATCTTCGCAATATCCAACTGCGCGGAGGACTGCTGACGGCTGGCGCGAGCCTGGGATAATTCCTGATCGACTTCCGGCGTATCGATGTCGGCGAGCAGTTCGCCCTGATGAATGTGGCTGCCAATGTCGCGATACCAGTGCAACAGGTATCCGTTGGTGCGAGCGTAGATCGGGGACTCTTCGTACGCCTGCAAGGATGCGGGCAGCACGAGTTCTTCGTCGGGCTTTTCCGCGATGGGGTGAACGACCGAGACCGTGGCAACGGAATCGATTTCCGTTTCCTTGGCCAGCGCACGTCCGGCACGAAACCGGCTGAACATGCTGGCGACACCGCTCAGCACGAGCACAACCACCACCAAAACGACGATGATCACAGCCTTGCGCGGTGGTGCCGGTGGCAGTTCCGGAGGCGCCGTGACCTCTGGCGGAGTGTGCTGGGATTCGCCCATCAACTGACTATTTTCTGGCTCGTTCTGCATGATTGCTCTCTATGGTCACTCGCTATGATTACTCGGTCGACCCTCCGTCGGTCGACTCTAGACGATCCTGCCGTCCCTTAAGAACGCCGTGCTTACTCAGCTTGCTTTATTTCACTCGCCCGCGCTTCTCGACGGCTGTGAACCATGGCGAAGACACAGGGCACAAAGAATAATGTTGCCACAGTCGCGAACAACAGGCCGCCGATGACCGCCCGGCCCAGGGGCGCGTTCTGCTCGCCACCCTCACCCAGGCCCAGAGACATGGGGAACATGCCGATTACCATGGCCAGCGCGGTCATGAGGACGGGGCGAACTCGAGTGTAACCCGCTTCCAGCGCCGCCCGCACGGCGGGCACGCCGACCTGCATCCGGTCGCGCGCAAACGATACCATCAGGATGGAATTGGCGGTCGCCACGCCCATGCACATGACAGCTCCGGTCAGCGACGGTACGCTCAACGTGGTATGCGTCAGCAGGAGAATCCACGCGATTCCCGCCAGCGCTCCCGGAAGGGCCGTGATGATGACGAAGGGATCCAGCCAGGACTGAAAGTTCACCACGATCAGAAAATAGACCAGGAGGATCGCTCCCATCAGCCCGATGCCCAAGCCGACGAACGAGGATCGCATGGTTTCGACTTGTCCGCGGACGACGATGCGGCTGCCCCGGGG
Organism: Candidatus Acidiferrum sp.; assembly: GCA_035568115.1. Lineage (GTDB taxonomy): Bacteria > Acidobacteriota > Terriglobia > Terriglobales > Acidobacteriaceae > Sulfotelmatobacter. The sequence goes on from DATMOP010000040.1 coordinate 21,083, forward strand.
CAGATGGTCCATGAAAGGCTGCAGGAGTTTCTGCGTGTCCCGGGCCACCGCTCCGAGATCGCGCCCCTGCGTGCTGGCGTACACGTCGATAACCGGCTCGATACCGTAGTGGGATACAACCGCTGGCCGCGAGGTCGGGGACAACTGCACCAGATTCCCCAGCACCTGCGAGTTCTGGACCGAACGATCGTTGATCGGCAAGTTCATCAGGTCCTGCAGCGAAGTCATGCGGTATTGCGGCGACTGGACCACCATTTGATAGGTCACGCCGTTCTGGGGATTCAGCCAGAAGCTGGGCGCAGTCTGGAAGCTGCCGCTGAGAGAAACCAGCACGCTCTGGGCCACGTCCAACGGGCTCATGCCAATCTGGGTCACGAGATTGCGATCGATGTCGAGGTGCAGCGTGGGCAGCCCAAGCATCTGCTGCACGTGGACATCGGCCGTGCCGGGAACGTGGCGTAATTTGTTGGCAATCTGCTGGGCGATCCCGTAGTTCGTCGGCATGTCCGCGCCCATCACCTGAATATCAATCGGTGCAGGCAAACCGAAGTTCAGGATCTGGGTGACGATGTCGGCTGGCTGGAAGAAGAACTCTACTCCGGGAAAGCGCCTAGGCAGTTCCTGGCGCAAGTGTTGCACGATCTCTTCGGTGGGACGATGCTGCTCGGGGTTCAGGCCTAGCAGGATCTCAGCGTCGCTGGTGCCAATCACGCCTGAATTGCTGTAGGACAAATTGATGCTGGAGTTGGGCAATCCGATGTTATCCAGCACGGTGGCGATCTCGTCCTTCGGCAGATCCTGGTGCAGGAACTGTTCCACCTCGTCGCATAGGCGAGCCGTCTCCTCCACCCGCAAACCAGCGCGGCCGCGCAAGTGCATCCGGATGAGGCCGGCGTCAACCGACGGGAAGAAGTCCTCACCCAGAAAGAATATCCAGCCCAGCGACAGCAGGCAGAACGCAAGAAAACAGCTGGCGAAGAGCTTGCGGTGCTGGATAGTGGTTTCCAGCAGTTGGTAGTAGGCACTGCGGAATTTATCGAAGCCTCTTTCGAATCCGCGTTGAAAGCGTCCCATGAAGGTTTTCGGCCCGGCCGCTTTATGCTCGTGCCCGCGCATAATGTACATCACGAGCGTGGGGATGAGCGTTCGGGAAAGGAAATAGGAGGCCAACATGGCGAAGACAACAGCCTCGGCGAGCGGGACGAACAGAAACTTCGCCACTCCGGTCAGGAAGAACATGGGCACGAAGACGATGCAGATGCAAATCGTGGAAACGAAGGCCGGAACCGCAATCTGGGCCGCGCCGTCGAGAATCGCTCGCTTCATTTCCTTGCCCTGGGCAAGGTTTCGCTCAATGTTCTCGATTTCCACGGTGGCGTCATCGACCAGGATTCCAACGGCGAGCGCCAAACCGCCCAGGGTCATGATGTTGATTGTCTGCCCCAGCGCACTGAGCACCAGGATCGACACGAAAATGGAAAGCGGGATTGAGATGGAGATGACAATGGTGGGCCGCCAGTCCCCGAGGAAAAGCAGGATCATGGCGGCGGTGAGAAGCGCGGCAGTCAAAGCTTCGATCACCACGCCCCGAATGGATGCGCGCACGAACAGCGATTGATCGAAGAGCGCGGTGATCTTCATCTCCGGCGGAAGGGACTGCGACGCGATCTCCGCCATGTGTTTCACGCCCTCGACAATGGTGATGGTCGACGCGCTGCCCACTTTCAACATCGACATCAGGGCGCCACGTTCTCCATTCATGTGCACGATGTTAGTTTGGGGCGCGAACCCGTCACGGATGTGGGCCACGTCCCGCATGTAAATGGTGGACCCATTCACGGTCTTAACGGGGAGATCGTTCAACTCCGCCATGGTTTGCGGATTGCCGTTCATCTCGACCTGGTATTCCAGCGAACCGATCTTGGTGGTACCTGCGGGAAGAATCAGGTTCTGCGCGCTGAGCGCATTCACGATGTCATTGGGCGAAAGGCCGTTGGCCTGCAGCCGCGGCAGGTCGAGATCGACCTGGATCTGGCGGATTTTACCGCCGTAAGGGAACGGTGTCGCGGCGCCCGGCACGGTCGCCAACTGCGTGCGCAGAAAGTTATTGCCGAGATCGAAGAGCTGCTGCTCCGGCAGGGTCTTGCTGCTCAAGCCCAGCTGGACGATCGGAGTCGACGAGGCGGAATAGGTGACGATCAGGGGCGGCACGGTTCCGGGTGGCAAGCCGCGGAGGGTGGTCTGCATCATTGCGGTGGTTTGCGCCAACGCGGTCTGGATGTTTGCCGTCGGTTGGAAAAAGACTCTGATTACCCCGATGCCGTTCAGCGACTGGGACTCGATGTGCTCAATATCATTGACGGTGATGGTGAGGCCGCGCTCGGCGTTGGTGACGATGCGGTCGGCCATTTCGTCGGGAGCCATCCCGGCGTAGTTCCACACCACGCTAATTACAGGGATGTTGATGTCCGGCAGGACGTCAACCGGCATTCGCACAATCACCAGCGGCGTCAGAAGGATCAGCACCAACGCCATGACGGTAAACGTATAAGGGCGTCGAAGGGCTAACGCAACAATCCACATTGGTCTAACAGTTCTCCAGCCTAAGAAGTGCGAAAGGCGTACCTGCGCCCCGGCGCGCCCGTGAAGGCATCACTTTTGGCACGGCGCGCATGGATAGTATATGAGAAGTGGGCTTGCGATGCCGACAGCACTGCAGAACGCCTAGTCGATGAAACGATTTGCCAGGCGGACGATTCACATGGTGCGGGAAAGTCCAGCCTCTGATAGACCCCCGGAGGCACTTCGAGATGGAATCGCATCGGATGCTAAGCGTCGGCGATTCTGGAGCCGGCTTCGTCGTGTTCCCACGCGTCTGCAGGCTCACTCTCAGGAACCGGTCGGACATCTGGATTCTGCATGATCACGCGCGCACAGGTGTTCCATCGGAGGATGGCATCGTCGTTCCCGGGTATCGCAAAATTCATGGCTTTCTCATAGTGATCCATTGCCTCGCGCAGCGCGTGATATGCGGATGCGCCGGCTCCAGTGCCGCGGTGGCGAAGGCGCGCGGTTCCGAAACGCTCCCAGATGATGCCCTGGTAGTAGGCCCGCTCGTAATCGCCCTTGATCTGGGCCAGAACTTCTTGTGCGGCTTTCGCGTGCAGATCAGAGTCGAATTGGTCGGTGCGCGCGAGCAGAAGCGAAATCAGCGCCTGCTGGTGATCGGGCGCGACGGCCAGAATATCGAGGCAAATACTTTCCGCCAGGCTGGGTTCATTCAATAGCCTGTAGCGCTCGACCTTGGCCAGCGCTTCGGGAATACTCTGCTCGGAAATGGATTTCAGTTCGAAATGCATAACGTCTCCTATCCTTATCCTTGCGAATTGCTGAATACCCGGAACAGTTTCGACAGCGGATCGAAGAAGCGGTCGACGACGCGCTCCTTGAGCGGGATGATGGCGTTGTCGGTGATCGTGATGTTTTCAGGACAAATTTTCGTACAGCACTTGGTGATGTTGCAAAGACCAATGCTGAATTGCTTTCTCAGATCTTCCACGCGATCGCCTACATCCAACGGATGCATTTCGAGCGCGGCCACATACACCAGAAATCGCGGACCGATGAATTGCTCGTGCATGTGATGGTCGCGCAAGACGTGGCAGACATCCTGACAGAGATAGCACTCGATGCACTTGCGAAACTCCTGCACCCGTTCGACATCCTCCTGGGCGATGCGCCAGGTGCCATCGGGCGCGTCGGGCGGCCGCGGCTCGAACCTGGAGATGCGCTTCTTGACCTCGTAATTCCACGACACGTCCGTCACCAGATCCCTCATGTGCGGAAATGCTTTCATGGGCTCGACGGTCACGGGCTTCTCGAGCGGGAGCGTGTTCAGCCGCGTCATGCACATCAATTTCGGCATGCCATTAATTTCGGCCGAGCACGAACCGCATTTTCCCGCCTTGCAGTTCCAGCGAACCGCAAGATCGCCGGCCTGTTCCGCCTGTATTTGATGCACCGCATCGAGGACCACCATGCCCGCCGAGACTTCTGTAGGGTAGTCCTGGAACTTCCCCTGGCCTTTTTCCCCACGCCATATCCGAAACGTGGCCGTCGCCATTACTTCATCTCCTGGATGATTTGTTGCAGATCTTCTCGCATCGGGTGAATCGGCTCGCGCGTGATTTGCATTTCTCCACCGTGGCCTTTTCGCACGACGATGTTGAAGCCGTCGTAGTGCTTGTCCTTGGCGGGAAAGTCGTCGCGGAAATGCGCCCCTCGGCTCTCTTTCCGTTCCAGCGCCGCCCGGGTAACAATTTCAGAGACGGTGATCAGGCTGTGCAAGTCGAGCGCCGTGTGCCAGCCTGCATTGTATTCCCGGTTTCCATCCACGCCGACCCGCTCGCTGGCAGCTTTCAATTCTCGAAGGCGCTCGAGCGCTTGCAGCATCTCCTGTTCCTGACGCACGATTCCCACCAGTTCCTGCATCACGTCCTGCAATGTATGTTGTACGGCGTACGGATTATCGGACCCCTTGCGCTCGAAGGCCTGCAGCGCCCACTTTTCCGCGGATCCGAGTTCATCCGTTTTCACCGCGCCCAGCGAGTTCTCGTTCGCATAGGCAATGGCGTACTCACCGGCCCGCTTGCCGAAGACTAATAAATCGGACAGTGAATTCCCGCCCAGCCGGTTGGCGCCATGCAGACCAGCCGCGCACTCTCCCGCTGCGAAGAGGCCTGGCACATCCGACATTTGGGAATCGGCGTCCACCTTCACACCTCCCATCATGTAGTGAGTTGTGGGACCAACCTCCATCGGCTCCTGGGTGATGTCAATGTCGGCAAGCTGCTTGAACTGGTGATACATACTGGGCAGCTTCTTCTTTATATGCTCGGCCGCGTTCGGAATTCTCTCCTTGATCCACGCAATGTCCAGGAACACACCGCCGTGAGGACTGCCCCGCCCTTCTCGAACTTCCTGCCGGATGCAGCGGGCCACGTGGTCGCGGGTCAGCAGCTCGGGCGGGCGTCTCGCGTTCTTGTCGCCCTGCGTGTAGCGCCAGCCTTCTTCCTCCGTATCGGCGGTCGAGCTGGCATACAACGGTGGAATATCCTTGAACATGAATCTCTCACCATTCCGATTACGCAGCACTCCTCCCTCTCCGCGCACTCCTTCCGTGACCAGAATGCCGCGCACGCTTGGCGGCCAAATCATCCCTGTAGGATGGAACTGCACAAATTCCATGTCCATCAGGGCCGCACCGGCATGGTAGGCGAGTGCATGGCCGTCGCCCGTGTATTCCCAACTGTTGCTGGTGATTTTGAAAGCGCGTCCAATTCCTCCTGTCGCCAGCACTACGGCTTTGGCGCGGAAGAGGTGAAATCGGCCGCGTTCGCGATCGTATCCAAACGCGCCTGCTATGCGGCCGCCGTCCTTCAACAGCGTGACGATTGTGTGTTCCATGAAAACGTCGAGCCCCAGATGGATTCCATGGTCTTGAAGTGTGCGGATCATTTCCAGGCCGGTGCGGTCGCCCACATGGGCAAGCCGAGGATACCGATGGCCTCCGAAATTCCGCTGGAGAATCCGGCCGTCGCTGGTGCGATCAAAAAGTGCGCCCCAGGCTTCCAGTTCGCGCACGCATGCCGGAGCTTCCTTGGCATGCAGTTCCGCCATTCGCCAGTTGCTTAGGTATTGACCGCCGCGCATGGTGTCGGCAAAGTGAACCCGCCAGCTGTCGCGGTCGTCCACATTTCCCATCGCCGCGGCGATGCCGCCCTCGGCCATGACGGTGTGGGCTTTGCCAAGAAGAGATTTCGAGATGACCGCGACCTTTCCGCCAGCGGCCGATACCTCGACGGCAGCCCGCAGACCGGCGCCACCGGCTCCGATGATCAGAACGTCGTGCTCATGCGTGATGTACTCGCCCACTAGACGATCCTCCAATCCGTCCAGAACCCCATCGAGCACATCCGCACGTACAAATCAGAAAACGCGACCGAGCAGAGGCTGCACCAGGCAAACAGCATGTGGCGCCGGTTCAGGCAACTCACGCAATCGTAAACTCGCTTGCGGGCCGGCAGTCCCGCCAAGCGATCGCGAAAGCCGCCGACCAGATGCCGAAGGGAGTGGCATCCCAGAGTGTAGGAACTCAGCAGCGTCAGATTCGTCAACAAAACGAGAGTGCCGACGCCGATGCCAAACTTGCCGTTGAACCAGAACGCATCCCACACGTCCCGCGCCAGAATCACGAGAAACACGAGGGCCAGATATAGAAAATACCGGTGGACGTTTTGCAGGATCAGAGGAAACGATCGTTCGCCGAGGTAGGTCTTCCGCGGCTCACCCACGGTGCAGGATGGCGGATCGGCCCAAAAAGCCTTGTAATATGCCCCGCGATAGTAGTAGCAGGTCACTCGAAATCCGCCCGGCGCCCACAGGATGAGCATCGCTCCTGTGACCCAGACCGGCATCCAGCTTGGGTTCGGACCAAACCAAGCTTCGTGGCCGAACAATTCGGGAGAGTAAAACGGTGAGAGATATGGTCCGAACTTGAAATGCTGTCCTTGCAGCGCAGCCCAAGTGGAGTAAGCGATGAATGCCGACAAACCAAGAAACACTACCAGCGGCTGTACCCACCAATAGTCGGTTCGCTGCGTCTGTCCGAAACCCGCGCGCGATAATGGGACGTCAATCTGAGACATCGAGCCTCCTCACGCGTCCGTGCTGACCTTGCATCCGCTATCCAGCGCTAACCGGATTGCGATTGATATATGGGCGGTAGCCATGATACAGCGAAATTCATTGTCATTGTTTTCGGAAACGATACCTCAGATCAACGCAGGGAGCGCTGCCGGGTCTGTGTCGACGTCGCAAGCGGGCGAGGCCATCCTCTGTCCTTGCATCCTTGCAAGCCGCTACTCGCCCGACCAATACTTGTTGAAGCCGATATAGTCAGAATCCATGTAGGCAAGGATCTTCCGGCGGAGTTCCAGAATGTCGACGGATCCCTGCTTCTGATAAAGCACCTTACCGCCAGGAGCCAGCAACACGGTGTACGGCACGGCGGACTCCCACTTGGGATCGAATGCCGCCTGCAGCGATGCGGTGTCGTCCGAAGCAAAAAGCAGATTGCGGCTGGTGGCGTGCATTTTCTCCAGCAATTTCGTGACGGTATTTTTCTCGTCAGGCATGTTGGTCGATACCGTGACTAATTCCAGGTCGCGGACGCTGTACATACGGTAAGTATCTTCGAGATCGGCGAACTCGGCGATGCACGAACCGCACCAGGTCGCCCAAAAACTGACCAGGAGCGTTTGCTTGCTGGGATTGGCGCGCAGCGTCTTCAAGTCGGCGCCAGTCGCCATCTCCAGTTGCACGGGCTGCGCCTCAATCTTCCGCAAGCCCTCGATCCGCGAAGACGCTTTCTCCTGCCACTTCGTCGAGCAACCGAAAACTCCGGTGTGTTTCACCGCGACTTCCTGATGCGCCAGTATTGCGTCGATCGCGTTGCGTGCATCCTGCGTCTTGACCAGCTCGATTCGGTAGCTGTTGTCAACGCGGCCTTCGTAACGCAGACGACGTTCCTGATCAAAGATAAAGGCGTGCGGCGTTGCCTGCGGACCATACGCCCTAGCCACCGCTTGCGTGTCACCATCGTAAAGATAGGGATATTGCAGATGCTTGTATTCGGCGCGGATCTTCATCTCGGCCAGACTGTCGCTGATATCCGAGGAGTCCAGTTCGTCGATCCGGATCGCCTTCGGATCGTTGGGCTGAATCGCCACCACGGCCACGCCCCGATCCTTGTAGTCCGCGGCCAGTTTCCCGATGCGCTCCTCATACATCTGCGCGATCGGGCAATGATTACAAGTGAAGACCACAACCAGGATTGGACTCGCCGCATAGTCGCTGAGCTTGTGCGTCTTTCCATCCACGCCGGGTAGTTCGAAGTCAGGCGCGGGCGAACCCAGTGCGAGGATCGGATGCGCGTCTTGTGTCCAGGCGCTTACGGAAATCAGTAAGAATAGAAAGGCTCTCCACATTTGCTTCTGTCCCCTATGCCAGGGCGCTAGGCGAGTCTGCGTGCAAATTCCATGTCTTGCCGCATGTCGTCGTTCACGTCGCCCTCTTTTTCGTATTCCACAGCCACTAGTCCGGCAAAATTCTGCCGGTGCAGTTCCTGCATGACTGCAGGAATTTTGGAGATACCGGTTCCAAGCAGCACATTCACTTCGCCGTCCGCGGCCTGAATATCCTTGAGGTGCACCAGTATCAGACGAGACCCCAATTTGCGTACGGCGTCGACCGGATCATGGCCGCAAGATGCAAAGTGTCCCACATCTGCTGTGGCGCCGACGGTTTTGGAAAGTCCGGCGAGAGCGTTCAGCACATCCTCCGGACTCTCGTAGGCGAACTTCTCGCCCTTGAAGTAATGATTGTGGATTCCGAAGGTCAAGTTCTCCTGCGTAAAGCGCCGATCGATTCGATTCAGAATGCTGCCCGTAGCATCGCCGGTGACATTGCTGCTGCCCAGCAGCCGGGCAAACCGCACCGCGTTTTCCAGATCCTGATCTTCTTTGATGGTTGCCGTGTAGTAGGACACGCAGCGGATTCCCGCTCGGTCAAGTTTGGTTCTAGCCGAACGAAACAGTTCCTCGGTGGGATGGTTCATCAGCATGAACTCACCGCGCGACATTTCGATTTCCTCAACTCGCAGCGCCTTCAGCTGAACGATCATTTCGTCCATCGAGAGATTGTGATAGCTATAGGTGCCAATGCCAACGTGCAGCTTCGCCGCGGCGCGCAAGGGAAGTGCGCTTGCAGCCAGGCCGGCAGCCACCGTCTTCACAAAACTTCTTCTCGTGATTGCATTTCCCCGAATCAATGAACCCCTCGCTGTCTTCCTTTTTCGCCCGCTAGTTTGCGGGCAGCGGGCGGGATGTCACATCGGCATTTTCCAACCCCATCGCCCATTTGATGGCCTCGGTAATCATCTGTTGGAACTCCGGTTTGTCCCAGTTCGCGTCCACGTGCCCTAAGGTCGTGTAGTAGACGCGCCCTTTGCCGTACATCTTTGCCCAAGTCACGGCAAAATCGCTGTCAGTCCGATGGACATTCTTGTTCTTCATGTCGAGCTTGCTGACATCGAGCCGCATCAGCACGCGCACCTTGTCGCGTGAGTAGTTTTTCATCTGGTAAATTTCGTCGCGTAAGGTAAAAGAATGCGGGAACTGCTGCATGCCTGGAAAGCCGGGGTCCTCAACGATGATGGGAGCGTCGAAAGTAAGCCACGGATGCTCGTCGTAAGTTCCGCCCTCCATCTCCACAAATTCGGGCCAATCCGCGAAAGTGATGGCAGCGCTATGCACGCCAATGAATCCCTTGCCCTCGTCGTGGATGAACGACAGGAAGTCGGCCTTCTGCTGGGCAGTCATTTCGAGGTTGCCGCCGGTAAAGAAAAGCACGGCGTCAAAGTCGTTTAAGTTCTTAGCGTTGTATTCCAGCTTCTGCTTCGTTAGTACCTCGGTGTCGGTGCGCAGTGTGGTGTCCCACAGCCCGGATTCCCGTCCCAGGCGCTCGATGGTCGCCATAGCATGGGACACGGAGTCGTGCCGGTATCCTTTTTCTTCTCCGATGACAAGGAGGTGTTTCTTTGGTGGCGTAACAGACTGAGCCCTGGAAAATGCAGAGAGCACGGCGAGGATGATCAGGGCGCGAGCAGCAATCTTCATGTTGGAAGTCGTCGGTGGTTCTGAATGTTCAGCCTTCGGCCTTAATGAGCAGCATTTGAAGCCTTGCCGTTGGCCGCCACTTTCTTTTCCGGCTGCAAGTCTTTGGGAGAGATCCGGGGATCGTAAACCAGGTTGAAGAAGCCAACCATCATTTCGTCCCAGCTCTGCTGCCCCCAGATCACGGTCTTTGTGGGGTCAGGATTCTCCGGATTATTCGGCGAGTTGTCGAAATGCGCGGTGCATTCAATTCGCGCCCCAGGGGGCAGCACAATCGGTTCGTCGAGGTTGTACCAAAGCTGCCAGTGCCAGTTGTATTGCGGCACGCGCAGGATCGTCCGCGTCTCACCGCCCGGAAATATGATGCGATATTCAAAATCTTTTCCCCTGGCGTGCATGTGGGGATGAATCGAGGCCAGGATCACCTCCTTGCGAATCTCAAAGGAAGCGTCCACGCGATAGTTGGGATCGCCGGGAGGAATTTTGAAAGTGCCATTGACCGCCGACAACGTCTGCACTCTTTTCTTGGGCGGCTCTTTGGCGAATACCAGGCCCAGCTTGGTTCGGTCCATCACCGCTTTTCCATTGGGCGTATAGTGCACCTCGAATACGATGTCGGATCCGGCCTTCACCAATTTCGCCTCGCCTGCGGGTAGGACCTCGGCGGGCTGGCCGGGAGCGTAGCCAACCAGAAAATCGCTGGGCAGCGCGCTGGTGTCAACGTTCTCATCCTTGGCCGGGGGGGCTTCGAAGAAAACTCCTGGCTTTTGGTCTTTGAAATAATTCGATCCGGGCTCGCGAACGTACGCGATGATGTGGTGAACTACGGAGCGCTCCGTAGGTCGGACTTCGGCGGCCTGCACCCATTTATCTTCCGTGAAGCCGGTCGGGACGATCACATATTGGTACTCGACCATGCCCGATTCCGGCACGGGGAATTCTTTGGGCAGCTGAAGAATCACATCCGGTTTTGGAATGCCCCAGCCTTCCACAAAGTTCGCGGGCGCAGGCATGTCTTTGGGATCGCCCTTGGGCGCGCCGGCGGTCACCCACGCCACAATTGTGTCGATCTCTTTTTGGGAGAGGGACCTGTCATTGGCGAAGTGTCCAACCTGAGGATCGGCAAACCATGGCGGCATCAGTTTCTGCTTGACGGCCAGTTTCAGGGCTCCCGTCCAGGGCCGCGTCTCCTCGTAGGTGAGCATGGAGAATGGGGCAGCTTCGCCCGGCCGGTGGCAGCTTTGGCAGTTTTTCTGCAGGATGGGCGCGACATCCTTGGTAAATGTCGGAGCGTTCATGTTGCCCATCTGTGAATAGAGATGCGCGGTCGAACAGACTGCAAGCATTAAACTGAGTGCCGTGCGATTCATTGCGTCCAGGCCTCTGCGGCGGCTTGAGTTCTTATCCTCGAAGCCGGCTCAGGAATCATATCAAGAATCTCCAACGATTCCCTGGCACACTCGGTGGGGCAACCAACTGGTGTGACCTCCTTCTGTAAAAGCCAGATGATCCTTTTTCTGGAATTGAATCTGAGGTCAACCAAGAAGGATAGTCACTTTATTCTGTCAACGGAGGACGCATTGACTGACTCGAGCCCTAACGCTTTCAGAATTCCGATTCGGACTCAGGCTTGTGCATTGCAGGCGTCTAGTTCGCAGCCGGTACAGAAAACGGGCGGACGGCGGACGGGCGGCTTCGCCAGCATGTCAGCTGCGCTCGAAAAACGGATCTGCGGCCCCAGAAACGGGTTTGTGCGCGAAAAGGGCAATTTTATTGACGGGGTTGGTGGGCAGTGCAGGACTCGAACCTGCGACCTCCTGCTTGTAAGGCAGGCGCTCTAACCAGCTGAGCTAACCGCCCGGTCGGTAAGTTGAATCAGCATAACAGTTTAGACCCCTATCGCGCCAACCCTTTGAAAGACCCGCAGCAGGATTAGGGGTTGGTTCAGTTGAGTGATTGCCACAGGCTTTGCGCGACGCACCAGGGTAGACTTGCAAACATACGTCCCCCCCGCCCCTAAGGGTATCACCGCTTTGAAGACCTTTCCGTTCAGCTTTCGCCGTAATGAGAATTAGAGTAGTGAGTCGAACCGCAGAGACGAGGTGCGGACATGCCCCGCACCTCGTCGCCACCAAGTTCTATGTGATGCCGGTCCCGCTCAACTCAACCATCTGGGGGCTGTCTCCGGCATTATCGGTCAGGACTAACGCACCGAAGAACGTCCCGGCCCCCTTCGGGTTGAATTCGACAGAGATGGTGCAGATTGCTCCCGCGGTAAGCGAAGTCCCACACGTGTTCGCCGAGATCAGGAAAGGACCACTAATGGTGACACTGCTCAGCGTCAGTGTCGCGTTGCCATAGTTTTCCACCGTGATCACTTGCGGCGCGCTGGTGGTGTTCTGAGCCTGGCTGGAGAAAGTCAACGAGGACGGCGACAGGTAGACCGCGGCTTCCGCCCCATTCCCCGTGATTGTTATGGATTGTGGGCTATTCGCAGCGTTGTCGGTCAGAGTGACTGTTCCCGTCTGATCTTCGAAGGTTGACGGTGTGAAACTCACCGTAATGGTACAAGTCCCATTTACGGCGATGCTTCCCGTGCAGGTGTTGGTCTGTGAGAAGTCCGACGTCACCGTACCTGAGATCGTAATGCTGGTGAAGCTCAAGGCCGCGGTGCCAGTGTTCTTCACGGTTACCGTTTGCTTACTCGTGGTATTCAACGCCACGTTGGGAAACGCCAGACTCGGCGGGGTCAGTGTCACCACGGGCAACGCGCCGGCCTTGCCCGTGCCGGTAAGGGTCGCGGAGTGCGGACTTCCGGTCGCGCTATCTGTAGCCGTCACGGTTGCGGTGCGAGTTCCAGTTGCAGTCGGGGAGAACGTTACCGCGATATTGCAACTGAAACCAGCCGCCAGGGTGGCCGGGCAGTTGTTGGTTTGTTTATAGTCGTTGGGATCCGTGCCGGCTATCACGATGCTCGAGATCGTGAGGCTTCCCGAGCCGTTGTTGGTGAGGTTGATGTTTTGCGGAGCGCTGGTCGTGCCTTCGGATTGGGTTGCAAACGTCAGGCTTGACGGCGTGAGCAAAACTTCCGGCACGCTACTGCTGATTCCCGTGCCGGAGAGAGCGATGACGCGCGGGCTGCCCGGGTCGGAGTCTGTGATCGTCAAGGATGCGCTGCGCGCTCCCGCGGCAGCGGGCGTGAATAAGATTCGGAGGGTGCAGTAGGACAGTGCGCTAACTTGCCCACCCGCGCTGCAACCGCTGCCGCTGGTGGAAAAGTCTCCTGGATTGGCGCCGCCCAGCACAAGACTGCTAATGGTTACAGCCGTGTTTCCCTGGTTGTAGTAGTAGACAATCTGCGCGGGACTTTGCGTGCTCACACTCTGCGCATCGAACACCACCGCTGTTTGTGAAAGCTGAATGTCCGAAGTGGTCGCGATCCCCATGCCCGACAAGGTCACCTTCTGAGGCGAAGCGGTGGCGTTGTCAGTAATGGTCACGGTGCCAGTTTTAGTGCCCGTGCTGGTCGGCGTGAAGGTCACCCCAATGCTGCAACTACTGCCTGGACCAAGCTGGCCCGTGCAGCTGTTGGAAAGAGCATAGTTGGTCGTAATCGTGACATTGGTGAAGGTCACCGTAAAGTTGCCGGTGTTCGTAACGGTGATGTATTGCACGGCACTTGTAGTTCCGGTTACCTGCGGTCCGAAGACCAGGGTGGTAGGCGTTACCGTCAGCAGCTTAGTTTCCGCAACTCCGGTTCCAGTGAGAGTAATCACAGTTGGACTGCCGGCGCTGTCAGTCACGGTGAGTGTGGCCGTGCGCGCGCCCGCTGCCCCAGGCGTGAAGTTCACATACACATTGCAGGTGTTGCCGAGCGGTCCTTGCTGCAGGGTGCTGGGTGACAAGGGGCAACCATTGCTGGGGGTAAAGTCAGCCGCGTTTGGCCCGCTCAGCGCAATGGAGTTGATCGTGACCGGCGACGTGCCCGTATTGGTCAGCAGCACGTAGGGACTGATAGGACTTTGCGTGGTGATCACCTGCGGCGGGAAGGCGATCGCGGTGGGACCGATTTCCAGCCCCGTCGACGGGGTTACTCCCATGCCTGACAGCGTGATTACCGCGGGGCTGCCGGCGGCGCCGGTATACGTAATGGTGACGGTTGCCGTGCGTGCTCCCGCCGCCGTCGGTGTGAAGGTTACGTTGACGTTGCAACTTGAGAAGGCGGCCAACGGGCTCGCGGTCGAACACGCGGACATGTTGAAGTCACCCGGGTTGGTTCCGCCCAACGAGACGCTGGAAATCGTGAGGGGAGAGTCTCCAGTGTTTTCGAATGTAGCCGATTGGTTCGGGCTGGTGAACCCGACCGTCTGCTTCGGGAACTGCAGCACACTCTGAAGCAGCAGCGCCGAAGAGGTGGACGCAACTCCATAGCCAGCCAGGGCCACGGTCTGGGTCCCGGCGCTGTCAGTAATGGTGACCGCTGCCGTGTTAGCAACAGCTGCTGAAGGTTTAAAGGCGACATAGAAGCCACATGCGGACGTGGCCGCCAGCGTTGCAGTGCAACTGTTGCTGCTGATCGTAAAGTCGGCCGCATTTGTGCCAGTCGTGGCTATGGTGATGCCCGTGACCGTCGACGCCGAGTTATTCGTCACCTGCACGAACTGAATAGCGCTCGTGGTGGATACCACCTGACTGCTGAAGGCAAGGCCAGACGGCGATACCTGCATCGTGGGCGCCGCAGTAGCGCCACTGCCGGTAACGGTTATGGTTTGCGAACCGACTGTCGCATTGCTCGTAATCGTTAAAGTCGCGTTGTCCGTCGTGGTCACCGTGGGCGTCAAGTAGACGTAGATCGCACACGAAGTATTGGGTTGTATTGCCGAGCCGACACATCCGCTCACCTGGTAGTCGGTGTTACTCGAAGTAATTTTGGAAACAGTGATGGGAGCCGTTCCAGTGTTAATGAGCCAGGCGTTTTGCGCCGGGCTCTGGACACCTTTCTGCTGCGCCTGGAAGGTCATGGCAGACGGAGTCAACCCCAGCGTATAGGTAGCGGCTACCCCTGTTCCAGAAAGGCTGGCCGTCTGTGTGCCGGCTCCATTGGTGAAGGTGAGCGTAGCGGCGCGGGCCCCGGTCGCTGTCGGCGTGAAGGTGACTTGTACCTGGCAAATGCGGCCGGGAGTCACGATAACGCTAAGACAACCTTGGTAGGAAAGCTGGAAATCAGCGGCGTTGGCGCCGGTGATGGAGACATTCGAAGCGTCGAAAGGCACGTTGCCAATGTTTTCCAGATTCACCGTAAGCGGGTTCGGCGTAGTGGTGCCTTGCGCCTGCGTACCGAAGTTGAGGCTGTCCGGCGTCGCAATCGCCAGCGGCGCCGCGGCAAGACCGTTTCCTTTCAGAACGATGCTTTGCGGACTCCCAGTGGCGTTATCCTCGAAGACGAGAGTGCCACTGCGCGCTCCGGTGGCAGTCGGAGCAAATTGCACGTTGGTGCTGCAGTAGGACCCGACTCTCAGGGTGATCACGCAACCGGTCGAGTAGAGGCGGAAATCGCCAGTGGTATATACGCGATCGATGATCACTGGAGCGTCACCTGAGTTGAAGACCGTAACGGGGAAGTTGCTGCTCGTGGATCCCACGCCCTGGTCAGCAAACGTCAGCGACGATGGCGTAACCATCAGAGTGAGAGTTGGGGCCACGCCAGTGCCCGTCACGGTAAAGCTGTGAGCGGCGGCCGTGGTGCTGTCGGCCAAGGTTACGGTTGCGGCTCGCGCTCCGGTGGCGGTCGGGACGAAGATCACCCTCACACCGCACTGCCCTCCGGGGTACACGGTCGTGACGCAACCGCTTGCCGTGTAGTCCAGATTGGCCGTGCCGGTAACCGAAATGCCAAAAATGGTTACGGGAACATTGCTCGTGTTCGAGACCGTCAAGGTCTGCGCGAAACTGCTGGTGCCGATGACTTGCGGGTTGAACATCATACCAGCCGAACTCAAGGTGAGTGCTGGGGCGCCGACGACTCCGTTACCGGACAAGCTCACATAGGTCGTGGCCAAGCCGTTCGTGTTGCTATTCACATACATTTGTCCGCTGAAAGCCCCGTTCTGGGTGGGCAGAAACGCAATATTCACGGTGCAAGTGGCGTTTTGCGCGAGCGAACTCGGGCAGTTGTTCGTCTGGGCGAAGTTGCTGCTGATACTGAACGGCGGATTGCTTAACGTCAGGCTGGTGGTGGCGGCGTTACTCACCGTCACGGTCTGGTATGGGCTGGCCGTGTCCACAGTCTGGTTCGCAAAAGTCAAAGTGGCGGGACTCAGGGTGACAAAAGGCTGGCTCGTCCCCGTTCCCGTCAGATTTACTACATTCGGGCTGTTATCACCGCCTTGCACGATGGTAAGCGTTCCGGGGCGGGATGCGGCTGTGCTGGGGGTGAAGGTGACGGTGATGGCGCATTCGCCGCCCCCAGCCACACTGGAGCCGCAAGTATTGATCTCGGAATAATCAGACGGCGATGGTGTAATGCTGGTGATGGGCATGGCGTTACTGCCCATGTTGCGCAGAGTGACGACTAGTGGAGTACTGGCTGCGCCCACGGGTTGGGCGGTCGAGAAACTCAGGGTAGCGGGATATACCACCCCTGCAGCCCCCGCGGCGGCGCCGATTCTCAGCGCGAAAGTGTTCCGGTATGGATTCGCAGTCAAGGTGACCGGGAAATCGATGGAGCTGGTTTCGCCCACCACAAAAGCATCTCCGGTAGTGTTCGCCGCGATACCCGGAGAGTGAGCCGTGCTCTGGGCGCTATCGTCAGATGAGCCGCCGACGTATGTCGAATAGACCGCTGCCGTTCCCGTGCCATTCAATTCGGTGACAAAGACATCGTTCCCTGAGGAACCATTTACATAGCTGGCATTGAAATTCTGGATTGGATTGGTCAGGGCGAGGTCATCCTCTCCCGTGTACCCCGTCACGAACGCATTGCAGGCGGAAAGGCATCCGGCTTCGATCGCGATGTCCGTGGGAGTCGTGGTTTCCAGGGCTCCGTTCAAGAAAGTGGAATAGACCAGTGCAGTTCCAGCGGCATTCAGCTCGCTGGCAAAACTTCCCGGGTAAATCACCTGGAAGGCTCCGGTGGTCGTAGGAAAATCTTCCACGGCGGTCGTTCCTGCCACATAGGCGTCCCCGGATCCATCGACGGTAATTCCATTCGCAGTTCCGACCCCGAGATAAGCGGAATAAACCAGGGCTGTCGCGGTTGGATTCAACTTGGTAATGTAGACGCCGCCCGAGCCCACTCCTTCTCCGTCATAGGCAAAGGCGCCTGCGGTGGTGGGGAAGTCGATATAACCGTTTCCCGCGACATAAGCATTGCCTGAGCCATCCACCGCGATGGCATTCTCGGTGCTTTGGTAAGTGGGACCGCTCAGATAAGTGGAGTAAATCAGCGATGCTGCGCCAGACTTCGTGGCATCAATCTTCGCCACGAAAGCAATCGGCTGGCCGTTGGGGTTCTTGGTCTGATACACCCCGGTCGTCGTGGGGAAGGTAGAGGATCCGGTGTAGCCGGTCACATAGATTTTGTTCGTCGAATCCAGCGCCACTCCATTTGCCTGATCCGTGGAGCTGGTGGTTCCGGCCAGGTAGGTGGCATAGGTGAGCGCGGTTCCAGCCGCGTTGAGCACGGCGACAAAGGCATGGTTCCCAGCCGTAACGGAGCCTAGAAAGGCATTCGACGTAGTCGGAAAATTCGGCCCCGAGTAACCCACAATGTAGGCGTTGCCCGCCGAGTCCACTCGAATATCCTCCGCCACGGCGCCGTAGGAGGGCGTAGCCGTCAGGACGGCGCGATAGACAAGAGTAGCGCCGTCGGAACTGATCTTCTCCACCGTCAGTGCTCCGCTGCTGCTGCGCCCAGCCAGGTAAACATTGCTGCTGGAATCGATGGCTACTGCGTTGTAGGAGTCCCCGGAGACCGAACCCACCGGAAAGGACGACCAGAGGAGGACCGGATCGATGACCAGCGGACGGGTGCGGTCCCAGTTCGGAATGTCGAAGCCAATCTGCCCTGCACTCTTCATCACATACTTGCCGGCCAGGAGTTGACGGGAGCCGTCTGCCGCCAACTGGTAGATCACAGGTTTGGAGAAGCGCAGGCTGGCGCCGCTGCCGCTGATCGTCAACGCACCACCGGAGGCAATATTCACCTCGTCCGCGCTGCTGATGTCGAGAGCGATCGTCTTCGGGTCGTGCTGTGGAGCAACCACGAAGTCATACTCCAGTTGGCCGCGATTGCCGTAGTACGCCAGATCGATTCCGGGATAGATTTCCTGGTAGCGCAGGCCAGACCATGTCCGCAAGTTGGTTCGCCAGGTGCGGGTATCGCCCGACGGGAAGCGGCTGACAATGCCCGGCAACTGTCCTTCCGGCGAAATGAGCGGCCTTTGGTTCGCTCCCGACAAGCTGAGGTGGATCGGCCTGGCATCGGACGCGCCCGCCGCAGTAATGTCAATCGACGCCCGATTGTCATAAAACTTGAAATTGAGGCCAGACACGGACGAAGTGAATTCCGCCTGACCACTTCCAACTCTACTACCCGCCTCCTCAAAGGTAAGGGTGTCGCTGCCCAGCACCTTCACCGCGGGCGTTTGTGCCAGAGTTCCGGTGGCGAGAGAGATGGAAACAAGCAGCCATGCAAGTTGGAAGCAGACGCGGGCGCGCATCATACGTTTTCTCCTGATCCAGAGCGAAAATGAGTGGAGCGAGTTGGGCAACAGAATCCCACCACCTACGTGCGATAGTGTCGAATCCCTTTTTCAGTTCGGGGGGAGGAACGATCGGGAAACGTGCAGACGTGAACTCGGCATGAATTCCACAGCGAATTCGTGCTCCGAGCGCAACGCGGGGGGGATTATACAACGACAATCGTTTTTCGCAACGTCAATATCTTTTAACCATATCTTTTAACCGTGTGAAGTTGCATGGCCCTACTTCCCCGGTCTGGCAAGGCTTACGCCGACCTCCCGTGCTGAGCCGATCTTGTTCCGAGCGACATATTCGGTTGTTCCGCGAGGTTGACGCGGGCGATGGGGCGGCTTCCTGTGGCCGCTATGCACCACAAAAGACGACACTTCCAGAGGCAACCGGCGAAATCGCCACCCGCACGTGCGTCGGCGTGCGGAGGCTCTAAAAGGGCGGGCCGTCGACCTGTACTTCGGACGGCTTACAGGTCTTTCCGCTTCGGCGGTGGTGCTTACCTGAGAATTAAGAGACAGAGTTAAACGTGATTGGGACGATTGACCTTTCGTGCGGAAGATAATACTTTGTGGGCCTTGCTGTTTTGACGGTTTCTCACGGCATCGTAAAGAGGACGACTCGATTGTTGTTCTGGCGAACGTCCGTATATTCTTTCCTGGCTTTCTCGATGTGCGCGACCGGCTGGACGCAGCAATTTCGACAAGGCCAACCGGATCGCGCAGCGCTCTCCAAAGCAGCCATCGAGCGGCACTTGCAGTCGAAGCACCCACGCGTTCCTGCAGATCCCAGCAAGCCAACGCCCGGCAAGTATCTCTTAGGTCGGGCTTCGGCTCGGTCAAGCCAGTTGCGATCTCGAATTCGTGCAACCAGCACACCTCGTTCGGCACTTCCGGGATCGTCGTCAAGCGTTTTTCCCGGCATTCAACTGCGCAGCGCGATTCCCGCGGGAGCCATTGCGAATTCAGTTGTTACCGGCGACTTCAACAAAGACGGGCGCATGGACTTTGTGGTTGTCAATGGTGGGACGAACGATTTGTGGATTTATTTCGGCAACGGCGATGGGACTTTCCAACTCCCTCAAATTATTCCATTGACCCAGGGATTGACTCCGGTCTATCTGGCAACCGCTGATTTGCGGGGGATCGGAGTGCTTGACCTGATCGTAGCTGAGTTTGATACCTCAACCGTCGGAGTGTTACTGGGAAATGGGGATGGAACCTTCGGCTATGAGCAGGATTACGGGCTGCCCCAACCTCCCAGCGCTTTGGTGATCGATGACTTCAATCACGACGGTAAGCTCGATATTGTTTCCGTGATGGTGACGGTCAACAACCCCACCACCCTGGGGGTCCAATATCTCGCAACTCTTCTTGGAAACGGCACGGGATCCTTCGGTGCACCCGTGATCACTCTGAATACGAACTTTAGCTTTGGCAGCACAGCACTTAGCCTTGCTTCGGGTGACGTGAACAACGATGGCTTCCCTGATGTGCTCATTACCGGTCCGGGAGACGAGAACTCGCAAGTCTATTTGAATGCGGGCGATGGAACATTTACGCCCGGAGCAACTGTGATTGAGAATGGAATGTTCAACACTGAGCTGGCGGGAGCGCTGGCTGATGTGAATGGCGATGGGTGTTTGGATGCTCTCGTCGCCGATGCGAATGGCTATGTCTGGATCGCCCTGGGCGATTGCGGAGGGAATTTTGGCCCCCTGACGTATGTGCCGATGGGAGACAGCAACGCGGCAATTAGCGTGGCCGATATGAATGGCGATGGCCACCTCGACATTGTGACCACCACAATTCCGGCGGTCGACCCCGAGTTCGGAGAGGTCGCGGGAAACATGATGGCGGTGGCCTTTGGCGACGGGCAGGGTCACTTTTCTTCCGGCAGCGACTACGTAGGAACAGGTATGTCTTACTCCTTGGCCACTGCCGATTTCAACGGCGATGGCCATCCCGATGTGGTCTCTGCCAGTCCGGACACTGATACGGCAAGTGTTTACATCAATGATGGTTCGGGCGGATTCGGATTTCCCCAGGGGGAATGGATCGGGTTGCCCGGCGTCGGCGTGCTCAACGCTCCACTTTCACCGCCCACGTTCGCCGACGTGAACGGTGACGGCAAGCCGGATGTTGTCCTTCTCGATGAAGGGTACAACGGAGAATACTTCATCACCAGCATGTTGAATGTTGGCACGGGACGGTTCGCAGCCCCAGTTCCTTCCGACGCCGGGATCAGCATCGTCTCGGATCGGATGGGTGACTATCGGCTCGGAGATTTCCGCCATACAGGCCATCTCGACTTCCTGGGCATCGGCCTCGGCCTGAACTACACCACGGGAGCACAATTTGTTCTTTTTGCCCCGGGTAACGGTGATGGAACGTTTGGCAAGTCCACGTTCATTTTGACGCCGGGAGCCGAGGGCGAGATGGCGGTCGGAGATTTTAACGGCGACGGCAAACTCGATTTTGTCGCGGTGGGCGCGAACCCGAACGGTGCCGGCTGGATAATGACTTCATTTCTCGGCAATGGCGATGGGACGTTCCGCAATGCAGGAAGCTTTGCCTTCACGGACTCGGCACACGACATGGCGAGAGTCTTCGTCGGAGACTTCAACCGGGACGGCAAGCTTGATGTTCTCATCTACGACACCGGCAACGGGTATTGGACGACTGCCTCCTTTATTTGGGAATTTCTTGGAAACGGCGACGGAACCTTCCAGGCAGGGCGCCAGTTGTTTAGTGCGTTTCAGCCGATGACGATGGCCGACGTGAACGGCGACTCCTGGCTCGACCTTGTGCGCTACGATTTCATGTGGCCGGATGGCACAACGCAAACTCTCGGGCCAGCATGGTTCACGACTTATCTTGGTCAGCCCTCTGGCGGTTTTACGCAAAGCAATTCCTACGCTCCCTACGCTGGGATTCCCTTGGAGCTGCAGCCCTACTTGCAATTTGGGGATCCGACGACCTCCGCGATGGTCGCTGACATGAACGGCGACGGAAAGCCGGATGAGATCGCTTTCCAGGAACCGGCCCCGGCGGGAGGGGACGAGTATGCCCAGATCCTGATGGGCAATGGCGATGGCAGCTTCACTCCAACCTATGACGTGTTCGATTTTCAAAAGGTCGGCGGGTTTCCCAGCTATTCACACATTCTGGACGGAACCAGCTTTTCCGATCTGCTGGAGATCGACGGGGCGACTTCGTCAATGCATGTCTTTAAAGGAGGCCCGGCACCTGCCCTGCAACTGGCCCTGGCAGAAGCTCAGGTTACTGGCAACTCGGGCTGCGGATGGGTGTTCCTCAACGTTCCGAGTTCCTCGGACACCAGTGTAGCCCTCGCTACGAACGTGACGGGTGTGGTCCTTCCCGCTACGGTCACGGTGCCGGCGAACTCGTTGAGCCAGCAGTTTTGTTACACGCTGAGTTCGACCTACAACTGGCATCACGTGTTCGATATTCAAGCGCAACTCGGGAGCACCACCGCGGTCGCCTACGCCTCGCAGAGTTACGTTGTCGGTTTCAGCGAGGCGCTTTTCCCCGGCGCCGATCAGGCCGTATATCCCTCCCAGAGCTCGGCTCCGATTACCGTGAGCTTGACCTCGTCGCAAGGCTATGCTTCGACAGTTCAGCTGAGTTGCCAAGGCTTGCTGGCGGGCGAAGCCTGCAATTTTGCGTCCCACACTCTCAATGTATCTCCCACAGAAGTAGCGAGCACCACGCTGGTAGTGACTACCAGCGCCAGCACGGCAGGCGTCGGACCGATTGTGGTTGTTGCCTCCGACGGCAACGTCACACAGCGGCAGGCGATCAATCTCGCGGTGCAACCCCTAACCGTCAATTCGGTCAGCTCCACGTTGCCGACGACTTCCCCGGGAACGGTCACAGGCGAGATTCTCATTGAAGGTGTTCCGCCATATACACCGAGTTGCTCGGGATTGCCCGCCGGAGTGTCTTGCACGTTCTCGGGAAGTCAGCCTCCGTATCCCAGCCAAACAACGTTGACCATGTCTGTAAACGTGGCTTCCGGGGTAGCGACTGGAATTTATCCCTTCACGGTGGAAGTGGTGAGCGGGCCGGTACCGGCCTCCACAGGATTCACCCTCTACGTCAGCGACTTCAGTTTGCAGCCTCCCAGCGCCAGTAGTGCATGGGCTCCTCCCGGCGGCACGGTGAATGTCAACCCGACTGTGACATCCATCAACCTGTTTAGCTCCCCCATCAATGTAACCTGCAGCCTTGATGTTGGGGGCACTTGCACTGGCGGCACTGTTGCTGTGAGCCCGAACGGGCCCACACCACTCAACCTAACTGTGTCGCCGCCAGCGGGCGTTTCGTTGGGGACTCACACCCTCACGGTCACCGCGACCTCCGGAACCCTGACTCACAACATAGCGTTCCCTTTTTCAATCGCCGACTATAGTGGCTCACTCAGCAAGTCGACGCTGACGTTGGCGCAGGGAGGCAGTGGTTCGCTCTCGGCCACGGTTAACGCTACTGCAGGGTTTGCCGGTGACGTGTCGTTTGCCTGCAGTGGATCGACGCAAGTGACCTGTAATTTCTCCCGGTCGACGGTACAACCCACCGCATCCAGCCCGCAGACAACCAACATAACGGTCACTGCTGGGAATGAGGCGCTCAAGCACAAGTCGGCAGACGCTGTCGGAAGCAGACTGCTGCCCCTGGTCTTTGTCCTCCCATTCGGGATTGTTTTCGGCATCGCCAGGAAACTAAGGCGTGCAGCGCGGGCGGCCTTCGGATCGCTCTTGCTAGCTCTCTTTATTGGCTTGATGTCCTGTGGCGGAGGAAACGGCAGTGCCGGCGGCGGGGGTTCACTGACCTATACGGTAACCGTGAACGCAAGTGCCGCGGGCACGAATACTACGAGGACACTCGGAACGATCACCGTCACTGTGACCAATTGAGAAACGCACTCGAGACTTTAACGTGATCGTCGGTTGATGTGGAGCTGAACTAACCGCCCCGGAACGAGGCTGCTCCTACTCCATTCACTAAGGGCAAGTGAGCTGAGCCACCGTTATCAGCGGACCATCGCCCGCAATGCCTACTTGAATATTCGCAGTTCCCATCTGCCCCGGTAAACATTCCGCGACTCCGGTTTGATCAATGGTGGCGAGTGTACTTGGACTTGCCAACCAAGCTGTTACCGGCTGTGGCGTGACCGTTGTGGGTGGCTTGTTATACGTCCCGGTGGGGACGAATTGCACCCGGCCATTGGGGAAGTTCTTCGCGTCGGCGTTTGCAGGGTTCGCGGTGACAGATTGAAGCGTACGAGGTGAACTGCTGCCGCAACCAACAGTCAAGATCAAGAGAGGTAAGGCGAGAAACGAGGCCTTGAGCACCATAGAACCTCCACGATGGAACGGCGTCCTTGTCGAATCATATTGTAATACATGCCGTTCAACTTGCCATTTAATAGGTTACGCGTAGGTCTACAATCCAGGTTGCTCGCTGCTACACTTGCGCGGTGCGGCGACTGATCATTAACGCAGACGATTTTGGCTTTACCCCAGGCGTAAACCGGGCCATTATCGAGGCCCACACACGGGGAGTCGTCACCTCTTCCACGCTCATGGCCAACGGGCCGGCCTTCGCGGAGGCGGCGCAGATGACAAAAACAGTTCCGAAACTCAGTGTTGGCTGCCATGTTGTACTCACCGATGGCTTGCCCGTTCTACCCGCGGACCAGCTTCCCTCTCTTACCACTGCCGCACACTTCCGCGATGGCATGATTGGGTTCGCGGCGCGTGCCATCGCCGGACGCATGGACGCAGATGAAATCACTGCCGAGGCGGCCGCCCAGATTCGCAAGATTCAATCCGCGGGCATTGCGGTTTCGCACATCGACACTCACAAACACACGCACCTGTTCCCCAGGATTCTGCGTCCGCTGCTGCGCGCGGCAGCGGCTTGCGGAGTTCACTCGGTGCGTAATCCTTTTGGACCACGGCTGCCCCTGCGATCCAGCCATCTTCTGGCGCGGCCCAGCCTGTGGACGCGTTATGTCGAGGTCCGCATTCTGGGCGGATTCGCCGGAAACTTCCGCGAAGCCGTTGACCGTGAAGGCTTCACCACGCCTGACGGCACTCTGGGCATCGTGGTCACTGGAGCCCTGGACGAGGATCTTTTCTACGCCATCGCCCGCAGTATTCCTGAGGGCACATGGGAATTCGTTTGCCATCCCGGCTACAACGACGTGGATTTGCAGGCGGGTAAGACTCGCCTGCGCCAGTCGCGGGAGATCGAACTGCGCGTCCTGACCCTGCCGGCTGCTCGCGAAGTCCTGACCCAGCAAGGCATTGAACTGATCTCCTATCGCGAGCTGAGCGCGAAACCTGGCTCGCCCCAGCAGGCATAATGCAGGTCGAACGTTCCGAAAGGTCCGGTGATCCCTTAGACCCGCCGAAGGGATTTGGAGTGACTCTGGTAACCTGCTTACTTAACTGCAAGTAGTATGATGTTTCCAGTCACCCTGTTTGCTAAGTTTTGTGTAACCGGGAGGGTTTTTCGCTCATGGCCGCCCAAGGGTCAGCTCCGCGCGCGACTCTGGACTTAAAAGTCCGGGTATGGGGCATGGGCGGTAATAACCAGCCTTTCTTCCAGAATGCCATGGCGCAGAATGTCAGCGCGACTGGAGCCTGCCTTTACGGCATTGAGCCCGAGTTGAAAGTGGGCGACGTCATCGGGGTTCAGTACGAGACGAAGAAAGCCCGCTGCAGAGTGGTCTGGGTCGTCGATGCCGGCGCGCTGAAGAAAACCCAGGTCGGAGTTGAGCTCGTCCTCGACCAGGATTGTCCGTGGATGGCAGCTCTTCCCACGGGCATGAAAGTGGAAGAACGTACCCAGCCGCGCCACGACAATCGCAGAAAATTCGCGCGCCACAGGATTTCGTTTCCAGTGGAGCTGCGCGACGAGCGCGTGAATACACCCATGCGCGTGAACGCCACCGACATCAGTGGCAACGGCTGTTATATTGAAACCATCATGCCGCTACCCGTCGCGACCGCGCTGCGGGTGGACTTGTGGATCGAGCAGGAACGCCTGTCGCCGACCGCCGTCGTCCGCACTCGCGACCCCGGAGTCGGCATGGGCATCGAGTTCACGGGCATGCCCGAAGAGTCGAAGCAGAGATTTCAAGCTCACCTCGAAAAGCTCGACCCCGGAACTTCCTTCGTCCAAAAAGAAGGCCAATAGCACCCGCCATTGTGTGTCGCGGCGCGTGCCTCGTGTAAAATCTGCAACCACTGCTCATTCCAACCCATCGAATGACAGCAGCAAGCGGGCGGCCTGTCGTACATGGCCACTCGTACATGGCCACTCGCACATGGCCTCGCGCACATGGCTTCTCGCATATGAAGATCGGAATCACCTGTTATCCGACATACGGCGGTAGTGGAGTCGTCGCCACCGAACTGGGCCTGGAACTGGCGCAGCGCGGACACGAGATTCATTTCATTTCCTACGCCCAGCCCATCCGCCTGCGCGGCGAGGAACCTAACATCCACTATCACGAAGTGGAAGTTTCCCGTTATCCGCTGTTCGACTATCCGCCGTATGACCTCGCGCTCGCCACGCGGATGGCGGAAGTCGCGCAGCTGTACGATCTCGACCTGCTGCACGTGCATTACGCCATCCCGCATTCGGTCAGCGCGATGCTGGCCCGGCAAATGCTGGCCGACGGACCTCGCGGACGCCGCCTGCCCTTCGTCACCACTTTGCACGGCACCGACATCACTCTGGTCGGCCTCGACCGATCCTATTTGCCGATCACGCGTTACTCCATCCAGCAGAGCGACGGCGTCACCGCGATTTCAAATTATTTGAAAGACCGCACCCAGCGTGTGTTCGATGTGAAGAACAGCATTGAAGTGATTTACAACTCGGTGAATTGCGACGTGTATCGCCGCAACCTCGACACTTACCCGCAAGTGCGCGCGGAGTACGCGCCCAACGGCGAGAAGGTTCTGGTCCATCTCTCGAATTTCCGCCCGGTGAAGCGCCTAACCGACGTGATCGAAATCTTCGACCGCGTCCACAAGACGATTCCATCGAAATTGCTGCTGATCGGCGATGGTCCCGACCGCTCCGTCGCCGAATGGCTGGCCGTGCAGAAGGGCATTCATAGCGACGTCTTGTTTCTCGGTAAGCAGGATCAGATTGAGGAGAAGTTATCGATCGCCGACATTATGCTGATCCCCAGCGAACTCGAATCGTTCGGCTTGGCCGCGCTTGAGGCCATGGCCTGCGAGGTTGTTCCCATCTCTACGCGCGCCGGCGGCGTGCCCGAAGTCATCGATCACGGCAAGACTGGCTATCTCGCCGACGTGGGCGACGTCGAGACCATGGCGCGCTACGCCATTGAGTTGCTCAACGACGAGCAGCGTTTGAAAGAAATGGGAAAACAGGCGCGGGCGGTTGCGATCGAACGCTTCGGCTCCGCGAAAATCGTGAAGCAATACGAAGATTTTTACCGCCGCGTGCTCGATCGTTCGGCGTAAAAACCCTCCGGCACCGAACTCCCCGACTCCACCAGCGGCAATCGGATCCGAATCAGCGTTCCCTTCCCTTCATGACTGTCGATGGTCATGCGCGCGGTGTCGCCGTATAGCACTTGCAGCCGCTCGGAAATGTTCGCCATGCCGATGCCCATCCCCGACCAACTGCTGCTTTCTTCCAACTGCGCCCCGCCCATGCCAACCCCGTCGTCCTCGACTTCAATGATGAGGCGGGAATCGCTGACACGGCTGCGCAGATAAATGCTGCCGCCCTCCACCTTCGGCCCCAGCCCGTGTTTGATGGAGTTCTCCACCAGCGGCTGCAGTAGCATGCTCGGGATCACGACATCCAGCGACGCGGGATCAAACTCTTTCACGACCCGCAGCTTGTCCCGCCCAAAGCGCACGACTTCGATATCGAGATAGTTGTCGATGAATTCGAATTCTTCCCGCAGGGGCGCAAACGCGTCACTGCTGTTGAGCAGCCGCCGCAAAATTGTCGCCAGCTTGAAGATCACGTCCCGCGCCATGTCCGGGTCAAACCGCACCAGCGACGAAATCGAATTCAAGGTATTGAACAGGAAGTGTGGATTGATCTGGTTCTGCAGGGCTTCCATGCGGGCGTGCAGCAGAAGCCGCTCCTGCTCTTCCAGTTTGATCTGAATGCGCACGCTGTTGAAAATCTTCAACTGGATTCCTATCGCCGTCACCGCCGCGGCGTAGATCGCGCTATAGACCCAGTAGTTGTCGGGACTCTCAATGCTGAACATGGAGTGAGGAAAATATTCCACCAATTCGGTTTGCACGAAGCGCAAACCGATCACAGTCCAGAAAAACATGATCTGCCAGTCGAACAGGCGGGGACGCGGCAGGTTGCGCCGAATGATGCGAAAGATGCCTTCATCGATGAACGGCGAGAACGACCAGATATCGTCTTTGTCGATGGCCCAGGTGCGCAGCTGTCCCGCGACAAAACCAGAAAGCACATCGAACGGCAGCGCGGCCCACTCGCCGTGCAGCAGCGCGGGCATACCCATCAGCACGCCGCCCAGCGATCCCGCCCAGCGGCCGCCAATCACGCCCAGCAGCATCGCCGTCTCGAAACTCATGTCGCTGGCCTGAAAGCTTTTTTGCGAGATGCGAATCCAGACCCCGAGCATCATCGGCAGGCCGAACCACAGAACCAGATACACCTTCTGCCGGAAGGTGCGCTCTTCGCGAAACAACAGACGTTTGAATTCCCGGGAACGCACCAGACTGCTGGACACAGCCGCAGCTATGCCCAGCTTGACCAGCAGATTGATCAGGATGAGGCGCGGTTCCATAGATTTTCTATTCTAGTTAGTTTTGCTGATAAGAGTTTCTAAATCGGCGGCTGGCTCAATTTGAATTTCTCTGCGAACTCTGCGGCTTTTCTTCGCGCGCTCTGCGGTTAAAGTGTTTTGATCTGCCCGGGAGCCCGCCGCTCAATATCCCTTCCGCTTGTCCACCATAAACCGCAGCGGCTGTCCCGCGACGTAACGGCGAAGATTGTCGGAGAACAACTCGTAGTGCCGGCGCCAGAGTTTTTCCGTAATGCTACCGGTATGCGGCGTAATCAGCAGGTTCTCCACACCCCACAGCGGAGAATCCTCCGGCAGCGGTTCGCGCTGAAACACGTCCAGCGCAGCACCGGCGATGCGTCGCGCGCGCAAGGCCTCAAGCAGAGCAGCCTCGTCCACCTGTTCGCCGCGCCCTACATTGATCAGATAGGCATCCGGCTTCATCACCGCCAGACGGTTGGCATCGATCAGACCACGAGTCGCAGAAATCAATGGCGCGGCGAGCACCACGAAGTCCGATTGCCGCAGCACCTCGTCAAGCGCGGACGCTGGAAAGACCGCCTCCACGCCCGCAGGCCTTCCCTTCTCCACATGCTCGCGCACCGCAAGCACCCGCATCCCCAGCGCCGACGCCATTTCCGCAACGCGCCGTCCAATGCTCCCCACGCCGATCAGACCCAGAGTCGCGCCTGCAATCTCGCGGGGATGCGGCCCCTCGTTCCACATCGTCTCCTGTCCCCACGCATGTTTCTGCTGCAATCTCACAGCCTGCGGAATCTTCTTCGCCAGCGCGAAGATCAAACCCATCACATGCTCGGCCACGACCGCGCCATGCACCTCGCGTGAGTTCGTGACTACGACGTCGCTGTCCATCAACTCCGGAAATAGAAGATGATGCACCGCCGCCGACGGCGCATGAATCCAGCGCAGTTGCGGCGCAGCCGCAAGTTGATCCGGCCCCAGCGAGATAGCAAAGAGGATCTCCGCATCTCGCAGATCTTCCTCAGCGCCGTCATAATTCGCGCGCTGCACGATCTGTAGCTGGGGAAACTCCCGCGATAGCCGCGCCACAAACCACGCCGGAATATTCCACAGGTCAAACCGGTGATGCACGACCATCAGCATCTTCATGGTTGTGAGATTTAACCATAACTGGCGAACCCCTCAAAGCACGGGCTGCAAGAGCCTCGATCAGGAGCGTTCTCAAGAAGCAGGAACCTCGAGTTCGTTTGCGGAGTCTGGGAACTGTAAGATGTACTGTGACAGCGCGAGACGCGAAGCCTCCGGAGGGTAAATATGCGGCACATCGGCCTGGTGTTGATATGGATCGTCGCATGCGGCATTTGGCTGACTCCCCAGACACCGGCCCAGACTCCCGCACCGCCGCCGCCGCAGACTGCGCGTCAGGCGTTGATCGAAATGTTTTTTGGCAAGGGCGAGAACGACTTCGCGAAACATCTTCCCGAAGCTGCTCACCAGGCCCTGATTCACAAGGGGGAAACCGAGAGGACCTCCGTCGTGCTGCGCATCTCTACCATCGGTCGACAGCTCGTCGCGGAGGGCGGCGGTCACATCGAAACCTTCGACGAGGGCGCCACGCTCCTGGTCTCCGAACCCAATCCTGGTCACGACAAAATCGAAGCCATCGTGGAACATGACAGTCTGCTCGGCGAAGAGGACGAGATCGAACTCTCGTTTCACTATTACAAAGAAGGAAAGATGCAAACCCTTCCCCTCGTCCCCCGCGTGACTTTTACATTGAAGCAGGAAAAGGAAATCTGGCGGCTCACCGAAGTCACCGCAGCGGCGCACATTCCGCTGACCGATCCCGACTACCTCCAGGAATTGCGCCGCGAACAGAACGAGGCGAATGAGGGCGCCGCCCAAAGTCGGGTAAGTAATATTGCCGCCTCCGAGACCAGCTACGCGACCCAGCATCCTGACATCGGCTACACCTGTACACTGGCAACTCTTTTTCCGCAGGCGCCGGCCACCGAGAATGTACCGTCCCCGTTCGCGGAAGACGCCAGTGAGGAATCCAACGGATATCGTTTCGCGATTAGCGGCTGTGTGGGAACGCCTGCCTCGAAGTTTCGCGTCAGCGCCGTGCCCACCGAGGCAGACGCAGGCCAGAAGACTTTCTGCTCCGACGCCTCGGGAACTTTGAAATTCACTACAGATGGCAAGAGTTCTACTTGCTTCAGCCAAGGTCAGCCGGTGAACCCGCCCGGCCCACCACCACCAATGATTGACTGAGCAGGGCGGCGCTTGGGGCGCTAGCCGTACGCCAGTTCCTTCGCGCGCTGCGCCGCCTTCACCACGGCTTTGATCAGCGTGACGCGGAGCTTGCCTTCTTCGAGTTCCATGATGGCATCGATGGTGCAACCGGCCGGGGTTGTGACCGCGTCCTTGAGCAGGGCTGGATGATCGCCGGTTTCGAGCACGACCCGGGCCGCGCCCATCGTAGTCTGCGCGGCTAGCAGAGTCGCGACATCCCGCGGCAATCCTACTTTCACCCCAGCCTCTGCCAGCGATTCGAGAATGATGTAAATGTAAGCCGGACCGCTGGCCGAGAGCGCGGTCACCGCGTCCATATGTTTCTCGTCGACGACGACGGTGCGCCCTACCACATCGAACATGCGGCAGGTCATGGCCACGTCCTCCGCGCTGGCGTGCTTTCCCTTGCAGATCGCAGTCATGCCGGCTCCCTGCTGACACGGTGTATTGGGCATGGCGCGGATGACCGCAACATTCGGCGCCAGATTTTTTTCAATCATCGAAGTCGGCACCGACGCCGCCACCGAGATGATCAACTGCTTCGATGCAATGTGCCCGCTGATCTCGCGCACCACCTCCTCGACCACTTGCGGCTTCACTCCAATCACAATGATGTCGGCGCCCTTGGCGGCATCCACGTTGTTGGTCCCGACTTTCACCTTCAGCTTCGCAGCCAGCGCCTTGGCGCGCTCCTCATGCGCCACCGTGGCGCACGTGGACTTCGGCGAGAGCATGCCGCTCTTCAACAAGGCCTGCAAAATAATGCCGCCCATCTTGCCCGCACCCAGGAACGCGACTTTCTTCCCTGCCAGATCATTTCCCATGATTTTCCTCAGTCCCCGAAAAACTTTAACCACAGGGGACACTGAGTTCCACAGAGGAAGCACAGTGGCAAAGAGGTTCCTCTGTGTTTCTCTGTGTCCTCTGTGTTAAACGCCTTTCGCTTTCCCCTGCTGCTCCATGAAATTCCACGCAGTCGTCACCACTTCGCGCAGCCCGCGCGTGGCCTTCCACGACAACAATGCCTGCGCCTTCGCCGGATTGGCCACCAGCGTCGGCGGATCTCCCGGCCGCCGCGGCACCATCTTCCGCGGCACCCGCTTTCCCGTGACTTCCTCAACCGCGGAGATGACTTCCTGCACCGAAGCTCCCGTCCCCGTTCCCACGTTCACGGCAATGCTCTCTTTCCCCGCCGCCAGATGATCCAGCGCCTTCAAATGCGCGCTCGCCAGATCGTTCACATGAATGTAGTCACGCACACAGGTTCCGTCGGGCGTCGGATAATCCGTCCCAAACACCTGCAGCTCAGGACCAGTCCCGGCGGCCGCGCGCAGCGCCAGCGGAATCAAATGCGTCTCCGGTTCGTGCAGTTCACCGATCTCCCCGCTCTCATCCGCACCCGCCGCGTTGAAATAACGCAGGCTGGCATAGCGAAAACCGTACGCCCGATCATAGGCTTCAAGCGCCAGCTCAAGAACCAGCTTGGTCATGCCGTACGGATTCACCGGCTGCCGGGCCGTACTCTCATCAATCGGAACTTTCGCCGGTTCGCCATACACGGCGCAGCTCGAAGAGAAAATAATCTTCTTCACTCCCGCATCCAGCGCCGCGTTCAGCAGAGAAAGTCCGCCTTCAACATTATTATGAAAATACTTTCGCGGATTCGTCACCGACTCGCCCACATAGGCATGCGCCGCGAAGTGCATAATGGCATCGGTCCGCGGCAACACGCGGGCGAGCGCCCCCGCATCCAGCACATCGCCCCGCACCAGCTCAAAGCCCGCGGCCAGAGATTCATACCCAGTGCTGAGATTATCGAAAATGATCACCTCGTGCCCCGCGCGTTTCAACGCCCGCGCCGCATGACTCCCGATGTATCCCGCACCCCCAACCACCAGAACGACCACGCATCATCCTTTCGTCAGCGAGCTTCGGCGCGAGCGTCTGACCGCCCGCGCCCACAGCGATTGTACACAGAACGCTGAAACGAACTCCGGACAGGATTACAAATGGACGAATGCGTCCGGGGCTACGTGAACAAATTCTGCGCTTTCGCCCCGCCTGTTAAGATATTGGTTCCCGCCGGAGATCCCATGACCGAGCAACTCGCCGACAAAAAATGCGTCCCCTGCCGCGGCGGAGTTCCGCCCCTTAAAGGAAAAGAACTGGAAACGCTGCAACAAAAAGTCCCCAAGTGGATGGTCTACGACGAACATCACCTGCACCGCGAGTTCAAGTTCCCCGACTTCAAGCAGGCGCTCGATTTCGTCAATCGCGTGGGGGCGCTGGCCGAGGAGCAAGGCCATCATCCCGACATTCTGCTGGCGTGGGGCAAGGCCGAAATCACGCTGTGGACGCACAAGATCAACGGCCTGACCGAAAGCGATTTCATCATGGCCGCCAAGATCGACCGGCTCAGCATCGCTTAGATTGGCGGTATTTGTTCACACGCCCGCTTTAGATCCTCGAAGAACTTCCTCGTGCTCTCCTGAATGGCTGTGTCAATGGCAAAGCCCGCGATGCGCGACAAGACACCGACAAACTCCAGTTGCGCCTGAATCTCAGTCTCCCGCTCGGACAAAGCCTGGAAAGTTAATCGGGTCTGCAGCGTAACGCCTCCGAAATGGCTGATGAATTCCACTTGGCGGTTGGGTTCGAAGTGCATCAGCACCTGATCCACAATGCGGACGGGGCCATCAATCTCGATCTGCAGGCGGCTTTCCTCTTCCCACGGTCTTCCACGAACCCAACGAACACGGCGAATGTACGAGCACCAACCCCAGGTGTCGGGTTGGGTATAAACCGCGAAGACCGCCGTCAGCGGGCGATTGACCACGACTCGTATCTCTGAGGAACTCATGCCAGTGCCGACGCCACCCGAACCAATGCAGCCGTCGGAAAAAAGATACGGCCAGTGTAGGGGAAGAAGCCGGAAGCGGCAAACCAGGAATTCGCCTGTAGTGGCTCAATTTTGAATTTCTCTGCGAACTCCGCGGCTTTTCTCCGCGTGCTCGGTGGTTAAAGTGTCTTGACTTGCCGGGAGGGGAGAAATTCAAATTGAGCCACTACTCGCTGCCCCCAATCTTGCCCAACCGCCCGGCGCGCAGCGCCCACGCCAGGATCGCCGCTGGAATCAGCATCAGCAGTCCCGTGCTGGTGGCAACCGTGCGCGCAGATATTCCTTTATCTAGAAAAACTCCGGCCAGATAGGCCGTGACCGCGAAGGTAAGACTTCCCAGGCCGAGATCGGCGGCAAACACGCGCCCCCGAAAACGGTCATCGGTATGAAGCTGCAATAGCGTCGTGGAGAAAACCCAGACCGTTGAGCCTCCCGCGTGCGCCAGCATGGCGCAGACGGCAGCCATCCACACCGTGCGGCTGGCGCCCAGCACTCCATAGCCGAACGCAATCGTGAGATAGCCGAACAAAATTCCGAGCCGCAGCCGTCGATCGCTCGCGCCCGCCCAGCGCGCCGCCACCAGCGGCCCCACCAGGGCCCCTAAACCGCGTCCGCCGAGCAGGATGCTCATCCCGAGCATGGCTCCGCCCGCGGCGTCGATGCCGCGCCCGTGCACGGCGAATTCGCGCGCTCCCATGACCGTAAAAATGACCCAGCTTGGGCCCACCATGAGTTCTCCGGCTTTGGCAAAGACTGCCGGGAACAAAGTCGGATGGCTGCGGATGTAGCGAATCCCCTCCACCACCGGAGAGAAGTCAACCAGATCACGAGGGCGCAGGGGCGCGGCGGAGTCGGCGTGGGGCTCGGCGAAATGCATTCCCCCAATCAGAAGCGCCGAGGTCAGAAACGAAAGTGCGTTGAGAACGAAAACCGTGTCGCGTCCAAAAAAAGCGGCCACCACGCCGCCTACTGACGCGCCAATCAGCAGGTTCACCGACCACGTCGCCGAAGACAGAGTGTTCGCCACCAGAACTTCGCCCTCGGCCGCTATGTTGGGAATCACCGAACTGCGGGCCGGTTCGAAAAACGCAGCCAAGGTAGTTTCTGCCAGCAGCAGCGGATAAATCAGCCACACCATCGCGCGCGAACGTACCAGCAACATCGCCAGCACCACCACGCAGCGCACCAGGTCGGCCGCGATCATGACATGCTTACGCTTCAGCCGGTCATTCACCACTCCCGCCATGGGCCCAACCAGGGTCTGCGGAATAACCTGTAGAACCAGTGCCAACGCCACCGACCCGGCATGCCCGGTCAACTGCAACAGGAGGGTATAAATCGACAGAGTGTAAAACCAGTCGCCAACCTCACTGACGATTTGTGCCATCCAAAGACGGCGAAAATTGCGGTTGCCCTGCAGCAGCCGGGTGTAGGAGCCCAGTGAAATGGATGGTACGACGCGCTCCGGCTGGGGATCCATACGGGTTCTCAGTGTAACCGGGTAGAGCCAAACCACGACGCTGCGGCAGCATCGTCTCTTTATCGTCTCTTCTTTGAGGAAGGTGTCGACTCGGCTAGAACTTGATCAAAGAGTGCAATCGTTTTCACCGATTCGGGAAGCGGAGTTTTTCGGTCAAGGATGTAGCTGATTAAGTCGTATGATTTGAATGGGATAGGATGCATTCATTGATTGTCGAAGTAACCATCATTGGCATTCGGCGTGCACCATCAGAAGCGAGTTGGAGTTACCTTAAAATGCGCCCATCGAGACTTTTGGCATTCTGCCTTCCTTTGTTGGTGATCCTTTCCGGGGTTGCTCTGGCCGATACCTGCAACGAGTTCGCCAGCTATAGCTGCTCCAAGTCCACGCCGAACATTGCGCGTGTGGGCGGCGGCGTTCTCAGCGGCCAGTCCGTTGGAATTCTGCTGAACAGCAACTCCTTTAATGTCTTCTCAACTAATGGCAAAGGAGTTGGCGATACTGTGATCATCCTGGCGGCTTCCGCCAACGGAGCCCCCACGGGCAGCGTCAACGGGGTAGCCTTCACCAGCAGCGTGGGTGCATTCGAAGGCGCTTCCGCCGGAGCCATCACCAGCAGTCTGCAAGGCTTAGGCTTCTGCGGATCAACCTGCAATCTGTCCTACGGCTACGCCACCCTGGGCACGCTGGGCGCAAAAGGCCTGAGCATTACCGCCAGTGGAGTCGCGGCAGGCACCGTGTTGTACGCCGAACTGGTGAACAGCAAGGGCCAGATCGTCTACATCACGCCCAACTCGGAAGCCGCGATCATGGGCCGTAGCGGCAGCACGGTCCCCGAACCGGGATCTCTCCTGCTGATGGGCGCTGGGTTGCTCGGTATCGCCGCCCAGATCCGGCGCAAACGCCGCACCTAAGTTTTTTTGTTTGTTGTCGGAACCTCGGGCGAACCTGCCCGGGGTTTTGTTTTGTGCGCTGGAACAGGCTCAGCGCCGCGGCGGATTATTCCTGCGCGTCATTCCAGCGGGGTCACTCCTGTGAAGTCAGACCCTTCTGCCGCGCACCGGGCCGCAGGTTTTTCTTCAGGTCTTCCGCGATTTGCCGGCCGTGGAAGCGGCCGTTCTCGATGAAAATTTCGTTGGTGCGCGACCCCGCTACAATCACCCCCGCAACATAAATCCCGCGAACGTTACTCTCCAGCGACACCGGATCGCACACGGGTCGGCATTGTGGCTCCGATAACTCAATCCCCATGCTGCGCAGAAAATCGTAGTCGGGATGGTAGCCGATCAGCGCCAGCACGAAGTCGTTTTTCAGCCGGACCTGCCCGCGCGGCGTCTTCAACATTACGTGATCGAGGGCGATCTCCTCGACCGAGCTGTTGAAGTAAGCTTCGATGTCTCCATTCTTGATTCGATTTTCGAGATCAGGCTTGATCCAATACTTCACATGGCTGTGCAGCTGGGCTTCGCGGTGCACCAGCGTGACCCGCGCTCCGTGACGCCATAGATCGAGTGCCGCAATCGCGGCGGAATTTTTGCCCCCGATCACCAGCACTTCCGTGTCGTAATAAGGATGCGGCTCGGCGTAATAGTGCGAAACCTTGGGCAAGTCTTCACCCGGAATATGCAGACGATTCGCCATATCGTAATAGCCGGTCGACACGATGACTTTTTTCGTCAGGTAATCATGCGGCCGCCCCGCCCGATCGGTCGCCGTGATGCTGAAATTCCCGTCCTCGCCCATCACCGTCTTGACCCACTCGTACTGACGGAGGTCGAGATGATAGTGCTCGGCAACTTTCCGGTAATACTCCAGCGCCTCTTCGCGCGTGGGTTTCTGGTTGGCCGTAGTGAATGGAATATCCCCAATCTCGAGCAGTTCCGGCGTCGTGAAAAAAATCATGCCCGCGGGATAGTGAAACAGCGAGTTCACCAGGCACCCCTTGTCGAGAATGATGACCTTCAGCCCAACCTTCTGGGCCTCAATCGCACACGCCAGCCCCGTCGGCCCCGCTCCGATAACGAGCACATCGGTGCGCATCTCCGGTTGACCCTTGACCTTGGTCTTGGTCAGGGCC
Source organism: Candidatus Acidiferrum sp. (assembly GCA_035568115.1). Classification (GTDB taxonomy): domain Bacteria; phylum Acidobacteriota; class Terriglobia; order Terriglobales; family Acidobacteriaceae; genus Sulfotelmatobacter. The sequence goes on from DATMOP010000040.1 coordinate 58,150, forward strand.
TCGATCTCAACGGCGGCAAGAAAATCAGGCATTGGCGTAGATTTACCAGAGGCGACGTAGCTTCGAACGCACTTCGGAAGTGGATGATTCTAGCATGCGCGAATTCCAGAAGCGGAAGCGCCCCGGCCCTCCTTCGTAGCGCCGGCGTCCCGCCGGCTGTCCCGGGGGCGTCTCGCCCGCGGACCGGTGCACCATCCTCAAATCCCGCGGGCGGCAGATATATAATCCAACGTTGCCCTCATAGTCAGGAGCCTCATGTCTACTCCTAGCGATCCCACACAAACCAAGACCCGCACCGAATCCGACAGCATGGGAAAAATCGAAGTCCCGGCGAATGTCTACTGGGGCGCGCAGACCCAGCGCTCGCTGCTGCATTTTGACATCGGCCGCGACACCATGCCACCCGAGCTGATCCGCGCCTTCGGCATTCTCAAGAAGGCCTGCGCACTGGTGAATCAGGACCTGGGGAAACTCCCCGCCGACAAAGCCAGACTCATTGCCCAGGCCGCCGACGAAGTCATCGCCGGCAAGCTCCACGACCAGTTCCCGCTCCGCATCTGGCAAACCGGCAGCGGTACTCAGACCAACATGAACGTCAACGAAGTCATCTCCAACCGCGCCATCGAGATCGCGGGCGGCCAGATGGGATCGAAAAAACCGATCCATCCCAATGACGACGTCAACATGTCGCAGTCTTCCAACGACACGTTCCCCGCGGCCATGCACATCGCCGCCGCGGACCGCGTGAAGAACGCCCTGATTCCCGCCATCAAAACCGTGCACGACGCAATCGCGGCAAAGGCCAAAGAGTTCGAGCACATCGTCAAGATCGGCCGCACTCACCTGCAGGATGCCGTGCCGCTCACCTTCGGCCAGGAATTCGGCGGCTGGGCTAGCCTGCTCGAACGCGACATCCACCGCCTCGAACAAGTCCTCGAAGGCCTTTACGATCTAGCCATCGGCGGCACTGCCGTCGGCACCGGCCTGAACACGCATCCGGAATTCGCCGAGCGCGCCGCCAAAACGATCGCCGAACTCACCGGTCTTCCCTTCCGCTCCCACGGCAACAAATTCGCCGCGCTTTCTGCGCACGACGAAATCGTATTCGCTCAAGGCGCGATGGAAACTCTCGCCGCCTCCCTGATGAAAATCTCCAACGACATTCGCTGGCTGGCCTCCGGCCCGCGCTGCGGCCTGGGAGAAATCTCGATCCCGGAAAACGAACCTGGCTCCTCCATCATGCCCGGCAAAGTGAATCCCACGCAGTGCGAAGCCATGACCATGGTCTGCGTGCAGGTTCACGGAGCGACTGCCGCCGTCGGCTTCGCCGGGTCGCAAGGCAACTTCGAGCTCAACGTCTACAAGCCGGTCATCATCTACAACTTCCTGCACTCCGTCACGCTCATCACCGACGCCTGCCACGGCTACGTCGAATACATGCTGAACGGCATCGAGGTAGATCGCGCCAAGGTGGATTGGTACGTAAAGAATTCGCTGATGCTGGTTACTGCGCTGGCCCCGAAAGTGGGATACGACAAAGCTGCGCAGATCGCCCACACGGCGCTCGTGGAACACAGCAGCCTGCGAGAAGCCGCGCTGAAACTGGGATATCTTACGGGCGAGGAATTTGATCAGTTGGTTAAGCCGGAGAGGATGACTCGACCGTAGAGTTTTATTTTGAAAAACCGACTGCGGGCCTCTTCGGCGTGGTCGTAATCACCACCACACTTACCAGCACCAGCAGCGTCCCCACAAGCGTCCGCGCCCCGATCCCCTCTCCGCCCAGAAAATATCCCACCAGCACCGCGACTACCGGATTCACATACGCGTAAGTCCCCACCTTGGTCGGAGACTCATGATGTATGAGCCACACATATGCCGTGAATCCCACAATCGATCCCGCCACAATCAGATAGGCCAACGCCAGCCACGCCCCGCGCGACACGGCCTGCACCTGGAACCCGCGAAATTCTCCCAGCAGCGCCGCCGCCAGCAGTAGCAGCACCCCTCCCGCCAGCATTTGGATTCCCGAACTCATTACCTTCGCCGCCGGCGTCGGCAGCTTGCGGCTCAGTGATGCCGCCACCGACCAACTGATGGCCGCCACCAGCAACGCGCAAGCGCCCGCCGCGTCTACCGGAGCCTCGCTCGCACCCATCGAGCGCGCTCCGAGAAAACGCGCTCCCACAAAACTCGCGCCTGGAAAACGCCCCACCAGCACCGCCACTCCCGCCATCCCCACCAGCAACGCGCTTGCGAGCCGCAATGTAAGCCGCTGGGTTCGCAGAAAAATAATCTCCGCCAACGCCATGAACACCGGGATGGTCGCCATCATCACTGCCGCAATCCCCGACGGAACCCGCCGCTCCGCCCAGAACAGCAACCCATAGTCGAAAACAAAAATCAGCAGCGCCAGCAACCCCGCCCCGCCCCACTCGCGCGCCGTCGGCGAAGCCGTGCCCCGGGCTCGCATCCAGCCACACAGCACGGCACCCGCAACCAGAAAGCGCGCCCCGGCCAGTAGAAACGGCGGAACCTCGCGCACTCCCACGCGAATCGCCAGAAACGTCGATCCCCAAACAAAATAAATAATGGCGAAGGCCAGCAAAACCTTCCAGGCACGAGGTTGGGAAGCGGCATCCATGCGGTCGTTTCGCAGCGAGATCCCGAAACAATCTCGATCCCGATTGGATCACCGCACGCCGCAGAGGACGCGGATTTCCCGTATAAAAAGAATTTATGGGGATATACGTTTGCCGAAACACTCACGCTTCGTATCAGGGCATCGCTTTAAGCCGCTGGGGTTTCCTAGGCAAGACTCAGCGGCTGAAGCCGTCCGCCCCCCGCTTCGCTGACGGAATTGGCTGAAGCAATGCCCTGATCCGAGTCCTGGTTGCCAAACTGTCCAACTACCCTGCTATCCATTGCACCGCCCGCGCTACATACATCGATCCGATGTCGCCATTACTTCTTGGATACCAGAATTTTCTTCGCCGCTTCCAGTGCCTTCTTCTTCTCCTCATCCACCTTGGGATACGCCAGGTCCAGCGACTCCAGGGTGTCAACCAGCACGGTTGACACCACCATCCGGGTAAACCATTTGTTATCCGCTGGCACCACGTACCAGGGCGCTTCTTCGCTCGCCGTGTTCGCAATCATCTCTTCATACGCCGTCTGATAATCATCCCAGCAGGCGCGCTCGCGAATGTCGGCCGCAGAGAATTTCCAGTTTTTCTCCGGCTGATCCAGCCGCGCCAGAAAACGATTCTTCTGCTCCTTCTTCGAAACATTCAGAAAGAACTTGCGGATGACCGTGCCGCTCCGCGCCATATGCCGCTCAAAGCACCGGATGTCCTCGAAACGTTCCTCCCAAACCCGCTTGCCCACCAGCGAGGCCGGCGTCTTCTGGCTCTGCAGAATTTCAGGATGCACCCGCACCACCAGCACCTCTTCATAATAAGACCGGTTGAAGATCCCGATATGCCCGCGCTCCGGCAGCGAGCAAGTCGTCCGCCACAGAAAATCGTGCTGCAGTTCCGTCTCCGTCGGAACTTTGAACGAATACACCTGGCACCCCTGCGGATTGATCCCGCTCATCACATGCTTGATGATCCCGTCTTTTCCAGCCGCATCCATGGCCTGAAAAATCAAGAGCAGAGACCAGCTATCCGACGCGTAGAGCTTGTCCTGCAGCTCCGCCGTTCGCACAATCCCCTGCTGCAACGCCTCTGCGGCACTCTCTTTCGACCGCCAATGCCCACTCTCCGCCGGATCGAAATCTTTCAACCGAAAATGCTTCCCACTCTCCACGCGGTACTTCCTGGCTAACTTGTCAATCTTCATCTGGATCTCCATACGCTTCATCACTTGCGGTACTAGCAGGTTATCGCATAAATGGACGCCCCGGATGCGTCCACAATCAGAGGGTGGACGCCCAGATCGCCGGGGTGCTTAAACCTTCTCCGTGGATTTGATTTTGAAAGCGACACGCCGGTTAATGATACGATCACTGTCGTGCGGGTGTGCATCGGTCGCGGTGGTTCTGACTGTCGACTCGGAGCCTGACTTTTGAACGGAGTCTACTTATGAAGGCACTTCCCCTCGTCGGAGTCCTGCTGCTGGTATTGGGAATTCTGTCTTTCATCGTCCCCGTCCCTCATAGTGAGAATCACGGCGTGAAGTTCGGCGACGCCAAAATCAGCGTTCAAACCGAGAGCAGCGAAAAACTTCCTCCCGCAGCCGGCATTGTTCTACTCGCCGGCGGCGTGCTCGCCCTGATTCTCGGCCTGCGCAAAACCTAGGAAACCCGGTCGATTTTTCGGTAGCCGAAACCCGTGTCCATGGTTTCGATCAGGACATACCGCTGCCCTCCCTTGTACGTACATTAATGTCAACAATGTTCCTGCAGGAACATTTTTTCCACAGGCCATCGCATTGAAACTAAAGCGTATTTGAAATAAAGGAGCCCTTCAGACCCCAACCGGCTTCGCGCTCACGGTAGGCAGCTTCGCCTGCTGCCACGCATCCAAACCACCCATCACGTTGATCACCTGCTTGAAGCCCGCGCGTTGCAGCAGGCTGCTGGCAATCATGCTGCGGTATCCGCCCTTGCAGTGAACCGCGATGGGCGCGTCGTGGTCAATCTCTGGCGCAGACACTCTGAAGTTATCCAGCGGCCACCAGTTCGCGCCTTCAATGTGCCCCGCATCCCACTCCGGTTCGCGGCGCACGTCGAGCACCTGCACCTGGTGCGCCCTCAACTGCGCATCGAGCTCGCCAACATTCATCTGCGAAATTGTCGCCACCGGAAGCCCCGCCTGCTTCCAGGCCGCAACCCCACCGTCAAGATATCCATCCAGAACTTCGATGCCCACGCGCGTCAGCCGCAGCCGCGCCTCTTCTAACTGCTCATGCGTTGCGGCTATCAGCACGGGATGCGCCGACAATCCCAGCACCGTGCCCGCCCACGAGGCAAACTGCCCGCCCAGCGCGATGTTCACCGAGCCCGGCACGTGCCCGGCGGCAAACTCTTCATTGGTACGCACATCGAGCGCGATCTCGCCCGCGCTCAACATACCCTTCAACTCCAACGGCGGGATGGCCCGCAGCGTCGGCAGGTCCGACAGAGCCGCAGCGCCCGTGCGGTTGATTTCGGCGTCCTTGAGAAAATATTCCGGCCGCGCCGGAAGATTGCTGGTCAACTGCGTAACAAACTCTTCCCTGCTCTTGATCTGCAGCGCGTAGTTGGTGAGGCGCTCGGTCCCAATCGTGGACGACCGTTCCGCCCGCATATTTTTCCCGCAGAGCGATCCCGCTCCGTGCGCCGGATACACCAGAACGCGGTCATCAAGCGTCAGCAATTTGTTGTGCAGGCTGTCATAGAGCAGGCCCGCAAGTTGCGCCGGCGTGTGCCGCGGCGACAGGTCAGGACGTCCCACATCGCCGATGAACAGCGTGTCCCCGGTGAGCACCGCCCACGGCGCGGGAGATTTTTCCTCGTCGGTCACGACCAGGCAGATGCTCTCCGGCGTATGCCCCGGAGTTTCCAGTACGCGGATGGAAGCCTTGCCAAACTTCAGGGCGAACCCGTCGCTCACCGCCACATGCGGAAAGGTGGCTCCGGCCTGCGCGCCCATGTAGATCCTCGCGCCCGTGCGCGCCGCCAATTCCCTGTGTCCGGACACGAAGTCGGCATGCAGATGGCTCTCAAAAATATGCCGGATGGAGACCCCATGCTCCGCCGCGGCTTTCAAATACGACTCCACATCCCGCTGCGGATCGACGACGACCGCTTCGCCATCCGACGCCAGCAGGTACGACGCGTGCGCCAGACATCCCAGATAGAACTGCTCGAAGTACATCGACAGCCTCCGTCATGCTGACTGATGCTAGAACAAATCGTTTGCTGGAACAAATCTGGACAATTGCTACGGGCGGGATTCAGGAGCGAGAGACATCAAGCGGGCAGAGGGGTAATAAATTCCAGACCAAAACAGAAGCCGTTGCGGGAGCGAACAATGGCCGGCAGCCGCGAAGGCACCGGAGTATCGAACTCGATCTCCAGCAAGTCCCCTGGGTTCAGCAAAATTCCGGCATACAGCACCATTCCGCCTTCGCTCATTTCCGTGCCACGGCCCTCCACCACGGTCGTAGAAAAACCCTTGGAGGTCACCACGCGCACGGGCAGTTCCACGGGAAGGCGAGGCCACCGGCGAGTATTGTCAGAATTCGACATGCCCTCCAATCATGATCCATGTCGCGGCTTTGTTCAAATTACCAAAGTGAAATGAGCTTATGGACACAGCCGAAGTAGCGGCACCCTGGATTCCCGGGGACGGGTTGAAATCTAACGGAGCTACCTCAGGTTTGCGACTGGAGTCGGGTGCGCAATTCTCGCGTCCGGGACGGAGGCGCTGGTAAGGTTGACCGGCAAATGGCCTGGGATCGGAATTTCGCCGAAAACTGCCCGCGCCGCACTGATCTCCGAGACCGTCGCATTTGAGAAGGTGCAGATGTAGTTCTGGATTGTGGGGAAATCCTCCGTCAGGTATGGAGTTCCCATGGCGAGAACCACAGTTTTCGCGGTCGCGCGGGCAAGAATCCTGGACAATAACTTCGCCGTCGAGTCCGGCAGCGACGCGGAATTCTTCTGGCCGCGTGCGATCGTCCTGCTGCGCGCTGCCGAAGGAACGACATACACAGCCACCACTACCTGCTGCGCGCGGTCTGCCGCATTCAACACTTCATCCGATCTGGCCGCGGCGACGCGAGGATCCGCGTAGATGATCCTCGCATCTGGCGACCGCTTCCGGATCTGACGCTCCAGAACGCGACCGTCCTCCGCACGCCGGTTGTCGCAGAGAATAATCACGAGCAGGCCAGGCTGAGCTTTAGCCTGTGACACGACCCGCAGTTTCGGGTCGGGTCGCCCATCTCTCAGCGGAAGCACCTTGCCGTTGTCACGCACCAGAGTAATGGAAGCATCGGAAATACGTTGACCGGTCGCGACACTCTCTGGACTGCCCACCAGCTTGGAGATCGCTGCTACATCCACCACACGATCTTTCTCGAGACCTAACGAGGCCTTAGCTCGCAGGATTTTGAGCACGGATGCGTCCAGTTGCTCTTGTCCGATCTCGCCCGAGCGGACAGCGTCCAGCATTGCCCGGTAGCATGCATCCAGATTGTAGGGCTCCGTGAGCACATCGCTTCCCGCCTTAAATGCATCGACGGCCACGCGACCGGGATTCTTGGCATAGAGACCAACCAGACCGGCCATATCCAACGCATCGGTCACGACAATGCCCTTGAAACCGAGCTGGTTCTTCAGCAGACCGGTCACGATTGTGGGCGAGGTCGTAGCCACGCGGCTGCGGTCGGGATCGAGCGCAAGCACTTGCACGTGCGCAGTCATCACGGCGTCGACTCCCGCTGCGATCGCCTTTTGGAACGGAGGCAGGTCGACTGCACGAATGTAGTGCACGTTGTCATCCACCACGGGTACAGCCACGTGCGAGTCAGTCGCAGTATTGCCGTGACCCGGGAAGTGCTTGGCCGTAGTCAGCATTCCGTTCGCCTTGGCGCCGCGGATGTAGGCCGCCACCAGATCGCCCACTTGCTCCGGATTCGCGCCGAACGCGCGTGTCCCGATGATTGGATTGGCCGGGTTGGAATTTACGTCGGCGACGGGAAACAGGTTCCAATGTACCCCGAGGGCCCGGCTTTCCTGCGCCGTGATGCGACCGAACTCCTCCGCGTAAGCCAGGCTCCCGGCAGCGCCAAAAGCCATCGCGTGCGGAAATACGGTCGTTCCGAAAAGATGCGCCGGCAAGACACCCCGCTCAAAATCTCCAGCGACCAGAAGCGGCAACTTCGACTCGTCTTGCAGCTGGTTGAGCAGCGTAATTACCTCATAGCGACGGCGAATATCGCGGGCCCGGCCCTGCGGCGGCGCCGACATGGCCAACGAGCCGATGTGATATTTGCGAATGTTATTGCGGAGCTCGAAGTAACTGGGACTCCTTCCATTCAGGAGTTCCACGCGCATGCGGATCATGAAGAGCTGCCCGACCTTCTCTTCGAGTGAAAGGTTCTTGAGAGTTTTTTCTGACCAGCCTTCATCATCGCGTTCGAGGCGGCGCGCGAGTGGGTGCTTGGATTGATCGCGCGGTTCGGCAGCCGACCCAAAAAGCGTAAAAACCGCGAGCAGAAAGGCGAGATTGCGAAGCATCGTCAAGGCGCGTGCAGACAGTCTCGATTCTAAATGCACGACCTCGCGTTGACACGATTTCTAATCCAAGGCACGTGTCCGAAGTAACACCGGTCAATCCTCGATGACGCCCCAGGGTAGACCGATGCTTCTCAATTCCCGATGGCCGGCCCAACTCAGGCCAGGTCGTACCGATCAAGGTTCATCACCTTGTTCCACGCGGCCGCGAAGTCCTTCACAAACGCCTGCTTCGAGTCGTCACTCGCATAGACTTCCGCGAGTGCCCGGAGCTGGGAGTTCGAACCGAAGACGAGATCGACGCGCGTCCCGGTCCACTTCAGTTTGCCGGACGCGCGATCGCGGCCTTCGTACACTCCTTCGGAAGTAGAGGAGGGTTCCCACTTCGTATTCATATCGAGCAGGTTGACGAAGAAATCATTGGTCAGCGTCTCGGGCCGGCTGGTGAAGACGCCATGTTTGGCCTGCTCGACGTTCGCATTCAGGGCGCGCATGCCGCCGACCAGAACCGTCATCTCAGGGGCAGTCAGTGTCAGCAACTGCGCTCGATCCACCAGCAACTCCTCAGCCGGCATTTTGTGTCCGTTGCGGAGATAGTTGCGGAATCCATCCGCTTTCGGCTCCATTACGGCGAAGGAGTGCACGTCGGTCTGCTTCTGCGAAGCGTCGGTTCGCCCCGGCGAGAAAGGAATCTTCACTTTGTGCCCGGCCTTTTTCGCAGCTTCTTCGACCGCTGCGCAGCCGCCCAGCACGATCAGGTCAGCGAGCGAGACCTGCTTTCCCTTCTTCCCAGCTTTGCTTCCGTTGGACTTGTTCCCGTTGGAAGCCGAGCCGTTGAAATCTTTTTGGATCGCTTCCAGCTTCTTGAGAACCTTGGCCAGTGCCGCCGGCTGGTTCACTTCCCAGTCCTTTTGTGGCGCGAGACGAATACGCGCCCCGTTGGCTCCGCCGCGCTTGTCGGACCCACGGAACGAAGCCGCCGAAGCCCAAGCGGTCGTGACCAGTTGCGAGATCGACAGTCCGGACGCGAGGATCTTCGCCTTGAGAGCGGCAATCTCCTTCTCCCCGATCAATTTATGATCCACAGCGGGAACGGGGTCTTGCCAGATCAGCGTTTCTTTAGGAACGAGCGGGCCGAGGTAGCGGGGGCGCGGTCCCATGTCGCGGTGCGTCAGCTTGAACCATGCCCGCGCGAACGCGTCCGCGAACTGATCGGGATGCTCGTAGAAGCGTCGCGAAATCTTTTCGTAAACAGAGTCGAACCGCAAGGATAGGTCAGTCGTCAGCATTGAGGGCGCGAGACGCTTTGAGGGATTGTGGGCATCCGGCACCGTCCCGTTGCCGGCGCCATTTTTCGGTGTCCACTGGTGCGCACCGGCCGGACTCTTGGTCAATTCCCATTCGTAGCTGAACAGATTGGTGAAGAAGTTATTGCTCCACTTCGTAGGCGTCGTGGTCCAAATGACTTCCAGGCCGCTGCCGATCGCGTCGCCGCCATGGCCTTTGCCAAATTTATTCTTCCACCCGAAACCTTGCTCCTCGATGGCGGCACCTTCCGGTTCGTTGCCGACATATTTCGAGGGAACAGCCGCGCCATGAGTTTTGCCGAAGGTGTGGCCGCCGGCAATGAGAGCAACCGTCTCCTCGTCGTTCATCGCCATACGGGCGAATGTTTCGCGGATATCGCGCGCCGCAGCGATCGGATCCGGCTTGCCATTGGGCCCTTCCGGATTCACATAAATCAGGCCCATCTGCACCGCGCCGAGCGGATTCTGAAGATCACGATCGCCGCTGTAGCGCTCGTCCGCCAGCCATGTGCCCTCAGGACCCCAGTTCAGCTCTTCGGGCTCCCACACGTCCGCGCGACCGCCGGCAAAGCCGAAGGTCTTGAAGCCCATCGACTCGAGGGCGACGTTGCCGGCGAGAATCATGAGGTCGGCCCAGGAAATTTTCCGGCCATACCTCTGCTTGATCGGCCACAGCAGCCGGCGCGCCTTGTCGAGGTTCACATTGTCCGGCCAGCTATTAAGCGGAGCGAAGCGCTGCTGACCGGCCCCGGCACCGCCACGGCCGTCGCCGATCCGGTATGTGCCAGCGCTGTGCCACGCCATACGAATGAACAGCGGCCCATAGTGGCCAAAGTCGGCCGGCCACCAATCCTGCGAGTCGGTCATCAGGGCATGCAGGTCGTTGACCACGGCATGCAGGTCGAGCGTCTCGAACTCTTCCGCGTAGTTGAACTTCTTGTCCATCGGATCGGACAGCGGGGAATGCTGGTGCAGGACCTGCAGGTTCAACTGATTCGGCCACCAGTCGCGGTTCGTGGGCGCGGAGGCGCCGTGGTTAAACGGGCACTTGGCTTCAGGCAAGGTGCTTTTGTTTTTAGCTTCGGGGGAAACACTTCCCGATGAGGTCGCGAGTGTATTTTCCATATGTTTTCGTCCTTCGAAATCTTGATTGGGTACTGCGTGAAAAAATTACTTTTTAGTGCGGCAGCGGCGACAGAGGCCAAAGACCTCGACCAACGGCTGCGTCAGATCAAAGCCGTCCGGCACGTGCCGGGACAGCCGCTTGAAATCGATGAACTCTCCTTCGATGTCCTGCACTGATTTGCAGCGAGAGCACACCAGGTGATGATGAGGTTTGAGATTGCCGTCCACGCGCAAAGTGGTCGCATGCGGAGTGACCTCGCGCAGCAGCCCGCACTCGATGAAAAGGCGCAGATTGTTGTAGACCGTGGCGAGAGAAATGGACGGAATACGACGCCGGACCGCGGCGTAAATATCTTCCGGGGAATAATGTCCGTGGGAAGCGATAACGGCCTCATAGACCACTTGACGCTGGTGCGTGACCGCCAATCCGCGCGTCGCGGCCAGCTCACGGAACTGTTCATGGGTGGGGCGCATGGGTGAGGTGGATGATTATCGGATGAGAATGATTATAAAACGACTCGGAGCAGTGTCAACCGAAATCTTTCCTTTGACCTTGAACGACTTCGCGGACGGAAGCTCGGCCACAAGACGACGCCCCGGTAACCCGAAGCATGAAAGCTTTGCTCCTGGGTGGAGTCTAACCAGTGGGTTCGCTGTTCCGATACCGAGGAACCGAGGATGGTTTACTGGTCCCCAGCCAATTCATGGGAAGCATCAGGTTCTCCGTCCTGATGCACAGCGTCGAGTTCCGCCGCAAGCTGAGACTTGAAACCGCGGCTGGCCTCTTCGAACTGAGCTTTAGCCCGCGCCACGTGTCCCAACAATGTGTGCAGCTGCCTGGGACCCAATACCAGCAGTCCGAGCATGAGGATGAACAGGATTTCTGTGCCCAAACCCACGATTCACCCCTTGGTCACGATTTGGCCATCGGCGATGGGGGTTGTTGTGCTGGACGGTTTGTCTTCGTCCGCTTTCATGGCCGACTTGAAGCCACGAATGCTTTCCCCGAGTCCTTTTCCCAGCTCGGGAAGCTTCTTCGGTCCGAACACCAGCAACGCGATTCCGAAAATAATCAGCAGATGCATCGGTTGAAACAGTCCTTCTAACATAGGTTCTCCTTGAGTAAGCATGTCTCAAAACGCGTTAACAAAAGTGCAGGCGCTGTAACCATAAACCAGATACAGCGCCTGCTTACAGGAGTTTGTAACAAATCACTAACCGCGTCGCGCCGAATCCGCTGCTACGGCCAACTGCATCGATAGCTCAAAAAACTCGGTCGGTTGGCCGATGAAGAGCCCGTCTTCCGTGAACGCATTCACGGTGGCCACTGCGCCACCATTCTGCGTCGAGGTCGGCCGGATCACCGAGCACCGAGGCAGACTCTTGCTGATGAAACTGCATGGCTCAGGCAGAATCTTATTGGTCTGAGTCAGTTCTGTCGCAGGGTTGTTGAGATCGGGGAAGGTTAGTCCGGTCACAGGATCGACCACACCGGCCAGAGGTTGAGACACAGCGTTACCGCCTTTATCGTGCCAGAGCCCGAAGTGATCAATTTCGACTCCGCCAATACTGACCAGAATTTGCAGAACTGTCGGGTCGGTTGCCTTGAAGGCCAGTGTCGGATAGAGGCTGGCGCCACCCTGCTCAATAAACGCAAAGTGAAATCCCGCGGTGTTAGCGATCGCCTGGATGCGCTGGGCATCACGGCCAGTGATGGGAATCGTGGGATTCGTTGAAGGGGGAGTATCCGTATCATTTAGCGGAATCGCCGGTTGGTTCGTGATGACGAGGGGTCCCTTAAATACTGCCCCTAAATCCGGGTTCTTTCCACTGCGATAGCGGGTATACCAACTGAGGTCCACGTTGAGGTTCATGAGGTTGGTAAGCCGTTTGATTTGCCTTGCCCCAGTCGCCCGGCTGCTCGGCAGATTCTTAAATGGTGTGAGGTCGAGTGGTACCTCACCCCGGGACTTCAAGTAAGCGGCAAGAAAGGCTGCATGGCTCAGTTCATCATCGGTGTTGTCAGTGATGTACTGCGGCATGTCTCCATCCAGATTTTGAAGGGCCAGAGTGTAGGCTGGATTTCCACCGATGAATCCCTGGAATTCTTCGCCCGCTTGTGCCGCCCCGCCCCCTGAGGGCCCGACTCCGCCGAGTTCCGCGTACTGGGTCCACAGATCACTCTCGACAAGTTCCGCCCACAGCGCGAACTGCAGCAGCGCAGCATCGCCTTTCGAGAGCTTACCCGTGCTGGACGAACTCTGCGCCGCGCCTTCAGACGCCAAGAGAGAACCGGCCGACAGCGCCGCTCCGGCAAGCCCCAAGCCCTTGAGGAATGAACGTCTCTGGACTACCCCTTGCCAGCGACGCTGAACACCTTCTTCTATCGAGGACTTACTTGCCTCAGCTGAGTTCGTCTCGGACACCACCACAGATGGAGCATTTTTTTCTTTCATGGTTTGCATTCCACTTCCTTTTGCTTATGATTTTGTTCCAGCCGTACTGTGCGTTAGACGCAGTAACCAAACGGCGAGATACGACTAGGATGTCATTTGATTGTCAACTTCTTGTAAGCAGTTAATCCCCCGCGATGCTTACACGTCCGAGCTTTCGCGCACTGCTTCCACATTTTTCTTCACGCTATGTAAAACTCATCTCAGCGGTAGTTATTCCCGGCTTCTAGATGAACTTCCTCGCCAGTCAAGATGAAGACTAGGAACGAAGTAATAGTTGCGGGAAGACGCAGACAAAAAAGGGGCGGCCCGGGGAGGACCGCCCAAACAAAGTTCGCTTCGTCTCGAAGACGAACTTATAGAAGACGAACTTAGCCTGCAGCTCGATTACTCTTGGCGACGCGTTCGCACTCAGACCCGGCCGGCCCGCAGCCGTTCCGTACCGGGTCCGAAAACGCGAAGCCCATTAGAAGATGAACTTCAAGCCGAACAGCAGTCTTCTTCGTCCGATGCCATCGGTGTTGGTGTTGCCGGCAAAAGTGCCGCCGCTGTTGGCATTGAACGCCGTGCTCTGGAATTTTCCTATCGCGACGTCGTCCAGAAACGGATCCGGAACGCCACGAAACTGAGTGTTGAAAACGTCAAACGCCTGCGCCTGGAATTGAGCCGTCAACCGCTCATTGAACTTGATGTTCTTGAAGAAAGCGAGATTGTCGGTGCTGATGGGCTGCCCGCGAAGCGTGTTGCGGCCTACTCCTCCGTAGGGCGTTCCCACGACCTGGGCAGCGGTTGGATCGTTATGTATCCAGTGTGCGCCAGGAATTGGCGTGACGGCGCATTGGTTTTGTCCACCGCCAGTGCCAAGGCATGGGTCTGTAAAACTGACCAGTGTGCCAAACGGCTGGGCGACGCCTCCGGCAGTAGGGCAGGTTGCCACAGTTCCGTCGCAGTATTGCCCCACCGATGCAATAGGGAGGCTAGCATTGCTCAGGATGGGACGGCAAGCATCAGATTGTCCGCCGAAAACTGCGGTCGGATCGCAAAGGCTGCCGCTCGCGTAACGTTGAACTGTCGTGTAAGGCTGTCCCGAGGTGTAGCGGTAGGTAGTGTTAACCTGCCAGCCGCCCAGCACGTGCCCTGCAAGGCCGTGCTGCGCCTTGTAAAACGGCAGATCGTAAACGATGGTGACGCCGACTATGTGCGGGAAGTCTATCCCCGAGTTGGCCCGTTCCGGAGCGCCCGGCGCAAATGGATTCTGCGCAAACGCCAGCGTGTTGCCGCCAGCGCCCGTGCTGAAAACCTCGCTGGCATTGTCGATGGTTTTGCTATAGGTGTAGGAAGCAGTGGCGCTTATGCCACGCCAGCCGCCGATTCGCAGTTCGCTTTGTAATCCACTGTAGCTAGACGAAGCGGTGTTGGCATACTGAATTACGTTGCTGAAGTTGCAGTTTACATTTCCGGCCTGGAAACCTGGGGTGTTAGGAGTTGTGCACGGCGTCAAGCCCGCCGGGATGACATTTTGAAAACCAGCGTTGATGAGCGGGCCCAGAGCCGGATTCCCGTTCAACTCCTGGAACTCATGGACACCGTGGTTGCCCACGTAGCGGACTTCGCCAACGATCCGGCTGGTGAAAGAGCGCTGCAGGCCGAAGTTCCATTGCTCGGAGTAAGGGTTGCGGAAGTTTTGGGGCACCTGCGTCTGGTTAGCGAAGCCAGGATTCCCCACCGGCGCTAGAGGCTGCAGGAACGGGATTACCTGGGTTCCGAAAACACCAGTAGTCGGCAAGCCCGTGGACTGCCCGCCTACGACCGGCCCTAACGTAGCCAAGTTCACCGAAGGTGCGGAGGTTGCGACGTTCAAGAACAGGTTATAAAACGCAGGATCGTAGGCAATGCGAAAGCCGCCCCGGATTACCGTCTTGTTGTCGCCCAAGATTCTTGGGGTCCAGGCAAAGCCCAGCACCGGAGCAAAATTTCGCAACTGGTTAGGCACAGACGGCACGGTGGTCTGATTCAGGGGCAGGTTTGTAGACCACAGCGGGAGTGGTCCCGTCTCCTGGGCAACTGACTTTTGGTGCAACAGATTAATGGCCTGTTGATACCAGTCCCATCGCATGCCCAGGTTCAGCGTCAAGTTGCTTTTCACCTTCCAGTCGTCCTGTACATAAAGTCCGAGATCCCACTCCGAAAACGGAAGAATGGGGCTGCCCAGCGCGATTTGTGTCTCGACGGGATTGTTAGCGACAAGGTCATTGAAACTTTGGAATACGAATAGCCCGTTGTTTAGGGGTAGAAAGACGTTGGGGGAGCGCTGCTGGTCGACCTCGCCGCCGAATTTGATGGAGTGATGGCCCTTCAGGATCGACGCATTATCCTGCAATTGGTATACGTTGATGATGCGCCCCTGGGGGAACCCGGCCGCCACGCCAAAGCTCACCGAATCTTGCGCTGCCCTCCCGATGAGAAGCGCATCGGTTGGGCAGTCAGTGGGGCTATTAGAGTTGCAGTTTGGGAAAGACTGCTCTTGAAAGAACGAACTGGCGCGCGAAAAGCTGAAGCGGACCTGATTTACAAAGGTACTGCTGAAGGTGCGCGCCCAATCCAAGCCGATCTGCTGGCTCAGGCCGGGAATATCCTGAAAGTCACCCACATCGATCCCGTTACCGAAGTTAACGCCACCATTAAACGTCTTCTGGTAGACGTAGCGGGCAAAAAAGTTATCCTTATCGCTCAGCTTGAAGTCGACTCGTCCCGTGGCTTCGTAATCGTTAAACGGGCTGGGCACGAAGCGCGAGATGCTGCCGAATTGAACTGGGGCGCAGTTGTATGTGGTTCCGCCTACCGTGTATGGACCTGCCACACTGCAGGTGGAATTGGGTTGGTTCGTCACGAACTCATTCTGCTGGTTGGTGAAGGTCGGAGCCCCCGCGAGGACCGCATTGGGTCCAATGGTGCTCTCAACCAGCCCAATCGGGCTGTTGGGGAAAGCCGCCTGCAACTCCTTGACACCCAACGGCGTGGGCACAAGGCCGGGCGCGGAGGAACTCGGCGAGCCGGCAAAACGCTGACGCTCGATGTTGGTTGAACCGAAAAACCAGATTTTGTCTTTCTTAATCGGCCCGCCCACACTTCCGCCGAAGCGGTTATCTACGAAACGCGGAACGGTAGGCGCGGTGCAACCCGTAGATGGAGATACCCCTTGGGGGCAAAATCCGAATAACGGACTCTTCTCCTGGTTTTCCAGCGAATCAAATTTTGAACCCTGCCAGAACTCATACGCCGTTCCGTGGAACTGGTTCGTGCCCGCCTTGGTGACGTAGTTCACTACTGCCCCAGTGTTGCGGCCGAACTGGGCGTCGTAATTGGTGACCACCTGTACCTCGGCGATGGCGTCCTGGTTGCCAAAGAAAATCGAAGGGCCGGCGATTGAGTTATCGTTGTTGCTTTGCCCGTCGATCTGGAAGTTGTTGGCGCGAGCGCGCTCACCGTTTACGGAAATCTCGGCGCCGTTGTTGTTGCTGAAACTGGCATCACCGGCAGTGGCGACTCCGGGAATGAACAGCGCCAGCGAGTCAAAGGTATTCCCCACCGGCAGGCTGCTTACTTTTTCCGCGCTGAAGGTTTCCGAGATTTGGTCCGTTGTAGACTCAACGAGCGGCGGGGCATCCTCCACGTTGACCGTTTCGATGGCCGAACCCAATTGCAACTTAACGACGGCTAGCGCAGTATCCTTACCTACTTCCACAGAAAGATTGTTGGCCTCATAAGGGCTAAAGCTCCCGGCTTCAATGCGAACACTGTAGGCGCCGGGCGGCAAGTCCCGAAGCACAACAAGACCCGCTGAATTTGTTTCTGTTTTGAACTCCCGGTTCGTAGCCAAGTGCCTGGCAGAGACCTTGGCACCGACGACCACCGCACCCTGAGGATCCTGCACAACGCCTGAGATGGACCCAGTGACGATTCCCTGAGCGCGAGCGAATGTCGACCCGAAGATTGCCAGTCCTAGAACCATTACTGAAACAAGTCGAGTCCGCAAAATAGCCGTAGACCATTTCCCTTGATCGCGATCGTTCATATTTAAGGCTCCAATTCCTTTGCTAATGATTTTGTCCCAGCAGAACAGGTAAGACGCAGCGAGCACACTACGGGATACGCAACAAATGTCATTTAATTGTCAAATTGTTTGCGGACAGGAGGCACTGTTGGTTCAACTCCTTTGTCTGTGATTTGTCAGCTATAGGTGAAACTCCTCCAGTCGATAGTTATTCCCCAATTCCAATAAATATTTATGCTGCCGAGCGGGCGCCAAGCCGTAGCACAGGCTAAGTGGTCTCTGCTCCGCGCTTGCGCGAGGAACCTACCAGCCACGCCACACCGATACTGATGGCGTAGAGCGCCATCATCGGGGCCGCGAAAAGGCACATGTTCAGGATGTCGGCGGTGGGCGTGATGATGGCGGCCACAATGAAGATGACAAGAACGGAATAGCGAAGATTCCGCCACATCCATCCCGCCGTAATCACTCGCATCAGGGCCAGGAAGAACACCAGGATCGGCATTTCGAACATCAGCCCAAGACCAATGATGATTGTGGCAAAGAGCTTCGTATACTCTCCAATCGTAATCATCGGCTGGAAGCGTTCGCCGTAACCGATCAGGAAGTCCAGAGACGCCGGATAAACCATCTTGTAGCCGAATAGTCCGCCGGCAAGAAATAGACCAACCGTACTGACTAAGAAAGGAAGAACATACCGCCTCTCAGAGCGGTACAGTCCAGGAGCGATAAACAACCAGAACTGATAGAACACAAATGGGGACGCGGCAAACAGGCCTAGAACAAGCGCCACCATCAGATAGAGATTGAAGGGCTCGGTTGGATTTAAGTACACCAAGCCCCCACCGATGCCATGGTGCCGCAAGGCTTGAATAATTGGTTGCTGCATTAGACCGAATAAGCGGTCCGCGAACGACCAACACAGAAGAAACCCGACTAGTATTCCAAGGACCGAAAAGATGATCCGTCTCCGCAACTCTTCCAAGTGCGCCAGGAATGGCATCGCACGGTCATATAGGGGCAGCGGAGAAGCAACAACGTTAGCCATGTGGAGCTCCCTCGTGTTTCTGACCCTTCAGGACGGAGTCGGTGTCTGTCGCGCCCGTGCATCTCTCAATGCCCTTCGGACTGGGCAGGTCCGCGTCGTCCATTGAACGGGGAGATTGTTTGTCGATGAACGACGCGGAGCCGTCTTTGCATGCGAAACAGAACGCAGCAATCAGTATTGCGACCAGCGCAGTGAGACCGTATGACGCTAATTCAAGCATTTGCGTCCACTCCCCTCATCTCGCCTACTTGCTTGCTGTTGAGACAGTTGGCACTCCCAGAGAACTTTACGCCCCTACCGCTGTTGGAATTGGAACAAGGGCGCACCACAAGTGCGCCCTTGCCAAGGTTAGACCTTAGTTAACGGTGACGTTAACAGGTACGCTATGACTTAACGCCCCAGATGTCCCCGTCACTGTCACAGCAGTCTGAGATCCCACTGGAGTTGATTTTGAGCTGTTACTTCCGCATCCCAGCGTGAACAGCGTACTCAGAAGCAGCAATCCGAGCACACTCATTCCCACAAAATGCTTGCGGGCAAGCGGCAGCTTCTTGCGAGTGGTCAAAATAGTTCCAAACAACCCCAATCCCGGTAATAGGAACGCCGCACCCGGGTAGCCGCCGACCGGAGGCGTAGAGGCCGCAGAAACCGTTAACGTTGAAGATGATGCACTCGATCCCGGAGAGATCGTTGAAGGACTCAGAGAGCAGGTCAAACCTGTGGGTGCCGTACAGGCAAGTGCAATCTGGCTGTTGAACCCGCCCACCGCGCTGGCGGTGATCATCAGGGTCGTCGAGCCGCCCGCGACGACAGTCGCGCTCGAAGCCGAAAGATTCAGCGAAAAATCTGGCCCGGTGACCGCGGCCGCAGGAACAAGACTCGCGAATACAGCGGTGGAGCTTCCTCCAGCCGGAAAATTGGGTTGGCCCGCACTACCTCCAGCGGTCAGATAAAGAGTGCCAAGAGTTCCTGGATTATTACTGGCACCGCCGCCTCCGCCGAACACCATATCCCACATGCCCGGATTGACCAGCACCTTGCCCGAGGAGTTAGTGAGCTGGCCGATGAATTTCCCGGTCGTGTCGAATGCGCTGATGGTGCCATCGCCAAAGTTGCCCACCAGGATGTCGCCCGCGAAGGTGCCGAAGCTGGCCGGAGCCGCTACCACTCCCCATGGTGCATTGAGGTTGTTGTTAGCACCCGCAGCGACGAAGGTGCTTACGAACTTGCCGTTCGTGTCGAATATATCCACCTGACCGGCGCCAGCACCAGGCACGGCGTCGTGCTTGGCACCATCCTGCATCGCGTAGGCGACGTAGACCTGGTTGCCGATGATGTGGATGCCGTGGGGAGCGAATCCCGCGGGGAGATTTGGATCAGTGAACGATCCGCCCAACGAAGTGAGGTTATAAGTCGAATCGTACACATCTACTTTGCCACTATTGAAGTTAGCTGCCAGCAGGTTGGTGCCAAGTAAGGCAAGACCCTTGTAAACCGCGCCACTGGCGGAATTATCCTTGCCGACAATCGCGGTGTTGCTGGAACCGTTCCAGTAAACGATGAGTCCGTCTTCCGTATCAAAAATGAACGATCCGCCTGAAAAGTAGGAGCCGCTCGCGTTGGCTACTGTTCCGGTCGGGCAACCTGGGCTGCAGTTGCCGTTTGGATTGCTCCTGGCTCCGGGTATAGTCACCACCAGCCCGGCGTCTTTGCTGCCATTTTGGTTATAGAGCGTGGAGACGCCGCTGTTATTGTCGGCAATCCAGAAATCTTCCCCGGGAAGTACTGAGATTCCCCAAGGGTTCAACAGTTGAGTGTCTGTGGTAGCGCCTACACCGGCAGTATTGGAGACCAGATTGGTCTGCGAATAGCCGGCCTGCTGCGCAAGCAATCCCGAGGGAATTGCTAACGTCATCAGCAGTCCGATTAACGAAATTGCTTTTTTCATTGCTTCCTCTAAGAGATATAAGTGCTGGATTTGTGCGACTCTGAATCTGAATAATGGTTCGTTATCGAACCTGCCGGTTGGACAGAGAATCGAGAATCAGATCGGTTCTTCTTGAGTCTCGAACTCTCTGTCGCAACCGTCAGCCCGACATCTTGATCTCTACCTACTGCCGCCTGAGGCGGGTGAAGTGCTTGGACTCGGAGAGTTCGCCTTGCCAAGCATGACCATCTCCCGTGAGGCCGGCATAGTATAGACGCCTCCCAAGGTTTTGATCTTGCTCAGAAAGTACTTATCCCCGAGATGCTCGAAGCTGATCGTTGGCTCGTTGGCGGCAGCCGCACTGTTGTCGAATGCCAGAGGAAACAGAAATGCGGCTCCTGTGTTATATCCACGAATCGCTAACTCGCGAGTCATACCAGGGCTAACACGACTTACCCTGTATTCTCCAGCTGGGAGCGTTGCGCCTCCCGCCACGAACTCAAACGGAACCTTCACAACGACCGCATCGGCATCTTGAGCCCGAGCACTTACTCCAACTCCAAGTAAGCACGTCAACATAAGTACCGCTGTCAAATACGATTTCTTCATGATTTCTCCTTATCGAACTAGTGTGACTCTTTCATCAGTGATAACTGCATCCGTGAGGCGTTTATTCCACAGGTACCGCCGCACACGCTTTTGTCATCTACATACATGTAAGCGTCATTAGGTTAGACGCACTTATGACTGGCTGGATACAGCGCCGATGTCATTTGCTTGTCACTTGTTTGTCGATAGGGTGTAATCAGTGTGAAGCCGATATGCGTGGCTAACGTTGTGGTGGTCGCAGCACTGCGCGACAGGTATTGAGTCTTTTTTACAAGGTTAGCGGGACGGTGTGTTCGGGGAGGGGTTGTGTTACCTGGCGACACTAGCTGAGTATGACCGAGGAATCGAATCACGAAGGCACTCGGCAAAGAGGCCGATAATCTTTTTCGTCACCCGGCTCGCGGAAGCGAGCTCAGCGGGCGCTGAGGTAGTCCGGTCGTCGAAATATCTGTTAAGGCGGTCGCGAAGCTGGATCCGGACTCGCCACAACCGCGCCTTCACGGCCGCCTGGCTCAGGTTTAGCACTTGTGCGGTCTGTTCGATTGTGAGGCCCTCGACGTCACGGAGTACAAAGACCGTCCGCAGGATCGGACGCAGCTCTTCTAAGGTTCTGACAAGGATGGCTCGCAATTCAGATGCCCAGCATAGTTGTTCCGGGTTCGGGGCGTGATCGGGGACGTCCAGTGAAAGCACGTCTCCGTCCGCCTGAAAATCCTCATCCAACGAGACCGGTTTGTGGGTGCGTTGTTTTCGCAGTTTCATAAGGGACTGGTTCACAGTAATGCGAATCAGCCAGGTTGAGAATTGTGAGTCTTCTCTGAATTCCGCCAGATTCTGAAAAGCTTTGAAGAGCGCTTCTTGGACCGCGTCTTCGGAATCTTCCCTATTACGGGTGACGGTATGAGAGATTCGGAGAAGCCTGCGGTCGTATCGCTTTACGAGTTGCTCGAAAGCGGCAACATCCCCTTTCTTGCTGGCGTGGACGAGATCCAGGTCGCTGCTAGCTGCGAATTGTGCCGAGTTTACGTTCATAGTCGTTTACCGCGCTGTCGTTTGCGGCGCTTCGGAGAACGACCCTTTTGCGGCGCAACCGATGTGGCTGCGAGCGGGAGGGCCGTCTCCTTGCACACGGTTAGAGTTCCGAGCTCACTGCACCACGACTTTGCCGGTCATCTTCGGGTGGATCGTGCAGTAGTAGGGATAGGTTCCCGGCTTAGTAAAGGTGTAGGAAAACTTTTCATCCGTATCCAGCACCTTGGACTTGAACACTCCCTCTGTGCTGACCGAGGTATGGGGAATGTCATCTTTGTTTGTCCACGTGACCGTTGCTCCAACGGGCACGGTGATCGTTTGCGGGCCAAACACGAAATTGTCGATGTTCACGGCCGCGTTTGCCGCGGAGGGCTGGTCATTGGCTTTGACGGTCGGTGATCCCGCGACGAGCAGTACGATCGCAATGGCTATCGAAGCTGTGAGACTTGCAACCCAGACATTGTTCCGTTTCATTGTTCTGTTTCCTTTAAGAGTTTTATTTTCTACCCTGATTTTCTTTCTTGATTTTTACCGTTCGAGGACCGGATCGTTAGCGGTCCACGCAAGACTTGAGTTAACGACCACCGGGGCCGCTCCCACTTCCTGTAGCCGAGGACATCGAGTCCGCAAGCGGCGAATCGACAACCGCAAGGCTGCGTCCGCTGACCAGATAGTTCACATCCGTGATTCCCAGCACCTTTTGCAACTGGTCGGCTGGCACCTTCATAGGTCCGGCTGAGGGAGCAGTTCCCGGCGCGGGTTGAGGGAATGCGGTGGACATCGCGGTGTGGAATGACACCTTGCCTTCCACCTTCTGCATGATCTGGTGGATGTGGCCGTTCAACACCGTCACGGAACCGAAACGCTTGACGTAAGACAAGGCTTGTTGACTGTCGTCGGTTCCCCATCCCCAATCCGGATAGATGGTCCACAGTGGAATGTGGGCAAAGAGCACAATCGGAGTGCTCGCTGAACGGCCCTTGAGATCGTCCTCCAGCCACTCCAATTGTTCGTGACCGAGCGATCCCATGCCCCCCGCCTTGAGATTGGCGACATTCACGAGCCCCACAAAGTGGACGCCCTTTTGATCGAAGCTGTACCAGCCGCTGCCTTTTGTTCCTTTCCCGTAGCGCTGGAGAAACTGTTCGCCGTTGTCGGAAAGCATGTCGTGCTCTCCCGGCACAAAGTAGACCTGTTTCGCGGAGGCTCCCTTTAATACCTGGTCCAGCGTGTCGAACTCGCTGGGCTTCGAGAGCTGGCTCAGATCACCGGTGTGAATGATGAAATCCGGTTTCTGGGGCATCGCGTTGATCTTGTTAATCGCCGTCTGCAGAGTAGCGGTGACGTCCGGATTGGCCGGCTTGTTAAACCCGATGTGGCTGTCGCTGATCTGCACAAAACTGAAGTCCCCGCCTTTGCCGGCGTCTTTGCCGTGGCCTTTGGCGAACGCCCGAGACGTCGGAATGCCGCCGCTCATGGTCCAGACCAGGCCTGTACCTGCCCATGCCATGCACTTCAGGAATCCCCGGCGATCGACGCCGTCGTTGTTGAGGTCTTGCAATTTCTGATCGATCAGATCTTTGTTTTTGTCTGTCATCTCGCCTCCGGTGTTTTTATAACGATCACAGTTGATAACTGGAATGCGTCGGTTTTATTCCAGATGAAACACAAGGGGTAATCAGAAACTTCTACGGTTGTTCGGACCGCATTTGCCAGCTGCTGGGGGACGGCATAGATCGACAAGCTCAGGGAAGGCTCCGTCGTAAAAGACCCGACAAGGACGGGGCACTCGCGCGAGCCGGGATCATGGAAAGGGTGGGCCAGCCTCCCATCAGAAAAAGTCCACCGCCTTGATATGCCGCTCGGTTCCGTCCGCCATCGTGAAAATGTGAATCGTTCCAGCGTCTGCAATTTGAAATTTTATGATCGCCTGAGCAGGCCAGGCCTCAAACGGCTTTCCGTCGATCAGACTGATCTTGTCGCCTTTCTTGAACCCCGCCGCTTCAGCCGGGCTGTTTGGGGAGACAAATGCCACCGAAAAACCATTGGTGACCTTTTTGTCCAGCACCAGGCCGATCCGGTCTTTTTCGAGGGAAGTCATCGTCGTTCCCGAGTTGGGGATCGCATAGAGTCGGCTGTGCGGGTAGTCGATGATCAAGCTGAACTTGGCCAGCAACGGCAGTCCGACGCCGCCTGTAATCGAGGGCGGCGGCAATTCAGTGTCGGGTATCAGCGCGATCGGCACCTGCGCAAAGTCGATGCCGGCGAAGCTCAAGTGATCGACACTGACGACGGTCTCCGAATAGCGGCCCGACAAACGCTGAGAGGTAGGATGGCCCTCGAGCAGCTTTTGCCTCGCGGCGTAGGCCGGAGTGACCATCAACGGACCGATGACGTTCCCCAGCTCCAACTCAAACTGCGCCGGAGCCGCGCCATCGATTGAAAGGGGGAGCACGCGTTCGCCATCCAACTCGATCAGCGGAACCTCGATTGCACCGACGGGCTTGGTTACAGCCCTGGGATCGCGAAAGGCGACACGATGGTGGGCGTAGTCAACGTCCACCACCACTTGATTGAACACCTCTTCGCCCAGCCGGAGGAGTACGGGTTGTCCGAGAATCTTGGCGTCGTAGCCCTGCTTCTGCAGGTCATCTGGCTTCGCCACGGCGTTCTGCAGGGTCAAGTCACCTAGCTGGATCTGAATCCCATTCACCGCGCTCGCGTCTTCTTTCTTGGCCGCCAGGCCTGCGGACTCGACGAAATTCTTGTCGATGTTCGTAGGCCCGCCATAAAGCAATGCCATCCCATCGCGACCGTTGAGCTTGACGGGCAAATAGATTCCGAAGTTCGTGAGCGGCGTGAAGTCGATCCAACCGCTGGACGAAGTGCTGCCCTTGAAGACCGCCGTTTGAAGGGGTGCGGGACTGGCCGGGGTTGGCGTGGTGGACTGCGCACATGTGGCGGCGACCGATCCGGCCATCAAAGACAATCCGGCGGCGAGCCAGGATAATCTTTGGAACATCGAATGACTTGACTTTCTCAGGTCGACAGTTCTGGGAACGAGAATGCGAAAATCGAAACGTGATTCGTTCTGCACAGGGGTGGCCTCAGACATACTTAAGTTGAAAGCCTCTACTCGGGGACATCAAATCCCCGTACGTCTCCAGGAAACCGCGGAGCCTCGAAACGATTTTGGCAAACAGCAGACGATCCAGGATGGGACATTGCTTGGCTGCATCCCATGTCTGTGCGTCGGCCATAGTGAAGAAGGTACTTTCGCGAGGATTGGCGGTTGTCAGCAAGATGTATCGGATAAGTAAAGTTTAAGTAACACAGCTCTTTTCAGTCCCGGTTTGCTCCCAGCTTCCGAACCGCAAGCTGGAACTCACGGGGCATTTAGCCTGGTAGGTTGACGCCGCTTAGAAAACCGCCCAAATGCCCCGTCAAGGCCACGAGACCGACCGCCAGAAATTCAACGGCCAGACGGTAGCTTGGCAGGTCTACCGTCCGTCTTCGAGCGCGGAAATGCACCCACCACACCAGCCAGATCATCACCGTTGAGACACACGCCAGAACGAGGTGCAGTAAGAGAGTTCCCTTCAGCTTCTGCCCCTCGAGTTGAAACCGCCACGCAAGTAGACCAGTGGCGAGAACCGGGAGCGTTGAAATCGCCGCGGCCAGCAAGTTGTAGTACGCCGCAGCCCCTAACCCGCGTTGTTTCGTCCACTGTCCTACGACGTCAAAGGCCACTGCCGTAATGAACAGGGCGATTGGAAAGTGGATTAGCACCACATGTTGCGCGTGCTTCGCCAAAAGCGCCGTCTTGAGATCGAAAGGATTTACCATCGGTTCGCAATCTGCTTCCTGTGAAATACGCTTCACCTGTGAATAACGGACTTCTTAACGTTTTATTCCGCGTGGATCGCTGTAGTTCGCCGGAGCGGCATAACAAAATTGGCGTCAGTTCGATGGAATATTTGAGGCGAAGGCTAGTTTTCAACTGCAGAGCGAAAACGATTCGGGGTGTTCATGAGAAGTGGTGACCATGATTGCAACGTCTTTGTTACCAACCATTTACCTTGCTCATCAGTTTTCCTCAACAATTCTTGGTTTTGAAGGGAATAAACCCTGGACTCCGAAGTTCTCATCCTGTGGCCCTGTCAGGAGCGAATCTCCAACTCGACTCGTTCGAAGAACTGGCCATCCCTCTCTTCGATCAGCTTTACAACTTCGCTCACTGGCTCACGCAGAATCGTGATGAAGCTGAAGACTTGGTTCAGGAAACCTACGTTAAGGCGTTGAAAGGGTTCTCGTCTTTTCAGTTGGGCACGAATTTCCGAGCGTGGATCTATCGCATCTTGCGCAATACGTTCTTGACCTCTCGCAAGGGCCTGAAGGTTACCATGACCGTTCCTCTCGATTTTGAGGAGGAGGAAGTTGGACCGGAACTTACGATTGAGCGCGATACGCCAGAGACGCTTCTGTTGGCGCGATCGAGCCATGAGATGCTGCAGAAGGCGCTCGATGAACTCCCGGTGCATTTCCGAGAGATCCTTCTATTGTGTGAGGTAGAGGAAATGTCGTATCAAGAGATCTCCGAGACGCTTGCGGTTCCCATCGGTACCGTAATGTCGCGCTTATCGCGTGCCAGGCAAACTTTACGAAATCAATTGCGACCACAGTTGCAACAAGAAGCAGGACTGAGAATCGATAAGGGGACGAACCATGGTCTGTGAATCCTGGAAGGCAAGACTCGACACCTACCTGGACGGAGAGGTTCCGGAGGCGGAAATGCGCACCTTCGACTCTCATGTGCGCAATTGCTCCTCCTGCTCCGCGGATGCCCTCTCGCGGGTGCAGTTGAAGCGCGCGGTTCAGGTAGCGGGAAAACGTTTCACCCCCAGCGCTGAGTTCCGGAAACGGATCCAGCAGAGCATCGCCCCCAAACCGCGCCGTAGTTTCCGCCTGGCATGGATGTTAGCGGCGGCAGCAGCTGTCGTTCTCGTGGCCGGAAGCCTGACTTCAACTTATCTGGGAAACCGAT
Organism: Candidatus Acidiferrum sp.; assembly: GCA_035568115.1. GTDB lineage: Bacteria > Acidobacteriota > Terriglobia > Terriglobales > Acidobacteriaceae > Sulfotelmatobacter. Next base: position 84,976 of record DATMOP010000040.1, read on the forward strand.
CCGGCAACGACCAGGTATTCAGCGAGATTGCAGACTTGCACGTGTCCACGCTGGCCAGTCCATCCCCCGTCGATGTGATCTCAACCGATCGCCACACGGTAAAGCCCTGGTTCCAGGGGAGGATTCCTTTCGCGTTCAACTTGCCGGAGCTCCAGAACAGCGAATTTTCTCTACTCGGCGGGCGGATGACGTATCTTGAGCAAACGCCGGGTGCGCATCTCATTTACGATGTGGGGAAGCATCATATTTCGGTGTTCGTGTTCCAGGAACGGTCGTTGCCGGCGAGATTGAGTGATAGCTCTCTCCAGCCTGGGAAATTGTCGTTCAACATGGAAACATGGAGTCAGGGCGGACTCCGCTATTTCGTGATCGGCGACGCGAGTGCAGCGAACATCGATAATCTAGCGAAATTGTTTAAGGCCATATCGTAGACTGGACGATCCGTAAGGCTTGAGGTCCTTAAGGCACGAACTTGTAGCCCAGGCCGTGCACTGTAAGAAAGTGTGACGGGTTCGAAGGGTCCTTCTCTAGTTTCTGCCGTAGCCTCAGCATGTGGTTGTCCACCGTCCGCGTGCACGGGTAGCTCTCGTACCCCCAAACTTTATCGAGAAGTTCATCCCTCGAGATCACTCGTTCGGGGTTCTTCGTCAAGAACTCCAGAGTCTTGAATTCCTTTGGAGTAACGATGATCTTTTCGCCTGCACGCGTGATCTCGGTCCTGGAAAAATCCACTGTCACATCTGCAAAGATATATACGCGTTCCGGATTAACGCGGGATGCGCGTCTGATTAGCGCACGCAAACGCGCAACCAGCTCCCTTGGACTGAACGGTACGGTCACGTAATCGTCGGCACCCATTTCCAGCAGAAGGACCTTGTCCGCAACCTCCGAGCTCCCGCTAAGAATCACCAAGGGCAGGCCAGGAATCAAATTCGCAATTTTCTTGCAAAGATCACCCCCTAAGGATCCCGGACGAGGTAGATCGAGGACTACTGCGGCTGGCGTTGCTTGGCGAAGTCTCTCCAAACCGCAAACTGCATCGGAAGCAACATCGACCTCATATCCTTCCGACGAGAAAAGGCGCCGCAGAACCTTCCGCAACGCACTATCGTCCTCGATGACCAAAATTCGCCCCATTGGGGCAAGTCGCAGTCCTGATATCGGGGGGTTCAAGGTGGCTGACAAGGTAGCAGTTGCCATAAGTTTCTCCTCTTTCTACGCCATTCCCGATTCCTTTATGCCTCAGGTATCACAGCGCGTTATCGAAGATCCCTTCTTTCCAGCAAGACCCTGCCCACGTGGTCGCTGCGCCCAAGTCAACAATCCGATAACAAAAACGTGACGGGCCAGCTATTTTGCAAGTCGTTCAATTTCCACAGTTGAATCAGCCCAGCTCACTGCCCGCTTTGCTATCGTCACCCTCTGTTGCGATGGCATCAGATCCTCAAAGGCGAGCCAGACAACTCCCTGTGCGAAAGTGTAGCGATCCCATTTAGTAAGCCTGATTTCTCGTCCTACAAACCAGACCTCGTTCTTGTCGGCACCCAGAACAAGTCTGACCTGTGGATGGAGCGCGTGCCTAAGCCCGAACTCCCTTTGAACGACCGAACAAGCCGAAGCGTAAATCTTCTCCGCTTCTGGAGTAGATACTTTCTCCCTGTGCTTGTTATCGATCGTCAAGCCGTCCTGTGCCATGCACGCTGCTGCGAAGGCTAAGAGGGAAATGGCGATTTTCACTGCAGTAAACATGTGAACCTCAATTCTTTACGTCTTGGGCCGGTACAGTAACCTTGTCGCGCGTCGCGGCGTGATGAGACCAGTCCTTCGAGAGTGGTGCCTGCGAAACGCTCAGCACTGACTCGCGAACCGCCTTTCGCGCTCTGGCTAAGCGCGACATAACAGTTCCTATCGGGATCGACAATGTTTCCGAAATCTCGCGGTAAGACGCATCTTCGACATCGCACAATAGAAGGACTTCCCTAAAGATGCCCGGCAGTTGCTCGATTGCGTTCCGAACGGCATCTTGTTGGGAACGTTGGATCAACAGGGATTCAGCAGTGGCGGAAGTTCCGGGCAACGCCGGGACGTCGTCCTCGGAGTCGATCTCAACAGTCATGCGTCGATCGAGTGTCGAGCGGGAACTTAGAAAAGTGTTTCGGAGGATGCGAAACATCCACGCCCGGAAATTGGTGCCAGGCTGAAACGAGGCGAAACCGCTCAAAGCCTTCAGGTACGTCTCTTGTACGAGATCCTCGGCATTGCTCTGGTTGCGCACCAGCCAGCTCGCGAAGTTGTAAAGGGAATCGAACAGGGGCATGGCTAGTTCTTCGAACCCTGCCAACGGTCGCTCGTCCTGGGAGGACGAAACCCCGAATCGGACCATCCCTTGTGAGCCAAGTCCATTACTCCGCATTTGCCTTCTCCTGAATCAGCTCGAACCCCGGTTGCAGCCCACTCTGACGTGCAAGCCGTTCGGCGTCAATTCACTGAGGACTTTTTCGATGTATCCAGTTCATAACTTGTTAAATGATTGGTGGATAATGACTTAGCTCTACATGTATCCTGGGCCGGGAGTCTCGGCGCGCACGAAATGCTAGACTTCCGTGCAAAGCCAAACGGCCCCTATGGAATCCCTTCCGCCCCACTCCGTCGTGCGCTTCGGGACTTACGAGGTTTCTCTCCAGTCGGGTGAAGTGCGAAAGTCGGGTTTGAGAATCCGACTGCAGCAGCAACCAATGAAACTGCTGGAGGTCCTGCTGGAACATCCGGGTGAAGTCGTCACCCGTGAGGAATTGCGCAGCCGACTCTGGCCGAACGACAGTTTTGGCGATTTCGATCAGGCTCTCAATATCGCCATCGGGAAGCTACGGAGCGCTTTGGGGGACTCGGCTGAGAATCCGCGATTCATCGAGACTCTTCCAAAACGTGGCTATCGTTTTATTGCCGACGTGTCGGTTCTCAATGCGGACCCCCGCCCAAGAATGCCGGCAGCTGAAGATCTGATGGCCGTAGAGGATGGGCATACGCTCCATGGTGCCGGAGTGGCGGTTGCACCCAAACGCTGGCTGTGGCTGACGCGTGGGGCCATCGTCACCTTGGCATTCGTTATCATTATTAGTTTCTCGATTCTCTCCGTTTGGCGATTTCGTCCGCGTGGCCCAGCGCCGGCAGGCATCCGATCCTTAGCCGTCCTTCCGCTGGAAAACCTTTCTGGTGACGCTTCACAGAATTACCTGGCCGACGGCATGACGGATGAGTTGATCACCGACTTGGCGCAGATCAGCGCTTTACGGGTAATCTCTCGCACCTCGGTAATGGTCTACAAAGGAGCGCGCAAGCCTCTCCCGCAGATCGCTCGTGAGTTGAACGTGGACGCGGTGGTAGAAGGCACAGTGCTCCGCTCCGGCGACCAGGTCCGTATCACGGCGCAGTTGATCGAGGCCTCTACCGACAAACACTTATGGTCCCAGAGCTATGAGGGTGAGCTGCGTGATACCTTGGCGCTGCAGAGCAGGGTGGCCAGCGCTATTGCAGATCAAATTCGGATCAAGTTGACCCCGCGCGAACAAGCTGCGCTGAAGAGTGCAAAGGCTGTTGATCCGGAGGCCTACCAGTCCTATCTCAAGGGGCGCTACTTCTGGAACAAGCGAACGGCGGATGGTTTGAAAGCCGCCCTGGCTTATTTCGAGCAAGCAGTTGAAGAGGACCCGAAATACGCCAAAGCTTATTCCGGCTTAGCCGACACGTATGCCCTGTTGGGAGACTGGCAGTACGCCGTGATGACTCCCAAGGAGGCGTTCCCCAAAGCGAAGGCAGCGGCGATCAAGGCTCTGGAATTGGACGGCACGCTCGGCGAAGCCCACAACTCGCTTGCCTTCGTCCTGGATGGATTCGATTGGGATCTGGATGCTGGCGGGAAGGAATTCCGGCGGGCCATCGAGCTGAACCCAGGCTATGCAACCGCTCACCATTGGTATGCGTGGCACCTGAGTCTATTGGGTCGGTTTGACGAAGCAATTGTGGAAATGAGAAAGGCGGAAAATCTGGATCCGTTATCTCTTATCATTAATGCCGATTTGGCAGAACTCCTTGGCCTCGCCCACCACTATGACGAATCCATAGCGCAAAGCCGCAAGACGATCGAAATGGATCGTAATTTTGCTCTCGCCCATAATCAGCTCGCCCAGGCGTACCTGCAAAAACATATGTACGCTGAAGCTATCGCGGAACTGCAAACAGCGGTGAAGCTTTCTGGGGATAGCCCGACATGCATAGCCAATCTTGCTCGCGCCTACGTCGCTTCCGGCAAGCGGAGCGAAGCGGTAAAGCTGCTGGGCGATCTGAAGAAGCGCTCAAACTCCGGTTATTCAAATGCCGCGGAGATTGCCATGATCTATGCATCTCTCGGAGATGCAGATCAAGCTATGACCTGGCTCGAAAAAGGTTTCGAAGAGCGATTTAACCCCGGCGTCCTGCTGCGGCCGGGCTTCGATCCTCTGCGCTCCGACCCGCGCTTCCAAAACCTTCTGCGCCGGATCGGACTCCCTGTCACCGCATCCTGAGTTTGGCGCAGTTCTGCTTGGATTCTTCCGTCGCTGTAGCGGGATTCGCCTCTTCGTGCTCCGTTACTGTTCCCCATGCGATGGGAGTGCGCGTAACCGTGAGTTGAGTGGTTTCCGTTCCGGCCAGGGCGTTCGCAGAAGACTTATGCCGCGGCTTCCGATGCTTGATCCTTTGCTCTCAGCTAACCTGCGCGAAGCGTGGCGAATTCGGCGACGCCGAGAACGAAGGCATAGGTGGCGAAGAGAAAAGCTCCGTAGCGACCGCCAGATGCTTCCTGAATTCTCGGCATGAACGTTCCCAGGTTGGAGAGCACGACTGCTTCTCCGACCATTCCGGGTATGGCGAGAAGGAGCATGGCGACGGCCCAGTTGGACGGGGCAATGTGACGCCAGCGCAGAATGAGGATGCAAAACGCGCCCGAGATGATGGGGGAAATCGCAAAGCTCACCCAGTATCGAGCCGGTGTCGTCTCTAAAACGCGGTGACCGGCGAACGCGTAGTAGACGGTACCTAAAATCCAGATCATGAGACCGAGCGAAAGCAAGAGCATGCATTCTCGGGTCTTCATACCGACTCCTCGCTCACGTGCTAGGATGAACCACTCGGTACGTTCACATGTACCAGGCGGTTCATATTAATGTACCACGCGGTACACCAGGAGACAAGATGCGCCGTCGCAAAAAGCCAGATTTAGGTGTGCTGCTCGATCGGTGCCTGGCGGCGTTCGTCGAAGCGGGAACCCTCGACGTAAGCCTTGACCAGTTGGCGCGCAAAGCCGGGAGCAGCAAGCGCATGCTGGTTCACTATTTCGGCGGGCGCGAGAACATCGAGGAGCAGGCGATTACGCGCCTCGAAAACCGGCTGCACGCCCAATTTGTTCCCGAGGCATTTCCGCCGGGAGCGACAGCGCAGGCTGTTGTGAGTGCTCTCTGGGACCGCACGAGTGCCCCGCAATCGAGAGGTGTGCTCTTGCTGGTGATGGACTTGTCCAAGCGCGCCTGGTCGGGTTCGAAACGCGCGAGGCTGTTTTATGCCGAGCAGCAAAGGCTGTGGATCGAGCTCCTCCTGAGGTATTTGCCCGATCGTCCGACCGTCGAAGAAGTGCTTCAGACTTTCCAGGGAGCGGTGCTGGCGTTCCTGGTCACAGGAGATAGCGCTCCGGGAAGGCGTGCACTGATGCGAATTCTCGAAAACCAAGAGAAGGAGCGGCGCGCTTAACCGCAAGTCTGGCTGGATCCTGTCCAGTTGACGGGCCAGCAACTTCCATTTTATTCGTGGGCCGGTTTGAAGTCGAAGTAAGCCAGATTCATGTTTCCGTTCGTCAATATGTGCACGGTGAGAACATTTTTGCCTTGGCTCAGACGGACTTTGAAAAGTTGTGCTGCCAAATTCCAGTGGTGCCATTGACGCCAGGCAATCGGGTCTGCGGGATCATTTGTTGTGGCGATCTGCAGAGGTCCGGTCGCATCCTTGCCGTTCACATCGACTGATATTGTGCCGCCGCGATTCGATGTATAAAGGAAATCGGCTGCGTATGTTCCCGACTGTGCCACATCTACCGTTACGTTGAACCACTCTCCGGGCTCGGTCCAGCCAACGTAAAGGAGGTCTGCGGGAGGCACGACCTTGTCGAAGGGGTTGTCGTCAACCGGATCCGGCTTCCGGTTGAATTTCGTGTAGGAAGTATCCACCCCCTCGTGGATACGAAATTCATTGAGATAGCTCCCATCAGCCGGATTCAACTCTCCGCTGCCGTGATTCTTGGGATCGGTGTCGTGATACGCAACTCCCTCGCCGCCCAGGTCATAGTAGGCGCACAAGACTTTGCCCGGGATTTTTTGTGGACCACCACTATAGCGGCTGTCCTGATAAGGCGAGCCTTTATACTGGCTCACAAATGATTGGGAAAACGCGGTTGTGGGCAACATCAATCCGGCCGCGCAACAAAAGAAAAACACTCGACGACTCATTCTTTATCTCTCCTCAGCGCCGATTGGTACCATGCATCAAGGTTGAACTCTCGGATTATGAGAATAACTCCCAAACGCAACCAGTGTACAACTAGCTCAGCGCCGCAACCTGAGGCCATCAGCCAAGTGCGAATCGCAATGAATCACTATTGCAATGAGGTCGTGCCGACCTCGCCGACGTCCGAAGCGCTGATTTGCTCGATTCCGTGAATGACGACATCCGGCCGATCGATCATGACCGCGTGGCCGCTTGAACCTGCAATGACTCTGCGGCTACGAGTCGAGAGAGTCTTGAGGCGTTCTTGCAGGGAATTCCAGATTGGCCGGATTAGAGGTGGTTGGCCACTTTGAGGATTATTCGGATCCTGCGAGATGATGAGCAACGGCAGGTCGCCGCAGCAACGGGCGTGGGCGGCTTCCTCGGCAGAGTTCCAGAACTGGTCAGCTTCTCCGCGCCAACTCATAGCGTAAGAAGGCCGGCACATCTCCGCGCGGCAAAATTGCCATACGATTCCAGCCCAGGCTCGAGGTCCGGCTTGCAATCGCCTTTCAGCAGAGCCCATCCCGAGACTTCTTTCCACCATTCGAGCATGACTTCGCGATGCTTCTGCCGGATCAGCTGTGGCGAATATCCAGACCCCGGAATCTCGGCGATCTGCTCGGGCGTGCTCGAATCGACAAGAACAAGGCCAGCTACTTCAGCCGGATACCGGTCCAGATATTGGCGTGCGTAGAATCCAGCCACTGAAGCTGCAACCAAAACGAACGGAGGCTTCTCGCCGGCTGTTTTCAGCAGGAGATGAAGTTGCTGACTGATGTTCTTGGCGTCCATGACACCGGACTGGGGCTCGCTCCATCCGGTGCCCCCGCGGTCATACGAGCAGACCCGCATTGTCTTCGCAACTTCGGGCTGCACTTTCTGCCAGATCAGCCAATCGTTACCACCCCCGGCGTCTAGTATGACCGTTGGATCGCCGTGGCCGGTGCAATACAGGTGCATTAGACGCCCGTTGACGCCATAAAACGATCCGGGAACCGGGTAACGGTGCTGCAGCACTGTGTTGGTTCCGAAGTTCGCAACAGCGGGAGCAGCCAGGATCGCGGCCGCGGCAATCAGGACGGTCATGTATTTATGTTTCACGCGACTCCGAACCTTCGGAACCGATTATCTTGCGAGACTAAACCAATTGCCTGACCGGTCGGCGAGCCCATAGAGGAACGACACCTGGCGCAACTCGGCTATGCTGCGGCAGTTCAAGTGTGTTCTTTATTCAGCTTCCTTTATTTCAGCTGATCAGGAAAAGCTCGATCCCGTGGGCTTTTCCGAGATTGCGCGAGTACTTCTTGTCGGTCCCATTATTCCAATGCTCATGGACACCGAGGCTGCGGCATCGGATGCCGTCGCGTTCAGGGTCATAGACCGTCTTCGAAGGTGGGTCGTTGGCCAAAGCAGATTCGCGCAAGTAATTATCGGCATTCGCGATATCCGGTAGATCGGGCCATTCCGAAGTCAAAAAATCGAAGCCCACGGAATCGATCGCTACGCTATCAAGCGACATGAAGATGCTATTTGGCCACGCATCATTGAACGGCGCCATTTTCCATTTGCGGTGAGGTGGGCCATCCACGTTGTCGTTTCCATAGAGCCCGTCAATAATAAAAAGCATGGTTTTCTCTCCGAGATCCTTATGACCCAGAAAATCGGTGAATGCGGAGTAACTTGCCGAGCCATCTTTGTTGTGATGGAAACCATCGTGCGCGTTCTTGTGCCAGTCGGGATTGATGCTGGTGGCACCGAACAGATTCTTCGCGCAAAGCGTCACGCCTGAACTCACATGCGCTCTCAATACTGCAGCATCAATTAGGTAGGTGGCTTCAACGACTACCGTGTCGAGTCCTTTGGCATTGTTGCTTTCAATTGAGAATGGGATCGCGTTGGGTTTGAACTCGGCCTTGAGTCGCCCATCGCCTCCGATGTGGTCCACAAACACGACACCGGGAAACTCATGGTGAATCTTGTCGTAGAGATCGCTTGGGATGAACCGGCTGGAATCGAAGACTGTGATCGATGCTTGGGGCACTCGTCCTGGCCCAGTCAACTGTCGGACCAGCGAAAGGATCATATGGGGCGAAGAGTTCAGACGATCGATCGTGTCATGCCCCGTGGTGTTGTTCAGGTTGGCCTTGATTGCCACTTTCTCGCCAGCCTTGTACCCGGCGTTGCCGCGACCATGAGTGCGATTGAAATACTTGAAGATGGCGGCCCAGGCCAGGTCATCGCTTTTTTGAACTGTAAGACTCTGAATGGAGCGCGAGACCATGCGGTCAATCACGGCCTGGTTGTTGTTCGCGTCTTTCCACCAGGAACCTGTCCCATCCCAGGTCACAGCCGCCGGATCATGCGTCCAGGTGACTCGACCGGGAACGACGCCGCGCGGAACACCCACGGGAGAAAGCGTAGGTTCAAAAAGAGAAGAACGAAGAGTAGTGGCAGCTGCCATGGACAAGGCAAATTGTCGGCGAGTCATTCCCATTTGTTGATTCCTCACGCACAAGTCTTACGGTTACCGCAGGATCATTTTGCCCTGCGACGCGGCAATCTTGAATCGCTCAGCGAATTGTACCTGACAGCGCAATAGTCGAAATGCTCAGAGGACGTGACGTGTTGCTTCGGGTTCAGCCTTGGCCCGTGAATCCCATGCCTGCCAAGACGCCTCGCATATAGGCGAAGCTGGCGATCACGCCCGGCATCGGGTCGTCGGGATGAATCTCATACTCGAGATCGACGAAGCCTTGGTATTTCGTCGCGATGAGCGCTTCAAACATCTTCCGCACTGGCATGATGCCGTCTCCCACCGCTACCTGGCTCTCCTTACTCTGGAAGTTCGTGAGATCTTTCATGTGCATGTTAAACAGTCGCGGGCCAACCTCGTGGATTGCCTGAACCACATCGGTGCCGGCACGAACCGTGTGCCCGACATCGATGCAGCAACCGATGCGCGGATCCATGCCCTTCACCGACTTCAACACATCCAGCGGCGAAGGCCACAATTTGTCTTCCGGACCGTGGTTGTGGAGGGCGATACGGATGTCGTACTCCTTTACGAACTTCTCGATTCGCGGCAGAGTTTCCGGTGTGGGGTCGCCGGCAACGATAACACCGATACCTGCCCGCTTGCAGTATTCGAACTTACTTCGGATGTCGGCGTCTTCATCTTTCGCGAAATAGATGGCTCCGGCGGCATGGAGCTTGATGCCCGCCGCGGCGTAGTCCGCCAGCGCGGTCGCCTCCTGCTGTGCGTCCATCGGGAGATGATCTTTAATGTCCTTCGCATTCAATGCGAATACGTTGAGCTGCTTCATGAAGCCGATCATCTGGGCGCGACTGAAATTACGAAACGTGTAGCTGGCCAGACCCAAGCGGATGGGCAACGCTTGGTCGGGAGGTGAATTTTCGTGAGCCAGCGCCAAGACGGCGGCGGGAGCGGATAATGCCGCCGCAACGACTGCACTGGAGCGAACGAAATCGCGACGCGACAAAGCGGTTTTGTTAGACATGTGGCGCCCACCCTGGCTCGTAGTCTCGCCCCCACATCTTCGTGGCTTCGGGGTCGCCCTGAATCCGTCCGTCTTTCGTGTCGAGACGCAGTTCCCGGTTGACTTCCCAAGCGATGTTGGAAAGCTGCAACATCGTAACGGCGACGTTGCCAACCGCGATAGGAGCGTTGAGCTTCTCGCCTTTGAGGATACCCGCGATGAAGTTCGCGAAGTGAGCGTCGGTCATGGAATCACGGCCGATCAGGTCAGAGGACGAAGTCTTTTTGCCCACCTTGAATTCGCTTGTCTTGTTGCCTTTGAGGTCGTAGATCTCATAGCCATCGCGATCAATCAGCACCGTGCCCGTGGTTCCCATAATTGTCGAACCACGATCACGGCCGTAATACTTCATTCCCTGGCAACACTTCCCGTCCCACGAGATCATTTTGTCTTCGTACTCGAAGCTGGTCACCAGTGTGTCGTAGAACTGCCAGTCATCTTTGAAATGGTATCTGCCCCCCGACGACGCAACTCGCTCGGGATAGTCGACGCCCAGCGCCCAGCGGCAGACATCGACTTCGTGCGTACCATTATTGAGGGTTTCGCCCGTGCCATAGGTTTTGAACCAGTGCCAGTTATAGGGCTGCACATTGTCCGTGTACGGACGACGCGGAGCGGGGCCCTGCCACAAGTCCCAATCCAGCTGAGGCGGTACCGGCGCGGCTTTGCCTGTGCCAATCGACTTTCTCACATTGACGTACCAGGCCTGCGCGAAATAGGGCCTGCCGATTACGCCGGCATGGATCTTATCGATGACCTCTATGGTGTGGGCTGAAGAGCGCTGCTGGGTGCCCATCTGTACCAGCTTTCCATATTTCTTTTGCGCCTCGACCACCATCACCCCCTCGGCGGGATTGTGGCTGCATGGCTTTTCCAGATAGACGTGCTTACCCGCCTGCAAGCCGGCGATGGCCATAGGCGTATGCCAATGATCGGGAGTGGCAATGGTGATGGCGTCCACCTCTTTCAGTTCAAGAATCTTGCGAAAATCTTTGTCAGTTGCGGGGGCCTCGCCCATTTCCTGCCGCGCGCTGTCGGCGAACTTACTTAGAATATTGCTGTCCACATCGCAGACATGCGAGATTCGCGCGGCACTTTTGTTTGCCTTGAGCGAGGAGAGGTGAGCGTAGCCACGGCCATTCAGACCAATAACGGCAAAGTTGAGTCGATCATTCGATCCAAGAATCTGAGCATAGCTCTTTGCCGTAGTTCCCACGGCCAATCCCGCCGCGCCCACAGCAAGGGCATCGAGAAATTCGCGTCGCGTAGCCATTATTTTTCTCCTTGAAGCTGCCTTTTATTCGTCAATGCATGCCGACAAATGAGCGTGCCCGCGCAATCAAGACCACGATCATGCGTCGCGTCCCAACAATTTAGCGCGGTGCGCCCACAATCCTAAGCCGGGATTTGAAATGAAGAAAACCTCTTCGCCGTCGATAAGGTTGTTGCCGTAGCGAAGGGTCTGCGGACTGTAGCGCGAGAGCACAGTTTTCAAATCGCCATATTCAAAACCCACTCCCTCAACTTCCTCTTGGCTTAGATGGCCGGGACACAGCCGGATGGTGAATCGACCTTCGGAGGAGCCGTGTATGAGGTGTGCAGCCGCGCTCAGGTCGTCCGCAAGATCAGCATTCGCACTGACGGCTGCGAGAGTGGCCGGCGTTCCACGATAGCCGTATTTGCGGATCAGGCGATCGATGGCCCGGTCTTCGCCAAATTCCTTGATGCCGGGCGCCAGGATGATCAGCTCCGCACCGTCGCCCAATGCCATGCGTGTGCGGTAGATGGCCTTGTTGCCCAACCAGGTGCTGTGAAACTCATGCGGGTCGAGATAAACGACAGCTTTCTGTATGGGCGCGTCCATGGTCTCGAAGTTCACTTTCAAGCTGAGTGCGGCGGCGCGGTGAAAGCACTCAACATCGTCGCCGATGAAAAGTCCGCGCACTGCTAAACGTCCATCCGCCATGAGCCCGACAACAGTGAGTACGTAGACGATGGGCAGATTTCGCAGGAAGCGATCGGATGCGCAATTGATAACGTTGCGCACGGGGTTCTCGGCGCGACCCATGATTCGCTCCATCCCGTAAACCGCACCCAGGTAATGGCTCCGGTTGATGCTCTCGCGGCCTCCCGTGCCCACGAGAATATTCTTTGTGTAGTTGGCCATGCCGATCACTTCATGGGGCACGACTTGACCGATGGAGAGAATGAGATCGAAGTCGCCATGCACAATCAGCCGGTTCACCTGCGCCGGCCACGCATAGTTCAGCTTGCCTTCCGATTGCTCGCGGATGAACTCGGCCGGGACCTCGCCCAGGGTCTCGACGTCCGTACGCCAGTTATGCACGCGGAAGAGCTCTGCCGGCATGGCGCCAAACATTCGCGCGAGCTGCTCCGGACCCATCGCAGCATGTGTGCCCAGCGCAGGCAGGACCGCCTGGAGCCCGTCACCGTAATACTCCCAGGCGTAGCGCGTCAGGTCGCCGGCGCGCGAATGCACCCGGCTCTGATCCGGTGGCACCACGAGCACCCGGTTGCGTTTTCCCAGCTTCGCAAGACTTTCCACGAGCAGATCGTGCAACTGCTGCAAAGACAGATCGCCTTCAGCACTGCCCGTGGCGCAATAGAGACTCATGCGATGAATTCTACATTCGTTTTCCTGGGTAAGAAACCTCGCAGGGGTTCCAGGTTAAAAGTTGATCTTGCCTCCGAACAGAAGAACACGAGCCGGGAGCGACGTGGTGATCTCACCAAACGAGGAAGAGCCAGCGTTATTCACTGTAGGATTGTTCCAATTCGCCCTGTTGAAGGCGTTAAAGGCATCCGCCTGAAAAAGCAGGCTCGCGCGTTCTCCGAAAGAGAAACTCTTTCGCAACGACAGGTCCCAGTCATAGAAGTTGGGCCCAATGATGTCGCCGATCGGTGCGTCGCCGGCGCCAAGAACGCTTTCCGTCGCAAACGCATTCGGGTTGGTCCAACAAATCTTGAGGGCGGGGCAGGTGCCGCTGAAGGATAGTGACTGGCCGGGCACAATATTCGCCCGCCGAGTGATATTACTGCCATTCGCGCCAATAGCTGCCGAAGCTGTTGCCGTGAGCGGTGCGCCGCTTTGGTAGTGCATGATCGCGCTTAACATCCATCCCTTCAGGGCCCCACCCGCAAACCCCCTAAGGTTCTTTCCCCACGGCGACTCGAGTGTGAACGTGGTAGCCACAATGTGGGTCGCGTCAAAGCTGGCTTTGCCGTAATAATACTTCTGCCAGGATTCCACCACACCGCCGGTTTGGGTTCCCGGTGAGACTGCTGCCGTTCCTCCATTGACTAAAACCGGGTTGGCGGCGGTACTAACGAGACAAGTGAACGGGCATTCTTGTTCCGGGTTTTGGTTATATGCGTCACCCGCTCCGCCGTCCATTCCCATGACTTTCGAATAGGTATAGGCAACCGTAGTCGTGAAGAAACCCGCGCGCTTGCTCAGACTAACCTGTAGCGAGTTGTAATTGGAATTGACGTCGCTCAGGGCCATCTGAACTCCCGCGTACCCGAGGTAGGGGCGGATTTGGTCTTTTGAGAGACCAGTCGGAGCAAAACCACCGGAGCACTGATATGCGGCAGCATTGATTCCAGCCGGGCAGGCCAAGGTATTTGGGTTGGGTGAAACCGGAATGTAGCCCTGCTGCGTCCAGGTAGCGCTGTTGAAGCTGGGCGCTCGAAGGATGTGGCGCCCCAGGTTGCCGACGTAAGCTACTTGCAACAACATGGATTCCGGCAACTCGCGCTGCACTCCGAGACTATATTGATAACTGCGCGCGACCACCAGGTTGGGATTGACACCATTCAGACTGAGCGTGCTTGGGGCCGACACTGCGGCTGCCCCGGGGGCAGAATCGAACTGTGATAGGGACGCGTTGGTGCCGGAGATAGAAGCTGACTGCGCCCATGGCACATAGCCCTGGGAGTTGATGCCAAGGCCAAGCAGGTTTCCTTCCGGCTTGTCGTAGAAAATACCGAAGCCGCCGCGAACGACTGTCTTGTTATCCGAAAAAGGCGAATAAGCGAAGCCAAGTCGCGGCCCCCACAGATTCTCCGGCTGATAGAAGCCCCGTGCCGCAGCTGTGGATATGGCCGCTAAGAGCTGTGGATCGGACGCAGTAACAGGGACGCTGGCCGCCTGGCCAGCGGGCACTTGGCCGGGTCGCTGCAATCCATTGCATTCAACAGTAAGAGTGGGCGTACCAACAACGTTCTGCAGAGGGCCGCTGCACAGACCCGGTGAAGCCGGGTTAATACTGCTGGTTGCCAGCCCGCCGGTAAAGGTCGGCTCCATACCAACGTTAAATGCAAACGGGTTGAAGTTCGTCATGTTATTGCCCGTGGTGTAGGTCGGGGTGGTATGAATGTAACGCACTCCCATGACCAGGCTGAGTTTTCGCGTGACCCGCCAGGTATCTTGCCCGTAGGCCTCAAAATCGTTGAATCGGAACTGGCCGGTGGTGACCGCGGAGTTTTGCCCAAGAGTGTTGAAGTTCCCCAGCAGCGCGTCGGCAAAGGCATCACCGGTGGAGTTGGAGCCGCAACTGGTAAGGACTCCGTTGACCGAGCAGTTCGTGGCGCTCGATGACCCGGCGGTTGAACTAAAATTGACGGTGCCGTCGTAGGTGGTGCGCGAGTTCTGGGTTTTGCGGTCCCGCACGAACTCCGCTCCGAACTTGAACGCATGATCGTGCTTCGTCCAGGAGACGTTGTCCACAGGATTTATGTCGGTCACGGGGGCTGCGAGGAAGTTCGGAGCTGGACCATTCACCGGAGCCGGCCCAGACGTCGGAAATGCCGACAAACCTGTGAATGTAAAGGTTGGAAGGCCATCCGCAAACTGCCCCGCCGGATTCCCGAGTGGCGGGATAAAGTTGAACCCGTAGGTGCTTTTCATCCACGCGTTGCCCTGAACCGGGGTCCTCTGGGAATGCCAGTCCGCGTTGATTTTTGCTTCATTCACAAAATTGGGTCGTATGAGATACGTCCACGAGAGTTGCAGGTTGTAACCGGGACGGTTGCGAATATCCGGATCGACTGGAATCGCTCCGCCGATGTTGGGAAAAGTCCCGAAGGGGCTGTAGATGCTCACAAAGTCGTGCAGATAACGGAAATAGATGGTTTGCTTTTCATTCCAGTGCTCATCGACGCGAATGATGTCTTCACGAATGTTCAGGGGGCCGGGCAGACTGAAAGACAAGTTATTGCTGGTCGCCGCAGTCGGTAGTCCGCCAGCCGTGGACAATCCCGCTGCGGCCGTGTACAGCTTCGCCACCGCAGCCCCATCGCCGGTGATGCAAGCGGGATTGATGACGTTGGGCGAACTAAAGAAGACGCCGCCACAACTCGCAGGGATCACCGCCGGTTGGTTGAGCACGAGCCCCGCACCGGCGTTATAAACGTCGGTAAAGTCTCCGCCCACCTCCGCCGCGGTCGGAAACGTCTCGGATTGGGATGCGGCGGTTCCAGGATAAACCCCTCGAAACCTTTTCCATTCCTGCCCGACAAAGAAAAACAGTTTGCCTTTCGGTTGAATGTACGGAATGGGACCACCAAGTTCCCAACCAAAATCGTTGGAGTGAAAGGGAGGCACAGCCGCGTAACCGGTGTTGGCCGGACTCGTCAGCTTGGTCTGAGGGTTTTCCGCGTTGAAGATATTATTCGAGACGAATTCGAAGCCTCCGCCGTGAAAACGTTGTCCGCCGCTCTTGGTCACGACATTGACAGTTGAGGAAGCGGAGCGGCCAAACTCCGCGTCGTAGTTGGAAGACTGAACGTCTACTTCCTGAATGAAATCAGCGCCAACTTGATTGAACACGCTGTTGTTCGATCCCGAGTCCAGGTTAAACCCACCGTCTACACTCCAGTTCTGCCCATCCAGTCGCTGCCCATTGGTGACTGCCACGCTGTTGTTGTAGTTGCTCGTCAATGCTGCCGGACTTGTTCCCGAGCCTTGCAGGGCGGAACCCGGAACTAATCCGATGAGCGATTCGTAGTGGCGCTGATTCAGGGCCAGGTTTTGGATCTGTTTCTGAGTTATCGTGGTGGAGACTTCACCCGACGAAGTGTTCACCGTTTCTCCAACCGCAAGCACCGTTACAGTTTCTGTGATCGCGCCGACTTCGAGTCTCAAGTCCACGGTCAGACGGCCGCCAGCGGTTACAACGTTACCTTTTTGGGTGATCTTCTTAAAATCTGCCTTCTGGGCCGCCACCGTATATGTGCCAGCTGGCAGTTCATCCACGACAAAGTAACCATTCCGATCTGAGGTGACGTCGCGGCCGACTTGTGTCGCCTCATCCACTATGGTCACTTTGACATCCGGAACCGCGGCGCCGGACGGGTCGGTGACCGTCCCCACGATGCGGCCGACTACGTCCTGAGCGACGACGAACTCAGCCGCCGAAGACAGTAGCACGGCAGCTGCCAGGATCATCAGGGCGTTGGTCGCTGCCGAACAGAGGTGTTTTGCTGCGCGGCGGCCAGTGGTCGAGAAATGACTTTTTGGGCGGACCACAATCATTTTGGTCTCCTGAGGCACTAGACGATTTCGGTTGCTGATTTGCTCCTCTGAGGCCGCTCTCTGAGCGGACTAGGAGGCTGCACCGTAGATTGCATCAAACGAATTAATCCATGCGGGAGTTAAGCAGTGATGACATCTGCATGGAAGTTAGACAACCGTGAATTCACCGTTACAGTGCAACTGTTATTTCGATTCAAGAGCGGGAAGCCTCCGCCACTGCGCTTACGCCTTAAGTCGGTGAAATTACAGGCGTTTGGCCCTGTGTCGTGCGGCGAAAAATTCGGTTATACTCACCTCGAAGACGGGGTGGCGAGGTCGAAGGGGACCGCGCTCTCGGGGGCAAGCACTTTGGAACCGGCGATCAGCAAGCTTGAGGCCGAACGGGCTGAAGTAGACGACGTCTTGTCGTCCGGCGTATTTGGGCGGACGAACAACCCTGCTCGACTGCTGACATTTGTTTGCGAAAAGTATTTCGAAGGAGCCGTCGACGAAATCAAGGAGTACAGCATAGCGGTGCACGCCCTAGGGCGTCCGGAATCCTTTGACCCGCAAGTGGATACCATCGTCCGGGTTACGGCTCATGCCTTGCGAAAGCGGCTCGAAGATTACTATCGCAGCGCCGGAGCGGAACACGCCGTTCAGATCTGCCTACCCCCCGGACACTACGTTCCCAAATTCATTCACGCAAACGACTTGGAAACGGCCGGAAGCGTATCCACAGTCGATGAGAGGAAGAACGGCCGATCTCTTGACCCGGTTTCCTCCCCAGGGAACGGTCGACGAGAAGATCCGCACCCTGCTGCTAGCCCACCGCGGACCTCAAAAGCCGACGACGTGTCAGGACTGTACGATGCCGGATCCGGAAGTAAGTTCAGAGTGCGAACTGGAACGGTAACGCTGGCGGCCATTCTTGCAGTTTCTGTCTGTGTACTGTCGGTTCTTTTCTGGAAGAAATGGACCGGGAGAATTGGGCGCGAGAGCCCCCCAACCACTCAGGCCACCGTCACGCCGGACTTCCCTTCCGGGAAGATTCTACGCGCGATGGCGGGCAATACTTTCGCTTCCTACACGGACGGCGGCGGTTCAAAGTGGGAGGGCGATCATTTTTGTACAGGAGGGACCACTTTCTCGGTTACGGGTCACACCATCCAAGGCACAGAAGATCCGGCTCTTTTCTCCAGCGGGCGGCGCGGCGTTTTTCACTGCTCTTATCCTGTTCAGCCGGGAACTTACGAGGTTCATCTTCTATTTGCCGAGACGTCAGGGCTGCAGGAGAACAGCCGCAATGTGGGATTTTCGATCAATGGCGGACCGCTGACCAACTTGGATGTGATGGACGACGCCGGCGGCGATGACATTGCAACCACGAAAGTGTTTACCGATGTCGCGCCCTCGAGCGACGGGACCATTCATGTGGACTTCGTCACTCCCGAGGCGTTTGTAAATGCGATTGAAATTCTGCCAGGCATTCCGCATCGCGGGCTTCCGGTCAGGATTGTCGTCGGACATTTTCCGTACACCGATTCGGAGGGCAATGCTTGGATGCCGGAAAGGTACTTTTTCGGCGGCCGCCTTAGTAGTTTCGGAGGTGGTCTATCCAAGATCCCCGATGGTCGCCTTTACGAATGGCATCGGTTTGGGCACTTCCATTACGTAGTGCCGGTTGCGATGGGGGGGAAGTACACTCTAAAGCTGCACTTTAGGGAGCATTGGTTTGGCGTTCAGAATGGCGGTATTGGGGGTGTGGGCAGCCGGGTCTTCGATGTCTCGTGTAACGGATTGATGCTGCTCAAAGGATTTGATATTTCCCGGGAAGCCGGCTCCGAACCGTTGGTCAAATCATTCCAGCACATTGAACCCACGCCCCAGGGCAAAATCGAAATCTACTTCACTCCTGCCGTCAACTATCCTTCGATCAGCGCGATCGAAATCATCCCCGAATAGAAAGTTCGACGAATTCTGCAGCATTTGATGGGACCATTCTCGTTCGGCGCTTATCGTCCCCTAACATCCGCTGATGTGCTGGACGTAGGGTTGCAAGTGCTTGAAAGGAATGGCGGGGACGACGGGACTCGAACCCGCGGCCTCTGCCGTGACAGGGCAGCGTTCTAACCAACTGAACTACGTCCCCACTCGCCAAATCAACAAGATGCGAAATAACCAGTGTTTATGCGGCCTTGCGCGATTTGCATAAACTGCACAGATTGCATAAAGCGACCCGAATTGCTTGTATTCCGGTCCGAACCGCCCATAAACCGCCCATAAAGTTCGCCCACTTCCCTGCTCTTTTGCATGGGCAAAACAACTTCTACGGGCTGCGGCGGGCGATCCTGAGTTCTACCAACCCAGGCAAAACCACCAGCAAAACTTTCGCAAATCTTTGTCACAGAAATATCCTAACAGCTTCTCGCAGAACACGAAAGACCACCTTCATTTTCCTCGGTCGGACTGCACGAAATTCTCACAATTGGGCCGCAACGGTGATACGAGTTGTTCGTGCGACCGAGCAGCGATCAGATTGCGCGAATCAGCCGCATGAAGGCGTCGATCTTCTTCGTAATTCGCGCCCGGTCGGGACCGAGGTTCTGCTCCAGGCAAATTCCGCTAAAGAACGTGACGATCAAGCCAGCCAGGGAATCATTATCGTCACGAGATCCACGCGCTGCAGCTAGATTGTCGATGAGCCGCTGATGGGCTTTCATTACGCTCGCGACCATGATCTGGCGGGCTTTTGGGGGGAGGTCTGCGAACTCGCGCATAGAGTTCACCGAGAAGCAGCCCTTCTGGCCCCAACTCCCATAGCAGACCTTGAGAAAACTCTCAACATTGGTCCAGCCCAGAGGCTGTTTCGTCAGGTGTCCGCGTGCCATGAGGACTTCGAAATACCTGCGCAGGCTCTCCACGAACAGGTCTTCTTTGTTCTTGAATTCCGTATACAAGCCAGATTTGCGTACACCTGTAGCCTGTTCAAGGTCCTGAACACTCGTCTCAGCGAGGCCATGCTTCCAGAAGACTGGGATTGCTTTATCGAGGACTTCCTCTCGGGTGAACAGTTTCCGTCGTCCCATTGCAACATTATCGGTCAATTCGACTGCGAGGCTTGCACATAAAGGACCAAATGGTCCATTATTACAAAGAGAGAGCGAGAGATTGTCCCGGAGGACCCATGGCGCCCAGCCGTAAACAACAGGTCATCGATCTGCTGAAGTCGCTTGAGACCAAAGATCCGGTTCCGCTCGCCTATGTCAATCCCAATAAGTATATCCAGCACAACTTGCAGGTGGGACCCGGTCCGGCAGGTGTCGCCGCCCTCATCAAGAACATGCCGCCCGATGCGTCCGTCAATACGATCCGCGTCTTTGAGGACGGCGATTATGTCTTCGCTCACACGCAATACAACTTCTTCGGGCCACGCATCGGCTTCGACATCTTTCGCTTCGAAGATGCTCTGATCGTCGAGCATTGGGACAATTTGCAGGAGACCGCGACCGAACTCACCCCCAGTGGTCACACGATGATCGACGGTCCCACGATCGCCTCCGATCTGGACGAGACCGATGCAAATAAGGCGCTCATGCAGCGCTATATGGAGGATCTTCTCGCAGGCCATCGCGAGACCTTTCCCAGCTACTTCAACGGAATCGCATACATTCAGCACAATCCATGGGTCGAGGACACCATCCCGGGATTGATTGCGGGTTTACAGGCTCTTGCCGCCAAGGGGCAGGCAGTCGTCTACAAGCGCGTGCATATGGTACTTGGTGAAGGTAATTTCGTGCTTGTCGTTGCGGAAGCTACGTTTGGTGGCGTTGCCACCGCCATCTACGATCTATTCCGCATTGAAAGCGGCAAGATCGCTGAACACTGGGATACGCTCGAAGCGATTCCACCTCGCGATCAATGGAAAAATAGCAACGGTAAGTTCTAGTATGGTGCGAGGCAGAACATATGCTTCAAGGCATGTTTGGAAAAAGATTGGCGGAGCATTTTTCTCTGCTGGAGTCTTCCTCACTTGTGCTTGGTCCCAAGGGAAACTCTCAGGTTGCGTTGACACGTATGCGAATGCCGAACG
>DATMOP010000041.1:0-27340 GCA_035568115.1 Candidatus Acidiferrum sp.
ATGAACGGGGACTCGACTCGAACTAGGATCCGGTGTGCGACGCTCCGTCATGCGGAGATGCCTAAAGGGTCTCGGCGGGTTCCCAACGTCTACCTGACGGTTCATTCTCGGCCCGTCACACGGCACAGTGGGTCGGCTTGAATTTTTCCGCAGGGCAATCAATTCCTCTCGCGGGGCAATCAATTCCTCTAATGAAGGTTTCCCACCTCACACCGCTCATCTTTGTGTTTGACATGCCCACATCGCTAGCGTTCTATCGGGACATTCTTGGCTTCGAAGTCGCGATGCAGTCGCAGCCTGGAAACGACTTCGGCTGGGGGCTGTTGCGCATGGGCGGAGCAGAGTTGATGCTGAACACGGCTTATGATGCCGATGAGCGGCCTGCGGCGCCGGATGAGGCCCGGCGTGCCGCGCATAGCGACACCACGCTGTACTTCGGTTGCCCGAACGTGGATGAGGCTTACGAATACCTGCGGTCCAAAGGCGTCCCGGTCGAGAAGCCAGCCGTGACCTACTATGGGATGAAGCAGCTGACGGTGACCGATCCGGACGGATATGGGCTGTGTTTTCAGCATCCAGCGAAAGAGACCTAGGTACCTCAGGGGCTGAAGCCCGAATCATCTTGTGCTGTTAACGGAGCGCTTGAAGCGCTGCGCCACCCAAAGCAAGGTCAACGGCAAGATCAACGGCAGCGGGCGAGGGTGCCCGCTCTACACGGGCTTCCTGCTACACTGATTCCGGTCACAAATTCCGCATTTCTGCATCCAATTAACTGTGTATCCACAATTAGTGCATTTCGGAAGGTTTTTCCTGCCGACTTATGGCTTCCTGGTTTCTCTGGGGGTGCTGATAGGGTTGTGGATCAGTGTGCGGAATTCCGAGCGTCTGGGGATTGATGGGGAGAAGGCGTGGAACCTGGGGATTCTGGTAGTGCTGTGCGGGATCGTAGGCGCGAAAGCCCTCTACATCATCAACGATTGGAGCAGTTATTCGGCGCATCCGTCGGAGATTTTCAGCATTGAGACTTTGCAGGCGGGCGGAGTTTTCTCCGGGGGCCTGATTGCGGCGTTGATTGCAGCGGCTTGGTATGTGCGCCGCCATCACATGCCTGCGCTGGGAACCTGCGATGCGTTTGCACCGGGGCTGGCGTTGGGTCACGCCATTGGACGAGTGGGCTGCTTTGCGGCGGGATGCTGCTACGGGAAAGAGACGCATCATTGGTGGGGCGTGGTGTTTCACAATCCGCTGGCGAAGCAGATTACGGGAACTCCGCTGGGCGTGCCTCTTGAGCCCACGCAGCTTTTCGAGTCGGCCGTGGAGCTGGCGAATTTCTTCTTTCTGATGTGGCTGCTGAAGCGGCGGAAATTCGAGGGTCAGGTCTTCGGCGCCTTCATGATGATTTACGGCGTGGCGCGGTTCTTTCTGGAATTCCTACGGGACGATCCGGGCCGCGGGTCGGTGTTTGGCGGGGCGATGTCGGGGACGCAGTTGATTGCGATTGGGCTGGTTGTGGCGGGCGGGCTGATCTGGTGGTTACGGCCGGGCGCGAAGAACGTAACGGCGCAGCCGGTGGGGGCGACAAGGTAGCTATCAGCGCCTGACCAGCGAACATCGACGCCACACCGTTTTTTCATGGACCATTCGCGCTGACGCTCAGCTCATCCGCAATGGAGGTGCTCGTGTATTTCGGCAAGGCTAGAGCTTTCGCAGGACTGCTCTGTTTCGGTCTGCTTGCCTCCGCAATCACCTACGCCAAGTGCGCCACGGACGTCGTTGTTGTGAGGGGGCGAGTCGAACACGCACCCCGAGGTGCCAAGGTTCGCGTTGAGCTTGTTTATCGCTACAAAGCCGGAGGCGACACAGGCGAGACGACCCTGGAAGGCCCGGAGTTCAGGGTTCCGGTTGACTTCTTCACCCAGAGCCGCAGACCGGTGCTGATCGGAGAGTGGCTTGAGAAGTGCGACCGCGAGCCCGAAACGGTCGTCGTGACCCTGATAGCCAGCGAACCGCCTCAGGAGTACGACCGCGTTACTTTGAGGCTGCGCTCGGATTTCAGGCAATCGGATCCCGGAGAATACGCGCTGAAATCTGAGATTGTGCTGAAGGGGCCTGGCTAACCGAGCTAAATTGCCCGGCGCGCTTCGCGATTACCGTTCTTGCATTATCCTTGCGTTGCAGGTGCCCAAACCATATCCAATCAAGATTGCAGTCGCCACCGAAGACTCCAGCAAGCGTCTGGATCAATTCCTTGTAGCGCGGCTCGGCTCCGTAAGCCGCGCCCGCGTGCAGGAGATGATTGCCGAGAGCAAAGTGCTAGTGAACGATGCTCCCGCAAAGGCTTCGCTGAAGCTGCGAGGCGGAGAGCGCGTCAGCGTGCTGGGCGAGGCGCAGCGTGCGCCGCTCAAGGCCATCGCCGAGGAGATCCCGCTTGAAATTGTTTATGAGGACGACGACCTCGCGGTGATCAACAAGCCTGCGGGAATGATGGTGCATGCAGGCGCGGGTGCGAGCGACGATGCGCGCAATCGCGGGACGCTGGTGAATGCGCTGCTGCATCATCTGGGGAGCTTGTCAGGCGTGGGCGGAGAGTTGCGGCCGGGGATTGTGCATCGTCTGGATAAAGAGACCAGCGGGTTGATCGTGGTGGCAAAAAACAATGACGCACATCGCAAGCTGAGCGTGCAGTTTGCCGCGCGCGAAGTGAAGAAGAGATATGTGGCGCTGGTGCATGGCTGGGTGAAAAAAGATTCGGGAACGCTGGCACAGAGCATCAGCCGCGATCCGGTACGCCGCATGAAGATGACCACCCGCGTCGCAGGCGGCCGCACAGCGGTAACCCACTATCGCGTCGTGCGCCGTCTGGATACGAAGTACGGCAAGTTCACTCTGCTGGACGTGAAGATCGATACGGGACGGACGCACCAGATTCGGGTGCATGTGGCGGCGATGGGGCATCCGGTGGTGGGGGATACGATGTATGGGGCTCCGCGGCAGGCACGGGGGAAAAATGCGGTGATCAGTTTGCCGCGGAATTTTCTGCACGCGGCGGAGTTGGAGTTCCGGCATCCTCGGACTGAGGAAGTGATTGCGCTTAAGAGTGAGTTGCCGGAGGAGTTGCGCGAGTTTTTGAGGAGTGTGGAGGGTGACGCTTTGCGCGGGGAAGTCAAAAGCGTTTAACACAGAGGGCACCCCTCGACTGAGCTAAGGGCAGGCTCCGGTTCACAGAGGAAATCGGTCCGGACTGCTGGGCTGGGCACTGTGTGAGGCTTGGCCGGCGGGTTGCGGATATAATGAACAGCTAAATGAGGGGTATTCTCACGAAACACATCTTCAGAAGCTCAGTTGCAGGGTGGGCGGCGGTCATGATGCTGGTGGCCGGAGTGCCCGAGTTCGGGACGGCCCGGGCTTCGCAGTTGTCGTCTCAATCGACATCTCCATCGTCATCTCAATTACCCCAGCAGCCTGCGGCGCCATCTTCGCCCGCGCAGAATTCTGGAGATAAAAAATCCAGCGATGAAAAATCCGGCGAGCAAGGCGCGGAAAACGCAGACATCCCTCGTATCAGAGTGGGCACCAACGAAGTGAACGTGGTGTTCACGGTGACCGACAAACACGGGAAGCGAGTGACAGACCTGAAGCAGAACGACTTCCGTTTTGTGGATGACAGCAAGCCGGCGGCGGAGATTCGGAGCTTTCACGCGGAGACGAATTTGCCGCTGCAGGTGGGCTTGCTGATCGATGCCAGCAACTCGGTGCGGGACCGGTTCAAGTTCGAGCAGGAGTCGGCTATCGAGTTCCTCAACCAGACAGTGCGGCTGGGCTACGACCAGGCAATGGTGGTGGGATTCGACGCAACGCCGGAAGTGACACAGGACTTCACCGACGACACGGAGAAACTGGACCACGGGGTGCGCGAGTTGCGGCCGGGAGGCGGAACGGCGCTGTACGATGCGCTCTACTACGCGTGCCGGGACAAGTTGCTGAAGAAGCCGCCGGTAGGGCAGACGCGGCGGGCGATTATCCTGCTGAGCGATGGGGAAGATAACTTGAGCCACGTGACCCGCGAGGAAGCGATCGAGATGGCGCAGCGGGCGGAAGCGATCGTGTACACGATCAGCACGAACATCAGCGGCAGCAAGGGATCCGGCGACAAGGTGCTGGAACGTATTGCGGATGCGACCGGAGGGCGGGCGTTTTTTCCCTTTCAGCTCCGAGATGTGGCGAACGCGTTTGCCGAAATTCAGGATGAATTGCGCAGCCAGTATGCAGTCTCTTACAAGCCGGCAGACTTTAAGGCGGACGGGCACTTTCGCACGATTGAGATTGTCGCGGCGGACCGGAAAAACATGCGAGTCAGAGCGCGGCGGGGGTATTACGCGCCGGTGCAGTAGTCACCTTCTGGCTCCTGGCTTCTAGCTTGAGTCGTCTCAGATACTTCATTTCGCGAAGGGCAATCAAGAATGCCGGGATATTCAGGAACTCCACTTCCGAAAAAATTGGGAATCAAACATGGCTTTCGCGCAAGGTTGGCGAATGCTCCGGCGGAGGTGCGTGCGGAATTGGGCGACGCACTAATGGAATGCGCGGAACTGAAGCAGGGCGACGCGCTCGATTTCGTGATGCTGTTTACGAAGTCTCGCACGCAGGTGACGAAAGAGTTTTCACGGACGGCGGAGCTGCTGGCTCCGGCTGGGATGTTATGGGTGAGTTGGCCGAAGAAGAGTTCGGGCGTGGCCACGGACCTGGATGAGAATGTGGTGCGCGAGATCGGGCTGGCCGCGGGGCTGGTGGATGTGAAGGTGTGCGCGGTGACGGAGGTGTGGTCAGGCCTGAAGTTTGTGCGGCGGGTGAAGGATCGGAAGGGATGAGGGAATCCGCCCTCAACGGTGCGGCCGGTTAGCCGGGATGTTGAGGGCGTATCGCTTCTGCAAATCGTGAATCGAAAATCAGGCTCGAAAATCAGGTTGTGCTGGTGTCCTTTACCAGATGCCCCACATAGAACATAACGGCCAGCACCAACAGCATGTGAATCATCACGCTTGCGACGTGGAGCACCAGAAAGCCGCCAGCCCAGAGAGCGCCCAGCAGCAGGGAAATTGTCAGGAAAGGTTCGAGCCTCATTCTTAGCCTCTCCAAAAGGGCTGACGGAATAAACATCAACCCAGCACGATCAAGAATACGTCTCATTTATATTGCGGATGAAGGCGGCGGCGTATCGGCAGAAGACTGTAAATGGGCGAAAGAGGAGTAGTAGAGCCAGAGCGAAGACTAAGGAGTTGAAATGGTGCGAGTAGGGTTGATTGGATTTGGGCTGGCGGGACAGGCGTTTCACGCGCCGGTGATCAGCGGCGTGCCAGGGATGGAGCTGGCTTGCATCCTTGAACGAAGAGGGTCGCGGGCGCAGAACAAATATCCTGACGTGCGGGTGGCGCGGTCGCTGGAGGAGTTGCTGGAGGACGCGGATATCCAGTTATGCGTAATCGCGACTCCGAATGATTCGCACTTCGAACTGGCGAAGGCCTGCTTGTTGGCGGGGCGGGACGTAGTGGTGGACAAGCCTTTTGCGCCGACGCTACGCGAGTCCGAGGAACTGGTGCGTCTGGCGGCAGAGCACGGACGGTTGATCACGGTTTATCAAGACCGGCGGTGGGATGGGGATTTCCGGACGGTGAAGAAGATTGTGGAGACGCTCCGACTGGGAACGGTAGTGGAGTACGAAGCGCGGTTTGACCGGTTTCGTCTGGAGGCGAAGGCGAATGCGTGGCGGGAACGCGCGGATCAGCCGGGAGCTGGCGTGTTGTTCGATCTGGGGCCACATGTGATCGATCAGGCGCTGGTGTTGTTTGGTGAGCCGCGGGCGATTACGGCGTCCGCGCTTTGCCAGCGGGAGACATCGCTGGTGGACGATGCCTTTGATGTTTGCCTGGAATATCCCAGGCTGCGGGCGATGGCGCGGGCAAGGATCATTGCATTTGCTCCGGGGCCGCATTTTCTGATTCACGGCACGAAGGGATCCTTCGTGAAGTATGGAATGGATCCGCAGGAAGAGCGGTTGCGGGGAGAACGTGTTCCGCAGGGCACCGACTGGGGCGCGGATTGGGGAGTGGAAGAGGAGCAGTGGTGGGGCACGCTGAGCCTGGTCGGAGAGCCGAGCGTGAAGGTGAAGACAGAGCGTGGAGATTATCGCGGATTTTATGCGAATGTGCGGGATGCAATCGAGAAGAAGGCGGCGCTCGAGGTTACTCCAGAGCAGGCTTTGCGAACCATGCGGGCGGTGGTGCTGGCTCACAAAAGCAGCCGGGAGCGGCGGACGGTGGCGTGGGAGGAAGCGGCGGAGTAAGGGTCAGTCCCGCGGATGAAATGTTTTTCGCGCTACGGATTTCGCAGACGGGCAGCAGAGTTTCCACGGAAAACCGTCCCGATCTCATTTCTCTTCCTTCATTGTCTTGCAGACTAGCCTGGTGTGCCCCGTCTTTGAATCGATCACCGTGGTGGCGGGCACACAACTGCAAGTCACCGTGTTGGCATTTTCCTGCTTGACCACTACACAGTGTTCGATCACTTCGGCAGTGGGTGGCGGCAGCTGGCTCCGTACGGGAGGCGGAGTCACCGCAACCGGCTGCTTCTTGGCCGCACAGCCGGCCAGAAGCAGACAAAACACCAGCCAAGCTTTCCTCATGCTTTTGTTTTCGCTCTCTCGTGCCCGATTGTCGATGGCGATCTTGGTTACACGCCCATCCGCCAGCGTATAATCGGGCTGTGGCACGCGGGTGGGAGAGCAAGTCGGTTGAACTGCAACAAGAGGATGCCAGGTCCGCGGATGAACCCAAGCGTCATCTGACGCCCGAACAAAGAGAAATCGAATCCCGCAGGGAAGGATTGAAGCTCTCCCGCAGCCGGATTCTGGAACAGATCCAATCGACGGAAAATCCCCGTTACCGAAAGATTCTGGAGCAGGCCCTGGCAGCGCTCGATGAGCAGACGATTCAACTCGGCTGAGATTCGGCCATCGAACGTCGATTACGAAACCCGGCTTGCCGCACTCGCGCACCCAGGCGCTCAATACTCCTGCCGTATAATGCCCTTATTCCCATGAAAGCCTACGTTTACGTTTCTCTCAAGAAGAGTGTCCTCGATCCTCAAGGCAAGACCATCCAGGGTGCGCTAAAGAAGATGGGCTACAAGGGTCTGGAGGAGGTCCGCCAGGGCAAATACTTTGAACTTACGCTCGACGGGGGACTAAGCCGCGACGAGGCGCAGACCGAGGTGGAGCGCATTGCCCGCGAAGTGCTCACCAACCCGGTTATTGAAGAGTTTCGCTGCTCCCTGGCAGACTGAATTTCTTGGAGTTCCCGCATGTGTGGCATTGTTGGTTATGTCGGCAAGAAGCAGGTGGTTCCGATCATCATCGAGGGCCTGCGGCGGCTTGAGTACCGCGGTTATGACTCGGCTGGAATCGCCGTGGCCGGCAATGGGGACAAGCTGCAGATCCGCCGCGCCGAAGGCAAGCTGCGCAATTTGGAAGAAGTTATCCGTCTCAAGCCGCTCGACGGCAGCTACGGCATCGGCCACACCCGCTGGGCCACTCACGGACGTCCCACGGAAGAAAACGCTCATCCTCACCGTGATTGCACGGGCAAGATCGTCGTCGTACACAATGGCATCGTCGAGAACTATCTCAGCCTGAAGAAAAAGCTGATCGAGGAAGGCCACAACTTCTCCACCGAAACGGACACTGAAGTCATCGCGCATCTGATCGAAAAGCATCTCTTCAAAACTGGAAACGGCCACCATCCAACGCTGGAAGAAGCGGTTCGCCGGACTGTGAAAGAACTTAGCGGGGTCTTCGCCCTGGCGGTAATTTCCGTCGATGAACCCAACAAGATCGTGGCCGCGCGCAATGGCCCGCCCCTAGTGGTCGGACTGGGCAACGACGAATACTTCGTGGCTTCCGACGTTCCCGCGATTCTTTATCATACGCGCGATATTTTCTTTCTCGCCGATGGCGACTTAGCTGTGGTCACTGCCGCGGGCGTGCAGTTGACGGACTTCGACGGAAGGCCCATCCAGCGCCAGGTGCAGCACGTGACCTGGGATCCAATCATGGCCGAAAAAGGCGGCTTCAAGCACTTCATGCTCAAGGAGATTTACGAGCAGCCGCGCGCCGTCCGCGACACAACTTTAGGGCGCATTTCGCTCGACACCGGCCACATCTTCCTCGACGAAATGCAAATCACCGAGGCCGAATTTCGCACCGCGAAAAAGATCAACATCGTCGCCTGCGGCACCAGTTGGCATGCCGGGCAGGCCGGCAAATTCATGATCGAAAGCTTCGCCCGCGTGCCGGTAGAGGTCGATTACGCGAGCGAGTGGCGCTATCGTGATCCGATTGTCGACAGAGACACGATCACGCTTGTGATCTCACAGTCCGGCGAAACCGCCGACACCATCGCCGCCCAGCGCGAGGCCAAAGCCAAAGGTTCGCACACACTGGCCATCTGCAACGTGGTCGGCTCTATGATCACGCGCGAAGCTGCCGGAACAATCTACACGCACGCGGGACCAGAGATCGGCGTGGCATCGACGAAAGCCTTCACCTGCCAGTTGGTTGCTCTTTATCTGTTTGCGCTTTATCTGGCTCAGGTGCGCGGCGCCATCACAGCCGAGCAAACTCGCACGGCGGCTCAGGAACTCACCCTCATCCCCGGCAAGCTGGAGCACATCCTTACTCACGACGAAGCATGCGAAGACCTGGCCAAACGCTTCCAGCGCGCCCAGGATTTTCTTTTCCTTGGCCGCGGCATTCACTACCCCATCGCCCTCGAAGGCGCCCTGAAGCTCAAGGAAATCTCCTACATCCACGCGGAGGGATATCCCGCCGGCGAGATGAAGCACGGCCCCAACGCCTTGATCGACGAGAATCTTCCGGTAGTGATCATCGCCACAAGAGACGCGAACGATCCGGACTCAATGCAGCGCTACGAGAAGACGATGTCCAACTTGAAAGAAGTAAAGGCGCGTTCGGGTGTGGTGATTGCGCTAGCCACCGAAGGCGACGAAGAAATCAAAGAAGCCGCCGATCACGTGCTCTACGTGCCGGCTTCGCCGGAGGAGCTCTCCCCAATCCTGGAGATCGTTCCCCTGCAGTTGCTGGCGTACCACATCGCGGTGCGGAGGGGTTGCGATGTGGATCAGCCGAGGAATTTGGCCAAGTCCGTCACGGTGGAGTAATCAGACAGCGCCAGCCGCTTCAACATCGGTGTGGCAAAAATCATCTCCCTTGAACAGGAGCGCCTCACCCTTCTCCTTTGCCAGCGCATAGGCGAAACAATCTCCAAAATTGAGTCCCGCCTTATGCCGTCCCTTTCCAAAATCGCGATAAGCATCGCGCGCAATCTTGGCCTGACGGAAACTCACGGACTCAACGACTATTCCCGATTCGCGGAAGAAATCGTCGAAGCGACGGCTGGCTATCGGGTCGCGGCCGCTATCAATCACAATGGCGGCTTCCAGATAACTAACGGCAGAGATAGCGCACGCTCCAGCCCGGGTCATTGATTCTGCCATCGTCGGCGCTTCCGGCTCGGCACGCAGAATGGCGACCACGGCTGAGGAATCGAGGATCACTTGGGCAGCCCTTTCTCGTCATACAACATCTCGCCATGATCGATAGAGAGGTAGGGCTCCTTCATGTGAGCGGCGCATTCCCGCCCGATCTGCAGCAACCGCTCCGCAAGATTGCCTTTCTTGTCGCGGCGTACCCGCTCCAGCCGCTCTTGCACGGCCTTGTCCACCGCGGCAGTCATGCTTTCCCCGGTCGCCCGTGCTAATTCCCGGACCAGGCGATGAGTCTTCTCATTCTTGATGTTTAAGCTCATGTTCTACCTTCTACCATCACTGTTCTACCATTCTATCACTCGCGAAAGCCTCCTGCAAGCTAACAGCAACGCCGCAATTCCGGCACCCCAAACCGCGAACGTCATATCCACGACCCACCCCGGCGCAGCCCCCACCCTTCGCAGCAGGAACGGCAGGAAGTTCCAGGTTGTGATGTGGACGTAGTCCCACGCATCCTGCGTCATGGATTCATTATTCAATCTCCACGGATCCATCTTTCCCAAGGCGAACGCCGCAATATTCTCGAAGCGCAGTGAGATCACGAACGTAGGGTGCCCCATTGTTTCCATCTGATAGATTTCCAGCGGCAGCCAGAACGCGAGCGAGGCCAGTTGAATGATCAGACTGATCGCGACGATCACAAGCCCTCCCCGCCAAACCAACGCACCCACATCTGCCCGATGGCGCAACAACAACGGAACCGCCAGCAACGCCGCCAGTTCCACCGACGTGGAAATGTAGCGATCGCCCCAAGCGAAATCTCCCGCCCAATAGGTATACCTCGCATAAAAGCAGACATAGCCGAGGAGCAGAAGCAGCGACGCCGCACCATACGCGCGGATTTCGGGCGACAGCCGCTTCCACAGCGCTACCAGCAGCACGACCGCCAGCGGCAGCAGCGGATCAAAAAGAAAAATCGACTTCTCCGGCTTGAACAACGGACCTAGAAAACCTTCATGAAACGGAGTGCTCCACGGAAAACCCACCGGCAGCGTCGGATCCATCAACCGCTGCTCTTCGGCAAACAGCGAGACGTACGTGTTGGTGAACGATCCGAAGCGGTAGAACTGATACAACCGGTCAAGGAGAAGGAAGAAGAAATACACTGGAGCGGCAACCTTGCAATAATCCACCAGCCGATGCCACAACTCGCGTCCTCGCACCCGCTCAAACCAAAGGACGAGCAGCAGAAAGAGTCCTGCAAACAGGAGGTCAAGGCCAGTCGTCAGCCGCGTCAGCAAGTTCAGCCCAAGCGTGGCGCACCCCACGAACAGTGCGCGCTGATTCCCCGTCCGCATCCATTCGTATTGATAGGAGAATCCAGCCAGCGTCAGCAGCATGATGTAGTTGTTCTCCATCATGTTCTGCGTGTAGTGCAGATGAGTGGTGCAGAAAAGCAGCGCCAGCACTCCCAGCACGGATTCCCGCGCGGTAAACCGCAACTGGCGCAGCAGCCGAAAGCTCAGCAGCGCCGTGAGCACGTTCACCAGAATGCTCGTGCTGTAGCTAACCACAATGCTGCGCACCGCCGGATCGTCGCCATATTCAGAAAAAATCTTCCAATGCGCGATCCAGGTGCCAACCAGATCAGCGGGCAGCATCAGCAAAGACTGTCCGATGCCGTACCAGCTATAGAGCTTGCCTCCGCGGCCGTGCAGGCCAAACTCGGGATACTCGTTCGGAAACACTTGCGGCTCGGAGGTCCAGAGCCAGTGCGTGGTTTGAAGACGGTGTGTTGTGTCGGATGTTCCCAGTTCGCCAGATTGCACGACGAAAGCAAGCAGACCCGCCACCAGGCACAGCAGCACGACCGGATCAGCCAACCAGCGGCGGAGGCGCGAAGTCATCGCTTTGGATGGTAAATCCAAAGCGACATTTTTCTCAGTGAGTTTCCGGAAATTATGTCTTTGACAAAACAACGGTCTGCAACTAAGTTGGACAGCAAAACCTATGAATCCATCGCCCATGACCAGTGCAGTATTTTTCGTTCTGCTAACCGGCACAATTGCAGCCGGTGAACAGCCCGTTTATCAACAGGGAACGATCACTCAGAGCTTTTCTGGTCCGCATAAGCATTATGGATTGAAAGGGCCCGCCGCATCTTACTATGAGATCAACCGTTGCGGTGACTTCCAGACAGGACAACCCGTGGATTACCGGGTGGAGGACACGAAGATTTACATACGCCGGGAGGGCGGGAAAGACTATAAGTGCACTATAGAAGCGTGGGGGGGTGTCAGCCCGGACAACGCCGCCGCCGCTCCCGTCTATCAGCAGGGGACGATCATGGGTTATGACATCCGGCGCGATACCAGCGTCTTTGGCGGCGGTGGTGGTAATGGCGCTCCCGCTTCGCCCGTCCAAACCATGACCCGCCGTGCGAAGGTCTACGAATTGAAAGGCGCCGGCCTCGTCTACAAAGTTGACTACTGCGGCGCTTTCCAGGCCGGGAAATTTGGGGTTGGACAGACCGTGGACTACCGTGTCGATGGGGAGAGGCTCTATATACGCCACGACGAAGGCAAGGAATACAGCTGCAAAATAGAGGGTACTAGGGCTGCAGAGAGCGCTAAACCCGACGCTCCTGCGACCAAGCCCTAGCAGCGACCCGTTACTTCAAGGCCACGCCATAGAGGTAGTCGTAGGTACCCATCTGACCCAAAGACAGGCTGGCGCTGAAGGACGCGAAGAGCATTGACTTGTCCATAAACGTGACGAACACATCCTGCTGGATACCGGCAGCGGTCACGCGAAAAGTGAACAGTCCGAAGCAGGGATCTTGCAGCTCACCGGCACTTCCGTAGAGATATGGAGCGTCGGCCACTGGAGTGAGAGTCGCCTGAACAATCGTATTCCCCTGAGGGTCGCTCACCGTGACCTGGCCGCCGGCGGTAACTACCAGCGTCGCGTTCCCCAGGCTTGGGGTCCCGGTCTCAACGTTGTTCATTCCCGTGCTGGCGCCGTTCTTCTGGTAGTAGATCGCTTTGTAGGTGCCAGCGAAGGATGGATCGAAGTCTTTGCTCGCCGCTTTCTTCAAACCAAGGATCGCTCCGTTAGGCGAATCTACCGCGAAGACCCCGTTCTCCGTGCCGAAAATGTAGTCGACGCCACTGCCCTGCTCTGTAACTGTGAGAAAGGTGCCGGAGGGATCAGGCTTGGCTTGCGTCAGGTCAATCGTGCCCGAATTAAAAGGACTCCCGCTTTGATTGCCCTGGTTGAACGATCCAAAAGGCCAGTAAGAGGAATTCGATCCCAGCCCCTGCGGGTTGATGGTCACCGATCCCACCTCAAGGCCACCTGAGGACGTGCGGAACTGCATATAGTTGTAGGAATGCCCGGCAAAGGTCGCCATCGAGATAGGGCCGCTCTCTACGGCGGTGATGAGTGCGGGAGTATTCAGGCCCGGCCCGGTCTTGGCGGCCTGGATGACCATAGCGTAGCTTGGGACTTCGTAAGCAGCGATCAGATTGCCTGTCGGGTCAATCAGTGTGTAAGTCCCGTCGGAGTTCACGGTGAAAGGCACGGTCCCCTTATCGCCGTTCGACACATCTGTGTAGTCGATGGTTCCGGCGGTGGAGTTGATAGTGATGTTCATAAAATCGCCAACCGACGCGGTGCCGTGATAAACGCGCGAAGCGGGCGAGGGCATGGTTGTCCGCGGAGTCGAGCTGCAGCTAACTAACAGAAACATCGTGAACAGGATAACAGCGGTGCGAGTTCGCATAAGAGAATCCTCATTTCGCACAAGGCGCACTAAAGAATGGATCGGCCGCGCCGCGAGGAATCGTTAGGTTGAGTCTCTGCAGACGCGATCTTGGGTAATCTTCAGGCGGGGTTAGACTGGTTACCTGGCGAAGCTGCCAGAGCACGTTCTTGATCCGACGCGGTAGACTGTATCGGGAAAATTCATGCCCTCGTGTTCATCCTGTGGGACTGAGGTACCGATTACTGGACGCTTTTGCTCGGCGTGCGGAACGCCCGCCAGCAATACCGACGATGTCGCCACTCTCGACTTCGCCACGGCAACTTCGCCGCTGCCGCCTCAGGCTTCCGCAACTTCGTCGCGACCGTCGAGTTCGTCCGATTACATGAGCGAAGGCCGCTTTCTTCCCGGACGCCTGCTGGCCGGCCGTTACCGCATCATCGCGCTGTTGGGAAAAGGCGGCATGGGTGAGGTGTACCGCGCGGATGACCTCACGCTCGGCCAACCCGTGGCGCTGAAGTTTCTGCCGGACGAAGCCGCGCGCGATCAAGCCCTGGTCGAGCGTTTCAAAAACGAAGTGCGTATCGCCCGCCGCGTTTCCCATCCCAACGTTTGCCGGGTCTACGACGTGGGCGACGTGGAAGGCCACACGTTCTTCACCATGGAGTATGTCGATGGCGAAGACCTGGCGTCCTTGCTGCGTCGAATCGGCCGTCTTCCCGAGGATAAGGCTCTCGACATCGCCCGCCAGCTCTGCGCCGGATTGGCCGCTGCCCATACCAAAGGAGTGCTGCATCGAGACCTGAAGCCCGCCAACATCATGCTCGACGGACGCGGGCAGGTCGTAATCACTGATTTCGGTCTCGCCGGTGTGGCCGACCAGATTCAGGGCAACGATGTGCGCAGCGGAACTCCGGCCTACATGGCGCCCGAGCAACTGGACGGTAAGGAAGTCAGCACGCGCAGTGATATTTATTCTCTGGGCCTGGTGTTGTACGAAGTCTTCACCGGCAAGCGCGCTTTCTCTCCCGAGTCATTGCGGGGGCGCGGCGATAGAAGTCCCAGCCGACCTTCGTCCGTCGTGAAAGATCTCAATCCCGTAATCGAGCGCGTGATTCTTCGCTGTCTCGAGGAAGAACCCTCGGCACGTCCCGCTACGGTTCTCAGCGTGGCCGCTGCCATGCCCGGTGGAGATCCGCTGGCTGCGGCTTTGGCAGCGGGTGAAACGCCTTCGCCGCAGTTGGTGGCTGCATCGGGAGAAACCTCTGGGCTGCGTCCGCGAGCCGCCGTTGCCTGCCTCGCCGCTGTGCTGTTGGCTTTGGCTCTGGTTAGCTTTCTCGGCATACACTACAGTGCGCTTGGAAAGATGCGGCTGGAATTGACGCCGGAAGTCCTTAACCAAAAAGCGCGTGAGATCATCGCCCGTCTAGGATATCCGGAACGTCCTGCCGACAGCGCCTACGGATTCGACTTCGACAACGACTACAAGGATTGGGTGGAGAAGAACGACAAGCCGCATCCCAACTGGGACACGGTGCTTGCTGGTCGGCCTTCTCTGCTTCGCTTCTGGTACCGGCAGAGCCCGAAGTACATGTGGGCGCAAGGCTATCAGGATCAGTTGCTCAATCCTGGAATTGTGGCGCGCGACGATCCTCCCAACATTCTTTCGGGAATGATTAACCTGGAGCTTGATGCCCAGGGAAATCTTATTCACTTCGAGGCGATCTCTCCGCAAAAAGAGAATTCTACGGCAGCGCCGGCGGCAGTCGACTGGAGTGTTCTCTTCGCCGCAGCGGGCCTGGATCCAACGAAATTTCAGAAGACCGAGCCGGCATGGAACTCGCTGGCGAGTTCCGATTCCCGCGTTGCTTGGACCGGAACCTTGCCGGGGACGACCCGGCCACTTCGCGTGGAAGCGGCGTCCTTGCATGGCAAACCGGTTTTCTTCTCGATGCTCGGAGAGTGGACCAAGCCGGATCGCATGAAGAGTCCGGAAGATTCGGCCGGGAAGAAGGCGGGGCAGGTGCTCGCGCTGACCTTGTTCATGACTTCGTTGATCGCGGCAGTGTATGTGGCGCGGCGGAATTACCTCCAGGGACGGGCTGACCGCGAGGGCGCCTTTCGGCTTGGGCTCGTGATGTTTGTGCTTGAGATCGTACTGTGGCTGTGCCGCGGTCATCTCGTTCCCGGCTTCGAGACGTTTGGTCTGTTGGTCATGGCGATCAGTACGGGCCTGTTTGTCTCCGGCACGACGTGGCTGTTGTATCTCGCGCTTGAGCCGTGGGTGCGGCGGCGCTGGCCGCAGACCATTATTTCCTGGAGCCGGCTGCTGTCGGGACAATTGCGCGATCCGCTGGTGGGCCGCGACATTTTGTTCGGCACAATGCTCGGCGTGACCTGGATTCTTATGTTTCAGATCCGTTATATCCCGATGGTGCACATGGGAGCCTCGCCCGGACTGGGTCAGACTGACTACCTGATGGGCGGGCGCACCGCGCTGGGCGCATGGTTGATGCAAGTTCCAATTTCTATTCTAGGCACTCTGCAGTTCTTCTTTCTGCTGCTGGGACTGAAGGTGCTTTTTGGGTTTCTCCTTGCGCTGGTCGGGCTGAAGGTGGTCAAGGCTACAGACTGGCTGGCCGCCATTGCGTTTATCGCCATCTTCGCGCTGCCCCGCGGACTCACCAGTACCTACGTGTCGGTGGAATTGCCGACGCAGATTCTGGTTTACACCATCGCCGTGGTCATTGTGTTTCGCTTCGGGCTGGTGCCGCTGGCTTGCGCCATCTTCACCGTCAATATGCTGGCTAATGTCCCATTCACCGCCGATAGTTCGGCGTGGTACATGGCCACCTCCGTTCTGGCGCTGCTCAGCGTCGTGGCGCTGGCTGGATGGGGCTTTTATCACTCGCTCGGCGGTGAGCCTATTTGGCGGCCAGAGATTGAGTAGCAGTGGCCAGTGTCCTTCTTGATGCATTCTCCTTGCGGGAGGACAGAGTGCCAGAATCCTCACCGAATAGCTTTGGTGCACCGCTGCCAGTCTTTCGCGTCCAGAACGTGGACGCTAGTATCGCCCACTACCTGCAATGCGAGGACATCCTCCACGCCGACCCATACCCACATACGCGGCTGGCTCTGGCATTCGCTGGAGACATCTGGGCGAGCAGAGATATGAGCGGGTGGAGCGAGCGTTCAAAAAAGCTCGATGCTCAACAGACGCGCTGAAGCCGAAGTGAGTCGGGTGTCGCGTGTGATGAGTGTGGCACCGAGTTTGTCAGCGAGAGTGACGTAGGCAGCATCGTAGGCGGAAAAATTATCCCGGAGCCGCCAGATGTGCGGCAGGAAAACGAAGTGGGGATAGCGGGTTACGCGAAGATCGAGTAAATCCTGGATCGCCTGATCGGCGCGGGGTGCTGAAACCGCGCCTTCGCGCACAAGCCGCCGCAGGACTTGCGCAACCTCAAGGTCAAAAAGGTGCGGCGCATGCAGCGATTCGCCGCTTGAATAAATCCGGCTCTCAATTTGTCGTCCCGCGACGGTCTGAAGAAGCCAGTCAATCGCCGCGGACGCGTCAAGGACAATCACCGGGCCTCGCGCTCTTCTCGCACGAGGCGCGCGGTATCGAGCGAAAGCGTCACGGCCTTGCGCGTGCGAAGTCGATCGCGAAGTTCTGCGAGCGTCGGCCTCTCGGCGATCTCCTTGATCTCTGTGAGCAGGTAATCCGACAGAGACATGCCGGCCATCGCCGCACGGGCTTTCAGGCTGCGATGCAGGGCATCAGGCACGTTGCGGAGCTGAATCATCTTTGGCATGTGTATAGCATACTTTCATGTTAGACACATGTCAATATCTCGACTTTTCTGACTTTCTTGGAATCACCTTCTCATGTACAATCAAACGAACTAATTAATTGTTCCATGGCAACTTCGCCCGATTCCGTTCCCAAGATCGTTTCCGCGCTGGCGGCGCGGACGCAGTTTGGGCAAATTATGCGCCGGGCCCGGACGGACAATCAGAGGTTCATCGTGGACCGCCGCGGCGAACCGCAGGTGGTGATCATGGGAGTGAAGGACTTCATCAGGACCATCGCCCCTGAAAAGAAAGTGCTCGCGGCCATCCGTGCGGATGCGCGAAAGAGGGGCACGAACAAGCTCACTCTACGCGACATCAATCGCGAGATTCGCGCCTACCGACGAGAGCAATCCCTCTAGTTCCATGCGAGCCATTCGAGTCGTTCTAGACACAAATGTCATCGTGTCGGCGCACCTTAACTCCGAAGGATATGAGCGGAGCGTGCTGGACTTGGCGCTCTCCGGAAAATTGCGGATGTTCGTCTCGGAAGCGATTCTGCGGGAATATGAGAGCGTGTTGCGGCGGCCCAAGTTCCGCCTGAATACTCTCCATGTCTCGCGTTCGCTGCGGCTGGTACGGGCTGCGGCGAGGGTCGTGGCTCCTTACGGCCAGCTCAATGTGGCTCGCGAGCCGGGCGACAACCGCTTTCTGGAGTGCGCCGAAGCCGCGAAGGCGGACTACCTGGTCACTGGCAACAAACGCCATTTCCCCAAGCAATGGCGGCAGACTTTGATCGTGAATGCCCGGGAGTTGCTGGAGTGGACGATTCCGGAAATGCAGTGATAACTATCGCGCCTTGCCCGGCGCCGCGACTCAGGCGCTCCTCTTGTCTATTTTCTGTTCGAGCCGCCGCTGCGTTTCCTGTGAGGCGGAATATAGTGAAAGCGAATCAGATATATGTTATTGCCCTTACCGTGCTTGGCGACCTTGAGCAGATCCAGCACTCCAAGAAAGCCGGATTCCCGCGCTAGTTCAGGAGTAATATCAGGAAACCCGATCGGTGTGACCGACTCGATTTCTATCTCCCCGTCTCCCATGCGATAGCGGCGGCCTTCCGTGACATGGGGCCTGGTCCAAATCCTGACGCTACAAGTGATGTCGCCGCGAACCACCCCTTCGCGAAGACGCTTGGCAAAGACCATGGACTCCCTCTGACCGGCCAGGCTGACCACGCCACCCGCCTGCGTTTCCGCATGATAGATTATCGCGCTTTGCGCAGCGCAGCGGCACGGCGCTTAGCGAAGTACGCCTCGACTTTCTTGTGCGGGATGGTGGGGCGAGGATCATTCAGCGCTTCCTGCAGCTTGGCGCGGAACCACGATTCGTGGGAACTGCCGTCGGTCTTCTTCATATTCATACCTGGGTTTTCGTGCCGGCGCATACCGTTTGATCGCGAGGCCCCGTGCGTGCTCTCGCGTTCTCGCCACGTCGTAGGCGAGCTGCATCCGGAGGAGGTGATCCATGTCAGGGCCGAAGGCCTTTTCGATGCGCAGGGCCATCTCAGGCGTCAGCGCGGCCTTGCCGTGGAGAAGGTCGGAGAGCGTGGCGCGGCGCACTTGCAGAATCTCGGCCGCCTTTGACACGGTCAGGCCGAGGGCTTCGATGAGTTCGGTTCTTATCAGATCGCCCGGATGGGGCGGGTTCTTCATGGGCATTGCGTCCTCTCAGTGATAGTCGACCAAGTCAATGTCGCTGGCGGTGTTCGTCTGTTCGTCGTACCAGAAAATCAACCGCCAGTTTCCCGTAACAGTCAGGCTCCAGGATCCTTTCCAGTCGCCCTTAAGCGGATGCAGCTTCCAGCCAGGAAACCGGCGAAGCTGCTCCAGCGTCTCGGCGGTTTCAAGGGCGAACAAAAGCTTGCGCAGTTTGTCAGCCATCGCTGGCGGCACGCCCTTGGCGCTTCCATCCTCGTGGAGCTGCCTCAGCCCTTTGTGGCGAAAGCGGACAAGTTGCATTTGCTCCTCTTTCTGCCACATTTATTGTGTACGGTTTAACCGTACATGTCAAGCAGAAACGCTTGGGGAGAGAACCCACCAGCCTTACAGGGATCCGGCCGTGGAATCCCGCTTCCCGCAAAAGAAGCGAGTAGTGGGGCACCCGGCGGAACGGAAACTAACTACTGGCTGAAGACGTAGGCCGCGCCCTGATAGGTTTGCCCGCCTACGGTCTCAAAGGGCGCGCCTGCAACGACGATGTCGTCACTGATCGCGACGGAAAATCCGAAGAACGAATATCCCCTGCGGGCGGTAAGCCCGGCTTGAGGCAGGGAGGCTGACTGCCATCCACTTGCTGGCTTGTTATAAAGAAAGGCGACGTTGCTCGGGCTGAAGTCTCCCACCACGATCGAGGAGTTGTGGACTGCGACGGACTGGCCGAAATGCTGAAGCAGATAGAAATAAAAGGGTGCTACCAGCTCAACCGTTTGCGTACTATCAACCCAGCCACCGGACGGCTCTACAAACACGTCGACTGCGCCCTGCAAATTATTTGCGCCGACTGCCTGTTGGGCGCCAACCACGACCGTGCCGTTGCTAATGGAAACCGACAATCCGAACTCGTCGTAGGGACCCTGAGGAGATCGGGTCAATGTCGCCGTTTGCGTCCCTGTGGCCCAGCCGGTCTGCGGCTTCGTGAAAATATAGGTTTCACCCGGTCCGGTCTGGCCATCGTTTTGAAAAGCGGCTCCCACAACGATCGTCTCTCCGCTAATACCTACTGAAGACCCGAAAAAGTTCTGATAAGCTGCATGAGACGTGGTCAGCTGTGCGTTGAAAGCTGACGTCGTCACCCAACCGGTTTGCGGCTTGACGAAAACATAGACGGCGTCTTGCCCTTGAGTAGCGCCGGTGCCGGCGCCGCCAACCACGATCGTATCCTTGTCGATGGCCACTGCTCCGCCAAAATATCCCGCCACGCCATTGGTCAGTTGAGCGGTCTCTGTCATGTTTTGCCAGGTGCCCGTCGAATTTACGTAGACGTACGCTTTGTCTTGAGAAGCAACCACTATCGTATTGCCACCGATCGCTACTACCTCGCCAAAGAGGTCGCCTTGGTACCCGTCAGACGGAGTCAGTTCTGCGGTTTGCACCATGCTGCCCCACCCGTTCTGGGGCATTTGGTATACATACACGACGTCTTGATTTTGAAGGTTGCAATAGGGGTTACCGCCAATTTGCCCACAGTTCTCTCCCACCACTACAGTGTTGCCGCTAACCGCGACGGCAGTGCCCAGGGCATTGCCCGCTACCCCGTCGGATGCGGTTAGTTCAGCAATGAAGCGCGTGGATTGGGTGGGAGCAGAAGAGCCGTGAAACTTTTTGGTTTGCCCGCTAGCGGATTCAGAGAGGATCAAGGCGATGCAAGCGGCCAAACAGAAGGAGACAGGGCGTAAGAACATCATAACGACCCCCGAATGCCCCGAGTCTAGGCGGCGTTTCGGGCGCTGTCAAGGGTTGATTACACGCTGCTTTCTTTCTCGAACTGGCGCCAGATCCCGACGAAGGTCGAGAGCGGCTTCCGGTGCAGCGCCTTTTCATTCCGGCCGTCCCGGTTCTCTAAGAGCCAGCGGTCCTGTTCTTCCTGCGTGTCCAGCAAGCGGAGCAGCACTTCCTCGACGCTGCCGGAGCCGGTGGCTTGGAGTTGCTTTCGGATTCTCGCCTCCAAGGATGCGTCGCGGATTTCGATGGTCATGGTTTGCTTCCTTGGGTTTAAGGGTACGGGAAAGAGTGGGCGAATCAACAAAATCCTCGGAGGGTGAGCCGTGTGGAATCCCATCTCCGAAAATGGCGCGAAGTCGTTTATATTGCTGCTCGTGGATCTAGCAGACATTCGTCGTTTGGTCATCATCTCGATGTTCTCGGATGACGTCCTTTTTGGAAGACTTGTTCTTAAGGGTGGGAATGCAATAAGTCTGGTTTACAGATACGGCGCGAGGGGCTCACTGGATGTTGATTTCTCGATCGAGGGAGAGTTCGACGACACTGACGATGCCGCAAGGAGAATCACGCGAGCGCTCACAGACCGCTTTGACGCAGCTGGGTTCGTTGTCTTTGATTGCACATTTGGTCCTAGACCCTCGGCACCCGATCCAGACAACCCTAAATGGGGCGGCTACCGGATCAAATTCAAACTAATCGAGCGTGAGAAGCACCGCCAACTAAGAGATGACCTGGAAACAGTCCGGCGCAATGCAACAGTGATCGGCCCATCTCAACAACGGACATTTACTATCGACATCAGTAAGTGGGAATTTTGCGAAGGAAAAACGGAAACTCACCTGGAGGAGTTCGCTATTTACGTCTACACTCCCGCGATGCTCGCGATCGAAAAAATCCGGGCGATCTGCCAACAGATGCCAGAGTACGTCGTTCGGGTGGCGAAAACAGCTAGAGCTCGAGACTTCTATGACGTTCACGCAATAATCGAAGAATCCAAGACTGATTTAGCTGACCAAAAGAACTTGGAATTGGCAAAGCACGTGTTCGCAGCCAAAGACGTGCCCTTGGAGCTCATGAGATTGATCGGTAAGTATCGAGACTTTCATCGTCAAGACTGGCCGTCCGTTGAGGCGACTGTCGGCCGAGAACTAAAGCCCTTCGACTTTTATTTCGACTTCGTGCTTGGCATTGTCAAAAGACTAGAACCCCTTTGGATAAAATAGATGCCACTTGGAATCGTATTCCCGATCCTTGATTCCGTGAGCCAAGTAGAAATCCAGGGTGGTTCCGAGTTTTAAGAGCCTCTCG
Organism: Candidatus Acidiferrum sp.; assembly: GCA_035568115.1. Taxonomy (GTDB): domain Bacteria; phylum Acidobacteriota; class Terriglobia; order Terriglobales; family Acidobacteriaceae; genus Sulfotelmatobacter. Next base: position 21,919 of record DATMOP010000041.1, read on the forward strand.
GTCCTGTTTTCCTCGTATCCAGCTCTTTCCATATAGAAGCCTATCGCTTGATGGTAAGGATAAACATAGTCCAGTTTCTTGAGGGTAGCCGTCAGAGTGTTGACTGAGAGCCGGTCTTTCGCCGCTTTATAGGCTTCCAGCACCTGATAGATACCGCCCGCATATGCAGGCCTGACCGTGATATCGATCAGAGTTCTTTCCAGGCGCGTGACTTCGATCGGCTCACCTGTATCTGCCGCGATTGGCCCCACCTCAAGCCGCCCCGTATTCTTGCCACTTAATAGGACGATGGTCCAATTTTCGTAATTGAAAGTGTAGACTGAACGCCTTTGTTCGCCCGAAAACGCCCGAGCTAACGCCTCCGGTGTTAGTGTCGAAGTGGGGCGAGGCTTAACGCTTTGCTCCTTATTGATGTAAAGAGTCCTAGGAATCTGATCGGTCAACCCGTGCAGGAAAACCGCCGTTCCGTGAGATAAATACGCGGAGGGACGTAACGAGAGAGCGACCGCGAAGGGAGACGCTTTCCCCCAGATATAGCGAGTTACAGAGCGGTAGTGTTCTGACGCGACCTGAACCTGTGAAAGCTTGCCGTTATCCCCGAGAAAGCTGATAAATCGGGCTATGTTCACGTAATCAGGAATTTTCCAGATTGCTCGATTCTGATAGAGGACCTCGCCCAGTTCGCTCTCCGTATATACGTGCTTGATCGACTTCTCAAAGAAGCTAAAGATAGCCGACGAGGCCGCGAGAATTCGGGATGGCTTCCTTGGCATAAAAGACGTTCTGGTATATATACCAGAACGTCATTTATGCCGCAAGAGTCGCATTGCAGTAGGTATATATACCTCCTGCAATCGAGAACGACTGAACTCGATCCCAACCGCTTGGTAGGTAAGGATTTAGTCCGGAATGCATGTTGTACTGGCGATGGTATATATACCATCGCCAATACGCTTTGTTCCCGTTTAGGTTTTAGGAGGTTTTGCTGCCACTTTTCACATCCCCACCGCATCTAAAGCTTGACAACATCCCACTCAGGTCTTAGCATGGGAGCGTTGGCAATCATAAGCGCATTGATTCCAAAGCACTTATTTGCATCAGGAAAGATGACAGGAGACGATTATGGCCAAGATTATTGGAATTGACCTTGGAACCACCAATTCTTGCGTGGCGGTGATGGAGGGCGGCGAGCCCAAAGTTATCCCCAATGACGAAGGAGGGCGGACTACGCCTTCCGTGGTTGGGTTTACCAAGACCGGAGAGCGGTTGGTGGGGCAGGTTGCGAAGCGGCAGGCCATTACCAATCCGGAGAACACGGTTTATTCGATCAAGCGCTTTATGGGGCGGCGCTACAACGAGGTTGGAGAAGAGATCAAGATGGTGCCCTATAAGGTGGTGCAGTCAGGCGACCACGTGGCGGTGCTGGCGCAGGGCAAGGAGCACACGCCTCCGCAGATTTCGGCGCTGATTTTGCAGAAGCTGAAGAAGGCGGCGGAAGACTACCTCGGAGAGAAAGTGACCGAGGCGGTCATTACCGTGCCGGCATATTTTAATGACGCGCAACGGCAGGCCACGAAAGATGCCGGGCAGATTGCCGGGCTCGACGTGAAGCGCATTATCAACGAGCCGACGGCGGCGGCGCTGGCCTATGGGCTTGACAAGACGAAGGACGAGATGATCGCCGTGTACGACTTTGGCGGCGGTACGTTTGACATCTCGGTGCTGGAGGTGGGCGAGGGCGTGATTGAGGTGAAGGCCACCAATGGCGACACGCACCTGGGCGGCGACAACCTAGATCAGAGGCTGGTCGACTGGTTGATCGATGAATTCAAGAAGGATGAAGGGCTCGATCTGCGAGGCAAAGGGAACGAAATGGCGTTGCAGCGTCTGCGCGATGCGGCCGAGCGGGCGAAGATTGAGCTTTCGACCACCATGGAAACCGAAATCAACCTGCCGTTCATCACGGCGGACGCCTCGGGTCCGAAGCATCTGGTGAAGAAGCTGACGCGGGCGAAGCTCGAAGGGATGGTGGAAGACATCATTCAGCGCTCCGTGGGTCCCTGCAAGCAGTGCATGAAGGATGCGGGCGTGGATGCCAGCAAGATCCAGGAGGTAGTGCTGGTCGGCGGACAGACTCGTATGCCGCGAATTCAGGCGCTGGTGAAAGAACTGTTCGGCAAGGAAGGCCACAAGGGAGTGAATCCCGATGAAGTGGTCGCGATCGGGGCAGCGATTCAGGGTGGCGTGCTCGGCGGCGAGGTGAAAGACCTGCTGCTGCTGGACGTGACTCCGCTGTCTTTGTCGATTGAGACCTTGGGCGGCGTGGCTACGCCGATGATTCCGCGGAATACGACGATTCCGACGAAGAAAACGGAAACGTTCTCGACCGCGGCGGATAATCAGACATCGGTTGAGGTGCACGTGCTGCAAGGCGAGCGCCCGATGGCGGCGCAGAATCGGACTCTGGGCAAGTTCCACTTGACCGGGATTCCGACGGCTCCGCGCGGCGTGCCGCAGATCGAAGTCACGTTCGACATCGACGCCAACGGCATCCTGAACGTGACCGCGAAAGATACGGCCACACAAAAGGACCAGAAGATTACGATCACGTCGTCTTCGGGACTGTCGAAGGAAGAGGTCGAGCGCATGGCCAAAGAAGCCGACGCGCACGCTGCCGAGGACAAGGCGCAGCGCGACTCGATCGACGCCAAGAACCAGCTCGACAGCATGCTGTACAACGTCGAGAAGATGCTGCGTGAGAACGGGGATAAGATCTCCGGCTCGGAGCGTGGCGACGTGGAGAACGCGGTGGCCGACGCCAAGAAGGCGCTGGAGTCGAACGACAAGGCGCAGATGGATAAGGCCCGCGAGAGCCTGACCAAGGCTTCGCACAAGCTGGCCGAGGAGATGTATAAGGCGGCGCAGGCGAAGGCTCCGGAGGCGGGTGGGCCGAGCGGTCCTACTGACGGGGGTGGTGCGGCCCCGGGCAGCAACGGTGGCGGTCAGAAGAAAGACGAAGGCGTGATCGACGCTGAGTACGTGGACGTGGAAGAGAAGAAGTAAGCCGTCAGCTTTAAGCTTGAACGTATGGCGCGGGCACTCTTGCCCGCGTCTGCGTTTGCGGGAGCATTCAGAAAGTGGGGGGTGAGATGGATTTCCAGGTTCATGAGCAGACGTACTTCCTGAGCCTTGCCGAGGACAATGGGCAGTGGGAAGTTTTTCTGGCCACGCCAACCGGTCCGCGGGCGGTGCCGGTTTATGTGGACGCGCCAAGGTTAGGATCGTTGGTCGTGTTACAAGAAGAGAAGCAGAGGATGCCGAATTGAACTGCAGAAAAGAACTGTACGAGTGATAGCTTGCAATGGCCACCACTTCCAAAAAGGATTATTACGAGATCCTCGGCGTGAAGAAGTCCGCCTCGGCGGAGGAGATTCGGAAGGCATTTCGCAAGCTGGCGCGGAAATACCATCCGGACGTTAATCCTGGGGACAAGTCGGCGGAGGAGAAGTTCAAATCTCTCTCCGAGGCCAACGACGTTCTGAGCGATCCCAAAAAGCGAAAGATCTACGACCAGGTTGGGTTCTACTCGGACAACATCGATCCAGCCACGGCGGAAGCTTATGCGCGCGGCGGGGGTCAAGGCGGATTTGCCGGAGGTGCGCCGGGCGGGTTTTCAGGTGGCGGAGCCGGTCAAGGCGTTCCCTTTGATTTCAGCGGGTTCGACTTTTCGGATCTGGTCGACGGTGCGGGTCGAAGCCGGCGAACGGGGGGGAGCGGTGGGTTCCGCGACATCTTCTCCGGAATCTTCGGTGGTGGGCGGGGAGCGGCCACTGCGGACGAAGGCCCCGAACCAGGCACTGACCTTGAGTATCAGGTCAATGTGCCGTTCTGGACGGCGATCCGTGGCGGCGTGATGCGGCTCAACATTACGCGCCAGGATATCTGCACGAATTGCCACGGGCAAGGTTATACCGAGGCGCCCGGCAAATGTCCGGAGTGCGACGGCAAGGGTCAAGTCACGCAAACCGGCGGGCGCATGAAGTTCAACGTGCCGTGCCCGCGCTGCCAAGGGACCGGCAAGAATATTTCCACGTGTCCCACCTGCCACAGTGAGGGCGCGGTGAGCCGCACCGAGCCGTTGGAAGTGCGCATCAAGGCGGGGACGCGCGATGGGCAGCGCATCCGGCTGGCCGGCAAGGGCAATGCCGGGCCGCAAGGCGGCCCCGCTGGAGATCTTTACGTCATCATCCGTATCGGAGAGCACCCGGTTTTCCGGCGCGATGGAGACGACATCTACCTGACCGTGCCGGTCAACGCCACCGAAGCTGCGCTGGGAGCCAAGATTGAAGTGCCGACCATCGACGGGCGGGCGCTGCTGAAGATTCCTCCCGGTACGCAGTCTGGCCAGAAGCTGCGCTTGCGCGAGAAGGGCGTGCCCTCGGCGACTAAAGAGGGCGTGCGCGGGGACGAGATCGTCGAGATCACCGTGACTGTGCCCATGCCGCGCGACGAGCGGACTAAGGAACTGCTGCGGGAGTTGGCGAAGCTGAACCCGGAGGATCCGCGAGAAGAACTGTGGAAGAAAGTCTAGCCTCTGCCGTGTCGAATCGGGAACGAACGGAAATAATTACCACGGGGGCCACGGGGTTTCACGGGGTAAACCTCCCCAATTTTGTGGTAGACCGTTCTTATGGCTGCGCGAGTTTCCTGCCTGAAGCCGGTTAGGTTAACGAGGTTTCCGGGGCCGTTGTCTCATCCGCGATGCATGTCCACGCCGTGTTGGGACCTGGCTTGCTGGAGAGCGCCTATCAAGCCTGTCTCGCTCATGAACTCAGAAAGCGCGGATTCGCCGTCGCCAGCCAAGTTGGATTGCCGGTAGTGTTCGATGGGGAAAAGATTGAGCTTGGATACCGCATCGACCTAGTGGTCGAGAACATGGTCATCGTCGAAGTGAAGAGCGTGGAAGCGATCCATCCGATTCACCACGCACAAATCTTGTCATACATGTGACTGAGCGGCATAGGAGTCGGCCTGCTCATTAATTTCAATGTGAAGAGCCTGCGAGATGGAGTCAAGCGCATGGTGGATGGCGATAGTTGTGAAAAATAGCGGGTTACCCCGTGTGACTCCGTGCTCCCCCCGTGTTTACGGTTTGTCTCGCTGATTCCTCGAAAGTAAAGGGCCCAAAGCCGGGCCCTCCCTGGACTACTTCTTCGGCGTGGGGTCGTCCGCCGGGTTGATGTAGTTGAGCTTGAGCGGCGACATGCCGTGGATCTGAATGACGGTTTCTCCGGAAGCCGCGGCGTAGTGGTGCATGCTGGGATCGAGGTAGGCGAAGCTGCCGACCCCGAAGCTCATCATCTTGCTGGCGTCGAACTGGTCTCCCATCCCGACTTTGATCGTGCCCGAGAGCACGGTGACA
>DATMOP010000042.1:0-93661 GCA_035568115.1 Candidatus Acidiferrum sp.
CACCACGAACTGCACGCGTTGTTCCTGTACGTCCATCGTCTTCCAGGGCATGTTGACTTACACTCCCGCGCTGGCTGCGCTTGCGCGGGAGTGTAAAGGATGTCCCGAGACGTTTTGTAAAGGATGTCATGAGACTGAACAAATAGCGCGAGACCTGGGTACATGTCGACATGCAAGCACGACGCCAATCATACCCAGCGCCGTCTCGCACTCTTCATTGAATCGTCAGAGTGACAGTGGTGCTATGTGTAACACCGCCACCTGTACCAGTCACGGTAATCGTCCTTGTTCCCCGCGTAGCTTTTCTCCCGACCGCTATCGTCATCACCGACGATCCGGTGCCGGGTGCGGGAATTGGGTTCGGACTGAAGCTGACCGTAACACGGCTGCCTTGCCCGGAAGCTGACAACGAGATCGCCGAGTTGAAACCGTTCAAGGCGGTTGTGCTGATTGTTGAGTTGCCGGAACTTCCTCGCGTCACTGTGACTGAGGCGGGCGAGGCGCTGATGCTGAAGTCTGGCGCCACACCAGTCACAGTCAGGGAGACCGTGGTGGTGTGCGTAATGCCTCCACCCACACCCGTAACGGTGATCGTGTACGTCCCCGGCGTAACGCTGCCTCCCACGGCCATTGTCATTAACGAACTGCCCGTGCCAGGCGCGGGAATTGGGTTGGTGCCGAACGTGACCGTCACCCCGCTGGGCTGTCCGGTGGCCGACAATGTAATGGCGTTGTTGAAGCCATTCAAAGCAGTGGTACTGATGGTCGACGTCCCGTTATTGCCTTGCTGCACGGTGACCGAGGACGGGGACGCGCTGATGGTGAAGTCCGGGGTGGTGCTCCCGCAATTTGCGAACTTGAAATTCGCAACGCGGGTTGCCCAGTTGAACGAGCCGGTGGTCTTTATGTACTCCTGCGTATACCAGAAGGTGCAGTCGTCCACCGGATCCACTTGCATGGCGCTGTAATCGCCCCAGCGGCTGGACGTGGCTTCTTGTACGCCGGTGCCGGTGACGATGTTGATCTCCGTTTCCATCGTCCCTGCCGGATCGGTCGGGGTGCGGCCCGCGACGCGGACCGTCGGATCCAGACCGCTCGAAGAGCTGACCACGCTGTAGCCGATCGCCTGATCGCCCGCCGAGTCCATGGCTGTGCTTCCCATCCAGCGATTGCTGGAATCAGGCGAGAAGGTTCCCTGCTGCGCGACAGTGGGAGTGCCGTTGGGATTCTGGATTTCATACCAGCGTATCCCAGAAGGATTCCCCACCGAGTGGTTAAACCCGACCGATTCATGCGTGCCGAAGTTGCGGTAAAAGGCCCGGTACATCGGCCGGTCAGAGAGCGTATCCAGCGCCTCGCCCGGGCTGGGTTGAGCGACCGTAGAAGCCGCCGGCGTAAACGCCGCCACCGGGATGTTGGTGGGCCCGGTAAAGGTGGAATTCGCCGGAGTGGTGAAATCTACGTGATATTTGAACAGCTCCAGAGTGCCGCTGGAACCGAAGGTCATAAAGAAGTTCGGTTCGCCCGAGGGTGGCGCGGTGGTTCCGTCCAAGTCCGAGGGCAGAAGTGGGTTGAGCGAACTGGATTGCTGAAAACACTGCATGGGACGGGCGGCGGCTCCGGTCAGCATGTTGGTGCGGTCGTAGGCGCACGCGTCCGGTCCGATAAATGAGGCGCCGTTCAGGAAGATGTTGAAGGATGCGTAATACGCATCCGGCCAGACGCCAAGTTTTGGGTAATCGGGAAAATCCGAGGTGCCGAAGTTGAAGGCATAACGATTGTACGCACCCGTCGCATCCGAGGTTTGCGAAACCGCAATGCACTCCATGTACGGGATGCTGGATACGACAAATTGCTGAAACACCCAGCGGTCGGCCAGCTTGTCGAAGGCTACGGTGCCATCACCGTCGTTGGCAGTTGAGCAGGTTCCGCCGAAACCGCTCCACAAAGAATTTGTGGCCGTTGGCCCGGCGATCACCGCCCCTGTGGATTTGCTGTAGACCGTGAAAACAGTATTCACAAGCTGCACGTACTGTGTAGTCCCAACCGCACCGTTGGTGTCCGGCGGTGCACAATTGCAGACTGTGTCGAAGTCATTGCCTTCGAAGTTGAGCCCTACAGTTGCAGCCAGAGGCCCGAAACTGCTGGTTTGCCGCACTGGGTCCGTAACGTCCAAGGGATACTCACGAGGTGGAAGCGGGAGGTCCGGCCGCACCCAGTGTTCCGAGCGTGGGTTAGGTTGGGGATAGAGTCGGATCATGTCGAGCAGAGACATGGAAGTATCATGATGGTCTTCCCAGTACTCTCTCGGACCCGTTTGAACGCGCGCCGAGTCTTGCGCCGACAACAAAAGTGGAGAGAGAACACACATGGAGACTGCAACGCAAAGCAACAACGCTGTGACTGAACTTCGCTTCATAAGCGCCTCCTTATATCTCGATTGAGTGGGTTTTTTGGTCAACTGGAGAACTCCAGGTTTCTTGCATACACGCATCGTGCAGCGATGCTCCCTGAGCACAAGCTATTCAACCAGCGAAGGGCGCGACGAGACAGCGCGACGAAGCAGACCACTAACTCATGCAACTGCAGCAGGTAAAACTCCGCTATTGTAACCCGGAACCCGCTTAATTGAGGGCGCGCTTACGTTTGTTACGAAAAACGAAACGGAGGTCGCCGGATCTCATTCGCGGAGCGGTCAAAGCTCGCCCCGGTACACGCTGCTTTTCCCAGGACTACCCCTAGCTCTTGCGTTGGAATTGAACGGTTTGGACTCGGCGATGCGTGCCTCCTGCGAACATCCTGTTGAGGCCACTCCTACGGTCTCTCATCCGCCGAGGGCCCATACACCGACGGCACCGGCACTCCATTCAGCCGCAAATAAACTCCCAACTGCGCCCGATGATGAATCACATGATTCATCACCATCCGCCGCATCGCTCCCATGCGCGTTCCGTCGTAAAACTTTGTTTCGCCCATCGAAAGCGTCCACTTTCCCGCCCAATGCTCGTCGCTCGCCCCGGCGATCAGCGGGCGCAGCGCCGCAACATGCTTATCTAGTAGTTCCAGCACGTGCTTCTGCGACTCCGCCACTGTCGGCTTACTCCCAAGTTCCCCCACTCGACGCTTGGTGAAGTCGAGCGCATCCTCTTTCATCACAATCACTCCCATCCCTGGCAACTCTGCAATGTGCCCCGCCAGCCGCCCCAGCAGCATGGACTTCTCATGCGGTTTCCAGGCGAGCTTGTCCTCCGGAATCCGCTCCAAAGTCCGTCGCGTGGACGCCATCTCCGCATCAAACTCCGGCAAAAACTCTGCACTAATCCCCATCGCACCCTCCTGAGATTTTGAGAAGCTAGGAAACCCTTGTAGGGACATCGACCCCGGCTGTCCAGCGAGCGAAGCGAGCATCTTAACAGATGGACGTATTCCGCACATCGCCTTGGATGTGCCCGCCAAACGATTGGCTTCTCCAAAAGTTGCCAGGAGTAGGTTTTTTGGGAGCGGTTGCCCACTGGCCCCGGCTTTGGACTCGTACATCGTACATTAAGGAACCGAATCAGTCGAAAAGCGCTCACCAAACTCCACTATTACCAACATAGTTCGCCCAAAGTCCGTATATGCCGGGCGAATCAAGACTCCACTTCCAACTACTTCTGCCATTGAAAAGTCGATCAACGAATGCCGCCAGGCTCAATCGATCCCACCGTTAACTATCCAGATTCGTGCCAATCCGACTGACCCTGTGTTCCCCCCTGGGACCTCTATGTTTAAGGTTTTGTGCCTGCCCCAAAAAATGAAGAGCGGCCGCAAAGCCGCTCCCCTCGCAACTCGGTACCAGGTACTCGGTATTACCGACCCGCAGCCGCCCCCGCCGAAGCCGGCATCATTCCGGCGATCGCCATCCCTTCAATCCGCGCCAGCACATTCTCCACGCTGGCTCCCGTATCAGTGCAAGCGTCTACGTAAGGATGCCGGCTTCCATCCGCGTGCATCACCAGCACACTGGTCTTTGCCTGCGCCTTTTTCACCATATAAGGCAGGTGATGCCGGTCATTCCGGCTCAAAGTCGGACCCAACACCACTAGGTCGAACCGGCCTTTATCCAGAGCTGCCTGCACGGCCTTTCGTCCCACGGCTGTCTCCACCGTGTGCCCGGCCTTCTCAAAAGATGCTGCAGTAGAAGCCTGCACGTCCTCGTCGCCTTCCCCATAAAGAATCTTCAGCTTCGCTGCCTTCGCCATGAGTGTAAGTCCTCGCTCGGTACCCGTATTTCTACCGGATACTCGCCACTCACGGTAGCAACCGCCCCCCAGTCTGAGAACGTCACCGAAGGCCAGCAACGACCGGGGTCTGACCTATCCTTTGCATCCGAAAAAACGATATTCCAAATCCTCTTCCCCTCCGCCCATTTCGGCGCTACACTCTTGCCCCAGAGGGTTTCTCATGTTCTCCGCTCGCTTCGTCGTCACCGCTTTATCCCTGCTCATTTTCCCGGCCATCTGTCCGGCGCAATCCGCTTCATCATCCACCGCCACCTGCAGCCTCGCCGATGATCGCCAGGTCTACATTCGCTACAACGCCGTCAGCGCCAAAACCGAGAGACCTCCCAACGGCAAGCCCTGGACTCCCGGCGGCGCTCCCATGACTCTGTTCACCGAAGCCCCACTCACTCTAGCCAACACGACTATCCCCATCGGCGCGTACGCCGTTTACCCCATTCCCAGCAAAGATAAGTGGACCTTGGTGATCAACAAGAACGTCGCCGCCGGCTCCGCCTACGACGAGAAGCAGGACCTCGCCCGCGCTACCATGGAAACTGACCAGGTCCCCCAGGCTGCGGACGCCCTCGAAATAGCGTTCGCCCACGTTGGATCCAGGTGCACGCTCCGCATCTACTTTGGTAAGGCCGCCTCCTTCGCCGATTTCACAGCCAAATAGGTGATGCGAACACACAACAGGCGGGGCTTCGTCAGGGGTGTCGCTTCAGCGATACCAAAAAGTGAAATGGAATAATCACTCTTTCAGCGCAAAGACTCGGAAATTTGTTCCGCGTTGTGTGGATGAGCCGGAAGCTAGAAACCGGGTGCCGCTTTCTTCTCCCGCGTCCCCAACCCAATCACCATCGCCATATCTTTCGGATAAACCACATCTCTTCCCCGTGCCAGGAAGTGGTAATAAATCGACATCGCCGCCCCATACGATCCAAATCCTGCCGACACCACGCGCGAGTGTGCCGCGATTCCCACAATCATTCCTACGAATCGGAAGCCCGACGCCCCATTGGCGGCGCTGCTTCCCACTTCTCCCCCGCTGGCCGCACCCCGGCCCGCATCTCGATCACCCGGGCCCGCCTGCGACGCCGCCAGCATCACCTGAATGCCTGTCGTCAAATACCGCGTCCGCGGCGTCGTAACCTGCGCCCCACCTTCTGAGTCCAGTTTCAAGTGCTCGCCCTTTGCCACGGCCACGCCTTCCAGGCTGGTTTCCACTCGCTGTTCCAGCCCATTCGGCGGCGCGACCTCATGAAACAGAATTCTCAACTGCCCGTTGCGTCCCAGTCGACGCGCCTGCTGTGCCTGCATTACCGAGCCCTTGATTACGCTCCCCTCCGGCAGAATTAAATGGTCCGACACGACCAGAGGCTCGGTGATCAACGCCTCCACCGGATCTCCCTTCTTCGCCGTCGCCGAACTCAGTGGCGTCACCAGCCGTGCATGCACCACGCTTCCGTTAGGGGGCGGAGCCCCAATATTGGTCAGCGCCTCTGCCTTTACCGCTTCCATTCCGAAATCCAGCGGCTGCTGCAAGTCCGCGTTGAAGCTCGTCCCCTCATCAATGTATTGCGGATGCACCGGCAACTGCGCGATCGCAATCCGCTTTAGCTTGTGCATCTTCCCCGGCTCATGGATCTGCTTCTGCAATTCGCTCCACTGCCGTCGGATCTCCTGCTTTGTGGCGCTCACCTTTTTCCCCGCCGCTTCCTCCACTTTATTTTTCTTCTCCGCCTTCTCGTTTGCCGAAACAAACCGCAGCACTCCATCCGGCGCCGGCGACGCTACCGTCTGCAGCGCCACATGCCGCCCGTCGCCCATCACCAGCTCATCAAACTGCACATGCACATTGCGCCGCGGAGAAAAATTTCCATCCGCAGCGTCCAGCGTTCTCACCTTCTTCGGCACCGCATCGATCGCCGACACTTTCCCGTTCACCACCGTCCCCACCGGAATCAACAGCTTGTCGAACGCATACACCGGCTCCGTAGTCTTGCCGTGGATCGCCTGTCCCACCTCTCGAATCCGCACCTCCGCATCCAGTGCCACCTTGATCGGGGTCCCCGCAGGCACGCTCATCGGCACCACGATCATCGGTTCGCTCGTAATAATTCCGGCGTCCGTTATATCTGAACGTTGTGGTGGGCGGCTTTGGTTCTCTGCCGGAGGCCGCGGTATCAAAGTCTGTCCCACACCAACCCCGCAGCATAAGCAAGCCACCAACGCTGCCGCACTTTGCCGAAAAATAATTCTCCGCATTCAAATACTCCCGATTGACGTTCATGGGTGGCGCAACGCTTCCAGCGCGGCGATTGAGGACCACCTAGGTGTGGGCTTCCGCCCCCGAGGCGCAGTTCCTACTATGAAGTAGAACAACCGAGAATGGTTGCAACCCCGCAGACCCCGGACTTCCTTGCCCACAATTCTATTCTCTCCTCCTCACTTTCTGAGACAATTTCTCCATGCGACTCCTTCTTCCCCTCCTCCTCGCCGCCACCACCCTCGCCCAGTCCGCGCCGCAAACCCGCCTGTCCCGCACCACCGAGGGCCTCCGCGGCGTGAGCGCCGTCTCCCGCAACATCGCGTGGGCCTCCGGCACGCATGGCACCTATCTCCGCACTACTGATGGCAGCATCTGGATCCCCGACCACGTCCCCGGCGCCGAATCCCTTGACTTCCGCTCCGTAGTCGCCTTCTCCGCCGACGAAGCCTTCCTGATGTCTGCCGGTCCCGGTGACCAATCCCGCATCTACCACACTGCCGACCGCGGCCGTCACTGGCAGCTCCAATTCACCAACTCAAATCCCAAAGGATTCTTCGACTCCATGGTCTTCTGGGATCCCACTCACGGCATCGTCCTCGGCGATCCCATCCCCGATGAAACCGGCAAACTAAAATTCGAACTCTTGATAACAAACGACGGCCAAACCTGGACCCACATCCCGCCTGCCCAACTCCCGCCCGCGATAGAAGGTGAAGGCGCCTTCGCCGCCAGCAACAGCTGCCTCGCCATCCTCGGCACTTCGATCGACCTGAACGTCTGGTTCGCCACCGGCGGCAAAGCCGCCCGCGTCTTCCATTCCTCCAACCGCGGCCAGACCTGGCAAGTCTTCGACACTCCCATCCTCCATGGGCCCGACTCCGCCGGAATCTTTTCCATCGCTTTCCGCGACCGCAGTCACGGCGTAATCGTCGGCGGCGACTACAAGCATCCCGACCAGGATGGTCCCAACCTCGCCTTCACCAGCGATGGCGGCAAGACCTGGACCTTATCCAAAATCATCCCGCAATCCTATTACTCCGCCGTCGCCTACGATCACAGACACAGAAATCGTAAATCCAAAGACTTGGAAGAAAACCAGGCCGACGTCCGTCTCTTCATCGTTGGCCCCAAATTCGTCTACGATTTCCGCCCACCCAAAGACCCCACGCGAATCAGCCCGCGCAAGAAATCCGATTCACAATTCAACGCGGTAAGCCCCTATCCCGAAGGCGGCGCCCTGGTCGTCGGCCCGAAAGGGACAATCGCAACCATCCCTTGACGTAGCGCCACCGTCCCGCCGGCTGTCGAGTGGGCGTCCCCGCGCCCACGCTGCGGGTGACCAAAGTTCCATCTTCCTCCTAGTCCTTCCTGTTCTTGTTCATTCCGCCTATCTAGACGAAGATTGTTAGGGATTACTAAGCCATCCATCTCCCTCAGACCGAGAGCCTCGTGAAAAACTTATATCTGGCCATCATCCTCTGCGCTACGGTTGCGTCAGCGCAGACCACGCAAACGCCGCAAGCCGCGCCGGCCGCGCAATCCACCGTTACCCGCACCACCAAAGCCGTCCACTACCGCCTACAAGGTGGCTCAACGAAAATCGACTTCCAGGGCACCGACCTGCTCCAGCGCGCCTCCGGCGAAGCCAAAGTCGAAGGCAAGAAGACCAACTTTCAGATCGAGGTGAAATTCCAGGGCCTCGAAGACGCCACCAAGTTCGGACTCGAATATCTAACCTACGTCCTCTGGGCCGTTTCTCCGCAAGGGCGCCCCGTAAATCTCGGCGAGGTCACCCTCGAGCACGGCAACGCGCACCTCAAAGCCTCGACCGACCTGCAAGCCTTCGGCATGATCGTCACCGCCGAGCCTTACTTCGCCGTGACTGCTCCCGGCAACATGGTTGTAATGGAAAGTGCTCCTGCCGTCGCTGCCGGAACTGAAAATATCGAAGCTAAGTACGATCTAGTCAGTCGCGGCACTTACTCCTCGACGAACACGCATATTCAGGACGCCATCTTCGGCATCGACAGCAAGACTCCGCTCGAACTCTTCGAAGCCCGCAACGCGCTCCGCATCGCGCACATCGCCGCCGGCGACAAGTACGCCGCCTTCATCATTTCTAAAGCCGGTCAGCAGTTGATGCACGCCGAGGAAGTCTACCGTCAAAAGCAGAACAAAGCCGCCATCGAGGCCGCCGCCAAAGAGGCCACCGAAACCGCCGAAGAAGCCCGGCTCATGGCGGTAAAACAGAAAGCTGAAGACGAAGCCCAGGCCGCCGCCGCCGCCCGCGAAGCCAAGGCCCGCGCCGATGCCGAAGCCGAAGCCAAGCGGCGCGCCGATGCCGAAAAAGCGACAGCTCAAGCCCAAGCCGACCGCGCCGCCGCCGAACAAGCCAAAGCCGAAGCTCTAAAGATGAGGCAGGAAGCCGAAGCCGCTGCCGCAGAAGCCGCGCGCCAGAAAGCCGCTGCGGAAAAAGCCACGGCCGAAGCCGTAGCTCAGCAGCAAGTCTTAGCTGCCGAAACCGACAAAGCCCGCCAAGCCGCTGTGCAATCCGAAAACCTCCGTCAGCAGGCAGAAACCGCAAAGCAGCAAGCCGAGAAGGCAACCCAACAAGCCGAATACGAAAAGCAGGAACTCCGCGCCCGCCTCCTGCAGCAGCTCAACAGCATTCTGGCCACGCGCGATTCCGCCCGCGGCCTCGTCGCCAATATGTCTGACGTCCTATTCCGCAGCGGCAGCTTCGAACTCCTCCCCGGAGCCCGCGAGCGCCTGGCCAAAGTTTCCGGCATAGTCCTCGCGTATCCCACGCTGCACGTCACAGTCGAAGGCCACACCGACAGCGTCGGCACCGACGACTACAATCAGCAACTCTCTGAGCATCGCGCCCAGGCCGTCCGCGACTACTTCGTGCAGCAAGGCATCAACTCCGCCGCCATCGAGGCCCACGGCTACGGCAAGACCGAGCCTACTGCCTCCAACGACACCGCCGAAGGCCGGCAGCAAAATCGCCGCGTAGAATTGATCCTCGCCGGTGAAGTCATCGGCACCGACGCCAACAACTCCGCTCCCGAAACCGCCGCCGCACAACGCCGGTAACCGTCACAGACCAGGTAGAAGACAGCCGCCTCGGCTGGCGCACCGCCACGGGCCCCGCCGCCAAAAGCTCCCAACTCGGTACCCGGTACTGGCAACTCGGCCCCTGTCCCAACGTTTCCCGAAAATCCCAAACAACCCTTGCCCCCTCGCCCGAAACCCATTACCCTATGTCAGGCACTCGGTAATGTTCGCCCCGCACCCCAACCTCGCCGATGACGTCAACCACGCCATCATCCAATCGGAAATCGAAGGTGGAGTCTTTCTCCACGATCTCCCGCCTTCCACCGTCCTGCATATTCAGACCATGCACCACTGCTACACCGCCGTCCTGCTTGGCGGCAGCGACGCCCTGATCTCCGGCCATCCGGAATTCTGTCCTGACCCGGTTCACGTCGCCATCGCCGGCTCCACTTGGGGAGGCTCCATGCTCAAGCTCCAATACGTCGGACGCGGCATGCACCTCGAATTTCACCACCCCGAATACGACACCCCAATAGTCACCTCACCTATCCAGGAAATCCGCGACACTCAACCCCTCCCGGTCCCATCGGTAATGGACTCCATACCGTACTAGCCTCGTTTGCTCTACTCTGTGTTCCGGAGCCTGCCCTGAGCGCAGCCGAAGGGTGCTCCCTGTGTTAAAAGATTTTTCCCCCTGGATGGCGCCAAGCCCCCATTGACTTGCGCAGCCCCGCACTCTACCATCCTGCCGAGGCCCAAAGCCGAAAGCCGAAGCCCGAACTCCCATGACCATCACCACCCGCGAAGTCAGTCACGTAACCATCGTCGACCTCAACGGACGCATCACGCTCGGCGACGAAACCGGAAAGCTCCGCGACACCATCCGTCAGCTGATCTCCGAAGGCAAGAAAAAAATCGTCCTCAACCTCGCCCACGTGGATTACATCGACTCCTCCGGCGTCGGCGAACTGGTCAGCAGCTTCACTACCGTCCGTAACGCCGGCGGCGAACTCAAACTCCTCAGCCTCACCAAGAAAGTTCAGGACGTCCTCCACGTCACCAAGCTGTATACCGTCTTCGACATCAAAGACGACGAATTCACCGCCGTAAAATCCTTCGACTACTTCTTCGCCAAGTGACGACTTCAACGCAGTCGCGGATCGGCATCCTCCACTTTTGGCCGATCGTACTTCTTCTCGCCGCTTCCCTCCTGTACGCACAGCAAACTCCCAATCCGGGGAAGCCAGAGGACGCGCCCAACGCCGCCAGCATGTCTGACTCCGACGACGCGCCTGCGACCACCACGTTCAAGGCCCGCACCGACCTGGTTCTGGTTCCAGTAGTGGTCCGCGGTAAACATGGCGACCATATCGCCGGGCTCAACAGAGATGCGTTTCACCTGGAAGAAAACGGCAAGGAGCAAACTGTTTCGCTGTTCGAGGAAGTGCAAGCCACAACCAATGCTGCTCCACCCACGCCGGTCCTCGACCGCGGTTACTCGAACCTTCCCTTCGACGACACCCGACAGCTTAGGCTCACCATCATCGTCCTCGATCTCTTGAACACTACCCCCGTGCAACGGACCGATGGCAAGGAGCTGCTGATCAAGTTTCTATCCAAGGGCCTGGCCCACGACCAGCCCGTCTCGCTGCTCTGCCTCACCAACAAAGACCTTCAGTTGGTGCATCCCTTCACTTCCGATACCAACCTCCTGATCGCGGCGCTCAAGAAACTGTCGCTCGGGCCTCCCAGAGTAATGCCCCGCAGGGACGCCGCCGAGAAGACGCTCAAGCAACTCACCGAGATCGCCCAGGGTTATATTGGGATCCCCGGTCGCAAGACTATGATCTTCGCTGCTGGCGACATACCCGAGCCCCAGCTCGAGCGCGGCGTCTATCCGACCGAACTGCTGTCGGCGGAAGCCTTTCAACAGACCTTTAAGAGCTTGATCGACGCCAACATTGCGGTGTATCCCTTTGAACCGATGGCTTGGTCGCGGGATCCCGCCTTCAGCAATGCCCGCGATAGTTACAGGGAACGTTCCTCCGACCAGAGCCTGCGCGAGTTCGCCGACGCCACAGGCGGCAACCGCTGTATTGAATCCAACGACCTCATGAAGTGTTTTGCCGAAGCCGTGGAAGACTCGCGCTCTTATTATTACATGCTCGGATTTTCTGTCCGTCCCGATGATCGCAAACCCGGCTGGCGCAATCTCTCGGTGAAGGTGTCCGCCGAGCACGCCAGTATTCGTGCCCGTAGTGGCTTTTATTACGGAAGCCCGGAGGCTCCTGGCCCCAGGTCCGCACACGATGCCGAAATTAACGCGCTGGCCTCCCCCCTTGCTTACAGCGCGGTCCCGATGTATGTTCGCGTGCTGCCACAGGCGTCCGCGGCACCTGCGGATGCAGCTTCCACCCTCCGCCAGAAAACAGCAGTCGAGTTTCTCGTGACCATCCCTTTGACCAGCATCAGAGTCGATCCCTCCAGCCCCAGCCCTCTGGATCTGGAAATCGGCGCCATCGCCCTCACCCGCGACACTCGGGAAGCCGGAGAGCTCCTTCATCCCGTGCGCGGCAATCCCAAGCCCGAAGTCCTCCGCCAATTTGCCCGCGACGGCATCAAGCTCCGCGAAAAACTGGACCTGCCTCCTGGTTCCTACGACATCCGCTTCATGACCCGCGACAACAACTCCGCCCAGATCGGCACCGTGGTCTTCCCCCTTGAGGTACAGTAAGAATCCATTTGGAGAGAAGTCCGACAAAAAATTTAGAGCAAGAGTCCTAGAGCAAGAGTCGAAGGAACAAGGACAAGGTCAAGAGCAGCGGGCAGGAGTGCCCACTCCACACGGGCCTTGTTGCGCCCGGCGGCTGTCCCTAAACGTGACTAGACTATCCGCGGGGAATTTGGATCAGGGCTTGGAGGTTCCAGAGGATGTAGGCGGCTAGTAGTGCCCAGACCGCCGCCGTTGCCAGAAGGCGATGGCGAGTTTCCATGAGGTCGGCGAGGATGCCGGAGACGAAGATCAGGAGGAAGGGAACGGAGGCGAGGAGAAATCCAGCTCCGGCTACGTGAGGGTGGGCCATGCCGAGTGCGATGAAGAACAGGGCGACGAGGCCGGGGGCGGTGTTGCCGAAGTATCGGGTGCGCGGCCAGGCAAAGTAGGCTGTGATCGCTACGGGGAACAGCAGGGCTAGGGCGGGGCAGGCGCGCAAGATCTGCACGCCGATTTGGCGGTAGACGCCGGGAACGGTGAAGCTGCGCCAGGTTGCTCCCCAGAAGGAGGCGTGCTGCAGTGCTGTGGAGAAGGTATGGGGCCGGAAGAAGTAGGTGGCGAAGAGTAATGATGCAGCCAGGAGAAGGGAGGCGGCCCAGATAGCGAGGGCTGCGCCTCGGCGGATGGGCGCGAGATAAAACAGGAAGCCCAAGGCCAGGGGGAGGACAACGATCATCGAGAACTGTGATCCGACGGCAATGGCGAGCGAGACGCCGAGCAGGACGATGCGGCGCCAGTTCCAGAGAACGACTTCGCGCGGAGCATAGAGAGTGTGGGCTACCGCTATGGCGGTAAAAATAGCGCCAAAGGATCCCCAGGCGGCGAGGATTTCAGGCTCCGTGTGCCACACGGCGCTCGCCTGGATCATCGATGGCGAGAAGCAGTAGAGGGTTAGGGCGAGGAAGCCTCCGGTGTTTCCGCAGAGACGGCGGGCCACGTACCAGAGCGATGCGCCGAGGAAGAGTCCGCAGGCTAAGAAAGGAAGGCGCGGGAGCCAGCGCCAGTACGGCGAGGAGTCAGGGTCGAGCAGGCGCTGGGGCCACGCTAGCAGGGGGGCCGCGGTTACCAGGGAAAGCAGCGGGGAGTGCTGAGTGTCGAAGCCGTCGGCGTCCTGGGAGACTTCGAGAGGGAGTGTGGATTGCGGATCTGGGTAAGGCGCGCCAGCGATGCCTGCGCCGTGAAATTGGCGCCAGCCAGAGGCGATGCGAACTTCTTCGGATCCGCCGGGGCTGGCGTTTCCATGGAGCTCGGTCGCCTGAAACTCGGAATAGACAAGCCAGACACCCTGCGCCAGGAAGACAAGGAGCAAGGCTCCAGCAAGAAACTGCGGCCGGCCGAAGCGTTCGCGGGTGAAAAATTGGTTCATAGGGCAGGACGAAGTGTTTTACCATGACCGAGCCGCTTTGCGACAAACTTCTGCGATGAATGATGGGACGAACATCTCGACCGGACCTCAGCCGGCAAAAACGGAAGCGAAGAGTACGGCGCCGGACTTTTCGGCGGCGGTGCAGCCATCGTATGCGCAAACTGTGTTTTTTGGTCCCGATGGATTGAGGGCGGGATGGGGTTTTGCCTTTTATGTGGCGATGTTTTATCCGCTGCGGTTTGTGATGAGCCAGTGGGCTGGGTCGGTGCAGCTCGGAGCGAGCGGGCTTTGGTCGATGATGTTGGAGGAGTTTGGAGTTCTGGTGGCGGCAGTGATTCCGGCATTGGTGCTGGCGAGGGTTGAGAAACGGCCATGGGGCACGTACGGCTTGCCGGGGACGAAGGCGTTCGGGAAATTATTTTGGGTGGGTGCGACATGGGGATTCGCGGGCATCACGTTGTTGCTTGCGACAATGTATGGGTTGCGAGTGTTTGATTTGGGGCATCTGGCGCTGCATGGCGCACGTATTGCAAAGTTTGCCGTGTTCTGGGCTTTCATGTTTTTACTGGTGGGATTTTTTGAGGAATTCCTGCTGCGCGGCTACTCACAATTCACGCTGACGCGGGCGATTGGCTTTTGGCCCGCGGCCGCAGTGCTGTCTTGCATTTTTGCCCTGCTTCACTGGCAGAACGCAGGCGAGCAGTGGCCTGGGTTGCTGGCGGTGGCCGTGATTGGGTTCTTCTTCTGCTTGACCCTGCGACGTACGGGGACGTTATGGTTTGCGGTGGGGTTTCATGCCGCATGGGACTGGGGCGAGACATTCTTCTATTCTGTGCCCGACAGCGGCACGCTTTTTCCGGGGCATCTGCTGAAGTCATCGTTTCACGGGCCACGATGGCTTACGGGTGGGATGGTTGGGCCGGAGGGCAGCGTGTTGTGTTTTGTAGTGATTGCAGTGGGGTGGGTGGCATTTGGGAAATTTTATCCAGAAGTGAAGTATCGAGTGGCAAGAGAAGAAGCTTCAACACAGAGCGCACAGGGGATCACAGGGTAAATCCGGGTTTCCCAGTTTGGAAAAGGCTCCGCTCCGAAATTTGTACTGCGGTTCTCCTTACATTCGCCTCGGCTTATACTCTCTAATCATGACTGCGGAAACGGATTTGCTGACGCCGCTGCGGCGGTATTGGGGGTACAGCACGTTTCGTCCGCTACAGGAGCGGATTGTGCGCAGTCTGCTGGCTGGGCGCGATACGTGCGTCGTGATGCCGACGGGCGGAGGCAAGTCGCTGTGCTATCAGTTGCCAGCGGTGGTTTCGGAGGGGACGGCAGTGGTGATTTCTCCGCTGATCGCGCTAATGCAGGACCAGGCTGCACAGTTGGCGCAGATGGGGATTCCGGCGGCGGTACTCAACAGCACGCTGACCGAAGCGGAACAGACGAAGGTGATGAAGCAGGCACGGGACGGGGCCTACCGGCTGTTGTATGTGTCGCCGGAACGGATTGCACGGGGCGATACGATGGGCTGGTTGCAGCAAGTGCCGGTCACATTTTTTGCGATTGATGAGGCGCACTGCATCTCCGAGTGGGGGCACGAGTTCCGTCCTGAATACCGGCAGTTGAACAAGTTGCGGACGAAGTTTCCGGATCGCCCCATCGCGGCGTTTACGGCCAGCGCAACGAAGCACGTGCGTCACGATATTCTGGCGCAATTACAATTGCGCGATCCCGATAAATATATTGCCAGCTTCTATCGGCCGAACCTGCGCTATTTGGTGCGCGAGTGCGCGGGGCTGGAGCAGATGGAACTGCTGGTCAATGCTTTGCGCAGCTACTCCGGGAGCAACGTGATTGTTTACTCGCCGACGATTAACCGGGTGGAGGAGACTGTGGACTTCCTCGGAGATCATGACATTGCCGCGGTGGGATATCACGGCAAGATGGGATCGGAAGATCGGCGGCGCAACCAGGAGCGGTGGATGTCCGACGAAGTGCGGGTCCTGGTGGGGACCATCGCTTTTGGATTGGGCATCAACAAGGCGGCGGTGCGGGCGGTGATTCACTTGTCGCTGCCGAAATCGATTGAGCAGTACTACCAGGAGGCTGGACGGGCGGGGCGCGACGGCGCTAGCGCGGATTGCGTCTTGTTGTGGCAGAAGAAAGACGCAGGGCTGCTGGGATTTTTTGCCAATCAGATCACGGATGCGGCAGAGCGCGAACGGGCGTGGGAACGGTACCGGATTATCCGTGAGTTTGTGGAGTCGAAGCGGTGCCGGCACCGGCAGATCTGCGGGCACTTTGGAGAAAAGCCGAAGTGGGAGACTTGTGCGGCTTGCGATGTGTGCGGTAGCGCGGCGGAGTGGATGGTGAAGTCTGAGGTGGCGCCAGGCAAGGCGGCGGGGAAAAGGCGGTTGCCGTTGCAGCCGGTTGCTGCCGCCGCTTCAGGGCCTGAGGCGGAGGAGTTGCGAGAGTATCTTCGGGAGTGGCGGCGCCGTGTGGCGAAGGAGATCGGCATGGCGTCATTCGTGGTGTTGCATGATTCCTCGCTCGATGAGATTTGCCGGCGGCAGCCGAAGTCGATTCAGGAGTTGTTGCAGGTTCCGGGAATCGGCGAGAAGAAGGCGGAAACCTATGGGCGGGAGATTTTGGCCGCGTTGGGAAAATTCCAGAAGGGTGAGCGGGCGGCGGGCTGGACACAGCAGCAAACCAAGCCGGCGGAAGAGACTTTGCGTTTGTTGAACGAGGGGAAAAGTCTGGAAGAGATAGCGCAGATTCGCGGACGGCAGATGTCGACGATTGTGAGCGGGGTGGCGGGTCTGATAGAGACGGGGTATGCGGAGTTCCAGGACGGGTGGGTGAGTAAGGAAAAGCAGTCGGTGATTGAGGCGGCTTGCGCCAAGGTGGGCATGGAGCGATTGAAGGTCCTGAAGGATTTGTTGCCACCGGAGGTCAGTTATGACGAGATTAAGTTGGTGGTGGGCAGGGTGCGGCGGGAGGGGCGTTTGAGGAAGGCGGATGTTCCAGCGTAGGTTTCGAGGTTCGTTCCCTCAGCGGCTAAAGCCGATCTCTTTGTCGGTCGCCCGTCGTAGCGCTGAAGCGCTGCGACACCCAAAAGCGCCCCGTAACCTCAGGGGCTCCAAGTCCACCTTAGTTCTTGCGCGTCTTTCAAGAATTGAGAATCTGCTTCACGGCTTCACTGCCGGAGCGGACGCAGTCTGGGATGCCGATGCCGCGGTAGCCGTTGCCGGCGAGAGCGAGTCCCGGCAATTGCCGACGGAGGCCCTCGATGCGGTCGAGACGTTCGAGGTGGCCGACGCCGTACTGGGCCATGGCGGATTTCCATTTATAGACGCGGCCGAACAGAGGCGCGGCGTGGAGGCCGAGGATCTGCCGCAATTCGTTGCGGACTACGGCGATGATGGCATCGTCGGAGAGATGCGAGAGGTTTTCCGCGTTCGATCCCGCGAAGAAGCAGCGCAGCAGGGCGCGATCCTCGGGGGCGCGGTTCAGAAACTTGTTGTGGACGAACGTCGCGGCCAACAAGCGCATTCCCTCACTCCGGGGCACAAGCAATCCGAAGCCGGGAGGGAGCGACTGGCGAACATCGTGATCGTAGCCGAGGCCGACCGTGATTGACGAGCTGTATCCGATCCCGGCTAGCTCGGCGGAGAGATCGGGGCTGCTGCTCGACAAAATCTTGGCGGCGGCGTGGGCGGGCACGGCGAGAATCACAGCGTCGAAGTGATCAGGTTTTAGGCCTGCCGAAAGAGTCCAGCCACCAGCGTCCGGCTGAATTAACTGCACTGGAGTGTTGATGACGAGAGACGCTGGATTCAACCGCGGGACGAGCGTTTCGACGAGCTGCTGCATTCCGTTTTTGAGCGAAGTGAAAAGTGGAGGGGGGGGCTTGTTGGGTGAACCCGGCGTCTTCTTTCTAGCGGCGAGCATCGCGCGGCCGAGGCTTCCGTGCGTGCGCTCCATTTCGGCGAAGCGGGGCAGGACGGCGCGGACGCCGAGGCTGGCGGCTTCGCCGCCGTATATCCCGGAGAGCAGCGGGTCGGCGAGGCGGTCCACCATTTCGGCTCCATAGTGGCGCTCGACCAGCGAGGTTACGCTTTCGTCGGCCTCAGCAGCGTGCGACGGATGAAAAAATTCCCGCGCCATGCGGAGCTTGGTGGTCCAGGAAAAAAGCGGCGAGAATCCTGTCGGCAGGATTCTTGTGGGGACCATGAACATGAGGCCGTCGGGCATGGGGATGAGCCGGCCGCGGACGAGGATATAGGTTTTGCGATCGCCGTCATTCGAGCCGATGAACTGATCGCCGAGGCCGAGCGCGCGGCAGAGATCGGCGGCCCAGGGCTTCTCGGTGATGAAGGAATCGGGGCCGGCTTCGACGATACAGCCCTGGATGCGCTCGGTGCGGATCACGCCGCCGAGATGGGAAGAGGCTTCGTAGAGAGTGTAGTCGACCGCGCCGGTGCGGCGTTGCTCTTCCAGTGTGAAAGCGGCGGCGAGTCCGGAGATGCCGCCGCCGATGATGGCGATGCGAATCATGAATGCGGGCTTCGGGCTTCAGCGTTCGGGCTTCGGGCCGCCGCGGAATATTCCTGCACCAGCTTCGCGAGATTCTTCACGTTGTCGACCGGCGTTTCGGGGAGGATGCCGTGGCCCAAATTAAAGATGTGGCCCGGGCGGCCGTCGGCGAGCCGAAGAATGTGTTCGGCGCGAGACTTCAATTCCTTCCAGTCGGCGAACAGCAGGACGGGATCAAGATTGCCTTGCACGGCACAGCGATGTTCGAGGTCGCTCCAGCCCTTGTCGAGCGGCATACGCCAGTCGAGGCCGATGACTTCGGCTCCAGTTTCATTCATCGCAGGGAGCAGGGTCGCACTGCCAGTGCCAAAATAAATGATGGGCGCGCCAGTCTTCTGCAAGCGCGTCACCAAGATTTTTACGTGCGGCAGGACGTAGCGGCGGTAATCTTCCACGCTCAGGCAGCCGACCCAACTATCGAAAATCTGGATGACATCGGCGCCAGCGCGGACTTGGGCGGCGGAGTATTCGGCAGTGACGTCCACCAACTTACGCATCAATGCATCCCAAACAGCGGGAGAGTTGTACATCATCTTCTTAGCGTGGAGGTAGTGGCGCGAACCGCCGCCTTCGATCATGTAGCTGGCGAGGGTGAAGGGCGCCCCGCAGAAGCCGATGACGGGAATTTTTCCAGCGAAATGTTTCGCGACCAGGCTCACGGCTTCGGAAACATAGCCGAGTTCTGTGGCGCGGTCGGCGCGAAGTCGGGCTACGTCTTCCGCGGTGCGGACTGGCTTCTCGACGACGGGGCCTTCTCCGGCAGAGAAATGGAAAGGCAAGCCCATGACCTCGAGTGGAAGCAGGAGGTCGGCGAAGATAATGGCGGCGTCAACGCTGAGAAATTCAGCGGCGGTGATGGTGACTTCGGCGGCCAGCGAAGGCTTCTTGCAGATTTCGAGCAGGGAATGTTGCTTGCGAATGGCGCGGTACTCGGGCATGTAGCGTCCCGCCTGGCGCATGAACCAGACGGGAGTGCGCTCGGCGGGCTGGGATTTGCAGGCGCGAACGAAGATGGAATCGGGCGCGGACATGAACCGATTACTGTAGCATTTTTGCCGGGAGGCGAGCGTCCTGGAGAGGCAGTTGTGCGAGCGGGAAGATCAGTTGCCGACTTTCCTCGTATTTGTAAGACTGTGTTGGGCTCATCCATTTGATCGCGAATCCAGTCTCTCTCACAGGGCAAGAAAAGCAGAGCAGTCGCGGGTCCAGAGCTGCGTACTGGGCGCTGGCTGCGGTGTTTCTGGCGGTCTACGTGGGCTCGATGTTCACTCCGGGGCTGCTGGACGATGCTGACAGCACACACGCGGAGGCGGCGCGCGAGATGGTGGCGACGGGAGACTATGTCACGCTGCACGTGAACGGCGTCCGGTATCTGGAGAAGGCGCCGCTCCCCTACTGGCTGGTGGCGTTCAGTTACAAAGTTCTAGGCGTGAACGAATTCAGCACACGCTTGCCGATGGTGCTGTCGGTGATGCTGCTGGGGGTGCTGGGATTTTGCTGGGGGCGTCGCGCGTTCGGGGAACGGACGGGGATTTATGCGGCTTTGTTCGTCTACACCTGCGCGGGCGTTTACCTGTTCACGCGTGTGCTGATTCCAGAGGTGTTGCTGAGCCTGCTGATTGCCGCGGCGATGTATTTCTTCCTGACGGCGCTGGAGCCAGAAGCGGCCTCATGGCGATGGTATTCAGGCTACGCGATGATGGCGTTGGGCGTGCTGACCAAGGGGCTGATCGCGCTTGCATTTCCGTGCGGCGCAGCATTTTTCTTTCTACTGGTCACGGGAGACTGGCGGCGGTGGCGGGAGTTCCGCCTGTTTTCAGGGCTCGCGTTATTTCTGGCGATCGCCGCGCCTTGGCACATTCTTGCGGGGTTGCGCAATCCCGGCACTCCCGAGCATCATGGGTTCTTCTGGTTTTATTTCGTGAATGAACATTTTCTGAGATTCCTGGGAAAGCGGTATCCGCGAGATTACAACAAGCTTCCGGCTACGCTGTATTGGACGCTGCATCTCGTGTGGTTGTTCCCGTGGAGTCTGTATCTGCCGGCGGCGGTGAGAACTGCGGTTGAAGCATGGCGAGGTCATCGCGGCGGTGCGGGCAAGAATGGCGCGCGGCGGAGTGATTTTGCCGCACGGACGCGGCTGCTGTGCTGGATTTGGGCGGGAGTGGTGTTGATCTTTTTTGCCATCTCGACCAATCAGGAGTACTACACGTTTCCGGCGTATTTGCCGCTTCTGCTCTTACTTGCAGACGGGATTGCGCAGTGCGAGCCGGTGGAGCGTGAGGGCCGGGTAGGCGCGGGTTGGCTGACAATCTCCGCGGGCTTTCTGGCCGTGATTGGGATTGTGGCGAGCGCCCTGTTGGCCGTGGGATTGTGGCAGTCGCGGGATCTGCCGTTTGAGCCTGACATTGGAAGGTTGCTGAGCCAGCAGGATACAAATGCATATACGCTTTCGACATCGCACATGCTGGATTTGAGTTATGCATCATTTGCGGCGCTGCGGTTGCCGGCGGCGTTGGCGGCAGTTGTGTTACTGGTGGCACCAACGCTGTCGTTCATTCTGCGTTTGCGGCGTCGCCACTATTCTGCTACCTGGGCACTGGGGGCGGGGCTGGCGGTGTTCCTGGTAGCGGCGCATATTGCGCTGGGGCGATTTGGTCCTTATCTTTCGTCGAAGCGGTTGGCACAGGAGATCGCGGCGCGGGCGCGGCCGGCAGACAAAGTGATGATTTATGGCGACCAGGCTTTTGGATCGTCGCTGCTGTTTTATCTGCGGCGGCCCATCGAGCTGGTGGAAGGACGCACTACGTCGATGTGGTTCGGTTCGACCTTTGCCGATGCGCCCAACATCTACCTGAACGATGCGGATTTGCAGCGAGATTGGGCGGGACGTGGACGCGTGTTCCTATTTGTGCCTCCGCACCAGAAGACACGAGTGGACGGGGTTTTGCCGGCCAAGTTTGTGATCGCGGAGGTTTCGGGGAAATACGTGTACAGTAATCAGCCATGAGAATGATTAGTCGCTCTTGCACGATACGCCGGCTGGGAGGTAAGTTTCGAGATTTCCCGGCCTTGCATAACCAAGCTTCGCATAACAAATCCTGATGGGAACGATAAATAGTTTCAATTTCCGTGGAGCGGTGGCAGACGATAGAGTGAGCGCAAGCCGAATTGCGTTCGCATCGACTGCGCTCGCGGGAGGACGAACGTGAGAACAACATCATGACCAAAGTTGAGGCAGTCATCCAGAACTCCAAGCTGGAAGCGGTGAAAAGCGCGCTGCACGAGATTGGAGTTGAGGGCATGACCGTGCTCGAGGTGCGAGGGCATGGGCGGCAGAAGGGCCATACCGAGGTCTACCGAGGCCGCGAATATAGCGTCGACCTTATTCCCAAGACCAAGCTCGAGATGGTGCTGGCGGATGGGATGGTAGAGAAAGCCGTGCAGGCAATTCTGGTGGCGGCGCGCACCGGCAAAATCGGCGATGGGAAGATTTTTCTGACGCGCGTGGATGAGGCCATTCGCATCCGCAACGAGGAGCGGGGCGAAGGGGCACTATAGGAAAGCAAACTGGGGAGTTAGAGGAACATTCTACCGGGACGCGACCGGACGACATCTTAACACCAGCGTGTTACCAGCCATCTACTGATGACACGCGGCATGAGAGCATCGGGCTTCGATTCGTGATCATCGATTCATTGACCCATCGTCATGACGGCTGCGTCTTTACTGATCAGTGAACTGCGGAGTTCTCTAACCGACGAGTCGGCGCGAATGGCGCGCGATTTCGCGGCGACGGGAGACGGCCGTGCCGCGGTTGCCGAGCGAACGCGGCTCATCGAAGACGTTCTCAGGCGCTTGTGGCGCGACCTGGTGTCAGCGGAGGAAGCGGGGCCGCGGCAGTTCGCTCTGGTTGCGGCTGGAGGCTTCGGGCGCGGCTGGCTTTTCCCTTATTCCGATATTGATCTGCTTTTTCTGTATGCCGGCCGTGAGGGCGAAGAAACTCACAAAGAGGCGGTCCGGCGCTTCTCGCAGGAGCTGTGGGATCTGAAGCTCAAGTTAAGTCCCGCATCGCGGACGCTTTCGGAATGCGACCGGTTTGATCCCAACAATACCGAATTCACCATTTCTCTTCTGGACAGCCGTTATCTGGCAGGCGACCGGGAGTTGTTCGCGCGCCTCCACGACAAAGTAATTCCCAAGCTGGCGATGCGGGAAGCGAAGCCATTGCTGCAAGGGTTGGCTGAGGTAACGCGCGAGCGCCATGTGAAGTTCGGGAACACGGTTTTTCACCTGGAACCGAATCTAAAGGAAACTCCGGGCGGACTGCGCGATTACAACGTGGCCTGCTGGCTGGCGTTGATCTCGTCCATGGGTAAACTGGGCGACTGGCCCGATGCCAGCTCGCTGCGGGCACCTGTGCGAAAACAACTCGATGCGGCGTTGGAGTTTCTGATGGCGGCTCGGTGCTTTCTGCATTTCCGCCACGGGCGCGACGACAATGCGCTGAGCTGGGAGGCGCAGGACGAAGCGGCGGCAAGAAAGATTGGGACGTCGGGTGCCGCGGACATGACGGCTGCGGACTGGATGCGAATTTACTTCGGTCATGCCCGCGCGGTGCAGCGGACCGTGACGCAGTTGCTCGAAGAGATTCCGGAAGCCTGGTCTTCCCTGCGCCGGCAGTTTCAGGGGTGGTGCTCGCGGCCGTCGAGTCCTGACTTTTCGGTGGTGGATGGGATGATTTTTCTCCAGCAGTCTTCTTCGCTCCGAGATCCAGAAATGCTGCTGCGGCTGTTTCACTTTATGGCGCAGCACGGTGTTAAGTTGAGTGCCACTACGGAGCACCGAATCGAGCAGGAACTTCCTGCGCTGGCGGTAACTCCACCGCGCGGGGCGGAGCTCTGGCTTTACCTCCAGGAAACGCTGTTGCAGCCGCATGCCGCGGAGGCGCTGCGGGCCATGCATTCGCTGCGCCTACTCACGTTGCTGCTGCCGGAACTGAAGCCTATTGATTCGCTGGTCGTGCGGGATTTTTATCATCGTTTCACTGTGGACGAGCACTCAATCCTCGCGATTGAAAGTCTGCACCGGCTGAAGCAATCGCAATCGGAATGGGACAAGCGCTACGCGGAGTTGCTGGGAGAACTGGAAGATCCGGAGTTGCTTTATCTCGCGCTGCTGTTGCACGACACGGGGAAGGGAGTGCCGGGCGGTAATCATGTGGAGGCGAGCCTCGAAATCGCCGGTCACTGTCTGGACCGGCTGGATGTGGATGCGGGGGAAAGAGCGGTGGTGATGTTTCTGATCGGGAGCCATCTGGAAATGTCGGCGCAACTGCGGCGGGATATTTTCAATCCGGAGACGGTGGCGGCCTTCGCCGAAAAGGTGGGAACACCAGAGCGGTTGAAAATGTTATGCCTGCTGACGTATGCGGACATCAAGGCGGTGAATCCGGAGGCGCTGACGCCTTGGAAAGCGGAAAACGTGTGGCAGCTTTACATTGGTGCGGCGAACTATTTGAATCGCAGCGCCGACCACCGCGTACACGATGCGAACGGAGAAAAACTTGCGCGCCTGCGCAGCCTGGCTCCGGTGATAAGCGCGAAGTTCAAGGATTTCGTGGAGGGGTTTCCGCAGAGATATTTGCGCGTGCACTCCGCCGAGGATGTGATGCGCCATATGCAAATGGCGGAGGAGTTTGGTCACGATCCCGTGCAGGTGGACCTGAAGCGCGGGCGGCATTGGTACGAGTTGACGCTGGTCACAAAAGACCGTGCGTCATTGTTCGCCACTCTGACGGGAGTGCTGGCGGCTTGGGGAATGAACATCGTGAAGGCCAATGCCTTTTCAAACCAGGCTGGGACCGTGGTCGACACTCTCTACTTTACGGACCGCTTTCGAACGCTGGAACTGAACCTGTCAGAATGGGACCGGTTCAAGCGAAGCGTTGCCGCGGTGCTGGCGGGGGAGGCGGATCTCGACAAGATGTTGCGCGACCGGCAACGCGGGGAGAAGAGCGTGCGCGTCAGAGTTGTGGTGGAGACCCGGATTGATTTTGACGATGAATGCTCATCGACAAGTACGCTGTTGCAGGTGATTGCGCAGGACCGGCCGCGGCTGCTGCACCGCATCACTTCGTGCCTATCCCATCAGGAGTGCAATATTGAGATCGCTCTGATTGATACCGAGGGGCAGATGGCGATCGATGCGTTTTATTTGACTTCGGGGGGCAAGAAGCTGACGGCGGAGCATCAGAAGAAAGTGGAGAAGGGGTTAGTGGAGGAGTTGAAGAGCCTGGAGCTGGGGGGATAGTCGACAGGCCCCTGAACTGAGACGCGTCCCGCAAAATCAGATAAAGGTGAAGAACAGCGGGCAGGAGTGCCCGCTCGACACAACCAAAGTGGTACCATTCCCTGCTGATATGACGCGGCTACGGCTAGTCCTCCCTCTGCTTTTATTACTGCTACTGTCTCTTCGGGGACTCTCGCCGGCGCAGACTCCATCCAAACCCACATCTCCGCAAGCGATTGTGCTGCATGCGGCTGGTTTGCTCGACGTGAAGAGCGGGCGCGTAGTGAAGCCGGGCGAGGTGTTAGTGCAGGGCGAACGCATCGTGGAAGTGGGTTCGTCGGTGAAGCGGCCGGCGGGGGCGGAGGTGATTGATCTCGGCGACCGTACGCTGATGCCCGGATTGATCGACGTCCACGTGCATTTGTTTCTTCATCCCGGAGCCGAGGACTTGCAGACGGTGCAGGAGTCGGTGCCGCAGCGCACGATCATGGCGACGCTTGCTGCGCGTGACGATTTGATGGCCGGCTTCACCGCGGAACGCGATATGGGAACCGAGGGCGCGGGGTCAGCCGACACAGCGGTGCGCGACGCGATTGATCAGGGTCTGGTCACGGGACCGCGGCTGCGCATCAGCGGGAACGCGATCAACATCCTGGGCGGGCACGAGGATGCCATCGGATACAACCCCGCGCAGCATGTGCTGTCCAATGCTGACTACGCTAACGATGCCGCCGAGCTGGTGGCGGTAATGCGGCAGCAGTTCAAGGAAGGTGCGGACTTCATCAAGATTTATGAGACTGGTCCGGACAAGGTGCGTGACGGCCAGTTTTCCACGATTTATCAATACACCGAAGCGGAGCTGAAGGCGGCGGTCGAGGAGGCTGCGCGGCTGGGGAAACACGTGGCGGTGCATGCCACGGGAGAACCGGGCACGCTGTTCGCGGCGCGTGCGGGGGTCGCTTCCATCGATCACGCCAACCAGCTCGGCGACGAGACCATGCGGCTGATGCGCGAGAAACAGATCTTCGCGGTGCCGACGTTCACCATCTTCGAGTATTTTGCCGACCATGCGGCGACGCCGGCGCAGGGCGCGCGTGAGCGCCAGATGCTCGATTGGAAGGTTCAGGACTTCCGCAAGCAGGTGGCGGCGGGAGTTCCGATGGCAGTCGGCTCAGATGTGGGGCCGTTTCCGCATGGGACGCAGGCGCGGGAATTTGCGCTGATGGTGAAGTACGGCATGTCGCCGATGGCGGTGCTGCAGGCTGATCTGCTCAATGGAGCGAGGCTGCTGGGTTGGGAGGGGCAAATTGGGGCCTTGGAAGCGGGATATCTGGCGGACATCGTCGCCGTTTCCGGCGATCCGTTACAGGACATCAGTGCGCTTGGGAATGTGTCGTTCGTGATGAAGGGCGGGGTGGTTTACAAGAAGTGAGCTACCAATTCTTGCTGGCGGAATCGTCTGAATGGTCGCCGTCCTTCCATTCGCGGTCTGATTCGTCGCCATTGCCTTCCCGGGTCTGATTGCGTTTGCGATAGCAGACGAAGAATAATCCGATGCTCATGAAGGTGGGGGGAGCAATCAGAATCAGAATCCCACTCTTCAAGGCCTGAATCATGGCGGAGCCCGAAGACGCGGCCTGCGTATAGCAAAGCGCACAACTCTGGGCGAAAGCTGGAAGCGGAGCCAGCAGGATGATCAGTCCCACTACGACAATACTCACAATCAAAATTGGTTTTGAATACTTCACAATGTTGTGCTACGAATGCCGATGCGACGGGCTAACGGGCCCAGGGTACGCCATTTGACAAGCGGAAGCTATCGGTCCATCCGTATTGCATTCCGAATATAACGGCGACCGTAAAGATTATTACAAACCATCGCAGTCCGCGATTTTCCGACAGGTGCATGAAGAACAAAAGTGCGAGCCCAGCCTCGATGATGGCCACGCACAGCATACGCTCAAACATTTGCGTCGCGCTGATGTCCTGATAAGCGATGAAGAACTGGATCCCCGCAAGGGCCAGAAGGCAGAAGTAGACGATCAGGTCTTTGCCCATTCCACTATCCTTGTGCGCTGCGACAGTTGTCATAGTGTTTGCTCCTGCATCTTTCCAGCTCAGTGAGCTAAATTCAAGAGATAGACCAGCGGGACCACGAACATCCAAACCAGATCCACAAAGTGCCAATAGAGACCGGTGATTTCAAGGTCGTCGGCGTTGTAGCGCCCGCCCTGGTAGCGAGCGCCAACGGCGATGAGCGCGATCACGCCGCCGGTAACGTGCAACAGGTGCAAGCCGGTGACGCTGAAAAATAATGAGCCGAACAGAGGAGTGCCCCAGGGATTGTGAAATAGCGTCGCGCCTTCGCTGATCATTCCCATCCATTCGCGAATGTGCAGGACGGCGAAAAGGACACCCATGACGGCGGTAATCATGGTCCACCGGAAGGCCTTCGCTTTGTCGCCCGTGTGGGCGGACCGCACTCCAATGAGCATGGTCAGGCTGCTGGTCAGTAGAATCAGCGTCATTGCCGCCACATTGGTGATGTTGTGAAATGGTCTTGGCCAGTTGGGAGTGGCGTTGCGGATAAAGCCGTAGGCGACAAGACATCCGGCGAAAGTGGCGGAGTCTGCGATGATGAACAGCCACATCGCCATCTTTTTTGCGGGCACCGAGAACGCGGGCTCGGCCATTGCACCCGCGGTTGCGTGTCCGTGCATCGTTAGATCGGCTTGACTCACGTTGCCTCCTACCCTTGACTGGTTCGAGCTTCGTCGTTCAGAGCTTCATCCAAAGCAGCAAAAGCAGATACACCCACAGCACACCCATGAAATGCCAGTACCGCGAAGTCGCGTCCAGGGTGCTTCGGCGCAGGACAGACTTGTTCAGCTTTGCGATTACGCGCACCAGACCGCCGAGCCCTCCGAACACGTGCAGAGCATGAGCTACAGTCAGCACGTAGAAGAACGAGTAGCTGATGTTCGTGGCGAGGCCGAATCCTTGGGACTTGAGTTGCATCCAGGCAGAAGTTTGCCCGGCAACAAAGAGCAGACCCAGGAACAGCGTGATATAGAGCCACCGCGCCGGACTGGCTGCTTGATCCTTTGCCCCGCCCATGAACGATGCAATTCGGCGGCGCGCCAGCTCAAGAGTGATACTGCTGGCAATGATCACCAAAGTGTTCAGGTAAAGCACAGGAGGCAAGGTGATATGCACCAAAGGCGCAGTGCCCTGACGAACGATCATGGCACTGGTGAAGGCGGCAAAGCTCATGGTGATGGCGGCCAAGCCTACCCAGATGCCGGTGCTCGCGGGAGGAGGAGAGGAGTCCTTGACGCGCCGCAAGTCTCCGCTGGCGGGAACCAGATTTTGCCAGCCCCCGTTGCCGGAGCCCTGACTGGGTAAGCGTTCGGGATCGATTTTCGGCGGTTCGTGTACTGTGGTCGCCATCTCCTGATACCCTCTAATAAAACATCAGTCGCCGGTTCGAAGATTACTTTTCTTCGTCCGGGCTATTGATTTTTTCCGGCGAGGTCTGCATTGTGTAATCGCTGCTTGCGCCCTCGACGCTGTACTGATACGGATCGTGGTAGACCACCGGCATCTTGTCGCCAAAGTTATTGTGGGGCGGAGGCGTGGCCGTGCTCCATTCCAGCGAAGTGCCTTCCCATGGATTGTCGTTCGGGGCCAGTGCGCCCTTGAACCGGCTGTGGATCAGGTTGTAAACGAAAATCAATTGAGCCAAGCCGGTGAACAGCGCCGCGATGGTGATGAACTTGTGCACGGGGATCAGCGGGATCAGGTAATCGTCGGTGAAGGCCTGGTAGCGGCGCACGTTGCCGGCGATGCCCAGGTAGTGGAACGGCATAAAGATGCAGTAGGCGCCCACGAAGCTCATCCAGAAGTGGACCCGGCCTAGAGTCTCGTTCATCATGCGGCCGGTCATCTTGGGGAACCAGAAGTACGTTGCCGCGAAGATGCCGAACATGGCGGCGACTCCCATTACCAGGTGGAAGTGGCCGACCACAAAATAAGTGGCGTGCAGCATGATGTCGATGGAAGGCTGAGCCAGGAAAAAGCCACTGACGCCGCCGCTGATGAACATGGAAACGAAGCCCAGTGAGAATAACGATGCCGAATTGATCCGCAACTTGGAGCCATACAGGCTGCCCAGCCAGATCAGCACGATAATCGTAGACGGGATAGTGATCACCAGCGTGGGGAAGGAAAAGGCCAGCGACGAGACGGGATTCATCCCGCTGACGAACATGTGGTGACCGTAGACCATGTAGCTGAGGGCGGCGAGGGCTCCGAAGGAATAAATGAGCACTCGGTGGCTGAGCATCGGCTTGCGCATGTTGGTGATGAGAATGTGCGACACGATGCCCATGCCGGGGACAATGGCGATGTAGACCTCGGGATGTCCGAAGAACCAGAACAGGTGCTGCCAGAGCAGAGTCGAGCCGCCGGAATGGGGCAACACTTGGTCGTTAATCACCAGGTTCGAGGCCACGAAGAAACTGGTTCCGGCGACGTGATCGAGAATGAGCAGGATGCAGGCGGGCATCAGGACCGCGAACGCGGTCAGGCCCATGACCGAGGTGATGAACCAGCCCCAGGCGGTGAGCGGCAGGCGCATCAGGGACATGCCTTTGCAGCGCATGTCGAGCGTGGTGGTGATGAAGTTCAACGCGCCCAGCAACTGCCCAATACAGAAAAGGCAAATCGAACTCGCCCAAAGAACCACTCCGAGACCCTGGCCGGGGCCGCCAACGTCACCGATCGCGCTCAAGGGGGCGTACTGCGTCCATCCACCAAGAGTCGGCCCAGTGCCCGTAAAGAACGAGGCGACAAGAACCCAGAAGGCCACGAACGTGACCCAGAACGACATCATGTTGAAATGCGGAAACGGCATGTCTTCGGCGCCCGTCTGAATGGGCAGGAAGAAATTGCCGAATGCGGCAAACGGGGCGGTGGTGAGCACGAAGAAGACCATGATCGTCCCGTGCATGGTCATGAGTTGCAGATAGTACTCCGGCGTCATCACGTCTCCCGGCGCACCATTCTTTGAGAGCAGGTGCAGGCCGGGAATGGCATAACTGCCGAATCCCAAATGGATGCGCATGAGCCAGGAGAGAAACATTCCGATCAGGGCGGCGAGCAATGCCAGTGCATAATATTGCTTGCCGATGACTTTATGGTCGAGGCTGAAGACATGCTTCCGAATGAAGCTTGTCGGGGCTCCGTGCTGCGCCGCATGTGCGGACGTATCGTGCATTTACGCTCACCTCAAACGAGATGTTTGGTCCAGACGACTCAGGGCTAAGCCCGCATTCTTAACTGAACGGTAATGGCATGGCTTAAAGCCGTGCCCTTCCCAAAACCGTCCTAAGAAATTTATATATAGACTTCCAACTACCGTTACTGGAGCGCCGCCTGCTGTTTAATCCAGCTATCGTAATCATCCTGGGACTTCACTTCGAGATACGCCTTCATGTTGTAGTGCCCGAGGCCACAAAGCTGGGTGCAGACTATTTCGTACTTGCCGACTTTCGTTGCCGTGAAATGAATCGACACATCCAGGCCCGGGACGAAATCCTGCTGCACCCGTAACTCCGGGACGTAAAAAGAATGCCCAACGTCCTTCGAATGCATGAGCAGGTGGATCTCGCGGTTTACCGGGATTGCCATCTCAGCGGCAACGATGTCGTCTTTGGAATCCTGATCGTTCGTAGTATCGAGACCAAAGAAATTCGCATTGGCTTCACTGATCTTGTCGGCATGGAGCGGACCAAACGTGCCATCTGGGCCGGGATAGCGGAAGTAAAATGCGAACTGTCCCGCCTGCACCTGGATCGGCAACGCATTGGCTGCGGGTGGAGTGAAATAGACGCTGGCCCACGCCTTCGTCCCAAACACGCCGAGCGCCAAGGCCTCGGTGCCTACCAACAGGAAGGCGGCGACCACGATTCCCGTAGCGCCGCCGGGAAAACTCTTAACCTTGTCGGCCGGCTTGGGGCTGGAAAATTTCCAGATGAAGAAAGCCAAAAGGAACTGAGAGGCCAGGAAGGAGATACCGGCTTCCAGCATCGTGTCGGCGTACTGGTCATCGATCAGGTGACCGTGCGTTGAGATGTCCTGTGGCATGGGCCACATGTGCATCACGATGGGAATCGCCGAAGCAATTGCGATCAAAACGATCGTCACCGCGAATACCTTCGCCATATCGTTCCGCCTTTGGGCCGACGGTTCCGGCCCTTTCTGAAATCGCCGCAGCTCTTAACTGCGGCGATTTGGGTGATGCAGTCGTGCTGCGAAAGCCAGACGTTTTCGTAGTTCTCTACTTCGGCTTAAAGGTGAAATTGGCGGTAGCCGCGGCCCCGGCCGCAACCGTAACTTTTTGTGTTTGGGTACCGGCGGCTTCTTGCCAGGCGCTCACCGTGTAGTTTCCGGGCGGCACGTTGTTGATGGTGTAGTTCCCGCTCGCATCGCTGGTCGCATAAGGCCCTTTTACCACCGCATGCCAACCGTGCATCCAGGGATGGATGTTGCACTTTACTTCGATAAACTCCGGAGCTTTCCAGCTCTTCTCGACTGGTGGCGCTCCCGGCGGCTGAGATTGATTCCACGGGATGTTGCCAGTCATCGGATTGGGATTAGGGTGAATGTTATGAGCTGTTTGATCGCTGGTTGTGACCTTGAATGTCTGGCCCGGATCGAGCGCCAGCACGTGCGGAGTGTACAAACAATTCTTTTGATCGAATACCGGAACCGTCGTTGAGGTCTGGGCGCTGCCGCTCCAGTCGGAAATGTAGAGAACCACATTCTCCAGTCCTCCGTTGGCGCCAACCACGTAGGTTTCGAGGTGGGCGGGATCGCTGGCGTGGGCCTTGGAGCAGTAAGGGTCTTTCGACATGTCGATGCCCTTCATGTGGGGAGCCGCGCCGTCGAGTTTGACTGAACCGGTAATCTTGCCTTCACCCGCCGCATTGACCCTCTGACCCAGAATCAACGCTGCACAACAGACAAGAACTACTGCCGATAGTACAGCCGCGAAATTGTATCGATTCCTCATAGGAAGCCTCCTTTAAGAACAACTATCAAATTGAACGTTGTAGCGATGTTGCGACGCCTATTGCTGTCCTGCTGGCGCATTTGGATCTACCGGCTTCAGGGAGAGCTGCTTCGCCATTTCTCTTTCCTTGCTCTTCTGAGGCATAAGCGCGCGCAGATAGAAAACCAAGTCCCAGGCCTCGTCGGGCTTGATGTTGTCCGCGAAGGAAGGCATGGGAGTGCCGTCCAGGCCGGTCATGAAAATCCGGTAGATATCCTGATCGGTATCCCCGCACTTGGGCCGGGCTCCCTCGGTAAAGTTGAAGGCTGCGATCGGGCGGCCGAGATCGTCTTGAAGTGTTGCAGCGGACGGACCGTTTGCCTGCCCCAGTACACCGTGACACTTCCAGCATTGCACCCGGGCAAATACCTCGCGCCCGGCTTTGATGCGCTCGGCGGTGACTTCGGGTTCGGGAGGAATCTGGATGGGCGTTCCCGGTTTTTCGTTTGTCCAGCGCGGAGAGAAGTGTTTTACCCAGGCGACAAGGTCGGCGCGTTGCTGCTTGGTGAAGGTGCTCCACTGCGGCATGTTCGAGCGGTCGAGGCCGCGAGCGATTGTGTCGAAGAGATCCTGGTCAGTAGGCAAGGTTCCCGTCGGAGTGGAGCGGCACTTGAATATGCCCAATTGAAAGTCTCGGGGCTTGGGGTCAACCCAGGGGAAGCTTTCGCCGTTTCCGTCACCCAGCTCGCCATGGCAAACTACGCAGTAGCGGCGATAATCGCCCTTCGCATCCTTGGCATGGCCAGTAATATTTCCGACGTGGCTTTCCATGCCCATGCGCGTCTCCAGGTCGTACTTCGTGAGCTGCGCCTTGGAGGCCAATGGGAACGCCAAAAAAGCAGCTGCGCCCACCAACAGCGACCACGTATGCAATTTTGTCCGCATGTCTATCCCTCTCTAGAAATCAAAGTCAAAGCCGAGCAGCAACTCGCTGGTGTTGATGTTGGCATTGGTCAGGCCGACAAGCGGCCCCGTTCCGTCCTGGTGCAGCCAGTTGTACTCGTTGTGCCAGGCAAAGCCGGCCCGGCTGGTCATGAACGGGTTGTAGCGGTAGCCGATGGTGTACGTGGAGATATTGCCAAGATTCGAGGGGTTGCCGGGTGCTCCCGATACAGGGTCCGCGACCGTTGCCTGCTGCGACATTCGGATGGTCTCAAATCGCCCGATGAAAATAAGCTGCGGGCTGTAGACGTAGTGAGGCTCGAAGAGGATACCGTTCCATGCCGGCGCCCGAGCATTGGCAGGAAGCACCGTTCCTGTCGTGTTGTTAACCCCGCCAAGGCCGCCAATGCCATAGCCTTGCCCAAACCAGGCGTTGTCCTGTCCGTGCTGAGTTACAACCTGAAGATCGAGGTGCTGCCCGAAGTAGAATTGTCCAACGAAGCCCTCGCGACTGAAAGACTTGTTGCCGATCGCGGCACTGCCGAGGGGGGTACCGCCGGAGGTGAGAAACGTGGTCGGGGCCTCCCCGACCATGGCATAGAAACCGATTCGCTGCACCCCAGCCTTTCCGGCATCGAAAGCCTGGCTGGCGGCAAAAAATCCCGTATAAGCGTTGCCGTAGGGCAAGCCGGGCGTGCCATCGTTTGTGCTGAGAACCGAAACGGAATACCGCGTCCGATCATTCCAGGAGTGGCCCATCAACTCGGCACCGAGTTGGTTGTCGCCCATTTTTCCCCAGATGTTACCGTCGCCCACCGGAGAGAAGTGATAGAGCTGGTAGATGCCGCCGTTGCCGGTAAGCGTTAAAATGCGCTTCTCCGAAAGCAGATTGTCGAGTTCGAACTTGCCCATTTTTATGTTGAGCCACGGGCTGCCAAACAGGTTGTCGAGGCGCGCCATCACGGTTTCAAAGTGGAACGAGGCCGCATTGTTCGAAGAAGGAAGCAGATAGAACGAGAAGTTCTTTTCCAGCGTGCCGCCGGTGTGGAAATCGAGACCGCTCAGGTCAAAGCCGGAACTGGTGACGCGCTGGATCGTCTGTCCCGTAATCCCGGAACCTCCCTCGCCGTTCGGCCCATACGTGTCGATTGGCACCTTGCCGGTGCTCACCCGGTGCCACAGTGGTGTCATGCGAAAGGTGACCGGCCAATACCCGGGATTTTGCCAGATTGGGGCATCGCGATCATTCATTAGCTGATAGCCGTTATCTTTGAACTTTTGTCCAAAGTAATTCAGCATGGGCCAGGACTCGTGGCACGCCGAGCAGCGCAGCCCATACTTTCTGGCGAAGGCGGGCAGGGCGTTCGCGGGGGAACTGCAAGTGAAAACTACGGCTGCGAGCACCAGGGCCAGTGAAAACAACGACATCGCGGAACGAAGTGCTTTGTGAAGACGGGGACAACTCAAAACGTGCATAGCCGGACTCCTCGGCAAAGATCGGATCAAGATCTTGTTCTACTCAGAATCGACTTCCCATCAAGAACGCGGATGTAGCCGGAACGAAGCTGCAAATGCGAAACCCCTCCGCATTTGGACCGCGGTAGAAAACCAATTCGACAAAGGTCCTACCACCGTACCGGAGCGGAATCCTACTACTGACGATGGGCAATGTGCAAGAGGTTTTGACAAATTTTTTACAATGTCAATTCCAGTGAGTTTACCTTTTTCGCGCTTCTGGTGATCGGATGAACGTTCCTCCGAGTTGACAGCCTTGTGCCAAGGATACGAGACTCTCAGAAGTCTCAGGAACGGAGATTACGCGTGGATTGCCGGATTGGGGCCCGAACTCGGTGGTTGTCGCTGACGCGAATCAGCGTAATCGCAGGGTTTCTTTTGTTGGTAGCCGCGCTCCCACTTGCGGGCCGCGAAAAGGATAGATCGCCCTACGGCGAAGGCTTGATCGTCAACATCCCGCTGCCGGTAAGCGAAGTCGAACAAGTCGTGGAAGATGTGGCGCAGAATGGCGTGATTCGGGGGACCAAGGAATACAACAAAGACGAATTTGTCAGCGGGGCGAAGGCCGCCACTTCCTCCAGCGTTTTTCCGCCCTGGAACGAGGGCGGGAAGGTCTTCTACAAAGTCCGCGAGCAGGCACTTGACCCCCGCAACTTTAAGGACAGCAGCGACGTCGGCACGTTGGTCGTCCGATACGTGGTGCTGGCTCAAGGCGAGAAAAACACCGTGCTGCGCATCGACGCGCTTTTTGAAGAAAGCTTCCGCCGCATCGTTCATCAATCCAACGGCTCGGTCGAAGGCAGTGAGTACAAGGACATTCGGGAGCATATTGAAGCCATCGAGTTGATGAAGAAGCAGAACGTCGAAGCCGAAAAAGAGCGCCAGGAACAACTACTCAAGAAGCAGACTCTGGCCATGCAGAACGAGTACTCGGGCCCAACGCTTCAGCCCGCACCAGGCTTCGAGAGGCATGCGGATCCCGGGGCGCAAACGGCCGCGCCGCAGTCGCCAAGCCAGACCTCATCAAGTCAAAGCGTGGCGGGCCAAACTTCGCCAGGACAGACGCCGCTAGGGCAAACATTGGAAGAGCACGTTAGAGATCTCCGCAAGCAGGTCGAGCGGCTGGTCAAAGCTCCGGGGGCTCCGCTGAAGTCCGCGCCGTTCCACAGCGCGAGCACGCTGCAGTCTTTGACCACGCACACGGAAGTCCTGATTCTGATTTCGACCCCTTACTGGTACGGCGTGGAGACGCACGAGGGACAGCACGGATGGATCCTTCGCGATCAATTGGAGCAGCCATGAACCGGTGGCAGCCCGGGTTCCGTCGAAGTTTCGCCCGCGCACTAATGCCTGCGATCATGGCCTTTTGCTGCGTGGAATGGAGTCACGCGCAGGTAAACGGATACGAACGGACTTTTTCGCAACCCAAGGCTACGGTGGAGAAAGCTCTGAAAGACATGCAAGCTGCCCTAGCAGGACGCCTGCCGGTGCTGGATGGTTTCGCGACCTCGTCGGACCATTCCCTCGATCGCTATCAGCGGGGGTACTATCAAGGCAAGTTCCAGGTGAATGCGGCCGCTTCCGGAGGATCGATCGTGCGGGTGACGGTACAGGTTACGGCCTGGTACGTTGACCCGGTCGCTGCCCGGTCTGGATATCAGGTGTTGACGTCGAATGGCCGGCTGGAAGCCGACCTTCTGGATCAACTGGCGGATCAACTGGCTGGCAAGATAACTCTGGGTGCCGCGAGTGCCCCGGCAACTGCTTCCCGAGAGCCATTTCCGTCGGAGCGGTCTGCCTCGGCACAGTCTTCCTCGAAACAATCTTCCTCGAAACAATCTTCCTCGAAACCATCGTCAGTGGAACCTTCTCCTTGGCAATCGGCAAAGACGCCAGATCCGGCGGAACCCACCATTTCTGCGCCGGTTCCCCGGCTGCCGGAAACCAGCGGCGGCTTTTCGTCCTCACTGGCTCAAGGCTTGGCCGAACAAGAAAAGGCAGGTACTCAAACCGAGCAAAAGAAACTCGCCGGCAAAGACCAGAGTGGCCTGCAAGCCGAGGCGGCAAGCCTGGAAGAGATTCTGAAGAACCAGGCGCATCCCAGGAATCTGGTGGCGATAAAGAAAAACGGAACCCCAGTGGTGGCGAGTGCGAGTTTGACGGCCAAGACTTTGTTCCTGGCCAGCGCACACGATGAGTTCGAGATGCTGGACTTCAATCGGGATTGGGTTCACGTGCGCATCTCCGGATTGTCCCGGGGATGGATCTGGCGCAACAACCTGGAAATGCCCGACAGCGTTCCCGACAACGATGCGCCCGCGAGTCCCGTTCCCGTAGCGGAGGAGCGGTTCCATGTGACGCGGGAAGAAACTGCGCCCTTTCCGGGAGATTGGGCGCCTCTGCGGGGAAAAAACGTAAAGATCGTTTCCGTCGAAAAAATAAACGAGGCGGAAAAGGATGCGGGTCCTCAGCTCAAGCTGGAGTTCGCGAAGTCCGTGTTCGACAAGGATTATGCGGAGCTGGCGCAGAAGCCCCAGGAACTCGCCGGGATTGTTGTGATCTTCGACTCCGTCGATGGTGGAATGATTGCCGCGGCATTTCCGACGCTTCAGCAATGGAAGGCAGGCAAATTATCGGACGCGGCTTTGTGGCATCAGTGCTTTTTTGATCCGCCGGAAACCTTCAATGAATCCGGGACTTCGGCGAGCCAATAAGCAGTCCGTGCGTTGTCGATTCCGCAATTTCGACTTGACTTTCGAAAGGCGGAAGAGTACCCATACAATCCTTGAGCATCCGGTTGGCTTTCTGTGGGCTGCCATCTTTGCTAGACTCGGAAGGCTTCTCCGAGTGTGACGAAAGCGATACGACAACCACACCACTGATTCTCCCATGAGCGCGATGACCCAGCCCGTAATCTTGTTTCGCAAGCAAGCAACTTCTCTCCTGCGCGATTATGCCGAACTTGTGAAGCTGCGCGTGACCACTCTGATCGTAATGACGGCTTGGTGCGGCTACTTTTTCGGCGCGCAGAAAGCGGGAGTTTCTTCGCTCTCGTGGGGACTGCTCCACGCCTTGTTGGGAATCGGCCTGGTCTCGAGTGGCACCGCGGCGCTGAATGAAGTGATGGAACACAAGGTCGATGCGCACATGCGCCGGACCGCGCAGCGTCCCCTGCCCGCGGGACGCATGAGTCTGCGTCACGCCACGACGGCTGGCTTGCTGGCCACTTTGGGTGGGTCAATATATCTGGCGGTCTTCACGAATCCGCTGACCGGGTTGCTGACCTTCCTGACGTCGGTAGTCTATCTGGCTGCTTACACGCCGCTGAAAAGAATTTCACCCATCTGCACGTTCGTGGGTGCTTTTCCTGGAGCTATGCCAGGAGTTTTAGGTTGGACCGCGGCGCGCGGTCAGCTGGAGTGGGGCACGTTGATATTGTTCGCGATTCTGTTTGTGTGGCAGTTTCCGCACTTCTTTTCCATCGCGTGGCTCTACCGGGAAGACTACGCGAGCGGTGGGATTCGCATGCTGCCGGTCGTGGAAAAGGATGGAAGGTCCACGGCCCGGCGCATCGTGGCTTACTCGTTGATTTTGATTCCATTAAGCGTTCTGCCTGGTGTTTTCGGTATGGCGGGGAAGATCTATCTGGTAGGTGCGTTGATTCTCGGTCTTGCACTTTTTTATTTCGGCGCACGTCTCGCGTTTCTCAAACTGCCTATCACCAGCCCACGATCCAAGATGTTGGCTCGCCATGTGCTGCAAGCCACGGTGATCTATCTCCCTCTGTTGTTTGCGCTGATGATGGGCAACGCGACGCGGCCCTGAGATCACATATCGCCCCGAAAGACTAGGCCTGTATGCAGTGATTCCTTCGCGTTTGCTATAAGTTATTGCCGCGATTCCCCGGTCCGGGAGCAAGAGTTGGGCGTTGATCCTGTAACCGCCTATTGGACGGAACTGCCGACCAGCGAGAACACGTTGCCTGCGTTCGACCCGATCAGACGTACCGTGCCCACGACAATGACCAGAATGACTGCCAGCATTATGGAATACTCAGCGATGTCCTGTCCTGCTTCATTTGCCCAGAGTGTTCTTATAAAGTAGTCCATGATTTCTCCTCGATTTACGCCGCTCCATGGATTGCTCCAGCTTTTGTTGCAGGCGAGCTGGAATTGAGAAAACTCATTCCCCAAGGCTCCTTCTCCTGCGCAAAGGCTTGAAGGCCAACCTGATATTCGTCCTTTCCATCGAGCAGCCTGGTCCACACGACTGTGAATTCCATTCTGCGCTGGTGATAAAAAATAGTTAACGTGTCAAGCGTTTTAAGTTCTTGGCGAATCGCGCCCAGCCGCGCTCCAGTCGGCGTCAGGTCGAGCGTATGGGCCAGCGCCTCAAACGAGGCCCCAGAAGAGTCCCTTCCTCGAACTCGGACCGGCAGCACGGCCTGAATGCGTTCCTGCCGGCGCCGGTCTGTTTTTTTACTTCCTTGCATTTGATCCCGTAGATAGTGTGCGTCAAACCGGAAAAGACAGGAATAGCTCCGATGAGTGAGGCACAAAGGTAACCAGCCAGGCCATTCCGAAAGGAGGGCCGGGGTGTTTAACCCGTGATGGATCTCCCCCCGCGATCCCAGCGTGGGAAATGATGAGCAGAATGCAGCCGCCGCTGCCTCTGCGTACCACCTGTCTCGGGTAAACTGGAAGGTGCGTTTTCGGCATCTGAAGGGTTGACATGCGGTACAAGCCAGTTGGAACTCACATTTTGGGCGGTCTCTTGCTGCTGAGTTGGAGTGTGGCGTCTCTGTGCCAGCCGCTTCCCCAGGGACCGGATGCGGGATCCTCCTCGTATTCCGCTCAGAATGCTCGCCTGCCGGTCGAGCAGGTCGCCAGAAAGCTTCAGGAGCAGAATCTGCAGCGCGCCGCCGCTCTGGGCGAGTTTAAAGGAACCCGCATCTACCGCATGCAGTATCGCGGCTTCCCGAGTGATCGCGACGCCGAGATGATAGTCAGCGTGACCTACCACGCTCCCAATTCTAAAGAGTTCAGGGTGGTGTCCGAGACCGGCTCCAAGTTCATCAT
The DNA here is from genome assembly GCA_035568115.1 of Candidatus Acidiferrum sp. Taxonomy (GTDB): domain Bacteria; phylum Acidobacteriota; class Terriglobia; order Terriglobales; family Acidobacteriaceae; genus Sulfotelmatobacter. Next base: position 39,201 of record DATMOP010000042.1, read on the forward strand.
CGATCGTGTCTTCAAGAAACTTCTGGAAGGTGAACAAGAGGCAGCTAACGATGAGAACCGCCGGAACACCGCGCTGAGTACGGAGAACTACAGCTTCACATCCGCCGGGTTTGAAGTTACCCCCGAGGGTGCGCAGTATGTCCTGAACCTGCTGCCCAGGAACAGGAACAAGTTTCTCTATCGCGGAAAAATCTGGGTTGACGCGAAAGACTTTGCTGTCGTGCGGATCGAAGGAGAACCAGCCAAGAATCCATCTTTCTGGATCAAGAAGACGGAAGTAAAGCACAGATACGTCAAGGTCAATGACTTCTGGCTTCCGGCCGAGAACCACACAGAAAGCGTGATGCGCCTGGGAGGCCGGGCCGTGCTCTCCATCGAGTACAAAGACTACAGAATCACGAAAGCAGCGCCGGTGCGGAGCGGTGAGACTGCTCGCGAAGACTCAAAGTGACCCGGCCCGCCGCGCCTTCTGCGAGCTTGCCTTCGAAGTCAACGTAAAATGTATAGTGGGAATTGCTGCTGACGGGCAAGGCCGGTCATCCGGCCGCGCGGACGATACAAATTGATCGGGCTGATACTATATTTCGTTTTGGGCGCGGCTGTCGTAGGAACATTGTCTTCGGCCGTGTTTCTGGGTCTGGCGCTGCTGGGAGTAATCCGATTTCGCGGGGATGCACGGAAGCAATTCCAATCTGTTCCTGACGACGCGCACCTGCCTCCAGTCTCCGTTCTCAAGCCGGTGCACGGGCTGGAAGCGCTGCTTAAGGAGAACATCGAGAGTTTTTTCCGGCAGGACTATCCCAACTACGAAATTCTGTTTGCAGCGGACGAAGCGAACGACGCGGCCCTGGACGTGGTGCGCGAAGTATGTGGACGTTATCCCCACATTCGAAGCCGTGTGCTGGTGACCGGCACGCCGTGGCCGAATCCCGTGGTCCATTCGTTTCATTGCCTGGCAGAAGCTGCGGCTCACGACATTCTGGTTACCACCGACAGCGACGTAGAAGTGTCGCCGCAGTATCTGCGAGCGATCGTGCCGCCATTGCTGGACCCAAAAGCCGGTATGGTGACCTGCCTGTATCGCGGCAAGAACGCTGCCGGATTCTTCTCCGGACTCACCGCGATTGGAATGTCGGTGGAAATGACGGCGGGAGTGCTGGTGGCGAATTTGCTCGAAGGAATGAAGTTCGGGTTGGGTCCGACGACCGTGGTGCGCAAGGATTCTCTGGCGAGCATTGGCGGCTACACCGCCCTGAAAGATTACATTGCCTACGACTTCGCAATCGGCAATCTGATAGCAAAGGCGGGTTACCGCGTGGTGCTCTCCTGCCACGTTATCGATCACGTGGTGAACCAGAAATCGTTTCGCCGCATGTGGCAAAACCAGTTGCGCTGGGCGCAAACCACAAGGTACTCCCGCCCCAAAGGCCATTTTGGAAGCGGACTGATCTTCGCCATGCCCTACGGGATACTTGGATTAGTTGCGGCTGGACTCCTGGGACACTGGAGGATTGGATGCCTTCTGCTGGGAGTGGCGGTGTTGAACCGCTTGCTCGAAGCCTGGCTGGTGGGCTGGATGGTAGTTGGGGATCCGCAAATAAGGCGCGCACCATGGCTTTATCCGCTGCGCGATCTCCTCGGCTTTGCTGTATGGTTCGCCAGCTACCTGAACCTGCGTTATGTTTGGCGCGACAGCCGCTTTGAATTAAAGGGAACGCGGATCGCGCTGCGGCAGACTTCTTCAGATAGTCGATAGACTTTTCTTAGTCAGTGTTTGAAAACTACCCAGGTTACCATTCCAACGGAGGTCATTTTGCGCGTTTTAGTCACCGGCGCGGCAGGGTTTATCGGCAGTCACATCGTAGACCGCCTGCTCTCCACGGGAAATAACGTCGTTGGATTCGATAATATGTCGACCGGACAGCGACGATTTCTGGAGAACGCCACGGCTAAGCCTCAGTTCACTCTTCATCAGGCAGACTTGCTGGATCGGAAGAGTCTGGCCCAGGCGATGGAGGGCGCCGAATTGGTGGTGCATTTCGCCGCCAATGCCGACGTGCGCTTCGGTACTGACCATCCACGCAAAGACCTGGATCAGAATACGGTTGCAACCTGGAATGTTTTGGAGGCCATGCGAGAGCAAGGCTGCAGGCGCATCGTATTTTCTTCGACTGGATCGGTCTATGGAGAGCCCGAAGTTTTTCCCACGCCCGAGACCTGCGCTTTTCCAATCCAGACCTCGCTTTACGGCGCCTCGAAACTGGCCGCGGAAGGCCTGATTCAAGCTTACTGCGAAGGCTTCGGATTGCAGGGCTACATTTTTCGATTCGTCTCGATCCTGGGAGAGCGTTACTCGCACGGGCACGTGTTCGATTTTTGCCAGCAGCTTGTCGAGCACCCTGAACGTCTTCATGTGTTGGGCAACGGCCATCAGCGGAAATCGTATTTGTACGTGCAGGATTGTATCGACGCGATCCTCACGGCCATCGACCGGGCCGATGGCAAGGTAAACATCTTCAATCTCGGGACCGACGAGTATTGCCAGGTGAACGACTCCATCGGCTGGATTTGTGAGTATCTCGGTCTTCATCCCACGATCACCTACTCGGGAGGCGAGCGCGGCTGGGTTGGCGACAGTCCGTTCATCCTGCTGGACTGTTCCCGCATTCGCGCTCTGGGCTGGCAGCCGCGCCTGACCATCAAGCAAGCAGTCTTAGCCACCATCAAATACGTAAGCGCAAATACTGCTCGACTGAAAGCGGAGATTTAGTTGGACCTACGAATGCGGCCGCAAGTTGGGTATACTTGCGCCGCTATTCCTGCGCAGCGTTTGGAGCCATCTCTATGAATTGGACCCGCGTGAATTGGGCTTGCATGAACCGGAACCCGGTAAAACGTCTTTCTCTTTCCGTTTTGCTCTTCGCTTGCGTTCTGAGCATTCTCGCTGCTGATAAATCCGCACCGCTCCCAGCGCCGCCGGTGGCTAAAAAGGTTCCAAAGACCACTGAAGTAAATGGGCGCACGCTGGTGGATAACTATTTCTGGCTGCGCGAAAAGAACAATCCTGAAGTGAGGGCGTATCTCGAGGCTGAGAACGTCTATACCGAAGCGGTGATGAAGCCGACTGAGGCGTTTCAAAAGCATCTATACGACGAGATGCTTGGCCGCATCAAGGAAACGGACGTCGACGTTCCCTACAAAGAGGGGGAGTACTTCTATTACTCGCGCACTGAAGCCGGCAAGCAATACCCGATTCGCTGCCGGAAGAAAGGCAGCCTCGACGCGCCGGAAGAAGTGGTGCTTGACGTCAACGAAATGGCGAAGGGGCAAGTCTTCATGGCGGTGGCTGCTTATGCGGTTAGCGGCGACGGCAATCTACTGGCCTATTCGACCGACAACACCGGTTTCCGACAGTACGTCCTCGCGGTGAAGGACCTGCGCACCGGGAAAATCCTTTCCGACCATGCGGAGAAGGTAGGCTCGGTGGTGTGGGCCAACGACAACAAAACGTTTTTCTACACGGTAGAAGATGCCGCCAAGCGCCAATACCGCATGTATCGGCACGCGATCGGCAGCGCCGGCCCCGATGGCCTGATTTATGAAGAAAAGGATGAGCGCTTTAATGTCGAGGCCGGAAAGACTCTGAGCAAGGCGTACATCTTCCTGATTTCGAGCAGCCACACCACTACCGAAGTCCGCTACATTTCTGCCGACCAGCCGATGGCGGATTGGAAGGTGATGGAACCACGCAAGCAGGATGTCGAATACTATCCTGACCACAACGGAGATTCCTTTTACATCCGCGTGAACGATACGGGGCGCAACTTCCGTTTGGTGAAGGCGCCGATAGGCGATCCGCGCAGCCAGAACTGGCAGGAGGTGGTTGCCCAGCGTTCCAGTGTCATGCTGGACGACATCGGTTTCTTCAAGCACTATTACATCCGGTTCGAACGCGAGAACGGATTGCCCCAGATAAGCGTGACCGATCTGGGCAGCGGACAATCGAAGCGGATCGAATTTCCGGAGCCGGCTTACGACGTATCCGACTACATCAACCGGGAATATGACACGGCCAAGTTCCGTTACACCTACCAGTCGGCAATTACGCCGCTATCGATTTTTGAATACGACATGGGAAACGCGGCTTCTGTTTTGTTGAAGCAGAGGGAGATTCCCGGCGGATACGACCGCACACGCTACCAGGTCGAGCAAATTTATGCCGCCGCTGCGGACGGCGTAAAGATCCCGATCTCGGTCGTCCATCTGAAGGGCGCCAAGCTGGATGGCAAAGGGCCACTGTATTTGTACGGTTACGGTTCGTACGGCTTTCCCATCGATATCAACTTCAATGCCAATCTCTTCAGCATGATCGATCGCGGCGTGGTTGCCGCCGTGGCGCACATTCGAGGCGGCGGCGAGATGGGGAAAGCGTGGCACGACGACGGCCGCATGATGCACAAGAAAAATACTTTTACCGACTTTGTTGCCTGTGCCGAGTACCTCGTCGCGCAGGGATATGGCTCGAAGGATAAGCTGGTGATCGAAGGCCGAAGCGCCGGTGGGCTGCTGATGGGCGCGGTTCTCAACCTCCGTCCTGATTTGTTCAAGGCTGCGGTTGTCGGGGTTCCGTTTGTCGACGTCATGAATACGATGCTCGACGAGTCGCTTCCGCTTACGGTTGGCGAATTCGAAGAATGGGGGAACCCTAAGGAGAAGCCGGCCTTCGATTACATGATCGCGTATTCCCCTTATGACAACGTCGAGGCCAAGGCTTATCCCAATATGCTGGTGAAGACCTCATTCAACGACAGCCAGGTGATGTACTGGGAACCGGCCAAGTACGTGGCCAAGATGCGCGCGCTGCGGACCGATCACAATGTCCTCATCATGAAAACGAATCTGAGTCCTGCCGGGCACGGTGGCGCTTCAGGGCGCTACGATCGATTGAAAGAGGCGTCGTTCGACTATGCGTTCATTTTGACGCAGATGGGGATCACGCAATAAGCGGCCGAGTTGCTATTCGACAACTCTACCCGGAGACCCGCACCAGTAACACACCGTGCCCCGGTACTTCCGTCGTGTACGAGTCTTTGATTGGACCCAGATCCTTGTGATCGAGGAGGTCGCGTAACGTCGACGAAGGCTCTGCACCAATCAGGTTGGAGTCGAGCCGCATTTTGAGGGCAGCATCGGAGCGATTGAAGAGCCCAACCGCCCGGCTTCCGTCGGCGAGCGGTTTTATCCAGATTTCCAGGGGACCTTCTTCCCACACGCGGCGTCCTTGCACACCCTTGGGGTCCTGATCGACAGCAATTACTTCGGAGTTGGTTAAGAGTTCTTTGGTCTCGGCGTTCATGGTTCGCAGATCATTTCCTGCGAGCAAGGGTGCCGCCAGGATGGCCCACAGTGCCATGTGGGTGCGATATTCGTCGCGGCTCATACCGCCATTGCCCACTTCAAGCATGTCGGGATCGTTCCAATGACCGGGGCCGGCAAATTTCTCCAGGCCATTTTGTGAGAATCCAATCACCGACATACGATCGTAGTTATCGGTTATGTCTCCCGTGGTGCGCCAGAGATTTCCAGTCGCGGGGCCCCAACGCCACGGAGCCTTCACGCCCCAGTTGCAAATGCTGAATACAATTGAGCGTCCCGACCGAGCCAGCGCGTCGCGAAATTTTGCATACTGCACTTCCGAATCCAGTCCCTCGGCGTAGCACCAGTCGATCTTGACGTAATCCACGCCCCAGGAGGCGTACGTTTTCGCATCTTGAAATTCGTGTTCGTAACTTCCGGGCCGTTTCTGGCAGGTCATGCGGCCGGCGTCGGTGTAGATGCCGAGTTTCAGACCTTTGCTGTGGACGTAGTCGGCCAGGCTCTTGATGCCACCGGCAAAATGCTGCGGATCGGCGACAATCGTTCCGTCAACCTGGCGGCTGACTTGCCAGCAGTCGTCAATGTTGACGTACTGGTAGCCCGCGGATTGCATTCCACTGCTGACCATAACGTCGGTGATTTCGCGGATGAGCTTTTCGCTCACGTCACACCCAAACTTGTTCCAGCTATTCCAACCCATCACCGGAGTTGGAGCGAGCATTGAAGGCGACAGAGCGACGGTTCTTTGTGCCGTAGACAAGGTGGACATCACAAACAGCGCAGACAGGAAGATCGACGATGGGACAAATATTCGGTTTGTCACGGGTTCTCCAGCCAGCGGCCTTCTCATCTTCATGCGCATTGTACAGCTCGTTGCCGTGACGAGTTCGGCATGCAGGCGACAAACCAGCTATACTCCTTCCCGCTATGAACGCACGAACCGCCTCTCGTCTTTTTTATTCGGTGCTGTTTTGCGCCGTTGCATCTCTACTCCTGTGCGCTTCCCTTTTCGCGCAGGACCAAACCGCCGCGCCTTCTCGCGCGGCCGTGGTGCTCGACTCCATGCCCCACGCCAAAAGGATCGGCCAGGTTGCGCTCTCCCCCAACGGAACTCAAGTCGCTTACTTCGCGAGCGGCGAACTCGCGGTAATACCCGCCACCGGCGGGTCTTCTCATGCGATTGCGGTCGAAGGCAAACTCAGCCTGCGCGATGTGGCGTGGTCCCCAGACAGCAAGCGGATCGCATTCATCGCCGAACTCCCCGGCGACGTTCCCGCCGCTCAAGTCTGGACCGCGGCAGCCGACGGCAGCGCCGTGGTGAAGCATGCTGAACTGAAGGGTAATGTCGAAGCCCCGCGCTTCTCTCCCGACGGATCGAAGCTCGCTATCCTCTTCATTGAAGGGATACCGCGTATTGCGGGCCCGCTGGAACCCATGGCGCCACTGTCGGGTGTCATCGACGAGAAAGTCTATGAGCAGCGCATTGCCACCATCGACTTGAGCACGGATCATCTGACGCAAGTCACACCTGCGGGCATATACGTCTACGAATACGACTGGACGCCTGATGGACAAGCCTGGGCGGCAACCGCAACGCACGGTGCCGGCGACGCCAACTGGTATGTCGCGCGTCTCTATCGGGTGAATGCGCAGAACGGCGAGATGCTCGAGATCTACAAACCAAAGCTGCAAATCGCAGAGCCCCGCGTCTCTCCCGATGGAAACAGCGTGGCCTTCATCGAAGGATTGATGAGCGATGAGGGTTCCACCGGAGGCGACGTTCGTATCGTTTCGCTCACGGGAGGCATTACGAAAAACCTCACTCCCAACCTCAAGTCATCCCCGTTCACGCTCGCTTGGACAGGTCCCGAACGCATTACCTTCGCACAAAACGTGGATGGAAGTTCCGGGTTCGGCAGCGTGAGCGCCAAAGGCGGTGCGGTCCAGACGCTCTGGACGGGCGACGAAGTAGCGGTTCCGACAGACGCTGCATGGGCTTCGGGCGGTTCCGGCAGTGGCGATAGACCAGTGACGGCGATCATGCGTCAATCGGCGAGCGCTCCCCCGGAAGTCTGGGCAGGCGCGATTGGCAACTGGAAGCAACTCACCAACTTGAACTCCGGCGTCAAGCCAGCCTGGGGAGAGATGCGCAAAGCGCACTGGACGAATGGCAACATGCGGGTGCAAGGATGGTTGTTAATGCCCAAGGATTTTGCTCCCGGCAAGACCTATCCACTCATCGTCAATGTGCACGGAGGGCCATCCGCTGCATGCATGTCACGCTGGGACGAGCGCATGATGGGCCCTCAATCGGCGATGCATTACTTTGCTCTCTGCCCCAATCCGCGCGGCAGCTACGGACAAGGAGAGGCGTTCACGCAGGGCAATGTAAAAGATTTCGGCGGTGGCGACTTCCGCGACATCATGGCCGGAGTAGACGCGATCTCCAGGCAATATCCGATCGATACCAAACGGATCGGAATTCGCGGACACAGCTACGGCGGATACATGACCATGTGGGCTGAGACCCAAACCCGGCGTTTCGCAGCCGCAGTGGCGGGCGCCGGTCTCTCCGACTGGCTGAGCTACTACGGGCTCAACGACATCGACGAATGGATGATTCCGTTCTTCGGCGCATCGGTGTATGACGACCCTGCCGTATACGCCAAGAGCGATCCCATGCACTTCGTCAAGGCGGTAAAGACGCCGACTCTACTCCTCGTCGGCGACCGCGACGGCGAAGTGCCGATGGAGCAATCGGTCGAATGGTGGCACGCACTCAAAACTCTGCACGTGCCCACAAAACTAGTCGTCTATCCCAACGAGGGCCACGCGATTGCCAAGCCTGCAGACGCGCGGGACTATACGCTCCGCACTCTCGACTGGTTCGAGGAATGGTTCGCAAAAGGACCGCCGCCACTATCTGCCTCCCCTGGCAACTAAGACTCCGAGCGGGACATATTTGAGTGTCTGATGGGCGCGATAAGAAATATCGATTGGACTCAGTGCAAGGCTGCCTTTATCGTTTTGCGGAACAGGGAGAGGACCGCGAATTGAACGCAATGGCGCTCGTGGGCGGCTCACAGCTAAACATCATAAAACGAGCCGACAGGCGCTCTCCAAGCCTGGGGTTAGTGACGGCGGTCTTTGCCATCCTTCTAGCCACCGCGTTCTGGGCGGGGCTGGTGACGCCCTGTTTCGCTGACAACGGTCCCAAACCCGATCCATCTGGCACCGCCACCGGGGACAAGACCGCCGCCGTCGACGCCGCCGGGAATCCTTTTGTAGTCCCTGAGCCCACCGACAAGACAGCTCCGGACTACGCTTCGAACAAAAAGGCATTCGATGAATACCAGGCGCAGGCGGCGAAAGAGCCGCTAGCGATAAAGCTGGCGGACAGTGTGGGGCACGTTCGTGTCGCCACAAATTTCGCCTGGACCCTGAACACTGGCTATCTGGTTTTGTTCATGCAGGCAGGGTTCGCGCTGCTCACGTGCGGGCTGGTGCGAAAGAAGAATGCCGCCCACTTGATGATGCTAAACTTCGCGGCCTACGTATTTGCCTTCCTGGCGTATTACGCGGTCGGATATGCATTTCAGTTTGGCGCCGTTGCCATCAATGCCGCGCCCGCCACCCTGGGCGGCGTCCCTACACTGAATAAGTTTCTGATTGGGAGCGGCCAATGGGGTTTCGTGGGCGGAAAGGGATTTTTTCTTGTCGGTCCCGCGTATGACACTGGCAGCAACGTCCTGACCCTGTTCGAAGTCGTATTCATGGAGACGGCGGGCTACATCATCGTCGGCGCAATTTGTGAGCGAATCACCTTCTGGGCGTTTCTGCTTTGTGAACTCTTCATCGGCGCGATTCTCTACCCGATCTCTGGCTGCTGGACCTGGGGTGGGGGATGGCTGTCGCAGGTGGGATCGACGTTGCATCTGGGTCACGGCTACGTTGATTTTGCCGGCTCCTCCGTAGTTCACGCGGTGGGTGGTTTCTGCGCCATGGCGCTCGCGATTATCCTGGGCCCGCGCCTGGGGAAATATGGCCCCGGTGGGAAGATCCGCGTCTTTCCCGCTCACAACATCGTGTACGTCGTCACGGGGACGTTCCTTCTGCTTTTCGGATGGATGGGATTCAATCCCGGCTCGACTCTTGGAGCGACGGACCTGCGCATCTCCGTAGTCGCGGTGAACACCAATTTGGCTGCGGTTGCGGGCTCAGCAGTTGCGATGCTGATCTGGTATTTCGCGTTTGGCAAGCCTGACATAACCATGGCTTGCAACGGAATGCTCGCTGGCCTGGTTGCGATCACCGCGCCGTGCGCCTTTGTGTCTCCGACTTCAGCGACTGTTATTGGCGCACTTGCTGGGGGTCTGGTTTGTGGCGGCGTTCTCTTCAACGAGCGGGTGCTCAAGATCGACGACCCGTGTGGCGCGATTTCGGTACACGGCTACTGTGGGTGGTTCGGCGCCGTCTGTGTCGGCATCTTTGCCGACGGCGTCTATGGTGCGGGATGGAATGGCGTGGGAGCGGCGGCGTATCTGGGCCACGCGGGCCAAGGTGTGACCGGCCTGCTTCACGGGGACACGCGGCAGTTCTGGTGCCAGCTTATGGGAGCAACTTTGTATGCGGTTTGGGCGTTTGGAGCGACCTACTCTGTCTTCTGGTCGGTGAACAAACTAAAAAGCATGCGCGTGGCGCCAGAAGTGGAAGAAGAAGGCCTCGACGTTCCCGAGTTCGGCATGCCTGGCTACCCGGAAGACGCGGTGGTTCCCGCTCCTTACTAGGCGCGCATAGCGGATTAGTTGCCGCTCACAATTGATTTTTGCTTCTATACTTACTGTTCGTCCTGCCACCCGATCTCTCTACGTTGGCGTCATCCTTCCGCATTTAGTGCTCCTGGTGGAAGCCTCTAATCAGAATCGCCGGACCGGTCGATAGTTTGAAGAGATCGATACGGAACGGGACTGCTCAAACGTGAGACTTTACTCACGTCAAGGAACGACCACGATGAGCCAGAGTGAGAACGACAGCGAGATTGTCAAAGAGTTCCTGGTTGAGAGTTACGAGAACCTTGACCGCCTGGATCGGGACCTGGTCGGCCTGGAGAAAAATCCGCATGACAAGGAGGCGCTGGCCGGGGTTTTCCGCACCATTCATACCATCAAGGGCACGTGCGGCTTTCTGGGCTTCAACAAACTGGAAAAGGTCACGCACGTGGGGGAGAACCTGCTGACCCGGCTGCGGGATGGACAGCTCACACTCAATCCGGAACTCACCACGGCGATGCTGGGCATGGTGGATGCTGTCCGCCAGATGTTGAGCCAGATCGAGATGACGGGACAGGAAGGTGAGCGCGATGACTCCGTTCTGATTGCCACATTGACGCGCTTGCAACAGCCTGCCATAGCATCGGCGAAGACCGCCGCTGACGTCGCGCGGAAAAACGGTTCCGAATCGGCTGAGGCGCCGCTTAACATCGGAGACATTTTGATGCGACGGGCTGGGGTGACGCCAGCGGAGATTCGGCTTGCAACCCTGCAGCAGGAAGAGGGCGACCCACGCCGCCTGGGTGAAATTCTGGTGGAACAGGGTGCGGCCGAGCCTGCCGATGTGGTGGATGCGCTTCGCATCCAGCAGCACGCCCGAGGACACGCGACCGCCGCGGACAGCACGGTCCGGGTGAATGTTGGATTACTGGACAAGGTAATGAATTTGGTGGGCGAACTGGTGCTGGCGCGGAACCAAATCCTCCAGTTTGCCAACCGCATGAAAGACTCCAGCTTTCTGGCCGCGTCCCAGCGCCTGAACCTGATCACTACCGAACTGCAGGCGGGAGTCATGAAGACCCGCATGCAGCCCATCGGAAACATCTGGGACCAGTTTCCGCGTACGGTCCGCGACGTCGCACTTACATGCGGCAAGGAAGTGAAGATCGAGATGGAAGGCAAAGAAACCGAACTCGACAAAACCATCATCGAGGCGATCAAGGATCCGCTCACGCATCTAGTGCGCAATTCCGTGGACCATGGCATCGAACTTCCCGAGGACCGCGTGAAATGGGGAAAGGACCGAGCCGGACGCCTGATCCTACGGGCTTTTCACGAAGGTGGACAGGTCAACATCGAGATCAGTGACGACGGCGCCGGCCTGAATGTTGAACGCATATACCAAAAGGCGGTCGAGCGCGGAGTGATTACCACCGAGCAGGCGACTCGCATGACCGAGCGGGAAATCTTCAATTTGATCTTCCTCCCCGGATTCTCCACCGCGGAAAGGGTGACCAACGTCTCCGGACGCGGCGTGGGCATGGATGTGGTGAAGACGAACGTGGAGAAAATTGGGGGCACCGTGGACATTCAATCCACCCTGGGCCGGGGAACGACAGTCCGCGTAAAGATTCCCCTGACCCTGGCCATTATTCCCGCGCTGATTGTGACCTGCAGCAGAGACCGTTATGCCATTCCTCAGGTGAGCCTGGTTGAATTGGTGCGGCCTAGGGGAGAGGTGGGCAAAGGCATTGAGTTGGTGCACGGCGCGCCGGTCTACAGGCTGCGCGGCCGGTTGCTGCCTCTGGTGTACCTCAATCGGGAGCTGAAACTGGCCGCGGATGCGCACCCCACGACACAAATGGACGCCGCAGCCAACATCGTGGTGCTGCAAGCCGACGAGCGCCAATTCGGACTGGTGGTGGACGAGATCAATGACACAGAAGAGATTGTGGTGAAGCCGCTGCGCAAACAACTGAAGACGGTGAAGATCTTTGCCGGCTCGAGCATCATGGGCGACGGCCGGGTAGCGCTCATCCTGGACGTACTCGGTCTGGCGCAACACGCCGGCGTGGTTACCGAAACCAGAGATCGTGCTCTGACTGAAAGGTCCACGGCGGCAGCGGCTGGAATGGTCGCCGACAAACAGACTTTCCTGCTCTTTGCGGGCCCGGACGATTCCCGGATGGCGATACCGCTGAGCAACCTGGCGCGGCTGGAAGAGTTTCCGATGGCTCGGGTGGAAATGTCCGGCAGTCATTGGGTAACGCAATACCGCGGCCAGATCCTGCCCTTGATTCGCCTGAATGTAGCGCTGAAAGAGCGAAGCCACAGGTTGCGAGCCTTGCAGGCTCCGCCAACGCTCGATTCGGGACCAATTCAGGTTCTGGTGCTCAATCATGAGGGCAGATCCTTTGGCTTGGTTGTGGAACGGATTTTGGATATCGTCGAAGACCGGGCGGACGTGAGGTCGGCGGCGAACCGGGCGGCGGTTCTCTATTCGGTCGTGATTGGGAATCGGGTTACGGAATTGCTCGACATTCCAGCCATTCTGCAGAGCGCGGACTTGAGCGCTCTTCGGCCCCTCCCGGCGACAGTATCGGCGGAGGTTGCAAACTGAAGTGATGGCCCAAACGTCACAGTTCTGCACGTTCTATCTGGACAAGCTGTTGTTCGGCGTTGAATTAAGAGGCGTCCAGGAAGTCATTTGCTCGCTGGAAATGACCAAGGTTCCGCTGGCTCCTGCAATGGTCAGTGGCTTGATCAACCTGCGTGGCCAAATCGTGACCGCGGTCGATTTGCGGAGGCGACTGGAACTGGAACCCAGCCCGCCGGGCATGCTTGCCATGAACGTGGTCGTGCGTTCCGAAGATGGCTCGGTCAGCTTGCTGGTGGACGAAATCGGCGAGGTGGTGGAGGTCAGGGAAAACACCTTCGAGCCGCCACCCGAAACCTTGCGCGGTCCGGTACGGAGCATGATCCTCGGAGTGCACAAACTGAACGACCGGCTCCTGCACGTGTTGGACATCGAAAAAGCCTGCCAGATGGCGGACGCTACTTAGCGAAGCGTGTTTCATTTCTGACTGAGCATCCGCCGAGTCAGCAGTCACTCGTGCGGACGGACAAGCTTATCCTCGCTGATCGTGAGCTTCTTCTGTTAAAGTCTGCGGCCTCTTGTGCCGATGAAAGGCTTGTCTGGGCGAATTCCGCCACGGGCCCAACCGAAGGGAACAGGAAATGCGATTTACTCTCGGGAAGCAGCTGGGACTGGGTTTTGCATGCGTCCTTGCCCTCACTGTTCTTAGCGCAGTCCTCACTTATGTAAAGGCGGGTGCAATCAAAGAAGCACAGGATCGAGCCATGGTTGAGCGCGTTCCCACAAGGAATGCCTGCACGGACTTGCAGCGAGACGTGAATCAGACGCAGAGCCAAGGACGCCAAGTCATCCTCGCGGGAAACCAATCGGCAAGGTGGGAGGCGGCGAAGAAAACTTTCGATTCGAATTGGGACACCGTCGGGAAAGACGTCGCCCGGCTGGACGAATTGTCTTCCCATTGGACTCTCAAGGCCGACCGTGACCGGCTCGCCGAGATAAAGCAGAGGCTCCCCAGTCTCCGGGAATTCCAGGAAACAGCCATGAAACGTGCTGCCGGCAGGGAACATGGCGCTATCGTTAAGGCAGGCAACGAATTCGCGGATACGGCTACACCCGTTAATGAGGCAATCAAGAAGCCTCTTGGCGACATCGCGGATTCTTTCGACCAATTACTGCAACAAAGCCGGGGGGAGATGAGTGGGGAGAACCGTTCGCTTAACCTGACGACGACAATCGTTACTCTGTTGGCGTTGGCTAACGGAATTTTTGTGGCAGTGTTTCTGAGCCGGAGAGTTTCTGGCGCGACCCAGGCCGTTCTGAGGCAGGCGGAGGCCATCGCAGCCGGGGACTTGACCCGCGACGATCTGAAGGTTCGCGGCCGGGACGAGCTCGGCGACCTGACCACGGCGATCAATACTATGAGTGGCAGCCTGAAGCGCATGATCCACGCCATCACCGAAAATGCGGTTCAGGTTGCCAGTGCGAGCGAGGAACTCAATACCACCAGCCAGCAGATTACCGCCAACTCCGAGGAAACCTCGGCCCAGGCCGACGTGGTTTCCAAGGCGGCCCACGCTGTCAGCCAGAACCTCCAGACAGTCGCTACAGGCGCCGAAGAGATGGGCGCCAGCATCAAGGAGATTGCCAAGAACGCGAGCGACGCCGCCAAAGTTGCAACCTCCGCCGTCAGGGTGGCTGAGACGACGACTGCCACGGTATCCAAGCTGGGCGAGTCGTCCACGGAGATTGGGCAGGTCATCAAGGTCATCACTTCGATTGCGCAGCAGACCAACCTGCTGGCGCTGAATGCCACGATTGAGGCGGCGCGCGCCGGCGAGGCGGGGAAAGGCTTTGCGGTAGTGGCCAATGAAGTGAAGGAACTGGCCAAGGAAACCGCGAAGGCCACCGAAGATATCAGCCGCAAAATCGAAGCCATCCAGACCGACACCAAAGCTGCGGTGGAAGCAATCGCATCGATCAGCGGAGTGATCAACCAGATCAACGACATTTCCAGCACCATCGCCACGGCCGTGGAGCAGCAGAACGCCACGACCAACGAAATGGCGCGCAACGTAAGTGAAGCGGCACGCGGCAGCGGCGAAATCACCAGCAACATTGCGGGGGTGGCAGAGGCGGCCCAAAGTACCACGCGCGGTGCCACCGACACCCAAAAGGCGTCGCAGCAGCTGGTGGAAACCTCGACTCAACTGCGCCGCCTGGTGGAGCAATTCAAGATCAACGCCAACAACGGCAACCGCACGGGCGGAGTCGAGCCAGTCAGGAGCATGGCAGCTCACGCTGGCGCCTAAATGTTTGGCGCGCCGGGTGCAGGATCGATCTGGCGCGGCCAGTCTGTTATGACGCCCATTCGCATTTTGGTAGTAGATGATTCGGTAGTGATTCGCAAACTGCTCTCCGACACTCTGTCGGAAGACCGATCGTTGCTGGTAGTTGGCGTGGCCAGCGACGGCCGAATCGCTCTGGCCAAGATTCCACTGCTGAAACCCGACCTGATTATGCTGGACATCGAAATGCCGGTGATGAACGGCCTGGAGACGCTTGCGGCGTTGCGCAAGCTGTATCCCAAGCTGCCGGTCATCATGTTCAGCACGCTCACCGAGCGCGGGGCGGTGGCGACTCTCGATGCGCTTTCGCTGGGAGCGTCTGACTATGCGACAAAACCCAGCAATACCGGCAGCCCCACGGTTGCGATCGAGCGCATACGCGCCGAGCTGATCCCCAAGATCAAAGCGCTGTGCGGAGTCGTCGTCCCTTTGAAACTCCTGCCGTTGCCCGCGAGCCGTGGGGCGGCAAAGGTTCGAATGCGGACCAAGCCACGGATCGAAATTGTAGCCATCGGCACTTCGACTGGCGGTCCGAACGCACTGGCCGAAGTTTTGCCGCGGATTCCGCCTGATTTTCCCGTCCCGATCGTTGTGGTGCAGCACATGCCCCCGATTTTTACCCGCCTGCTGGCAGAGCGGCTGTCCAGCCGCTCAGCCATTCCAGTGGAAGAGGGAAGCGCCGGCGCAGTTTTGTCAGCCGGGCACGCCTGGATTGCGCCGGGAAACTTCCATATGCAGGTCGTGCGGACGGGCGTGAACCGGCGCCTGGACTTGAATCAGGCAAATCCCGAGAATTCCTGCCGGCCGGCGGTCGATGTGTTGTTTCGTTCAGTGGCGGCAGCCTACGGGGCAAACGTTCTCGGAGTGGTGATGACTGGAATGGGCTCGGACGGCGTGTTGGGGGCGCAGGATATTCGTGACGCGGGCGGAGACGTCATCATCCAGGATGAGGCGTCCTCAGTTGTGTGGGGCATGCCCGGTCTGGTACGTGCTTCGGGGCTGGACGATGCCGCCTATCCCCTTGATCGTCTGGCGGAGGAGATCACGCGCCGTGTACGGCAGAGCCGTGGTTCTCACTCCCACCTTGATCTGAAGAGCGATAGCGCGCTGATGTCCCCAGCAAAATGACAATCGCTCCCCAACCCGCCGTTGCGGCGCCTGCTCCCATCAAGGGCTCCGAAGCTGTCGACCCGGTGTACCGGCAAATCCGCGATCTGGTGTACAAGGTCTCCGGTATCTACAAAGCCGAGGAAAAACTCTACCTCCTGGCCGACGGCTGTGGACGGCGGATGAAACAGGTGGGTGCGCGGACTCCACGCGAGTACTGGAATCATCTTACGGTGCAGTCTGGCCGCGATGGGGAACTTCGGCACCTGCTGAACGAGATCACCATTGGAGAAACGAGCCTGTTCCGTAGCCAGCCCCAGCTCGACGCGCTGCGAAAAGTAATCCTGCCGGAGATAGTGGCTGACAAAGCCAGGCAAATCACCAAGAGGCTGCGTATCTGGAGCGCCGGGTGCTCCACCGGCGAGGAGTCCTATACGCTCGCTATGAACATGCTCGAAGAAAGTGACCGCCTGCTGCAAGGCTGGACGGTTGAGATTGTCGCCACCGACCTCAACGACCATTCCGTGGAAACTGCCAAGGCTGGCATTTATGGCGACTATGCGCTGCGCTCGACCGCGGATTATTTTAGACGCAAGTATTTCTCGACCGTCGATCAGAAGAAACTGCAGGTGCTCCCGGAGGTGAAAAAGATGATCACTTTCAGCCGTCTGAATCTTCAGGACGACTCCAGGATGCTGGGCATGAAAGGCATGGACCTGATCTTTTGCTGTAACGTGCTGATCTATTTTGACGGCGCATCGAAGTCGAAGGTGATTCACCAGTTCTTCAGCAGCCTGAATTGTGGCGGCTATTTCTTTCTCGGGACCTCGGAATCGCTGATGAATGTGAATGAGCATTTTCACCTGGTCCATTTTCCCGGAACGATCGCGTATTGGAAGCCATCCGTGAACGGTGGCAAGTTATGATCGCATCCTCCAGCGCAATGATTCGCGAGCGCGTGCGGCAGATCGAGACCATGCCCGCAATCCCGGCAGTCTTCGTACCCCTGCTGAAGATGTTGGGCAGTTCCACGGAAGAAGTAAGAGTGGACGAGGTGGTACGCCTCGTCTCCTATGACAACACCATCGCCGCGCAATGCCTGCGGGTGGCGGGCTCACCTCTGTTCGGACTGGCGCAGTCGCCCAAGTCCGTCAAAGGGGCGGTGATTAGCCTGGGCCTGCGCCGCGTCGAGACGATTCTTCTGACCTGCTGCCTGGGGCAGGCTTTTCCCGCGGAAAAATGGGCGCTGGATCCGGATGTATTTTGGAAACACTCTCTGGGATGCGCCATGGTGTGCCGGAAATTCAGCGAAAAATTATCCGCTGTGGATGGCGAGAAGGCCTATATGGCGGGGCTGCTGCATGACCTGGGATTCATGGTGAACTGCCTGGTTTTTTCCAGGGAGTTTGCCGCGGCGACGGAGCGCGCCTGCCGGGAAGAAATTCCGCTGTATGAAGCGGAACATGCCATCATGGGGTTCACCCATTGCGAGACCGGGCAGGCCCTGGCGGAAAAGTGGAAGCTGGCCGACGACATTACCGAAGTCATCTCCTGTCATCATGCGGTTGAGCACAGCCGGAAGGCTCAGCCGCTGGTGGCCCTGGTGCACTTGAGCGATCTGCTGTGCCGCATGCGCGGCTTGGGTTACGGGTACTACGAGCGCCACAAGGTAGACTTGGTCTCCGACCCCGCATGGTCCGTCCTCCTGAAGGAACACTGCGATCTCGAAGGCGTGGATCTGGCGCGGTTCACCTTTGAACTCGATGAAGCGGTGGAGGAGATTCATGCTTTGGTATCAACCGTGTTCGGCTCCTCGCCGGCGAGAACCTGACCCGGCACAGAAAGTCCTGAGCTGTGAATCTGGAGGGAAATGGCGATGGGCATGCCTTCAAACCCAAGCCTGACATCAAGGCCGAGGGAGTCGGCCGGGAAGTGCAAATCGTATTCGCTGCCGGTGATTACGGTGGGCGGCGAGAGTTGGCAGCCGTCGCCCAAGCCGGGAATCTTGTTCTTGAAGTTCCCTGCGACCATATTGCAGACTTCGCCGAGCGCGTCTGACACCTCGGGGCCGATCTTGTCCAGCGCTGCGCCCAGCATCTTGGAAGTCATCAGCACGGCCGTCCTCTCATCACAGCGGACGCTTAATACGCCGCACAGTCCTCCCGTCAATCCCACCATAGCCGTGATATCCGGGGGAATCGCCTCCGCACTTGTTGGTCCGGTTAGTTGGCAACCTAGCATAAGCTCGAACACTTCCCTGGCCGCTGCTGCGATCAGGGGAACCCAGTTTTCATGGCCGCTGTTGGCAGTGAGCAACTTACTTACAGGTTTCATTTACTTGCCTGCCAGAACGGGGATGACATGCTCCTTCACCTGCTCCGCGGTGAAGGGCTTGCGGATGTAGCCACGCGCTCCGCAGGATATCGCCTGCACCACATGGTCTTCACTGCCTTCGGTCGTGATCATGACCACCGGGACGCCCTTCGCGTTGGCCACTCCGGAAAGCTGCTTGACGAACTCCAGCCCGTCCATTACAGGCATATTGATGTCGCAAAGAATGAGATCGACTGGGTTGCTTTGAAGGACGGTAAGAGCCTCGGCTCCATTTCCGGCCTCGAGTACCTGTTTCAGGTCAATGCCTGCCTGGCGCAGGCAGCGCTCCACGATCTTGCGCATGACCGAGGAATCGTCCACGATAAGGGCACGTACGCTATTCATGAAGCGGCACCCGTTTCTCTGCTAAGAGACGTCTCTGTTTCGTGTGAGTCAGCTTTTGTGCACATCGGCAGGGCGCGGCAGAACTTCAGTCAGAAGGAGGCCACTCGCTGTATGCGGTTCCTGATGAGTACAGGTTCATTTCAGTGTCAAGAACGCCACGCCGTAGCCGTTCAGCGACACCGTCATTTGCGGAGCGGGTGTGACCGAAGTTGCGGTGGGGCCTGACACCACGCTCGTGTTGGCATCGATCTTCAACAGGCTGCTCGAATGGAAAGAGCCCAACGCGGAACCGTCGATACTAATAGTTCGTGGTGCGCCTGGACCGTTGTTGTCGGTGGACGCGTTGACGGCGTGGTTTGCGAGAACGATTACGACGCTACCGTCGGGATTCTGGGCGGCCATCACTTCGATTTCCGCGTCGTCGCTGTTGGTTGATTGCAGGATGTTCGCCCCGCTCGCGGCAGGGAACATGCGGGCCAGCCAGTAGTCGACCCAATAGCTGAGTTGAAGACCGCCGGTGTTGTAGTCGACCTCCCCGAATTGGGCATCGGCGTCGAAATCCCAGTGATACAGGGCTTGCACCCCGGCCTTGGCAAACTGTGAAAAAACATACGGACGCCACGCCGCGAAGAAGGCGCTCGATCCGCGCCGGTCAAGGACAAATGGAGTACCGTTGCAGGCGCTGATGCCGCCTCCTTTGTCGAAATCGGCGTTCACATTGTTTTCGGTAACCCATACAGGAACCGAGGCCAACGCAGGATTCGTGGCCATCTCGGAATAAAAATACTGCACGTCGGGGACAAAGTTATTCTTAATGGTGGCGAAAACTGTAGCGTCGTCGTCCTTTTGATTGCAGGTAGAGTAAAAATGAGTGGCCATCACGTCCACCTGGGCAGTGACGCCGGTAGTGACGTCTACGAACGCCGGCAGCCATGCCTGCGGCTGCCCGGAGAAATCCGCAAGCTCGATCGCGGCAAACTTGAGCGACGGATCGATCGCTTGCATGGCCGGCACGAGTGTGTTGTACATCGTTACGTACTGCTGTGGCGTCAGGTTATTGTTAATATTGGGCTCGTTATAAATTCCCCACCACCTAATCGTGTTGCTCGGGTACGACGGCGAGAGGTAAGTCTGGCCATTCGCGGTGAATCCACCCTTGTTGTAATAGGAAACGAGATTCTGCGCGTAGCCGGCAAATTGATGAAAGGTGAGATCTGCAAAGTCATGGCCGCTGTCGTTGCCGGTGTACATGAACGGCGGCGCTTTCGCGATTTGAAACTCTGGACTGTGGTCGCCCACGCTCAGCACCGGCTGAGTGATCGCATCGAGAATGGTGAAATCCCACGACGTCGAAGTACTGCCAGCCGTGCCCTGCGGCACGCCCTGGGAGATGCCCTGCAAGCGGATGTGCTGCGGAAGCAAGTTAGCCAGGGTAGTGGTAGCGGCGGGATTGATGGTGAAGAACTGATAATCCCACTCCGCAGGCTGGAACGATGTGGACATGGCCAGATTCAACGGACCGGTAACGGTGTTTGCGATCTGCACCTGCGCGTTGATCGTAGTCGGTTGCGTCGGCGGCGAAGTCATACTTCCGCCACCACAACCCATCGAGAAAGAAAGCAGAGCAAACAGGGCGAAATGCCAATGGGCCTTCATAAACGCTCAGTTATTTCGCGTGGCAAGTATATCCTGTGCGCGCTGGGTGCCTCGCAACGGGCACTGTCCGACGCGTAAGCCCCGCTGAGAGCGGCACGTCATCGGTTCTTTGAGCCAGCGGCGACCGCACTCTTCTCGTTCGCGGACATTTGCTTACCCGCAATCTGCGCCGCACTAGGCGGGACCGTCATCTCCATCGCCCAGATTCCTGCCGGACGCATGTACATCGATGCGCGGAAATTGCCAGTGATGTCATAAGCTTCCGGGGTCCGGAACCAGTAGCCCTTGGTTTCATACACGACGTGATAGACGCCCCAGGCGGTTCGGTACGCTTCCTCTTTCATTCCGTCGCTCAACATCAGGGCAGCGACGCTGAACGTTGCCCCCGTCCAGACTTCGCCCACCTGTTCGTTATCGGCTTTGTGAATGATGCTGCCGTCGGCTGCCATTCCGCTGACCGCGCCCATATCCCCGCTGCCAAACTTCATCACGTTGAAGTCGAACACCTTTTTCAGAGCCTTCTTTTGCATTTCCATCGGAACCAGGTTTCCCAGTCCGGTCATGTTGGCGTACCACTGTCCGGCGAGTTGCTCGGCCTGGATGTCGTCCTTGTATTCGCTGTCGGTGTCGTAAAGGAAGTACTCTCCATTCCACAAGTGCTTGATGTAACTTGCCTGTCCGCGAGTGAACAGCTCGTGATATTTCGCGACGCTCTTCGTATCGCCCAGAACCGTGCCCATTTCTTCGGCTGCGCGTAACGCGGCCAGCCACAACCCGCCACAATAGGCACTTTCGCCTCGCACTACCCATTCGTCGTAGGTTTGGTCGGGATAGCCATCATTCTGGGGAATCCCGTCGCCGGTGCGAGCGAACTGTTCCAGATAGGACAGAGATTCCTTTATCGAAGGCCATGTATATTGCAGAAAACCAGTGTCCTTGCGCCCGGTAAAGACAAAGTCCCGATAAATCATCAGCACAAATTTCGGATTCAGATCCTTCCAGCCATTGGTATTCTGCCAACTGAACTGGTTGACCTGGATGAACGGGTCTTCGTTGGGAACTCCGAGATCGTGCGGTACCGCGCCTTTGGCTTTGCGCGTCCGGAATTGAGCCGTGCCCGTCTGCTGTGATTTCCAGATCCACATGTACTGGTCGTCGATTTTGGTGGGTACGGTGTCGGCAAACTGACGCAGCACCTGTTTATCCAGGTCGGGCCAGAACTCAGCCAGCGGCATCGATCCGTAGAACAAGACGTCCAAGGTGTCGTAGTAGGGATAATCGAAGCACTCGAGAAAGCCAAACGTGGACGGAGCGTCTTTAGCTGATTCCACTGGCCTGCCCCAGAGGGACCCGCCGTCAGCCAAAGTGTACAGCTCATTGAACAGCGCGCCGCGATACCAGAGGGGCTTGTTTTCATCCTCAACGTATGGTGCTTGCCAGGCGTCAATCGCGTCGCTCCATTTCGCTGCATTCGTCAATCCATCCGAAGCGATTTTCCAGGCGTTGACGCCGCTGGTGCCGTAGAAATCGGTGTAGTGCCGGTACCACTTGCGGCCAGATCCAAACTCCACGACCGGCAAGTCCCACGAAATCACCATAGGAATGACGCGTTTCTCCCCTGGCTTT
Organism: Candidatus Acidiferrum sp.; assembly: GCA_035568115.1. Taxonomy (GTDB): domain Bacteria; phylum Acidobacteriota; class Terriglobia; order Terriglobales; family Acidobacteriaceae; genus Sulfotelmatobacter. Next base: position 61,394 of record DATMOP010000042.1, read on the forward strand.
AGCGTGAAGCGGACCGCGATCGCGCCGGCAAGGTTTTCCCCGCTGCTTACCCATTGCCGATCGTTATTTGCGAGCCTTCCATCTTTGGAAAAAGGAGCCCAGACTTCAGCTCCATCCGAATCCGGGGAATACGTGGTTTGGTAGCTGAGTTCGACTCCCGGAGACTCCAGAGCCGCGATCACCATTTGTCCGTCCCAATCATCGGCGACGGGCGAACCCACGCGATGGCGGTCAAGAACAATACCCTTCATGGTTGCGCCATTGCGTTGCTCAGCCACGAAGCGGTTGGTATTGCCCTCGCTGAGGTGCTCGCTGAAGTTGCCGGAGAAACCGCGCGTCCAGCCAACCATGTTGGTCCAGGACAGCAGAACAGAAACATGAATCGTCTGATTGGTGGGATTTTCAGCATGCCAGCGGTACACCGCCACGGGATAACTGGTCTCACGATAGTTGTTGGGAAGTACTGGGGAAAACTGCTCCAGAGTGACGTGAGCCGGAAATTTCCCCCAGCGATAGTCGTACCAGGACTTGGGATAGAGCGCGTAATAGTCGCCCGCTCCCACGGGATAGTCCCACTTCCAGCTGTTCAACGATCCGCCCGCCGGGTGGTCGGTAGTTAAGACCTGAGCAACTCCTTCTGGCGATCCTTCTGCCTGTTGATACATTGCGAACTGGTTGGCATAGACGGTCCAGTACTTGTGAACGCCGGTCTTGAGATGCCACCGGGAAAAATTTCCCGCGTAGGTCCGGGCGAATGTGCCGGCGCCGAAGCCGCCAACCGGCGCGCCTTGCCAGTAACCGTCATCGATAACCCCGAGATTGGGTTTTTTCGTGCCGGCGTCGGTCAGGGGTTGGCCGATTCCTCTTTTCCACGCGGCTTTTGGAATTGAATCTCCCGCGAACGCAGCACAATGGAATACAGCCAGAGACAGACAGAGAAATGATACGCACCCAACCCGTTGTTTCACGTGTTCCTCCGAACCCAGATCGCGAAAACTCACGCCGACATGAAAAAGACCTACAAAATCGTTATTCTGTAGTACTACATACTCCTAACTACCCCCGCATGTCGAGAACTATTATGGAAGAAACAATCACAAGACGAGTTGTTAGTTTGTGCAGGATCATCGCTGGAGACGTCCTGCGGCATTGCTGGAACGTGGACCCGGCTTGGCCCGGATCGAGAATCCGATGGCGCCGCGCAAAGGTATTTTTGGTCCGCTGCCACAACGATGAGTAGTCCAGATTTACCGTGGGAACCCTACGCATCTGGTATAACGTCGTCTGACACCTAAAGGTCTTGGCGCTGATCCGAATTAATCGGAGACGATCTCAATCATGGGGCAAATCAGGAAACCTCGCCAGAAGGTCGCAGTAGTCACGCTCAAGGTCGTTGCCCAACATGTCGGCTTGACGCCGGGGACGGTTTCCGCAGTTCTGAACAATGCCCCATCATCCCGTTCCATTCCGCAAAAAACCAAGAATCGCATTCACGCCGCCGCCAAGGAATTGGATTATCGTCCTAACTTTTTTGCCCGTACGCTGCGCAGCAAACGCACCTACACGATTGGGGTGATCGCCGAGGAGATTGGCGATTCCTACGGCTCTCTGATCATTAGCGGCATCGAAGAATATTTGAGGCAGAAGGACTATTTCTTTCTCACCGTGGTTCACCGGCACAATCCCGAACTACTGAAGCGCTATTCTCAACTGTTGCTACAACGGGGGGTTGAAGGCTTCATTACCGTGGATTTGCAACTGACCGAGGCTCTCTTGTTGCCGACCGTCGCTGTGCCCGGGCACAAGATCTTACCGGGCGTGACCAATCTCGTGCTGGACCATCATCACGCCGCACGCGTAGCACTTACTCACTTGCAAACGTTGGGACACAAAGACATTGCGTTTCTGAAGGGGCAACCCTTCAGTTCGGATTCTGAAGACCGCTGGCGAGCGATTTGTGAAGTGGCGAAGGATCTGAAGATCGAAATCAGGCCCGAGTTTACCCTGCAAATCGATATCGCGGATTCGACTCCGCTGCTCGGCTATCCTTTTGGCAAGAAGCTGCTGGAACGCAAGGTCCCGTTTACGGCGTTGTTTGCCTACAATGACATTTCCGCTCTGGGAGCGATCCGGGCTTTTCAGGAGGCGGGACTGCGGGTCCCGCAGGATATCTCGGTGATTGGATTCGACGACATCCAGAGCGCCGCGTACAGCACCCCGAGCTTGACCACCGTGCGGCAGCCATTGGCTCACATGGGACGCCTCGCGGCGGAAACATTGCTGGCTAGGATTGAAGGCGCGAAAGAATATCCCCCGGAAATCCCGATCGAGCCTGAACTTGTGGTGCGACAATCCACGGCGCAGGCTCCAAAACCCTAAGGCGGCGTTCTGAGATTGAGAACAGCCGGGGTTGCCGCGATGGCTGAGTGGCTGCTTTGTTCGCCAGGAACCCGATGCCTCTCGCAGAAATGCCTCGCACCGGCGCCGGCCGCTCTTTGAACAAGGCGGCGCATGCCGCGTTCGTTCCCATTGGAATTGTCACGGTACTTCTAGGTCCTCTGTTGCCGATACTATCGGCTCGCTGGTCGTTGAACTATTTGCAGGCGGGCTCGCTTTTTACGGCGCAATTCCTTGGGTCGACTGTGGGAGTTCTGCTCTCTGGGCTAATCGTTTCCCGCTTGGGATTTCGATTCGCGATCAACGCCGGCCTCCTTGCCATGGCCGTGGGCGTGGGCACGCTGCCGTTCAGTGTGCGCTCCCTGGGGTTAGTTTGCATCTTTTGTTATGGAACCGGTCTTGGGCTTGCAATTCCGGCCATCAACTTGTTTGTCGGGGCTGTGAATCCGGAGCGGCGCAGCGCGGCTCTCAGTCTCCTTAATTTTTCATGGAGCGTCGGCGCGGTAGCCTGCCCTTTTCTTGTGGCCTCAGCCGCCAAGGTCGACAAGATTCAGCTCTTCCTGGTTGCGCTAGGCGGCTTCCTGCTCCTAGTGCTTCTGGGAATTGCGGTGGTGTCCTCCTCTTTTGTAGAACCCACTATGGTGCGGACGGAGGAGCGACCGGAAGCTTCGCCAGTCCACTGGAGCCGGCGATCACTGGTTGTCTTGGCTGCCCTGTTCTTCTTGTACGTGGGCGCGGAAAATGCCTTCGGCGGATGGATAGCTTCTTATTCGAAGAGTCTGGAGACCGTGCCATCCGCATTACCTGTGATGACGCCGTCGTTCTTTTATGCGGCTCTCATGCTGGGAAGATGGATGGCGCCGCTGGTGTTGAGAAAGACAGAGGAAATCAAGACCGCCCGAGCGGGTCTTTCCCTCGCGTGCGTGGGAATGGCCGCATTGGTTTTGTCGCGCACCCTGCCCCTGGTCGTGGCCAGCGTCTCGTTGGCAGGATTGGGACTGGCGGCCATTTACCCGATTACGATCTCCCGGCTGTCGCAAGAATTCGGGCCGGCAGCCGCACGCGTGGGATCCCTCATGTTCACGATGGCCAATTTTGGGGGTGCTTCTCTGCCCTGGCTCGTCGGCTATTCCTCGCAACGATTCCACGAACTTCGGGTGGGGTTGGCGGTCCCGCTCGTCGCGACAATTCTGATGTATGCTCTCTACCGCAAAAATCCCATCTCCGTTGCTTGAGGACTAGATCCAGCCTGGCGCCGGACTGCCTTCTGAATTTCCAACCGCTTGCTACGCACTAGCGGAAGCGCCGGATGAATAATGTGTGTCGCTCCGAGCGATAATAGCCAACCACATAAATCGTGGCCTTGCCATTGGTCGAGTAAATCACCTGGCGAATGCGCAAAATGGCAGCGCCCTTTGGCAGTGCAAGCGTTTCTGCCAGATTCGGGTCGGCAGCGGTGGCGTCGATTTCCTCATCGGCATAAGCCAATTCCACGCCATAGTCGTGCTGCAAAGCTGCAAACAGCGAACTTCTCCCCAGGGGAGCGGATGCGAGCCCGGAATACTCCTTCGCGGGAAGATAGCAGGTCTCCAGAGCAAACGGCTCTTCCCCGGTCAGACGGAGCCGTACGATTTTGAACATCCGGCTGGCTGCGGGAAGACCTAGACGCGCGGCGATTTCCTGTTCGTCTTCAATCACTTTGGCTAGCAGTACACGGGAACGGGGAGTCAGTCCGCGGCTGGACATGTGCTCGGTGTAGCTCATCAGTTTGTTGAAATGGATCTTGGGGGCGGCGACAAAGGTTCCGGCACCGCGGCGGCGTTCAACGACCCCTTCGCGTTCCAAGCCCGCCAAAGCATGGCGAGCCGTCATCAGACTCACCTTATGGGTCTTGGCCAGTTCGCGCTCGGACGCGACCGGATCCCCAGGATTTAGCTCTGCCGCTTCGATGCGCTTGCGGATGGAATTCTGAATTCGCTTGTAGACCGGTGTTCCGTTGTGGTGATTTCCTTGCATAATCGATTTTCTAGCCGATCTGGGCGTGAAACTCTGGGCGACCGCCTGCAGACCTTTCGGTTCGACCCCATCTGCTATATAGCGTATTGAAAGCTCCCTGTAAAGGAAAAACCAGGGCCATGGCTGGCCGGCGCCCTCCAAAAACACATAATTGCTATAGAGCATTCGGGGAAACCCACAGGCCACCACGGCGCAACAAACGGCCTGAACCGCGAAAGGCCGAGAGGTCAGTAGTGGAGTTAGCGCCAATATTTGGCAGAGCGAGATGGACCTCCGAAGGTGCAGCTCTATGGCCCAGCCGACGAACGCCTCTCGCTTTCCATTTTCCAGGGGAAAGGCGATATAGAGCGGTGGAGGCCAAAGCAGAAAAATATTTTCTGCCCTCTCTGCATTTTTTTCTTGACCATAGGCGGTCACGTGCTATATAGCATAGTGCGATTGTACTAGGCGGCTGCGGGCGCTAATTTTTCAAGCGGAAGTTGTCTCAAGAGGTTCTGGGGTTAAAAAGTGGCATAGGGGCGTCCATTGCTGCTGAATGCCGCTTCCAACCGAAAAACTTGAGATCTTTACGGAAGAGTAGTTGTCAAATTATTTTGGAAAATCGATTTTCCGCTTGACAAAGCATATCCATGTGCCGCTTAATGGCCGACGACGAATGTCTAGTATAAAAACGTTATTCCTAACCACACTAAGCCGGGCGTATCCACGGCGGAGGCGAACTATGCGCAGGAGCTCAGGTTTCTTGTTGTTCGTTTGTTTGTTGGTTGCGTTGTCCGCGGCCGCACAGAACATCACCGGCACGATCCAGGGCACCGTCACTGACCCACAGGGCGCAGCTGTGCCCAACGCGACAGTGACGATCACCAACGCTGGTACCGGTGATACGCGCACTGTGATGACCAACAGCCAGGGATCCTACTCCGCTCCTGAGTTGCAGGTGGGAACGTACGACGTTACGGTCAAGCAGCCTAACTTCAAAGCATTTGTCAGCAAACACGTTGCTTTGGACGCCTCGACCACTACCACCGTAAACGCCGTGTTGAGCGTCGGCAGCGTGAACGAGCAGGTCACGGTTGAGGCCAGCGCCATTCAGGTAGAGACCGCCACGGGTGCCCTGACTAACACGGTGGACGGAAACGAGGTCCGTGAGCTGCCGCTGAACGGTCGCAGCTTCGTCGAGCTCACGCAACTCATGCCCGGAGTCTCTCCCACGGACGGTTTCGACACCAAGCATAAGGGCCTGGAAGCTGGCGTGGATTTCTCGGTCAACGGTAATAACACGACCGGCAACTTGTTTCTGGTAGACGGCGTCAATAACAACGACATTGGATCGAACCGCACCATTTTGCTGTATCCGTCAATTCAGGCGATTGAGGAAATGAAGGTGCTGGCCAACAGCTATGGCCCTGAGAACGGCCAGGCCTCGGGCGCGATCGTTTCCATCATCACCCGCAGCGGGTCTAATAAATTTCACGGCGGCGCGTTCTACGCCGGCCGCAACACCGCTTTCAACGCCAACGACTATTTCAATAAGCTGCATGGCCTTCCCAGGAATGCGTTGCACGTCAACGACTATGGATTCAACTTTGGCGGGCCGGTGTTGAAAGACAAGCTATTCTTTTTTGTGTCGGAAGAGTGGAACAAAGAACTTCGGGGCAAAGGGCGCTTCGCTGAGGTTCCTACGCCAGCTGAAATAGGTGGAGATTTCTCTGTCCTTCGCAAGAACAGCGACGGCACCTCCTGCGAAAATACGCCAACCATTAGCGGGTCGCCGGTCACAGCCATACCCGCCGGGCAGCTCTCCATCGGCGGTAACGCAATGGCCAAATATACCTACCCGACGCCAAACTTAAGCAACGTAATCAACTGCGAGAACTGGGGACAGTCCTTGAGCGCGTCCATTCCCTGGCGCGAAGATAATTTCCGCGGTGACTTTCACATTACTCCAACTCTGACCTTGATGGGCCGTTACACCAATGATTCCTGGAAGCAGCCCTTCCCCAGCACTCTGGGTTATTGGGGTGACGACATCTTTCCGTCCGTCGAGGGTGGTTGGACACAGCCCGGCAGGCAGGCAACGCTCAAACTGACCAAACTCTTTGGTGGAAATGCTGTCAACGATTTCCAGGTTTCCTATGCCATGAACCGCATTACGGTTGCGCTACAGGGAACTGGAGCGGGCGGTTTGACGCCTGCGGGAATCCAGAGCGCGATCAATGTGGCTAGCCCGCCATTTTTCGGAACAGGTGTGAAGCAAGGAGGCAACGCTGGTCTAGGGCAACCAGTCTTCTGGAGCGGAGTTGCCGGAACCCAAGTTACCTCCGGGGGCAGTGGTGGATTCGACCAAATGGGCCCTTGGCACAACAACGAGCAACTCTTGATCCTTAAGGACGACTTCACTAAGGTGATAGGGGCCCACACCTTCAAAGTTGGCTTCCTGACTACCAGCAACATGAAGAACGAGTTGGCCGACAACGCTTCCGGACAGAACTCGCAGTACTGGAGTTCAACCAGCGCGTCGAGCAGTAGTGGCAACGGAGTTTTTGATCTGCTCTGGAATCAAAGCACATGGGGAGGATCGGAGAGTACAACCAATCCCTACGCCGAAATGCGCTGGCATGACGACGAACTGTACGCCGGGGACACCTGGAAGGTACGCCGCAACCTGACGGTAGAGTACGGTGCGCGCTGGTCTTTTCTCCGCAACCCGTACACCGCCAATGATCAGTTCGGAAACTTTCAACCGAGCCTTTACAACGCGACGATTGGTGGTTCTTCGCCCTGCAACGGAGTGTGGTTGCTTAAGCCCGGGTTGGACTTGTGCAGTTCACTGGGCTTTGCAGGAGGAGTTCAGGGCCCCAACCGGTCCCTGCGTAACAACAACAACCACGCCATTGCGCCACGCATCGGTCTTGCATGGGATCCTTTTGGAGACGGTAAGACATCGATTCGCGCCGGCATCGGGCAATTCTTCTTGCGCGACCGCGTAGGAGTACTGGAGGCAGGTTCGGGCGTGGCTCCGTTCGTCCTTGGCGTGGGTTTTACTCGCCAACTCGATGTGGTACCCACTGGACTTTCGGCTTCTGGTACTCCTAGCCGCGGATATGATGCCGCTGCCCACACTCCGAACACCTGGCAGTACAATCTGACCATTGAACGCGAGGTATTCCGTAACTCGAAACTGCAACTCGCTTACGTCGGCAACAAGGGGTATAACCTCATCAACTTCACCGATGCCAACGCCCTTACGCCGGCCAATCGGGTAGCGTACGCTCTGACGGGACATAACAATTTGCGTCCGCTTGGTGGGGGTTCCTGGGCCAACATTCCTTTCACCGAGTGGCACGCCATCTCGAACTATAATGCGCTGCAGGCTTTGTTCCGTACCAGGATGAAGTCTCTGGATGCACAATTCGCCTACACGTGGTCCAAGTCCTTGGCGAATACAGACATTTCGGATTCAAGCGGCGGCGTCAATGCTGCCAACACATTCCTTGATCCGAGCAACCCGCACCTTGACTACGGCCCCACCACCATCAACCGGCCCCAGGTCTTTGTGGGCAACGTTGTCTACCATCTCCCAGCTCTCAGCGGACAGAACGCAGCTGTCCGTACCGTAGCGGGCGGATGGGAGATGGCATCCATTCTCTCGTATACCAGCGGTCCTTCGCTCACAATGCTGGCGGGCGGAACCGGTGCGCCAGGCGGAGTGTTGGGAAGCGGCTACAACTCCGGTGAGCGTCCTAACCGGACCGGAGCCTCTTGTGGAGCCTCTGGAGGACCGGTCACGAACTGGATCAACTCCGGCGCATTCACGCTGGATCACTATGTCTTGGGAGCCGACCCCACCTCTGGCCGCGGCGTTTGCTCGGGCCCGGGCATCGCCAACACTGACTTCTCCATCGACAAGAACTTCAAGATAGGAGAGAGGGTCACTCTGAAGTTCAGTGTCGACTTCTTCAACTTCTTCAACAAGGTCCAGTTCCGGGGCGACTCAATAAATACCAGTCTCTCTAACGGCGGCAATGTATGCGGCGTTGGGGCTAGCACAAACCCACTCACTCCTTGGTGTGCTGGTTATGCCGACAACACACTCTTCTGGAAGACGACTTCGACTACGTGGGCCCTGCCCGATAGCGCATGTAGTACCCCTCCTTGTTCAGCAACCCTCCCGGGACAAGTGCAGGGCAACTTCGGACAGGTCAGCAACGACCGCGGACCACGCGAAGTTCAGTATGGATTGAAGATCGATTTCTAAGGTCAGCCTTCTGTTCAATCTTCGGGTGAGACTTGACGCGAGTCAGGTCTCACCCGTTATCCTCTTTAGAATGGGCTCCCGTAGTTTTCTGCCGCGTTGGAGTAAAACCCTGCTCGCACGCCCGGTTTCGAGCAGTGTCGTCACATCGATGGCGGTGGTGCTTCTCCTATCCTTCCTTTCCGCCGCTGGTCAGACCGCGAAGCCTAAGCCGTCAGCTCCCCAACAAACACCGCCTGACCCACTCCAGCAGCACTACGACGCCGCACGCACGTTCGCCCTGGGAGGCGACCAGGAGCACGCATCAGCCGAGTACAAAGCCTTTCTGGGCGAGGCCCTGCGCAGGATAGCCAACGCCCGCACAAACCAGGCTAATTTTGCCATTGCGGACGCCGTGTTCAAGGATGCTCTGGCTGTCGCTCCCGATAACCCCGAGGTCCGGATGGACTACGCGGTTCTGTGTCTCGAAACGGAGGACCTTCCTGAAGCCAAATTGCAGGCGGAGGAGGCCGTGCGACTTGCACCGCAGCAGCAGCGGACGCACTACCTGCTGGGCCGGGTGTTGTACGCGCAGGGAGACTATGCGGGCGCTAAGGCGCAGCTGGAAACTGCGATTGTCGCTACTCCGACGTTCGAAGTGGGATACAACCTGGCGCTGACCTACCTGAACCTCAAGGATCTGAACCGCGTGCGCTTGCTTTTCGACGAGATGATCGCTGGTTTGGGAGACTCCGCTCAGATCCACCTTCAGTTCGGGCATGCTTATTGGAGTACTCACTATCCCGACAAGGCGATCGACGAATTCAAGAAGGCTCTTGCTAAAAATCCGAAGATCGCCCAGGCCCACTACTTTATGGGATTGGCCTACCTCGACCGCGACGAAGACAAAGGGTGGGATGAAGCCGCGCAGGAAGACCGGGAAGAAATCAAGAATAACCCCAACGATTTCCGAGCGCACTACGAGTTGGGCAACATCGCGTTAAAGCGGCGCAATGTGGAAGAGGCAGAACGCGAGTTGAAGCGTGCTTCGGAACTGGCGCCCGACAATCCGGATCCCCTGATCTATCTTGGCGAGCTCTATGCGGGGCAGAACCGTCCCGTGGAAGCGGAGGCGGCCATGCGCAAGGCGATAGCCCTTACCCCCGACGCTTCCCGCGAGGCCTATCAGATTCACCGGGCCCACTACGTGCTGGGCAGGGTGCTTATCCAAACGGGGCGAAGGGACGAAGGAGCAAAGGAACTGAAGATTTCGGCCGCGTTGCGGGAACGCACGCATCCGGACGTCGACAGAAGCGGGAAGCCGCAAGACGGGCTACCTCTGTCCGCCAAAGAGAATCAAGTGCGTCCGGACACTCGTGAGCAGTCGCCCGCGGACAAGCAGAAGCTGGAAGCCTACCTGGACCAACTCAAGCCCGGCATTGCCGATGCTTACAACAATCTGGGCGTAGCCGCGGCCAGCCAGAAGGACTTCGCCGGGGCGCTCGAATACTTCCGCAAGGCGGCGAAATGGCAGCCATCGCTCGCCACGCTCGATCGTAACCTTGGTATGGCAGCGTTCTATGCCGGCCAGTATGCAGAGGCCATCGCACCGCTCTATCACCAACTGGAGCAGCATCCGGATGACAAGCGGGTTCGTGCCGCTCTCGGGCTGACCTATTTTGAAGTCGAGAAATATTCGGCGGCGCTGGAGACCTTGCAACTCTTGAAAAAAGAAGATGTCGATTCAGATCCGGGCCTGGCTTTGGCCTACGCGGTGTCACTGGCCAAGACGCAGAAATACGAAGACGCCATGGCTCGGATGAAATCCCTGGAGCAGGCCAACCCTGACTCGGCCGGCGTGCACGCAGCGATTGGCCAGGCTTACGCCGATCAGAAACTCTACGGAACCGCGATTGAGGAATACCGGAAAGCGCTGGCGCTTGATCCCAGTCAAGCGCGAACCCACTTCTTGCTGGGACTCTCGCTGATGCACGAAGCCACTCAGGCTGACGCGGCACAGGAGTTTCGTGCTGCTGTTACGCTTGACCCCAGGGATGCGACCGCGAAGTATCACCTGGCGTACTCTCTGATCCAGATGCAGAAAAAAGACGAGGGCCAAGCTCTGCTGCGTGAAGTCGTAATCCAGAATCCGGCGTATGCCGACGCTTTCTACCAGTTGGGCAAGCTGCAACTCGAACAGGGGGATATCAAGACGGCGATCTTGAACCTGGAGACGAGCGCCAGATTAAGTCCCGCGAGCGACTATATTCATTACCAGCTGTCGCTGGCGTACCGCCGGGATTCCCGTTCCGACGATGCCGAGCGGGAAATGCAGCAGTACGAGGCCATGAAGCAACGCCGCCGGGGAGAGCATGAAGCTCCGCCATCCAACTAACCGAGCCGCTTTGGTTCTGGAACTCCTCGTGTTTCTCCTGTGCTTTTTCTTTATAGCCTCCGCCCAGGTTCGGCACGACCCACCCGCAAACCCCAAGAACGAGCAAAATGTATTGGCTAAGGCAGAAGCCCTGTTGGCTGGGGGCGACTTGGCAGGTGCGGAAGCTTCTTTGTGGGCGATCCTCTCAGCCAATCCGAATGATGAAAAAGCGCTGGCGCTGCTGGGTACGGTTCGCAGCCGGCAACAACGCTATCCGGAAGCTGAGGCCCTGTTTCGACGCGTGCTGCAGATCGACGGGAATTCCCTCACTGCACATCGCGGTTTGGGAAGCGCATTGATTGCAGAGAATCGGCCTGACGACGCCATAGAACAGTTTAAAGCCGCAGTAGAGCTTGCTCCCCGGGACTGGGGACTAAAAGTGGAAATTGCCCAGCTCCACGCCGGGCGTGGGGAGTTCCAACAGGCGCTCTCAGTCCTGCAGACGATTCCTCCAAGCCGCTTGCCCGCACCAGCGATTCCATTGAAAGCCGCAAGCCTGCTGGCTGTGGGAAGAAGCGCGGACGCCGTGCACTTGGCAGAGCAGGCGAAAGGCTCGTCCTCATCGGAGCTCAAGCTGGCCGAGGTTTTTCTGGACGCCAAGCTCCCCGACCAGGCTCTTCGAAGTCTGGAGTTTGCCGCTGCCAATCTCAAGAGGCGGCCGGCGCGATTTTATTACCTTCAGGGACGCGCCTTCCAGGCTAAGGGCCGGGCGGATGCAGCCCTGGACAGCCTGAAGGAAGCGCTCGCGGCGGATCCAAACTCCACGGATACGCTCGTAGCTATAGCGGAGGTTCATGCCGACCGGAAGCAGCACCGGGAGGCGCTAACCGAGCTTCAAAAAGCGCTCGCCCTGAGTCCCGAGAGTTTGGTTGTGCTGCGGCATCTTGTGGTCGAAGCGACCAAGGCTGGAAACGGACAAGCCGCGCTCGACGCGGCATCCGCATTGGCAGCCAGGAGTCCTGATAATCCTGAGGATCTTTATCTCTCGGGCGCGGCGATGCTGCAGCAAAATTCATCTGGTGCAAGTACGGTTTTGGAGAAATATGTTGCGCTGCGCACCGACAACGCTAAGGCCTGGCTGGGCCTGGGTATGGCGTATGTGCAACAACACAAGTACGCCGAGGCTCGTAGCCCTCTCGAACGCTCACTCACTCTGGACCCAGGCATCGCTGAAGCGGAATACCAGCTCGGGGTGGTCGCTAGGAACGTGGGTACGTCGGATGAAGCCATTCAGCATTTCCGGCAAGCAGTGACCCTGCAACCGCAGCATGCCAAGGCGCTCTGGAGCCTCGGTAATCTTTACCTGCAATCGGGAGATCTGCAAAAAGCCCAGGAGACTCTGCAAGCGGCAGAGGCTATTGATCCGAATAATCTGGAAACGGAATACGATCTTGGCCTGGTTTTGAACAAGCTGGGCAAACCAGAATTGGCGCGAGAACATTTTGGCCGCTACCGCAAGCTGAAAGACGCCCAACCCCCCGCCGATCGAGATGCCCGCTAACTCGGCGTGTGCGGCCAATCATTTCTTGATGGGGAGTTGATCTTTGCGGGAGGGATCAAGCTTAGTCCCCGACGATTGTCCGCCAAACGCCATTTTCTCAGCGACTCCTTTGCCTTCGATAATCGTGTAGATAAAATCGGCAGCCAAATCCTTGTAGGTTTCTTTGTTACCGCTTGGCCATGAGACTTCAGCCGTCAAAAGTGTTTCCATCCCGAGGCCGAAGTGTAATCGCAAATCGTTCTGCGAACAGTAGCTGGAGCCACTTCTTATTTCACTGAACTGAACAACGTTCCCGGCTGTAACGCCCACACGGGCGCCGATCGCGGCTTTGTTGCTCCGGGTTCCTATTAGCCGAAACAGTACTGCATGATTTTGGTTTTGCGTGCGATTGATCAACAGAGTTGGAGGTTGGCCAACATTCAGCAGAAGAACATCCACCTTGCCGTCGTTATTTACATCCCCGAATGCCGCACCGCGGCGGGACGCCGGCGGCAATTTGTCCAGCCCGGAAAGCGCGGTAACGTCTTCAAACGTGCGGTTTCGGTTATTTCTGAAAAGCAGAACTGGCTGCCGGTAGGGGGCGCTCCCCTTGACGTTGTCCATTTGTGGAAATACGTGACCGTTGGCAATGAGAACATCGAGCCAGCCATCGTTGTCTACATCGAATAGTGCGGTGCCCCATCCTACATAGGGAACCGTGGGGCGAGCGATTCCCGCCGGCCAACTCAGGTCCGTGAATCCTCGATCCCCTTGGTTCCAGTAGAGGGCGCTACCTTCACCGGCAAAGTTGGTCACAACAATATCGAGACGGCCGTCGTGATCGAAATCGCCAAAATCCACTCCCATGGAGCCGCGCTCCTGGCCCTCCAGACTCAGAGCCGCGCCGGAAAACAGCCCAACGTCCTCAAAAGTTCCGTCGTGCTTGTTACGATAGAGATAGTTCGGGCCACCGTCATTGGTCACGTAGAGATCCGGCCACCCGTCGTTGTCGTAGTCGGCCCAAATGCCCTGCATGCCAAGATAGTGCCCGGAGTCATCCACTCCGGCCTTTTTCGAAACGTCTTCAAATGTGCCGTTTCCCCGATTGTGGAACAGCAAATCAGATTCCCCGGTATGACCGCGCCTGGCACATTCCATGGAAATCCCCTGGAAGTCGCAGAGCTTATCAACGCTATCCGGCCTGGGTAGCTTGTCCAGGTCTACGCTTAGGTAGCGCGGAACAAACAGATCTACGTAGCCATCGCGGTCGTAGTCTCCCCAGGCCGCGCCGGTGCTGTATCCGCCCACACGCAATCCGGCTTTCTCCGTCACATCTTCGAACTTGCAGTTGCCCAGATTGCGATAAAGAACGTTGCCGCCGTAGCCCGTAACGTAGAGATCCTGCCAGCCATCGTTGTCGAAGTCGGCGACGGCCACGCCCATTCCCCAACCCTTTCGGCCCAGTCCCGCCGCTTGGGTAATGTCGGTAAAGTGCAGGTCTCCATCCTGATGATAGAGAGTCACCATCAGGTCGCCACCCTTTCGATACCGATCCACGGTCGAGCTGTTCACCGTGACGATGTCGAGCTTCCCATCGTTGTCGCAATCAATGAAACCGACACCGCCACTGGTGGATTCGACAATGTAGTGTTGCTCCGGCTCTGCGATGTGCGAAACAGTGAGGCCCGCCTGCTTCGAGACATCTTCAAATCGTGGTGGAGGCGGACCCTGGCCCATACACGAGATCGAAAAAAGCAAACATAGTGGGATGATCCGCATGAGGTCTTCTCGATTGTATCGTGCGGAAGGACTCGGTCTTTCCGGGCTGAGAGTCCTAAGGCTTATTTTCCAGATTGAATGGGATTTTCTGCTGGACTCCGCTATCTTCCACAATCGTATAAATGAAATCGGCGGCCAAATCCTTGTAGACCTCTTTCTTGCCGCTTGGCCAGGAGACTTCCACCGTTTTGATCACGGTTTCTTTTGCCAGCCCGAAATGCAGACGGAGGTCGTTCTGGGAGAGGTAGCTGGTTCCGCTGCGCACCTCGCTGAACTGAGCGACGCCGCCGGCAGTGATCGTGACTCGCGCGCCGATGGCCGCCTTGTTGCTCTTGCTCCCCACAAGTTTGAAAACCACGGCATGGTTTGAAGTTTGAGTGCGATTGAGCAGCAGAGTCGGCGGTTGTCCGACGTTGAGAATCAGAATGTCCACTTTGCCGTCGTTATTAATATCGCCGAATGCGGCTCCCCGGCGGGACTGAGCTGGCAGCTTGTCCAGTCCCGACAGCGCGGTGATATCTTCAAACGTCCGGTCCCGATTGTTGCGGTAGAGCACCACCGGCTGCTTGTAGCCTGCGCCGCCTTTTACATAGTCCATTTGCGGATACACGTGGCCATTGACTTCAAAAATATCGAGCCAGCCGTCATTCGTGAAATCGACAAAACCTGTGCCCCATCCAACCAACGGAGTAGTCGCTTGCGCGACGCCGGCTTTCCATCCGATGTCCATGAACCCCTGCTCTCCCTGGTTCCAGTAAAGCGCGTCGGGCTCATCGACAAAGTTCGTCACGAAGATATCCAGGCGTCCGTCGTGATCGAAGTCGCCGAAATCAACTCCCATCGATCCCTGCTCCTTGCCATCAAGGCTAAGCGCGGTGCCCGACAACAATCCGACATCTTCGAACGTGCCGTCGTGATTGTTGTGGTAAAGGTAATTTGGCTTGCCATCGTTCGGCACATACAGGTCTGGCCAGCCGTCATTGTCGTAGTCTGCCCAGACGGCTTGCATGCCGTAGTAGTGATTGGGGTCGTCCACTCCGGCTTTCTTGGAGACATCCGCAAAAGTTCCGTCGCCCTTATTCTTGAATAGAAAGTCCGACTCGCCCGGCAATCCCCCCGGCCCACACTGCACCATCACTCCGCGATACCGGCAGAACTTGTCGTTGCTGCCGAATTCCGGCAGATGATCGATATCCACCGACACGTACCGAGGCACAAACAGATCGACCAAACCGTCGCGATCATAGTCCGCCCAGGCCGCCCCGGTGCTGAATCCACCCACTCGCAACCCAGCTTTATCGGTCACGTCCTCGAACTTGCAGTTGCCCAGGTTGCGATAAAGCACGTTCCCGCCATATCCGGTCACATAAATGTCTTGCCATCCATCATTGTCAAAATCCATCACCGAGATGCCCATGCCCCAGCCTTTACGCATCAGCCCGGCAGTTTGAGTAATGTCGGTAAACTTCAGCCCGGCATCCTGATGATACAGGGTAATCATCGGATCTCCGCCCTTGCGGTATCGATCCACCGATGATCCGTTGACCGTAATGATGTCCAGCTTGCCGTCATTGTCGCAATCGATGAATCCCACGCCACCGCTCATCGACTCGATGATGTAGCGTTTTTCAGGAGTGGAGTTGTGGGGAACGGTGAGACCGGCGCGCTGGGTTATATCCTCAAATTGCGGAACCGGCCTGGGAATAGCAGGAGGCGCTTGGGCGAACAGGGCAGCGGGAAGCAGTATCCCAAAAATAATGCTCAACTTGTTGCCCATGGGAACCTAAATTTTATCATGATCGAAACAACGAGCCTGCGTAGGTTCCCGTCGCTTTACGGTCGCCGGAAAAACGACTTCCCAACGATCCTCTCGACTATTGGGTCTTCTCGGAAATGCTTGGATTATCTTTTTGCGGAATTGTGATCGCTGCGCTCAGACTCCCTATTTTATGACTATTCCTGTCCAGGGCCCCAAGACGAAGAGTGTAGGTTCCCGGCTTTAGGTCCAGTTCTTGGTGGAAAGGAACCCCGGTGTGCAGGACTTTCTGATAGGCGTCTGCCCGAAGAGTCATTTCCATCGTGTCCACCTTGTGCCCAGCCAGCTTGAATTCCTTGTCCCACGCGGTCACTGCGAAATCAACCGAGGCGATCTTGCGCTGGTCGGCGGAATCGCTGAAATTGATGTCATGTGCGTCCACAGCGTAGTCAATCCGAACCACCTTGTGCTCCGCGTCCGGAGGCAGCACCTGTACTTTCAATAGCAATCCTGTAAATTCCGGCACGGAAGGTTGCATTGCTGCCGTCATGGCGGCCGACGCCCTCGCTACTCCTAGCTCCCTTTGCTGCAGGGCGTAATAGCCGCGCCGATAGGTCAACTCCGCACCCGCGGTGGCGGCTTTCACTTCGATCTTGCGGTACTTGCCACTCCAATCGCGGTTCGTTGGAGAATAGGCAATGCTGTAGTAACTGGACCCCTGTTCCACACTGCGGGACATGGCATCCTTAAGATCATTCGTGCCGTAGAAGGCACGTCCTCCGGTCTCTCGCGCAATATCGCTCATCGCCTCGTGCGCATCCCACATTTCCGTTGTTTGGCGGGTTCTAGCTACACCAACCTCCTGATGCGCGCCCAGGCTGCCCATCGGGGTCTGATTGCTGATGTCGATCCCCGTCCCCGTGCTCACCTGCCCGCGAACGTCAATCGGATACACGGCCATCCGCGCTGCCGCGAGCAGGGCGGCGGTCTGCCGCACTGGCGGCGCTTCCGTCTCCAGATCGCGGACCTGATGATTCGTCTGGTTTTGCTGATTCGTAAATTGCAGATTGCTCGCCTGATTAAAGGGCGTCATGTCGGGCCCGAAGGTGATCGGGAACTCCGCCGCCAGCCAGATCAGGTTCTTTCGCCCAGGATAGCCGGCAACCGCCTGAGCCAACGCGTCAAGAGCATTCAACGTCAAGTTCATACGCTCCAGTTTCTGATACGACTCCTGCGCCTGCAGGGCATTGCGGATAGCCTGGCCGATCGGAGCCATTGGCGTGGAAGTCGACGTTTGTTGGACACCCGGTCCCATGGACGATGGACTAGCCGTCGTCTCCAGTGCGGTAGCGCCTATCTCCTCCTGCTGTTGCTGTGCTTCGGAACTCAGCAATAGGGACGGAGATACAAGCAACGCCTTGGCCGCCGCGACCAGGTTGCCGGAGTCTCCGGAAAACCCCTGAACCATGCTGAGTTTCGAAGTCAGCACGAACAGCGCCACGGGCCTGCCTGCGGGTAGATTCTCCAGAAATTTAATCATCTGCTTTCGCGCGAATACCTGGTCGATTCCCGTGGTGTTCAACATGTCCATTAAAACCACTGTGACGGGGGCGTCAGCTTCCTGCTTCATGAACTTGAAGTTGGTGTATTGGTGGGGAGGAAGTTTGATCGGTGCCTCCGATTTAGTTGGTGCCGCCGGACTTACCTGCGCTGCAAAAGCCGAGATTTTCTGAGGCTTGTTATCTTCAAACACCGTGAAGTCGGCTGCTTTCAGGCCGGGAATGAACTGGCCGTGATGGTCGGTGACAATCACATCGAGCAGCACCAATCGCGAGCTCGTGCGAAATACCGGCGTAGGAGCGGCAGGTGCGGAGTTTGATTGTACAACCGAGCCTGGGGCTGGCGGAGGAGTAACGGTGTCTTGTGCTCTGGGCAGGCTCGGAGAACACAGCGCAGCCCAGACCAGGCAGGAAAAAATCCCAATCTTGATTCTCGTCATTTTCCCTCTGTATTCATCACTGGGTTGAAGGCAGAGTTTCTGGAACTGTTATGGACGCGCTGAGGCTGCCAATTTTCCGACTGTTCCTGTCCAGGGTTCCGAGGCGCAGGGTGTAGGTTCCAGGCTTCAACTCCAGTTCCTGATGAAACGGCAGACCCGTGTGCATGACTTGCTCATACGCGTTGGGGCGGAGAGTCATTTCCATCGTGTCGACCTTGTGCCCGGCCAGCTTGAATTCTTTGTCCCATGCGCTCACCGCAAAATCGACCGAGCCAAGTTTGCGCTGGTCGGTTGCATCGCTGAAGTTGACGTCATGCGCATCTACAGCGTAGTCGATGCGGACCGCCTTGTGTTCCGCATCGGGAGGCAACACCTGAATCTTCAGCAGCAATCCGGTGAAGTCCGGCACCGAGAGTTGCAGGGCCGCGGTCATGGCCACTTCTGCCTTGTCCCGGGCCAATCCTCGTTCCTGCAAGGCGTAATATCCACGGCGATAGTTCAATTCCTTGCCCGGAGTTACAGCCTTCACTTCGACTTTGCGGTACCTGCCATTCCAATCACGGTTCGTTGGAGAATATGCGATCGTGTAATAGGTGGAACCCTGCTGCACACTTCGAGACATGGCGACCTTAAGATCATTGGTGCCGTAGAAGGCGCGCCCGCCCGTCTCGCGTGCAATGTCATTCATCGCATCGTGCGTATCCCACACTGCTGTTGTCCTTGGATTGGGTCCCGGAGGCAAGAGAACCTGTCCACGGACGTCAATCGGATACACAGCCATTCGGGCCGCGGCCAGCAGCGCAGCCGTCTCCTGAATGGGAGGCGCTTCCGCCGCCAAATCGCGGATCTGCGGGTTTTGCCGGCGCTGCACTGCATTTATAGAATTGCCGAACTCACCAAAGCGCGCGAAATCAGGGCCGAATGCAATCGGGAACTCAGCTGAAAGCCATATCAGGTTCTTCCGGCCGGGATAACCAGCGACCGCTTGGGCGAGAGCGCCGAGAGCGCCCAGCGTCAATTTCATGCGCTGGAGCTCCTGAAACGAATCCTGTGCCACATTCGCATTGCGCATTGCCTGGTTCAACGATTGGGAGCTCAGTTGCGGACTTCGCCCCATACGAGCCGTGCCTCGATCAATAGGACCGATGGCCTCAATTCCCTCCGGTTGAATTTCAGGACTGAGAAGCTGAGATTGGTACCTCAGTAAATTCTTTGCCGCCGCCGCGATCGTGCCGGAGTCGCCAGAGAATCCCTGGATCATCCGCAGCTCTGAGGTCAACACGAACAGTGCGACAGGCCGGCCCGAGGGCAGTGTCCCCAGAAAGCGGATCATTTGAGTTCGTGCGTACGCTTGATCGATCACCGAGGTGTTCAGCATGTCCAGCAGCACCACAGTGACCGGTGGATCGGTTTCAGGCTTTGAGAAGGAGAAGTTGGTGTATTGGTGAGGAGGCAGCGCGATCGGCGGATAGGTCGCCGGATGCGCGGGAACCAGATTGAAGGCAAACGAAGATATTTTTTGCGGCTTGTGATCTTCAAGCACTGTGAAGTCAGTGGATTGCAGTCCCGGAACGAACTGCCCGTGACGGTCCGTGACAATCACGTCGAGCAGCACCAATCTCGAGCTGGCCCGAAATACAGGAAGGGGATTTGACTGAGCACCTTGAGGCGCCGGCGCAGTCGGGGAGTCTGCGTCTTGCGCGTTCACAAAAACCGGGAGAGTCAGCGCGGCGACACAAACGAACACAAGAAAAACACAGCTCCCGGCGCGCTTTATCATGTTTCCCTCCGGCGACATCCTCCCGGCAGGCTGGGGGCAATCCTACGGACGAGCCGACTTCACGCCGTTGATTGTAGCACTGCCGTCCCCCCGCCGCGCAGTTGAAGCGGTGGCTTCCAGTCCGGGAAGCGGGACCCTGTCTTTGATTCCTTGACCCTCAACCACGGTATAAATGAAGTCGGCCGCGACGTTTTTCAAGACCTCGCTTTGACCGCCCGGCCACCGTATAGTGACCTCGTCCATCTTGTCGCTGCCGCCTAGTCCGAAGTGTTGGCGCAGGTCATTCTGCGAGAGATAACTGCTGCCGCCTTTCACTTCGCTGAACTGCGTAAGGCTCCCCGTGCGCACTGTCACGCGGGCTCCGATCGCCAACCGGTTGCTCTTGGTCCCCAGTAACTTGAACAGCACGCGATGATTGCCATTCTGACAATGGTTCAGCAACAGGGACGGCGTCTCCCCCCAGTTCAGCGTAACGATATCCACGCAGCCATCATTGTTTATGTCCCCAAACGCCGCTCCCCGCCTCGATTTCAGAGGAATGGCGTTGAGCCCGGCCGCCCCTGCAACCTCCTCAAAAGTTCCATCCCGATGATTGCGAAACAGCAGCATGGGCTGGCGGAAATGAGCCGCATTCGGAATCGTATCTACCTGGGGATAGACGTGGCCGTTGGCTACAAAGATATCCAGCCAGCCGGCGTTGTCCATGTCGAAAAACCCTGTCCCCCAGCCTACATAGGGATGGCTTGGCTGCGCGATGTGAGAGCTCCAGCTTACGTCCGCGAAACCGTCTGCTCCTTTATTGTGATACAGAGAATCGGACTGATCCACGAACTCAGTCACGAAAATGTCCAGCCGTCCGTCGTGGTCGTAATCCCCCATGTCGACACCCATCGATCCAAGTTCCTGTCCGTCTCCGCTCAAGTCAGCGCCGAGCATCAGGCCGACTTCTTCGAACGTGCCGTTCCCCTTATTGCGATACAGGTAGTTCGGCCCGGCATCGTCGGCCACATATAAGTCCGGCCAGCCGTCGTTGTCGTAGTCGGCCCACACCACGCCCATCCCGTAATAATGCTGTGGATTGTCGACTCCCGCTTTGTGGGATACCTCTTCAAACGTGCCGTCGCCGCGGTTGCGGTAGAGCAGATCTGTTTCTCCCTGCATGCCCCAGGGGCCGCATTGCACCAGCACGCCACGAAACCGGCAGAACTTTTCGTTGCTGCCCAACTCCGGGAGTTTGTTCATGTCGACGTGGACATAGCGCGAAACGAAAAGATCCACATGGCCGTCACGATCGTAGTCTCCCCAGGCCGCGCCCAGGCTCAGTCCTCCTCCGCCAACACCCGCCTTTTCGGTCACATCCTCGAACTTGCAGTTCCCCAGATTGTGGTAAAGAACGTTCCCCCCATAGCCGGTGACGTAAATGTCGGGAAGACCATCGTTGTCATAGTCTGCGACCGCCACGCCCATCCCCCAGCCCTTGCGCGTGAGTCCCGCCTGTTTTGTGATGTCGGTGAACTTGAGATCTGCGTCCTGATGGTAAAGCGTGATCAAGGGATCGCCACCCTGCTGGCGATAGCGGTCCACGTTGGATCCGTTGACGGTGATGATGTCCAGCTTGCCATCGTTGTCGCAGTCAATCAGACCGGCTCCGCCACTCACAGACTCGATGATGTACCGCGCCGCCGGCGAAGAAATGTGTGAGACCGTCAAACCGGCAGGCTGGGCGATGTCTTCAAAATGCGGAAGCGGGATGGGAGTCAAGACCTGCCCGCTGGCAGAGTCAGTGCCGGGACGGCGGGCGACCGTCTGCGCCAATGCCGCCGCCGACAAGAGACCCCAAAAAAGAAATCCTCGCATTGCACGAAGATACAGCAATTGCAGCCCCGAAGCTTGCGGCAGCGCCTGTTTCCTCTCTGTGAGCGTCAGTTCACCGTCAGGGGAGTGGCGACGCTTGCGTCAGCATTGCTATTCGATCCGCTGCTGATGTTGCTTTCGGTGAACGCGTAAACGCTCACCGTGTAGCTACCGGGAGGCGTGCCATTGTTACCGGGCGGAACCACCTGAGTGTTGTTGCTGCCGCCGCCGCAGCTCGCGGCCCCCGTAACCAGTAACCCGATCACCAGCATGCTGCCGTAAAGATATGCTCGAATTCGCGTGCGCCCGGCAGCCACCACAAACGTCCACAGCAGAAGCCCGCCGAATGCTCCGGGCAGCCAGATGCGCGTCTTAAGATTGAAGGAGGAAAGCGGGAAATTGAAGAAGGAAGGCGGAATCGCGTTCGCGGTGGTTGCGCTCGCCGCCGCTGTGTTCGCGGTGGTGGTAACGGTCACCGTGACGGTGTCGGCGGGGCTAGCGTTGGAGTTAGCGACATAGGGATTCAGAAAGTCACTCGTACTGATCGCACAGCTCGCTTTCGGTGCATTGGTACTGCAAGAGAAATAGACATAGCCTGTGCCGGCAGTGAGGCCGGGAGTAAAGGTACTGCTGTTGCCAGTCGTAGCCCCAGCTTTTACGGTGATCGAAGGGGGAGTTCCCATCACCGGGGCGCTCACAGCCGCAAGAGGCTGATATTGCCGAACATAGTCCAGGCTCATGATTCCCGGGTTGGGGGTTAATCCGCTGGGTGTCCCGCCCAAGGTGCCTCCGACCGCTATATTCGCGAGCAGGAAAAGCTGAGCATTAAAGGGCCAGGTATCTCCGGAGGGAAGGTTGCCGGGGGTCTCAATGAGGAACGGTTTTGTGGGATCGTCCACATAGAACTGCATCATGTTTGCAGACCAAATCGTTCCGTAAGTATGGAAGTTGGTGTCCGCTTGCTGGCCGTTGGGGAAGGTGAAAAGTCCTCCGACGCCGTTACCTCCAGTCACAGACGTGTGGATGGTGGTCTTGTTCCCTAAGGGGCCGGGTCCGTTAAAAACTTGAGGAGACCAGTCCTCCATAAAATCCACCTCGCCGCAGGCTGGCCAGGGAGTTGTGTTGATATCGCTGCCAAGGGACCAAAAGGCAGGCCAAAGCCCCTGGTTGGTTGTGTCCGGTAGCTTGATGCTCGCCTCGATCCGGCCGTATTGAAAATTCTGCAAGCCTTGGGTCTTCATGCGACCCGAAAACCAGGTTCCGCCATTGTTTATGGCCTGAATGACGAGGTGTCCATTAGAGCCACCGCCGTCAAGATAGGCGTTCGACGTGCTTGTTGAGAAAGTAGCGGGGCAGTTACTCGGGTTCCCCGAATATCCGGGAGGTCCACAGTACGTCTCCAATTCACTGTTGCCAAAGCCGCTGTTTCCTAGATCGAAGCTCCATACCGCGGTGTCGGGCGGGCCAGCCGTAGTCGCGTTGAATTCCTCGCACCAAAGCGGAACCCATGTAACCGCGCCCTGCGGGTCGTTGGAAACTCCGGTACAGCTCGCTTGCGCGTTAGCTCGCTCCGCTCCGGCGAGGAACAAAACCACGATCGCGAGAAGGCATCTCGATAGCCAGACCAAGCGGCAATCCATGCGAATGCTCATTGGGGTTTCCTCCTTGTGCAGCATCTGAGACGGCGCTCATCTCCGTCTTCATCACCAGAAAACCGATTTTCTACAGAGGTAGCACACCTTCGAGCGCGAGTCAAGAACGGGTTGTGCGGCTTCTGGCTCGGCTTTGTTTTAGGAAAGCTTGGTTTTCGTGCCGGCAACGTGGATTCGCAACTTCCGGCGGGGTTTGGGCGGCGTAGGATTGATGCTCGCCTTACTCATGCACCCTGGCTGCGGACGCGGCACTGGCAACTCGAACGGTAGCGGCGGCGGCGGCAATGGAACAGCCCCGGGCAACTACAGCGTGACAGTTAATGCCTACACCGTAAGCAATGCGAGTGGCAGCCCGGATTCCACGGTAAGCATTGCGTTAGCAGTTAACTAAGCATCCCTCACCACGTGGTGAGGAGGAATCGCGAAGGGGCGTCACTTCAGACGTGGTAAACTGTTGTTCCGCACGCCGGAGAGGTGGCAGAGTGGCCGAATGCGGCGGTTTGCTAAACCGTTGTACGGGCTAACACCTGTACCGAGGGTTCGAATCCCTCCCTCTCCGCCACGCAGTCTGAAGTGCACAGAATTCCCGCCACTATTTTCCGCAAAATGCGCGAACATGCCCGTATTTCGCGATTTTTCCCAAGCGAACCGGACTGCGGAGAACGGACTGCTCGGCGTCGAATGCGGTACTGTCCTGGCTTTTCTCCGGAAGGCACATGCGCAGTCCGGTTTCCAGTAGGGCACTAGGCGAATACAATGCGATCAGAAGCTGGGGATTCGGTAACTTGAAGTACTCATCGCTGCCCGACGGTTCACTGGGCATTATTTCACGGTGGCGGGCCAGTTAAGAACGACAGAGTAAGTTTCGTTGAAACCCTTTCGTGGTTCCAGCACCAGAAACTTACGTCCGTCTGCGGTCACTGCATACTGGTTGATAGTGGGATCTGGTATCAGTCCTGTCGCGAAAAGTTGCCTTGGAAGGCCGATCTTCGGCCCGGCCCCGCGCCCAACGGTCGCTGACATCATCTTTCCTTCAAGATCAATGAAAAAGAGCTCCCGGCCGTCACCGCGCCAGCGGGGCTGTGCGCCTCCCGCTCCAGAAACCTGAGTGATGTTGTGAAATGACGGGAACGACGCCACAAAAACTTCCCATCTGCCGGCGCGGTTCTCGCCGTAAGCGATAAGCTGCCCGTCAGGAGACAAGTGAAACTCATCCTTAATAAAGGTGGACGAATATAGCGCTTCAGGTTTGCTGTTACCAGCGGCAGGAATAATCGAAAAGGTTTTCGTGTCGTGTGTGAGCAGAAAGCGGCCATCCGCGGACCAGTCTTCCACCCAGTGCGGTTTGTTGTCACTATAGATGCGCAGCGCCTGCTGAGTTGCAATTTCGATTTTCTCAACCAGAAACGGCGGATCAATTCCGCCGTTAGGAAGAAGATTGAACGCGACATAGTGCGAGTCCGGCGACCAAACGGGATCCGACTGCGCGTGCGGATCGATCGTGAGTGGTGTGGTTGTATCCGTGACCAAGTCAACCAGCCACAAACTGCCGGTAGCGTGCTGGTGGAACGAGTTCAGCGCCAGGTACTTTGCATCCGGCGAAAGCGTGAACTGCTGAAAATCGATCACCGGGTCAAGGCTTCCAGTCACGGTGCCGTCGCGTGCATACCAGTGGAACTGATCGAAAGATGAGCCCTGTGCTGTCCCGTAGATGAGCACCCCATTTTGAGAGGCAGTAAATTCCGAAGTGCCCAAATACGCCGGCGAGGCAGCGACGTTTCGGGTCACTAACGAGGGCTTTCCGATTTGTCCCAGAGCTTCCCAGTCCATGCGCTGCGCGAAAAGGTTCTGGTCTTGTGCGAACAGCAAATACTCCGGAACCGCTAAGGCACGGCTTTGGCTGGCCAGCAGCATTGTCGGAGCTCTGCCATCCAGCGATTGGACATAAACCTTGGCACCCGGATCGGCACTGGTCAAGCTTGTGCGAGCCAGATACATGAAGTGCTTGCCATCGGGCAAGAACTGCACCCACATCTGGCTGACTTGCCCGGGGAGCAAAGACGTCACGGGTACGGCAACACCCCCGCCGGCGGGGATACGGAAGATGGGACTGTTCACCGGTTTGGCAAAAAGGATGGTCCCATCTGGACCCCACGCACCTTGCGCAATTTCCGGAACGGCATAAATTATTTCGGGCACGCCGCCCGATCGAGCAACCTTCTTCAGCTTGGCGCCCGCCCAGAAACCGACGAACTCCGAGTCCGGCGACCAGAAGGGCAAAAGTGCACCGTCAGTCTGAGCAATTCGCTGCGCTTCGGGAGAACTGAGAGTTCTGAGCCATAAAGAGCTTTGACCAGATGCATCAGTTGCTGCAAAAGCCAGCATCTGGCCATCGGGCGAAAGCGCGAGCTGTTCAAAAGGGTGCCAGTTCCGCTGTAAGTTCACACCCTCTGGCAGACCGAGGGAAAGCCGTAGAGCATTGCTCGAAGAAGGTTTCCGGCCATACTGTGACCCAAGGATGGCGATGACTCCTATGCCAAGGATTGCCCCAAGGAGCAGAAGTATTGACGTACGCCGAGACATGGGGGTGGCCGTTTGGGGAGGCAAGGGTTTCGCCGTAGCGCCGTCAATGCTCGACGGGAGTGACCAATGGAATTCAGGAACGTAGGAGCCGGGGAGAAGGTCGATTCGGACTACCGGGGTAACTTTGGTTTCCCTGTAATACTGCGCCAGCCGCTTTCGAACTTCCGTCGCGCGCACACGCACGACAGCGTCATTCGAAGTGTCGTAATCGGCGGCCCGGTGGAACATCTCTACGCCGATCATGCGTTCACGCAATTCGTCCAGATCACCGGCTAAGGTGTGGTCTACTACGAGCCTGAGAAAATCCTGGCAGCGCTTGCTCCCGGTGAAAGCATCGCTCGCGATGACCAAATCGAGCTCATTGTGGATTGACTGAACTTGTTCAGCGCTGAGTTTCTTCGGGTTTTCGGACTGATGTCCTGTGGTCATCTAACCCTGCGCCTCGCTTAACCTCTCTTAACGGGCACTGGCTGCGGCATTCATAAGTTACTGAGAGATAAGGTAGTTAGGATTCTAGCATGCATCTTAACGGTTAAGAGTAAATCCTGCGCGGCCGAGAATGACTGCTGAACTGTTTCGAGCATTACCGTTTTCTCGCATGTGATCTATTGTCGCGATGTGCTCGTAGGAGTTGTGGAAATGTTCAGAAGCAAGTTCGGGAGGGCAATATGGCTCACGCGACAATCGATTTCACAGACCCAGCTAGCCTCAGAGCACCGAGTTTTCCCAGCATTGACGGACCTGAAGATCAGAGCTACCACTCGCGCTCCGAAACCTGCTCTGAGCAATGCTTCAAAGACATCATCGGCAACAGCTCCGCCCTGCAGAAGGTGTTGGAGCAAGTGGCGATCGTTGCGCCTACGGATGCAACGGTTTTGCTTCATGGCGAGACTGGCACCGGCAAAGAGTTGATTGCCCGGGCCATTCACGATCTCAGCTCCCGGCGCAATCGCCACTTTGTGCGAATGAACTGCGCCGCGATTCCTTCCGGATTGCTCGAGAGCGAACTCTTCGGGCACGAGAAGGGGGCCTTTACCGGCGCGCTCATGCAAAGAAAGGGCAGATTCGAACTTGCCGACGGAGGCTCGCTTTTTCTGGACGAGATCGGCGACATCAGTCTGGAACTGCAACCGAAACTGTTGCGTGCGGTGCAGGAGCAGGAGTTCGAACGTCTGGGCAGCGCGAGGACAATCCAGGTTAGTGTGCGGATGATTGCCGCCACTCACCGCAATCTTGAAGACATGATCGAGGATGGTGGATTCCGCGAGGATCTGTTTTACCGTCTCAATGTGTTTCCAATTGAGATCCCGCCACTTCGGGAGAGACGCGAGGACATCCCCCTACTCGTCAACTATTTTGTTTCGAAGCTGGCCCGGCACATGGGAAGGGAAATCAACTCCATTCCGAGCCATGTGATGAACGTCCTGATGGACAAGGATTGGAAAGGAAACATTCGGGAACTGGCCAACTTTGTCGAGCGCGCCGTCATTCTTACGCGCGGTGAGGAGCTAGTGCTACCCATAACTGCCCCTCGCACCTGCCGCAGCGTGCCAGTTTGTGTCGCCTCAAGTTCGACTCTGCGAGATGCGGAACGCGGTGTAATCAGAGAAGCTTTGAGCGCCACGGCAGGACGCATAGCGGGCAAAGGGGGCGCGGCCGAACGCCTTGGGCTGAAGCGTACCACTCTTCAGAACAAGATGCGCCGGCTGAACATTGCTCGCTCTGATTATTCGACCAACGCAATTGGTTAACAAGAAGCGAAGGTGTTCGGGTTCGCCGCCGATTGCTATGGCGCGGCTCTGAGCAGCTAACGCGAAAAGGAGCACCAACATGTCAGACCCCACACTCGCCATCATATTCAGGAATCCGCTCCCGAAGCGCAGCCCCATAGACAATGAGCTCTACCTATTGCGGCGCAACGGCAGCATCTCGCATATCCATTACTCGAATAAAGGCGAATTAAATCGAGCGGAAGCGTCGGCTGTCGTAAAGCGATTCTCCCTTCCCGATGGAGCTCTTAGCTAACGCCGCAGTAGCTCTGCGCTGGCAAATGCCGTATTTATCTAGGAATGTTTTGAGCGGCGTGCGCGGGAACCGGTTCGTGGTACGCGGCCAGGTGACCTTCGCGGCGCCACTCTAATGGCAGCATAAGTACAACGCATCGCGATGCCAGACGTTCTCTGACGTCTTGTCAGTACTCAATCCGCGCCCCACAACGAAAAGTGCGTAATCAGCCCGCGCCCTGCTACGGCGCGCCGATTCGTGTTCCAGTGTCGATTGAATCCCGCGACGACGATGCCGACGAGTCATCTACCTTCTGTTTGGCTTCGATTTGGTTAATCGCCGCCATCAGCAGGATCTCCGCTAGCGAGAATTGGCGAGCCGTGTTGTTTGTGATCTTAAACATTGCTGAGACACCTGAAATGCGCCCAGAACATTGCAGATTGCATACCAATTCGTTCGACTAGGTAGTGCAAGGCCCGGGAAGTCGCGTCATCTACGGCGTGTTCGTTGAGAGCTTCCAGTCGACAGATGTGCCCATTCCATAAACCAATTTCTGCAACATCTGCCTTCGCATTGGTACTCCGACATTCTTCCACCGCATTGTGGGCAGACCAAGTTGATGATTGACGAGATTATGTTCGCGTTCGATTCGCCTGGCATTGTGTGAATTGTTTTCACAATCGCTCTCCTCTTTTCAGCAAGAGGCACGTTGAATACCAAAAGCGAAAGGCCAACACGATCCATTGCATGTCGAGCATCCAACGGCGATCGCCACGGAAGAGCGGTCTCCTCAATTCCCGCCCTCTGATGCACAATTAATGCTGTTTGGTCATCCACTGTAGGGCTACCCACTCTTTGTAAAAAGACTTCCTTTCAGCCGATCACTTGTCCACAAGGCAAGGCACAATGCCCTAATTGAGACAGTCCCTCTGCCCGCATTCGGTCACCGTGGCAGTTCTTGAGCCAAAAGAAGTGTTGAGCAGAAAAGAGAAGAGGAGATCACCGCCAAATTCAGTGCTTAGGTGCTTTGGCATGACACCACAGTACTCCCGAGGCTTTGGAATGCCAGGTGCAAAGGAATGGAGGTCAGGGGGCTTGTTCACCAAGTGAAGGCTTCGGTCAAGTTCCAGCGTAACTAACCCGCATTGAGGTGAATCGTGAAACTGTGGATTATCCAAAACCAGCCGGTCGTCAAGAAATTCGTTATCGCCGCAGCGCTCATCATTGTCCAGGCAGCGTCGGGTATCGCGCAAACACAGGAAGCTACCGTTCACGAACAATCGGTGGCTGAGAACGACTCTGCCACCGAGGCTAGCAAACAGGCGGCTAATCCATTGGCGAGTGTCTGGCTGATGCAGATTCAGCAGAATCACAACTGGATAGGCATGCCCGCGAACAATGGAAACCGGGTCCAGAGCAATCTTCAGTTTCAGCCCCTGATGTCAGTCAAACTCACCGACGACTGGAGCCTGGTCACACGCCCGGTGCTACAGCTGTTCAATTCCACGCCGTTCCCGGAGCGGGCCGGACAGTCTAATCGCGTGACAGGATTCGGCGACACAGCTGTTGCGCTTGCTCTATCGCCGGGTCATCGATTGGTAGGTAACTGGCTGCTTGCTGCCGGCCCAACGTTTATCTTTCCGACTGCAACGGATTCGCGGACCGGACAGGACAAATGGCAAGTCGGACCCGCCGGAGCGGTCGGGTACGTGGGCAAGAACTTCGTAACCTACGTGTTTCCGCAGCAGTGGTTTTCGGTCGGGGGCGACGGCCGAAGGATACGACAAATGAGCTTGATCTACGCTTTTGTCCGCACCCTGCCGAACGGATGGACCGTTGGAACAAATCCCAATATGTTTGTTGACTGGGAAGCGTCCAGCGGTAACAAAGTGTCATTTCCCGTGGGCCTTCAAGTCGGAAAGCTGCGCAGACTCGGGCCCATGCCGGTGAAATTCGACTTGCAGGTCCAATATTACGCGGTCCATCCGCAGGTCTATGGCTCGAAATGGAACCTGCAGCTCCAAATAACTCCGATTCTCCCATCGCTGATCCACGGGCATAAACCACAGTCGTAGCGCAGTTCTATTGCCCGGTGCCCCACGTTGGCACAGTTGCGTTTCAGGTCGTGCGATACGACTACACGCACAAGCCGGCAATCCTTTGAACCGCTTCGCGGGGGCTTGTGAGATTCCACAGCAAACCGTGGCTGCAGATTTAGCGCAATGAGCATTTCTTGATTCCTTCGACTCATTGTCCGTCACTACTTGCCAATCATTTAACTTGCGACGATCTGCGAGCCAGTCGTGTGCGCACAGACCGCTGCCCCTCCGATGACACCCACTATGTTCATCCCGTGCTGCCCACGTCTGCTGCCCATTGGCGGGCAGCAGTCACTGCAATTTCGACCGGCGCATTCCGGCACAGCAAGAAAATGCAGCACTTAGCCCTGGCCTGACTTTGGCGCGCCGATTGCCTTTCTTGTTTGTGTCACAACTGGATGTAACCGGAAATTACAACTGGTCGTGAGCGGGATCAATGAGGTGGCAATTCCGGCCACCATCACAGGTCCTCCTAAAGGTTCTTAATCAATCGGGCGCGTTGACACTACGCATCCGGGCTAGGAGAAGCCATGCAAGGATCTACAAAATTTGCGCTGCATCTAGTACCAACTTTTCTGGCGGTGTGGCTCGTTTTTCTTGGCGGGCGGTGCGTTGCCCAGGAAGTAGACGTACCCACTGGACGCGGAAGTGGCTCGGTCGTTGCGCCCACGGGCTGGGCAGAGTTGATTGCTCCTGTGCAACAGCGGATCGATCTTAAGTTCTATGGGTTCTACATCGGCGAATTGAAAGCACCGTCAGGACAGTTTGACGCCACGTTTCGCGCGACAAAGTTTCTTTCGATCACTCCCAGCTATCTGTATTACTCGGTCCCGCCAGACGGGCTTAATGAACTCGCGAATCACTCGGGAGGATTTACTCGCACTTACGAGGAGCACCAATTTCGGATCGACGGGACAATCATGTTCTCGGTCCACAAGTTTGAAATCTCCGAGCGCAACATGTATGTCAGAAGGTTTCTTCCCACATACATGTACGGTGGAAAGTCTCTTCCAGAAAAAGAGATCAACCGCTATCGCAATCGGATCGCGGTCGCGTATCCCCTCGCAGTTCGGGGCCACATCTGGAAACCTTTCGCGTCCTACGAAGCCTTTTACGACCAGGGAAGTGGGTGGACGAAAAACCGAGCCTGGACTGGCGTCACGGTACCCATCGAGAAGCATGTGTCGTTTCAGCCCTCCTACATGTGGGAAAACACAAACGGAATCAAAGACGTCCGCTACTTAATGTTTGGCTTGATCTTCAGAATGCCGTCGAGATAAGAGCCTGATTTGTATTCAACATTCAATAAGGAGACTTGTATGTCAAAAGTGCTACAACGACGAACTGCACTGCTTGCCCTGTTCGCCAGCCTGGTTTTCTGCACCGCCGCGCTGGCTCAGATGCCAATAAACCCCTGGAAGAAGGCCTCACCATTCCCGTATCCGGATGAAGAACTTTATGGTGTTGCCCTCAACGGCAAAATGTACGTGATCGGCGGCTGGGATGAAGGTAAGGCTGCGGGCCTCAACTACGAGTACGACCCGGCTACCGACAAATGGACTGAGAAAAAAGGAATGCCGCGGTTGGCGCACCATGCCGCCTTAGCCGCTGCCAACGGAAAGATTTACGTGATCGGCGGTTTCGTGCCTCCAAAGGACACTCAGATCCCGACCGGCGGCGCGTGGGAACCCATCGCCGACACGTGGGAGTACGATCCGGCGGCCGACTCATGGAAGTCGCTGGCTCCGGTACCGACGAAACGCGGCGCTGGCGTAGCGGTTGAAGTCGCCGGCAAGATTTACGTCATCGGCGGCGCAACCACGGTGGCAGGTTCCAAGGATCCATACTTCACATTCTTCGGTCCATCTCTGGTTCTCACCACCAACGAGGTTTTTGACCCAGCCACGAACAAGTGGGAGTGCCGCAAGCCGATGTCGGTGGCGCGCAATCACGCGTACGCCGCCGCCGTTAACGGCAAAATCTACGTAATTGGTGGCCGCACTGGCCACGCCTTCATCCTGTCCGCTACCAACACGGATGTGGTGGAGGAATACAGCCCAGTAAGTGATATGTGGAGTGCTCCGAAAGAACGGATGCCGACGCCTCGTAGCGGCGGCGCCTGCGACACCGATGGCCGCAGGATCTACGTAGCGGGTGGCGAGGTGACTACGAAAGAGCTCGTCGGAGCGTTCCGAGCCGTC
>DATMOP010000043.1:0-2668 GCA_035568115.1 Candidatus Acidiferrum sp.
GTTCCAAAATAACTGTCAACGAATTGTTATTTCACAAAATATGACGCTTTTTAATGCAATCTTGATGGTCGCCGAAGATGCAATCTGATTAGAGTGTGCCTCGATAGTACGTCCCGAATTGCAAATTCAGACGTGCTCCGCGCAGCGGGAAGGCATGTGCACCAATAACGGGCGCTGCTTAGGAATGGTTCTTTGCGGAACAGCGCGGCGGGCAGTCTGAACGGATGGTGGGTATCGGGAAGGTGCAAAGGGAGGCTATTTCGGTGTCGCGCGGTTTCGAGTAGATTCCGGCGGCGTCGTGAGAAAGGAGGTTTGGTGGGGTCATTAGCAGGGAGAGTTACAGGTACAGAGCGAAAGAGCGGACTTGGGGAAAAAGGAATTTCAAAAGGTTTCGAACTTACTAATGCTTCGGGAGGACGTATGAAGAGAGTTATTCTGGGTCTTTTAATGTTGGGCGGCTTCGCTATGGCGGCCGGTCCAGCGCAAGCGAATTTTAACTTGAATCTGGCATGCGGCAATTCATACGCAGTCGAGATTCACGGCACTGAGCCGGCGCTCACCAACGATAGCGTGCTGCACTACATTGCTGGCGTCGGCCAGATAACGCTCGGACCCAAGCCCGATAACAATATCGGAACCGGTTGCCCGATAACGGGCGGTGAGATGATCTACAACGACAACGACCTGGTCACGTACTCGGCGGGTCCTGCCGCTTGCTACGCGGCACAATCGTTCCTCGGCGGCGGCATACCGTGCTTCGACGGAAACGGCGCCCACATCACCGGGAGTTTGGTCTCCGGGCCAGACGGCGGAAAGACAATTTCGATGGTACTGCACGAAGGCTGGACCAACGGCGCTGCAGCGGCGTCGACCCTGCCGCTATCGTTCACCATCCAGGGGAGCGGCGGTGACATCTGGATGATGGGAAACAGCGTACCGGATGTGGCGGGTCCGACCACGCCTCCGCCCGGAAGCCCGGTGCTGACCATCACGATGCAGAAGCAAGCCTCGCGCAGCGTGGTCACCCTTCCTGTGACCGGACCTGGAGATCAGACTGGCGCATTGCCTTTCCCTGCACTTTTCAGCCCTCCGTCTCCATTGGGCAACACGGGCGGCGGCGGCAACGGCTATGGCGTGGCACCTTACCTGGGACTGAGCGTCAGCCTGTTCCAGGGGTTCGGCGCGCCTTCGACCGACGCGTTCGCGCAGCCGGTAGACGGCTCCTTTGGCTCGACCATCAGCTCGTTGCAGATATTCCCGAACGGCCAGGCTGGCGGAAGCGCGAGTTTCAGCACCAATGACAATGTCGGCAACACTGCAGCCCCCACGACCAACAACGATTGCGACACTTACGTGACCCAGACCGGTAACTTCGCCGATGGCGCTGCCAACAACGCGGCGGCGTTCCTGCATCCGAGTGCAACCTGCGCCGATGCGAGTGCGGACGCCACGTTCGAGATCAGCAGCGTGCTATGGGGTACGATTGACCAGAACCAATTCTCAATCGTGACCGGCCTTTCGGCGGCGACCCTCACTGGCGGAGCGATAGTTCCTGCGGGCCTGATGTCCGACGCGAACGGACTCTCCAGCGCGCCGGCAGGCGTCGTAGTCAACCTGGTGTTCCAGTCGATAACCTCAGTCAACGGCCATACTGCGACATTTCCTTTTGTCGAGTTCTTCAGCGACACTCCGGCTGGCTGCGACGTGTCGATAGCAATGCCCAGTGTTACAAGTGGCTCCGGTAATACACTCTGTAACCTGGAACTGGACAACCTGAGCAACGTAGCCACCAATCCGGTGAATGCGGTAGTCGAAGGCGACTCGTTCCCGTTCTCGAAGTACGCCTTTGAGAAGTGCACGTGTAACGGAACGTCGGGCGGCACGGTTTCGTCGACTCTGACGATCACATCACCTGACTGCCCGTTGAGCGGTACGACTTCGTACACGGTCCAGTGCAAGAACTAGAGACGGTCTAAACTTATAACATTCGTAACCGGACGGCGGACCAGAAATGGTCCGCCGTCCGCATTTCGCAGTGATCGCTTCGTTTCCCGACCCTCCTTGACGATGGACACAGTAGCGCCGCGCGCCGAAGCGGTGACACTTTTGTGCTTGAGGTCTTAACCGATATGCACTATCGATGCTGCGGGGATTCGAGGCCGTAGCACCGAGCGGTGAGCGGGTTCCTGTGCGAGGGCTGAACTAAAATTCAACAATTGGAAGGAGAGCAACAGGTATGAGATCCAAAGTGGCCGCGGCAATCGCGCTGTCAGTCGCGATGGCCGCAACGACCGCGTCGGCCGGGGTCGTGATTTCCGAGGACGTGATCGTCAGCAACCAGGCCGGCACGCGCACGATCAAGCAGACGGTGATGATCCAGGGTAACAAGCAGAAGGTCCTCGGCGGCGATCGGATATTCATCACCGATCTCGACGCCCCAAAGATGTCCGTACTGAACCCGGTGCGCAAAACTTACGGTGAGATTCCCCTCCCGCCCGGAGGGGCGGTGCTGGCGATGATGGCGAAGGACGGCAACTCGGTTGAACTAAAGAAACAGGCAGGCACGCACAAAGTTGCCGGCTACGATTGCCAGGACTACGCCGGTACCCAGCGCCTCGGTCACTACAACCTCGAAGTGACTGAATGCGTTGCGAGCGCGGCGCCGGGC
>DATMOP010000044.1:0-7808 GCA_035568115.1 Candidatus Acidiferrum sp.
AAAATACACCGCCGTGGTCGAGCTGCCCTTGATGCCCATCTTGTGTTCTTCGGCGCCGCTGGTCACGCCGGGAAAGCTGCGCTCCACCAGGAACGCCGTGAACTTCTCGCCGCCTACTTTAGCGAATACGGTAAAGAGGTCTGCCGCGCCTCCGTTGGTGATCCACATCTTCTGTCCGTTGAGGACGTAGTATTTGCCGTCTGCGCTGAGATCCGCCCGGGTACGCACGGCGAGAGCATCCGAGCCGGCCAGCGGTTCGGTTAGCGCGTAAGCGGCCAACAGCTCAACCTTCGCCAACTGGGGAAGATATCTCCGCTGCTGTTCTTCGTTGCCAAAGAAAAGAACAGGCAGCGTACCGATCCCGGTATGGGAGGAGTGCCAGGACCCGTAAGAAGCATCGCGGGCCAGATGCTCACCCGCGATCATTACAGACGGCAGGTCCATTTCCATGCCCCCGAATTTCTCGGGGATTGGTATCGCGGCGAGTCCCAGCTCGGCCGCTTTGCGAAGCACGCTTAGTGCGACCCCCGGAGTCTGCTGGCGGATCGCCTCGAGATGAGGTTCCACCTCATTCGTCCAGAATTGGTCGACCGTGCGGGCTATCGCAAGGTGTTCTTCGTTCAGATCTTCGGCCGTGAAAATTTCGTTGGGCGAGCGATCCTCAATGAGGAACGCGCCACCTTTCACTTGAAGAGGAGTTGCCGCGGCAGTTGTCATTATCTTCCCCCGGGTCGAACGATTGCGATGCCACACGCGCAAACCTGTGACCGCGATGCCGATATTCCGATGTTGCGAAGTCATGTTGCGAAGCCCCCGGCTCGCAAACCAGCCGAATCACGTCTAGGCCGTGATCGAGAAAATCACGTTCTCAAATTGTGTTAGTCTATATCAGATATGAGTAACTAACGTCAACATGCAACACAAATATTGAACACCGCAGCGTCGAATTCGCCATTGGCTCGCGATTTGGGAGAACAGTCGATCGAATCTCAATTGTTAAAATCGGTCCGGGTATATTGAGCACTCAACCTGTGGCGTGTCCTGTAACCCTGATCAGGAGAATATACGACTATGGCTCGTGTTGAAGTTGCCGCCCCGCAAAGGAGTCGGAATCACAGGAACTCGGTGAAACGAAATGCGCCAGCGCAGATCCACCCAGCGCAGAACCACGAGATCCCAGGGCTTCGAGAACGCAAGAAGGCGCGACTTCGTCAGCAAATTATCGAGACGGCCATCCGATTGTTCCGCAAACAGGGCTACGAGAAAACTCGCATTGATGACATCGTCAAAATTCTCGAGATCAGCCAGCCGACTTTCTTCCGTTATTTCCCGAGCAAGGACGCTGTTTTACGGGATGTGGGTAAGCGCGGCTTCGAGTGCATAGCGGAGCGCCTCAAATCAGAACTTTCCACCAAGGCTGACACTGCCGAGCGCTTGCATCGCCTGTATCACGCCATGGCGCTTGAAGCGGAGGCTGACCGGCCTCTATGGAAAGCGGTGGTGCTGTCGGGTGCGATGGACCCGGTGCGTTCTCCGGAGGTGCGCGGAGTCGAGGGAGTTGCGATCAGCCGGTTGCGGGAAATTCTGGCACAGGGTCAGGAACGTGGTGAAATCACGAGCGCGTTCCCGGTCGTGCATCTTGCCGAATTTATGGAGGCCCTCTACCACACCGTGGTCCGCCAGTGGACCGTCGACCTGACAGGACCCCACAGACTCACGGAGCGCGTGGATAGCGCCGTTGAGTTTTTCCTGCGCGGTGTTAAGCCGTGATTGGTTCCTGGACCAGTCTGATCTCCCCGTTCTTGCAAGGCTAAAGGCAAATGAAAGCCGCTATCCTGCACGATTTCAAGAAGCCGCTCTCGATCGAGGAAGTGGAACGCCCTCATCCCGAGGCAGATGAAGTTTTGATCCAGGTGGAAGCCTGTGGCGCCTGCCATTCTGACTTGCATGTGGCTGATGGAGATTGGACACAGCTGGCGGGAATCGTGAAGAGACCGCTGATTCTCGGCCACGAAATTGCCGGCCAAGTAGTGGAGAAAGGCCCGGCAGTGCACGATTTGCAAATCGGCGATCGCGTCGGCGTGCCCTGGATTCACTGGACCTGCGGTGAGTGCGAATTTTGCCGCGAAGGAAACGAGAACTTATGCAGCCGGCAGAAGATCACAGGTGTCACCGTTGACGGTGGCTACGCCGAATTTGTGAAGGCGCCGGCAACTCACGCGCTGAAAATTCCAGATGGCCTTTGTGCGCTCGAAGCCGCCCCGCTTTTTTGTGCCGGACTCACAGTTTATCGCGCCCTGAAGGGCGCCGGGATCGTGCCCGGTCAGCGCCTGGCTGTTTTCGGCATAGGCGGCCTGGGACACCTTGCAGTGCAGTTCGGACGGGCCTTTGGCGCGGAGGTGACCGCAATCGACATCTCGCTGGAGAAGCTTGAACTCGCCCGAACTTTTGGCGCGGCTGAAGCGCTCAATGCGGCCACGACTGATGTGGTCAAGCAGCTGCGCCGCAAAGGTGGAGTCCATGTATCAATTGTTACCTCCGCCGCGAAGGCAGCTTATGACGCAGCTTTTTCCTGCCTCCGGCCCGGCGGTACTCTGCTCGTCGTGGGCTTGCCCGCTGAAAACATTTGTTTCCCGCCGATTCTGATGGCAGCACGAGAAGTCCGGATCCATGCATCATCGGTCGGCACTCGGCAAGACTTGCGGGAAGTACTCGCCATGGCTGCCGCCGGGAAGATACGCTGCCATGTGGTTAAGCGGCCGCTTGCTGAAGCCAACGAGGCGCTGGATCTGTTGCGCAAAGGCGAAGTCTCCGGCCGAATCGTCCTGACTCCCTAAGGGGCTGGCGGCGGGAATCCGACGAGGTCGGAGTTTCATCCTGCGCATCTCGCCATTTCCAAACGACACTATCGCCTCGCCGCCATTGAATTATTGGGGCCCCGCAACATGCGCGCCATACCGCCTCGGGAATATCGACGTTTGACTTCTTGACGTTAGTGACTCTTATGTGATACTAACTCTCACAATCTGCGGTTTCGTTGGACACGATTTGAATTCTTGATCGAGGACGAAATGAGCAGCTAGATCACAATTGACGGCTGTTAGGGTTGTCGCGGCACCGGGCGGGCTCTAGGGAGTTGCTCAGCGTTGGGGAATACGCCGGACCAATGCGGCGATGTGGAGATACTTCCGTAAGGAGAATCCTATGAAGTCATTCGCATGTACGTTTGTGTGCTTGCTGTTGGGAGCCAGTGTGGCTCAGGCGCAGGGCGTCGGCACCTCGGGAGGCATCACTGGAACCGTAACCGATTCTTCCGGCGCCGCCTTGCCCAAGGCTACTGTCAGTGTGGTCGATACACAGACTGACCTGAAACGCACGGTAGTGGCGGATGGCACCGGTCAGTACCGAGTGGCAGGACTGTCGCCGGCCGCCTACGACGTCAGCGCGGAACTACCGGGGTTTGCGACTGAGATTCGAAGAGGCGTCACCGTCGCCATCGGGCAGACGGTTATCTCCGATTTCAAACTGAAACCGTCGCAGGTCGCGACGGTTGTCGAGGTAACGGACCAGCCGCCCGTGGTGGAGACTGAACGAGGGAGCCAGGCGGACACCATCACGCAGCAGTACATCACCGACCTGCCCATTGACCGGCGCGATTACCTTACGTTTACGTTGCTCGTGCCCGGTGTCTCTGATGCCACGCGGTTGGCCGGGGACCAGGACTTCAGAGTCAAGCAAACCCCCACCAGCGGCCTATCGTTCTACGGCAGTAATGGCAGAGGAAACAGTGTCACGGTGGACGGTGGCGAGACCTCAGGCGATAGCGGTGGTGTGCGCCTGACTTTAGGCCAAGACGCCGTGCAGGAATTCCAAATCAATCGCAGCAACTACGCCGCCGACCTGGGGTCAGCCACCGGCGCTTCCATCAATATTGTGACCAAGTCAGGCACCAACAATATGCATGGCAGCCTCTATGGTTTTTTCCGTAACGATGCCATGGACGCGCGTGACCCATTCGCCTTCAACTCAGCCTTGGCGACCGACCCGAGCTTCTCTAATTTCAACACCACCTCTACCGGCCATCCGATCAAGAATTCGCTCAGCCGCCAGCAGTACGGCGGCGCCATCGGCTTCCCCATTCGGAAAGACAAAACCTTCCTGTTTGCTTCTTTCGAAGGCCTGCGGCAGAACTCACAGAACTCAGTTCCCCTTTTGACAGACAGTTCGATCTTCGCCGGACCCTCCGCGGCGGCAGCCACGAACCCCTTTGGGCAGAGTGATCCGAGGTTTGCGCAACAGGCGATTGTTACAGCCCTAGCCCAATCCTCAAACCCGAGCGTGCCTTGCCTCAACACCCCAACTGGAGTTCTTTTCGAACCCGCCCCAGTTTGTGCTTTTGCTCTCCAGGGCATTCTGTCGGTGACCCCAACTCCCGGTTCGAACCCGTTCGTAACGGCCGGCCAGACCGCCTTGAATGCCTTTCTCGTAAGCCAGTTTGAAACCCAGGGCGGAGTCTTTCCTTACGACACGCGGGAATACCTGGCGTCCGGACGTTTGGATCACCGCTTTAATGTGAACAACGAGCTTTCTTTTACATACAGGTATGGGCACGATGTGGAGCAGTCGCCGGACGTGCAGTCTCTGACAGCTTTTTCGGCGGGCAGTTCGATCCACACCTATGATAATAATCTGCAAGCCGCCTGGTACCGCCAGTTCACACCGACAATGCAGAACGAGGCCCGGGTGCAGTTGGATTACAACAGCTTTAATGTGATTCCGAACGAGCCGGGACAGGTGGGGCTTCAGATTCCCAGCTTCATCAATAATTTGGGAACGAACATTTTCCTGCCCAACATCACCATCCTGCGCCGGTACGAATTCGCCGACAATTTCACCCTGATCCGCGGCCATCACACATTTAAGTTTGGCGCTTCGGAACTGCTCCGCGGCAATCACACTGAGTCGCACACTTTCTTTCCGGGTCGCTTTGTGTTCGGATCGCTGCCCGGGTTTTTGATCAGCCCGTGTTTAGCTGCAACCTCAGGCGCGAATCCCTGTACTGGAGTACCTTCCTCAGGCGCCACCATCAATCCATTGCAATCGGCATCGTTCGGGCTGCCACAGGTTTACCAGCAGGGGTTCGGAAATCCTACCTACCCGTATTACACCCGGCCGCTGACAGAGCTCTACGCGCAGGACTCCTGGAAAATTACACCAAGCTTCACTCTGGACTACGGCCTCCGCTACACACTCGACACGCAATTCGCGCCCTTAACCACGTATAAGAAGGATTTTGCTCCCCGGGTTTCTTTCGCGTGGGATCCATTCAAGAATCACAAGACGGTGATCCGGGGTGGGTACGGAATCTTCTACGGACCGGTGGACGTCCAAATTCCCGACGTTGACTTGAGTCTGGGGGTTGTGAACGGCAACAAGTCTGCGGTCGAGAACAGCTCAGGAGCCGGCCAGGTCGCAAACCTGACGGCGATCTGCGGATTTTCCCAGTTCGGGATACCGATAATCCCCGGTAGCGGCTCCAGCCCTTGCAACCGGGAAATTTCTATTTACGTAGATCCGCTGGGTGGGGTTCCGGCTTTAGGTTTAGCAGGCGCAAACACTGTTTTCCAGACACTTTTTGGGCAGGGATTGATTCAGTGCACAACCCCGGCCCCAGGGAATGCGGCCTGCATCACGCCGGCTGCTGTGGCACCGCTGGGCATCGATGTTACGAATAGCGGTCCCGTCGGTCCGCTGCAGGTAGTTTTCGTGAACCAACCGGGCTATC
The DNA here is from genome assembly GCA_035568115.1 of Candidatus Acidiferrum sp. Taxonomy (GTDB): domain Bacteria; phylum Acidobacteriota; class Terriglobia; order Terriglobales; family Acidobacteriaceae; genus Sulfotelmatobacter. Next base: position 5,786 of record DATMOP010000044.1, read on the forward strand.
GCCCGCCGATCGCGCAGCAGGCTTCGTTTGGAATCGAACGTGAGATCGGACCTGGGTTTTCGATTTCTCTCAGCGGTATCTACTCGCATACGCAGAGACTCCCGGTTGCAATCGATACCAATCTGCTGCCGGCGCCATTCACAACGCTAACTCTGGCCAATGGCCACACGGTTTCCTATCGCAACTGGAATACAACGGCCGCGGGAGCCGACCCGCTAGGAGGCACTGAGCCTGGCGGCCTGCCCTGCGATACCCAGCAATGCTTTGTGAATCCGCTGGTTGTTCAGAATAACCAATATACCGCTGCGGCGTACGCTGTTTACGAGGGTGGCATCGTGGAAGTCAAGAAGCGCTTCAGTGAGCACTTCACATTGTTCGGAAATTACACCTTCAGTAAAAGCTTTGACACGTCCACGGACTTCAACTCCGACTACGGACCGCAAGATCCGACGAACCTCAACTTAGATCGGGCTCTTTCCGAGTTTGATGAACGGCACAAAGTGGTGATCGCGGGAGTGTTCGAGAGCCCCTTGAAACAGAGCATCTTGTCGGGTTTCCAGCTAGCTCCGATTTTCTCGTACCACAGCGGGCATCCCTTCAACTTGCTGGCGGGAGGAGAAGTGAACGGTGACAATCACACCACCAACGAACGTCCCATCGGAGCTCCGCGCGACACCGGTCTTGGACCTAATTATTACGACTTCGACATGCGCCTGAGCTGGCGGCACAAACTAGGCGAGAGGGCTAACCTGCAAATCACCGCAGAAGGATTCAACCTCGCAAACCGGACAAATTTTGCCAGCGTAAACAACGAAGTAGGCCCGGTCTTTGGCTTGATCCCGGGGTTCACGACGTTCAACGTGCATGGAGTTCGACCGGGCACCGCCCTTGCGGGTGGTGGGACGGCTACGCCTAGCGTGCCGCTGACTTTCACTTCCGCCTTTCCGAAACGCCAGATCCAACTCGGCCTGCGGTTGACGTTCTGACCGGGGAGCACTGACTGGGAGCACCTGAATGGCGTTCGTCGAGAATCAGGGAGTCAAGATTTATTGGGATGAGCAGGGCCAAGGTGAGCCGGTTTTGCTCATCATGGGACTGGCGTACCCATCTCAAATGTGGTATCGAACGCGGTCCCTTTTGGCGTCGCGCTACCGGACCGTGGCCTTCGACAACCGCGGCATAGGGCGGAGCGATGTGCCACCGGGACCGTATCCCATCGCGCTGATGGCGTCCGATGCTGCGGCAGTTCTGGATGCCGCCGGCGTCGAAAGCGCGCATGTCTTCGGCGTTTCTATGGGCGGCATGATTGCGCAGGAGTTTGCGCTGCAATACCCGAAGCGAGTGCGGTCGCTGATTCTGGGCTGCACTGCTGCGGGCGGGCCCACCGCGGTGCGCGCCGAACCGGAAGCGATCCAGATGCTGATGAGGCGGGAGAAGATGAGTCCCGAGCAAGCGGCCGAAGCCGCTGTGCCGTTTATCTACGATCCGACGACTCCGCGTGAACGGATTGACGAAGATCTGGCGATTCGCAGGCCATGGTTTCCGAGCCCGGAGGGATACGCGGCGCAGTTGCAGGGAATTCTCGGCTGGGAGGCCAACAGCCGGATCAACCAGATCGTCGCTCCTACACTCGTGATCCATGGGGAGTCCGACCGGCTGGTGCCGCCGGGTAATGCCAACTTGATCGCAGAACGCATTCCGGGTGCGAAGCTCGTGATGATTCCGCATGCCAGCCATCTCTTCCTAACTGACCAGACGGAAGTTTCACACCACGCTATTCTGCAATTTCTTAACGAGCAGGCCGGAAGTGCGGAAAGCGATGCCGGGTCGGAGAAGGAGAAGGTTTCATGTTAAAGGAGGCCGCCAGCACCACGCGGGATTCCACGGTGAATGTGAAGCAGCTTTTCGATCTAACCGGACGCGTCGCAATCGTCACCGGAGGGTCAATCGGACTGGGCCGTCAAATGGCGGACGGTTTGGCGGAAATGGGCGCCGACCTGGTGTTGTGCGCGCGCAAGAAGGA
>DATMOP010000045.1:0-89633 GCA_035568115.1 Candidatus Acidiferrum sp.
ACCACGAACTGCACGCGTTGTTCCTGTACGTCCATCGTCTTCCAGGGCATGTTGACTTACACTCCCGCGCTGGCTGCGCTTGCGCGGGAGTGTAAAGGATGTCCCGAGACGTTTTGTAAAGGATGTCATGAGACTGAACACTTCTCTTGCGAGAAGTGGGATTGCGCCGCGAAAGCCGCCCCCGACTTCGCTGCCGTCCAAAAATGCAAAACGGCCCCGGAAATCCCGAGGCCGTTCACGACAGCCAATAACTCGTTCCCTGCCAAGGTACTTTATTGTTATCGAAAGAATCCGGCTGTAAATCAAGTTACTTTAAGGAGGGTCGCACCCTGCCCCGCGAAACCCCCACTCGTCCCTGAGGCGTCTGCTCATAGCCCGATGGCTGATAGACAAATGGACCGGAGGTGCGCGCTAGCCGCGAAGCGGCGCAAGAATGCAGCCCACGGCGCAAGCCGTGGGTCGAAGGTGGAATAAGAAGAAGCCCCGAAGGGGCGAAAGAGAAGCCTGCACAGACTCGTGCGAGACAATACCTCAGCGAAGTAGGGCCGACGTCCCCACTCCTTGCAACCCACGGTAAGATAGCCCCAGCGAGGTCCCCATGCCGCAACTAAAGCCGCAGGTTTCCGAAGTTCTCGAAAAGGCGCTCGCGCTGTCCACCCAAGACCGCGGCCTGATCATCGATCGCCTCATCGAAAGCCTGGACAGTGAGCCAGCCGAAGAAGGTGTCGAGGCGGCATGGTCCGACGAAATCAAGCGCCGCGTCGAAGAGATCCAATCCGGCAAAGTCGAGATGATACCGGGCGAAGAAGTCGACCGTCGGCTTGCTCGATTATCAAATGTCAAGAAGTAAGCCTTTGCGTTCTTTGCGAGAAATCCGAGGTACCTCTCCCCACCCCACTCTTGTCTGTGACATCTAACCCTCCCCGCGCGGTGGAAAACTCCTGTCAAGCAATATTTTTATCTCCTTAACCCCATACAGCTATTCATCCACAGCCCCGCCCAAAGCAAGCTGATATAATGCAATAGTCGTGATTAGCAATAAGCAACGCGTTTCTCTCAGCCCCAAAGCCGCTTTCCGCTGCGCCGCTAACTCCTTATTCTGGAATATTTTAGCCGCAAGCCCTTGATTCAAAAGATTTTACCCGGCTCGCCCATACCCGATCCCCGCAATCACCACAAAGCAAAGAACTTAACTCAAAGGTATCTCAATATTTTTTCTCCGAGGTCTGAACCGTATGCCATGCCACCCCAACGTCAAGATCTGCACCCACGTCAAAGCCACCGGACACCCTTGCGGCTCTCCCGCCCTGAGCGGCGAGCGCTTCTGCTACTTCCACCAGCGCATGATCCGCGGCGTCCCCACGCCGCCCAAATCGCGCATCCATCCCATGGCCCTGCTCGAAAATGAGGAAGGCATCCAGGTCGCGCTCATGGAAACCCTCAACGCCATCGTGCGCAACACCATCGACCTGAAGCGTGCCAGCCTGATCCTCCGCGCCCTCAGCATCGCCACCCACAACGCCCGCCGCGTCCGCTTCGACCGCGTCGAAAGCGAAATGGTCCGTGCCATCCCCGACTATCCGCCAGCCCCAGCGCAAGCCGCATCAGTCCAGGTTAAAGAAGAAAGGGAAGAAGCTATCGGCGGAGTCGCGCAGCAGAGCCTGCCCCGAGCGGAGCCGAGGGGGCAGTCATTAGCCCCGCACGTAAGTGCGGGGAAAGCGTTGGCCGATGGAAAGAGTCCCGAAGAGCCCGCCCTGAGCGAGCGAAGCGCGCCGAAGGGGACGGCAGAGGCAGCACTACAAACCAAGGTCCCACGCAAGCCACCAGGCCGAGTAACATCAGCGCCCATCGCGCAAGCGCTGGCCGTAAACGCACGCCCGCAGCGCGAGTGAGGAGTCAAAGTCAAAGGCAGCGGGCGCCCTCGCCCGCTCTACACGGGCTTCTTAGTTCTTGGCGGGTGCGGGGGTTGGAGTTTCCTTCTGCGCATCCGCTGGGTCTTCCTTCAGGCGCTTTAAGGTCATAGGATCGTCTCCTTCGTGGTGCCAGTCGCCGCTCACACGGTTGAGGTCCTTATTGATTTTGCCGCGGAAGGTGCTTTCCAGTTGCTGCATCTCGATGGTGAGCGACGCTCCGTTTCGCGTCACCTTGGTTGCGGGCCAGCCTTTGAAGTTCTGGTCGGGATTGTCCATGGTGGCGGTCAGGCCGTCGCCCGTGTTCTTGATATGAAACAAGACGCGCACCCTGCCGTGAAGCCCGTCCAGGTAGCCTTCCCAAGTGCCGTCAATGTCGGAAGGCGAGGCCGGCGGATGATCGAGTTTCGGAGGTGTGGTGGTCTTCTTAAACTCCAGCGGAATCTTCTTGGGCTGGCTCCAGTTGCCGGCGATTGTGCCGGCATTCTTTATCGTGCCCTCGTAAGATCCCTTGGCATCGGTTACGGTGAACTTCAGTTTCGTGCCCTCAAGGGTGATGGGGACCACGGCCATGCCTCCAATCCCCTGATCGGGGCTGTCCATGGTGGCGGTGAGGGCTCCGGCTGCCGATTTTGTGATGTGCAGCACCACGCGAAAATCACCCATACCAGTTTCAAGAGTGCCCATCCAGTCTCCAGCAACCTCCTGAGCCTGTGCCACACTCATTACCGCCAAAGCCAGCGCCGCAGCCGCCATCGCCTTTTTCATTCTCGTCGTACACTCCTCTCTCCGCAGGAAACCTTTTCACACTTCGCGGTGCGGATCAAGTTGTTTGTAGAGAATAAGCGAGGATAAGCGGCAGCGTACCCCGCCGCAGACTGCCCTTTGGAGACAAGCCGCACCGGGTTAGAATGAGTCTGGTACTTCGGCCGACCCAACCACGATTGAATCCAAAATGAAGCTTGCGCGCGCATGTTTACTGACCGTTATGCTGGGAAGTGGTGCGCTGTGCGCGCAGGGTTCCCCCGCAAACGTCAATGCCGCTTCCGGTGCAGCGTCGGACGCACATCCTGCAAAGGCTCTCGTCGCGGGAATGGTCACCAAGGACCCTGGCAGCGAGCCTTTGAAGAAAGCACTCATCGAGTTGATCGCCGAGAGCCAGAGCGAAGGCGGAAACTATACAGCCATCACCGGCGCGGACGGCGGCTTCCGCATCGAGAACATCCTGCCCGGACGTTATCGCCTTTTCATAGAACGCACCGGCTATCAGGAAGTCGACAAGCACCACCGCCGGACCGAAGGCCGCGTGCTCGCGCTGACCACTGGCCAGGAACTGAAAGACCTGATCATTCGCCTGCAAGCCGCGGCGGTGGTCGAGGGCCGCGTTACTGACGAGGATGGCGATCCGGTGCCCGAGGCGCAAGTCGCTGTCCTGCGCCAAAGTTTCTTATCTGGACGCAGCCATTGGGAGCAGGTGGGAGCCGAGCGCACCAATGACCTGGGCGAATACCGCATTGCTGGCCTTGCCGCCGGCAGCTACTTCATTTCGGTAACACCGCCGCCTGACTTCAGAAGTTTGATCGAAGCCGCCGGCAACGCGTCTGCGCCGCCTCACAACGGAGCCGCACCGTTGGACAAGCCCGCGCCTGCGGCCTACCAGACTACTTATTACCCAGGCACTAAGGAGCGCGGGCAGGCAGCGTCCATCCAGTTGCACGGCGGCGATGATTTCCCGGTGAATTTCTCGCTCGCGCCCAGTCCCAGCCTGACGATCCGCGGGTCGGTGGTGAATCTTCTGCCGGGAGCCACTGCAACAATCATGCTGCAGTCACGTGATTTCAGTCTGGTGCTGAACGGCGCGGAAATGCACAAGGACGGCAGCTTCGAGATTCGCGGCGTTTCTCCCGGAGCCTACACAATTCTGGCCACGGTGGAGAATGGCGCGCTGCCGATGATGGCGCGCCAGGCGCTGCAAGTCACGTCGGCGAATGTGGAAGGTCTGCGGCTCGCTCCTCAGTCCGGCGGCTCAATTCGTGGCCGACTGCGTATGGAAGCCGGCGGCAACAATGGCGTCCGGCCCGATCCTGCACAGATGTTTCTTTTGCTGCGCTCCGCCGATGGCGATGACGACGCGCTCGGCGCCTTCACCCTGGGAGAGGGTTTTTCCACCGTGGCCCACGTCAATGTTGACGGCAGTTTCGAGTGGAAGGATGTTCCAGCAGGACATTATTCGGTTCAGATTTCCGACGCCAGTGCGATGCCCGATTGGTTTCTGAAGTCGGTTGCCGCGGGCAGCCGCGACGCGATGGAGTATGGTTTCAACGTGAGTGGCGGCGCCATTACGCTTGATCTGCTGGCGAGCGCCAATGGAGCCGGGGCTGAGGGCGTGGTCACCACTTCGAAGGATGAACCCGTTGCCGATGCGACCGTCGTCGCCGTACCCGAAGCACGGTGGCGCAGCTGTCCCGAACGCTATCGCAAAGGCGTCACCGATCAGCGCGGACGCTTTAATTTGCGCGGCCTGCCTCCCGGCGACTATATGTTCTTCGCCTGGGAGAGTATCGATGGCGAGGCTTACTACAATCCCGAATTCCTCAAAAGCTGCGAGGGACAAGGGAAAGCGCTGCATCTGAACGAGGGCGAGCGCAAGAGCGTGCAGCTCAAGGCAATTCCGGCCGCAGAAGATCAGTCTGCGGATCTCCATTAGATTAGCCTGGAGGGACTGTCACGAAGTGGTTCATTATGACATTATGTTACAATTATGTCATTATAGCCGGAGGTTGCCATGCCAGAGGAAACCCGAACGCGGGTAAACGAGAATGGCCGCGTCGTAATCCCCTCTTCCTTTCGCAAGGCGCTTGGCATCGAGGTAGGAGATGAAGTGGTGCTGCGGATCGAAGACGACGAATTGCGCATTACCACCCAGCAGCGCCGCATCCTGCGGGCGCAACGCCGCGCGCGGCAATACGTAAAGCGCGGCGCATCGCTGGTGGATGAGTTGCTCGCGGAACGCCGCGAGGCCGCCAAGCATGAATAGGATCGTGCTCGATGCGTCCGCGATCCTGGCCGTGATCAACAGTGAGCGAGGGGCGGAGAAGTTGACTCCCAACCTGCTGGCGCGTGCGGCCGGCAGCACCGTGAATCTTGCCGAAGTACAAACCAAACTGGTGAGCCGGGGATGGAGTTCCGAGCAAGCGTGGGAAGACGCTACCAGCCCGGTTAGAGAAGTGGTGCCGTTTGACGAGGAACAAGCCAGGATTGCCGGCGATCTGGTGACACGGACCCGGCATCTTGGGCTGTCCTTAGGAGACCGTGCATGCCTCGCTCTGGGGATAGCGCTCGCGGTTCCTGTCTACACTGCCGACAACACATGGAAGACGCTCAAAGTGGCCGTGAAAATTCATGTCATTCGCTAGTATTTCTACGATCAGATGTACACCACGCGCGACCCCCGAAATTTTTACACGCAGCGCAACTGAATGGCCTCGTCTGGGTTGATACATGCCAGAAGCCATCGGCCCTGAGGAACAGGGGAAGCCGTCTACCATTTTGAAAATAGGCGAGTTGTTCCTGTCCGACAGATAGCGATGGGCTTGGCAAGCGAATTGCAGCTATGCGCATTATTGCAATTGGAGGTGCTTCATGTCCGCTGTGGGCGACGGAGAATTCCTTCGACTGCTTAAGAAGGATATTGACTACTTCGAGCGCGCTGTCGAACGCTTCGAGGACTTGATTCCACGCGTGTGCGCGCCGGTTCAAGACCAGTGGAGATTGCAGGCTCAGTCCCGCCGAAACTTCTCCCTGGAGCTGGAGATTCTTCTGGAGAAGGCCGAGAACTGCGTAAGCGGGTCGGTGTCCCTGGACAAGAACAAGAAGCACCCCGATTCAGCATCCTGGTAAGCTTCGCAGCATTCTGGAATCCGGTAGAATAGAAGTTTTCACCGGACCCCTTGCTGCGCTCTGATCTCATCCTGTCTTCGACGCTAGCCGCGTGGACCGCCCCCAAGGGCATTGGTCCCTATCTACGCCAGCATTTGTTGGACAAGACTTTTCAGGGTCTCTACCACACCGACGCATTTGATCGCGCGCTGCTGATCCCTTATTTCATCGTGTTGATCCTGCTGGCTGGATACGGAATGCACCGCTACGTGCTGGTCTATCTGTATTACAAGCACAAGAAGAACCGCACCACTGAGCCGGCCGCGTATTTTGAGGAGCTGCCGCGCGTCACCGTGCAACTGCCCATCTTCAATGAGCAGTATGTGGTCGAGCGGTTGCTGGAATCGATTTGCAAGCTGAAATATCCACGGGAGAAGCTCGACATTCAGGTGCTCGACGACTCCACCGACGAGACCGTTGAGGTGGCGCGCAATTTGGTCGAGCGCTACGCAGCACTGGGGAATCCCATCAGCTACCACCACCGCACCAATCGCCACGGCTTCAAGGCGGGCGCGCTAGCTGAAGGACTCAACACCGCGAAGGGCGAGTATGTCGCCATCTTTGACGCTGATTTCACGCCGCCGGAAGACTTTCTGCTGCGCACGGTCCATCACTTCACTGACGCGAAGGTTGGGATGGTGCAAACGCGCTGGACGCACATCAACCGCAATTATTCTCTGCTCACGCAGGTGGAAGCGATCCTGCTCGATGGGCACTTTGTGCTGGAGCACTCGGGGCGCGCCCGCAGCGGAGTCTTCTTCAACTTCAACGGTACCGCCGGAGTGTGGCGGCGGGCTGCGATTGACGAAGCCGGCGGCTGGCAGCATGACACGCTCACCGAAGATACCGATCTTTCCTACCGCGCTCAGCTTAAGGGATGGAAGTTCATCTACCTCCAGGATGTCGAGTGTCCAGCCGAGTTGCCCGTGGAAATGACAGCGTTTAAAACGCAGCAGGCGCGCTGGGCCAAGGGGCTGATCCAGACGGGAAAGAAGATTCTGCCGCGCGTGTTGCGCAGTGATGCGCCGCTGCACACAAAGATCGAGGCCTGGTATCACCTGACCGCCAACTTGAGTTATCCGCTGATGATTGTGCTGTCGGTACTGATGTTGCCGGCAATGATCATCCGCTTCTATCAGGGATGGTTTCAAATGCTGTTCATCGATCTGCCGCTGTTCCTGGCGTCGACATTTTCCATTTCCAGTTTCTACCTGGTATCGCAGCGCGAGCTCTTTCCCAAAAGCTGGCCGCGCGCGCTGCTGTACTTGCCGATCCTCATGGCTCTCGGTATCGGACTAACCATCACCAATACCAAGGCTGTGATTGAGGCGCTCATTGGCAAGGAGAGCGCCTTCGCGCGGACGCCGAAGTACAACGTGGAATCCAAGAAGGACAAAGTCGCCGCCACGAAATACCGCAAGCGCCTGGGTTGGGTGCCATGGCTCGAGTTGGTGATCGGTTCCTACTTCGCACTTACGGTTTACTACGCAATCCAAAACGAGAACTTTGTTACGATTCCATTCTTGCTGCTCTTCGTGGTCGGATACTGGTACACGGGATTGATGTCTTTGCTGCAGGGGCGCTTCGCCGGTGTCGAGCTCAGCGCGGAAACTCACACCAAGCCATTTCCGGTCGGAGTCTGAAATTATGTAGCCGGCAACCCTTCGACTTCACTCAGGACAGGCTTTGCTGGCTCCGAGCTGAGCGGGCGAGGACGCGCGCTCGACACCCGCGAGACGCCGGCGCTACGGACCTGTAACTTTCTGCATGGGCGTTGATCCTATTCGGCGAATAGGAATTCCAGACCAGGGGGAGAAGAACTCATGAAGTTGTTTGCCGCCATCGCCATTCTGATGATGACGCTCATTCCCGCTTTCGCTGGGGACAATCTGCGTCTCAATTCGAAACTCGACTACACCAGCGACAGCCAGGATGGCCCGCTCATTACCGGAGAGCACATGGACGAGGGCTTCGTTGCCGGCAAGCCTGCCTACGTCATTCTGTACGGCGAAGGCTGCTACAACTCCAAGCGCCAGGCGCGCCGCAGCGTGAGCTTGTATGAGAAGTACAAGGGCCGGGTGCAGTTTGTTGTGGTCGACCTCGATCGTCCGCTTTCGCCCGCGCAGGAGGATCTGCGGAAGAAATATTACAAAGGCTATATTCCGCACGTGGTTGTCCTCGACGCCTCGGGAGCCGCGGTCTACAACTCTTCTGGCGAAGTGGAGGAATCCGTGATTTCAGGGCTGCTCGACAAGGAATTGCACTAGAGCTTTCTTTTGGCTTGACGGCTCAGTTACAATCCTCTCGCCAAAAGTTCTCATCGGTCCCGGCGCCGGTCGAACTTCGCAGGACGCACTTCGCCGTGCGTACTTCGTTGTACCTGCTACCTGCTTCGTGCTTCGAAGGAGGATCCGATGCATCGCTTCCGCAAGCCGTTCTGTAGTCTCGTGGTGGCATTCTTTGTCACTTCGCTCCTCAGTTGTGGTTCCGGCCACGATTCCGATGAGTACTATGTCTTCGTGGCCGCTAACCTCCAAGTGCCGTACTGGCAGGCCGCGGGGGCGGGTTTTTCCCGGGCAGCAGCGCAGTTCAAAGTGCGCGCAGACTTCCTCGGCCCCAACAATTACGATCCCAAGGCCCAGCGCGATGCGCTGGACCGGGCGGTGCAGCAGAAGGCCACCGGCATTCTGCTGGGCGTGACTGATCCTGCACTGCTCAAGGACAGCATCGACAAGGCGATTGCCGCGGGAATTCCGGTGATTACCATCGATTCCGACGCTCCAGCGAGCCGTCGCCTGTTTTTCATCGGCACCAACAACTATCAGGTCGGCCTGACTGGCGGGCAGCGTCTGGCGCAGGAGTTGAAGGGCAAGGGCAACGTTGTGGTCTTCACCATGCCCGACCAGCACAACATGCAGGACCGCCTGCGCGGCTATCGCGACGCGGTTGAACACACCGGCATCAAGATCACGCGCGTGGTCGACATCCAGGGCGACCCGCGCATCGCTTTCGATACCACTACGCAAATTATCGGCAAGGAAAAAGATCAGGTCGATGCTTTCGTGTGTCTGGAAGCGCAATCGGGCAAGGAGGTTGCCGGCGTGCTGAACAGCTACAAGGTCACCGGCAAGGTGGTGATGGCGATGGACACTGATCCGGAAACGCTGGAGTGGATCCAGAAAGGCGGGATCGCCGCTACCATCGCGCAGAAGCCCTTCACAATGGCTTTTGTGGGCACGCAGATGCTCGACAACCTGTATCACCACAAGCCCTCGTCTTTGATGACGGACTGGTCGAAGGACAGCTTTGCGCCAATCCCTTCCTTCGTGGATACTGGTTCTGCCCTGATTGACAAGAGCAACGTGGATTCTTTCCTTCAGGCGAAGCAAAGCGCCACCGGCGGACAGAAATAAGCTGGAGTTTCTGGTCGAGGAGACGCCGTCGCCGGGGTGACGGTGGGGGCGGGCGCACGTCAAATGAGGGATGAGTTACACGATGCGAAAACTTCAGGCTTCACGTTTCCCGGCAAGTTTTTTCGCCGGTATTTTCCTTTTTGCCGCCGTGGCGTCATGTCTCGCGATTGAACGCCAGGCTAACGCCGACTATCACGCCCGCCGCGAAGCGCTCGCCAGGAAAGCGGCGGGCGTTGTGGTTCTGTTTGCAGCCACGGAGAACGATGGTCCCAACGACCTTTACGGTTTCCGCCAGGACGACAATTTCTACTATCTCTCCGGAATCAGCGAGCCGGGCTCGGCTTTGCTGGTCGCTCCAGCAGTGGAAGCCAAAGGCGATGCACCGGCGCGGACTTACACAGAGATTCTCTTTCTGCCTCCGCGAAATCTTACGCAAGAGAAATGGACCGGCCCCAAGCTTGGCGCAGAGAATCCCGAAGCGCCAAAGATTACCGGCTTCGATCATGTCGAAGATATGGGGCAGTTACCCAACGATGTGGCGCGCTACGTAGGCGCGACACGTCCCGCCATTTACACCGATGTTGCTTTGCATGGTGAGACATCTCCGTCGGCTGCGCCGCTGGCCTTTTTGAAGCGTGTCAACGCGTATCTGTCCTTTCAGGACGTGAAGCCGATGATCGCGTCACTGCGTACGACTAAAGATGCGGGAGAGGTCGCACTGATCCGCAAAGCGGTCGATGCCTCGGTGGCAGCGCACTTCGCCGCGTTCAAAGCCGTGAAGCCGGGCGTCAATGAACGCGAGATCTCCGCACTGATGCAATATGAATGGGGCAAGCGCGGCTGCGAGCGTGTCGCCTACGCGCCGATTGTGGGGTCGGGCTACTTTTCGACCGTGCTGCACTACTCGGACGACGACAACGTGATGAAGTCCGGGGACGTGGTGGTCATCGATGCGGCCGGCGAGTATTCGATGTATGCCGCTGACATCACGCGAACCATGCCGATCAACGGACACTTCACTCCGCGCCAGCGCGAGATTTATGACATTGTTCTGGGTGCGCAAAAGGCCGCGGAAACTGCTTTCGTTTCGGGCAAGTCAACCATGAAGCGCGACGACGCTGCGTCGCTCTTCAAAGTTGCATTCGAGTACATCAACACCCATGGCAAAGATCTCCACGGTCAGCCGCTGGGGCAGTACTTCATTCACGGCCTGGGCCATCCTATTGGGCTCAATGTGCACGACGCCACCGACTATAACGCCGTGCTCGGTCCGGGCCAGACCTTCACCATCGAGCCGGGGATTTATATTCCCGAGGAAAATTTGGGCGTGCGCATCGAAGACGATTACTACGTGGACGCGGACGGGAAGTTGGTCAAGCTGAGCGGGGCGCTGCCCTCAGGTGCGGAAGAGGTAGAAAAGCTGATGGCAGGAAAGTGAAAGCAGTGGCCAGTGGTCAGTGGCCAGTAAGAGCGACCGAATAGGAGTGTGTCTTATTGGCGACTGATCACTGGGCACTGACCACTGGCCACTCCTACGAGATGTACTCTCTTATGTACTCGTCTACGGTGTGGGCCAGTTGCTTTAGGTCGCCATCGAAGATTACCTTCCCGTCGCGCAGGATCAGAAAGCTCATGGGCACTTCGCAATGCTGGCCCGGCGGGAGCGGCACCATGCGGTTGGTTTGCTTGTCGAACTGATGCGTGGCCATGGTGAAGGCATCCTGCAAGCGGTGCGTGACCAGCAGCGCGCTGGTCTTGTAGACATCGCGCTGTTTCACGATTAGTTCGATGATGGTGTTCGAAGTCACCGGATCCAGGCCGCCGGTGGGCGAGTCATAGAGAAGAAGCTCGGGTTGCGTGATCAGAGCCCGCGCGATGGCGACTCGGCGGCGCATGCCTCCGGAAAGCTCCGAGGGATCGAGATCGAGCGTGTGCTCCAACTCCACAAAGCGCAACACCTCGCGCACGCGGCGATCGATCTCTTCGTCATAGATGCCGTGCTCTTCCATCAGCCGGTACGCAACATTTTCGCGCACGGTCAGAGAATCGAACAGCGCACTTTCCTGAAAGACCATTCCGATTTTGCTGCGCAACTCAAACAAATCTTCTTCGCGCATTTGGGTCACGTCCTGCCCAAGCACCAAGATGCGTCCCGAATCTGGGCGGATTAATCCGAGCACTAGTTTCAGAATCAGGCTCTTGCCCGATCCCGCAACGCCGAACAACGCCCTGGTTTCGCCCCGGGCCAGGCGGAAGGAAACTCCACGCAGCACTTCGTTTTCCGCAAAGGCCAGGGCCACGTCTTCAAAGACAACGGCTGGCGCGGAATCTTCCTGGGTGGTTGCTGCGGCGGAATCGAGCGGCAAGGTGGGCGCGGACATGACAGTCAGTGGTAGGCGAGCACGGCCATCAGGAATCGCGTCAGGAACAAATCCATCGCCAGGATTAAAACAGAAGCAGCGACCACGGCTTGCGTGGTGGCGCGGCCCACGCCCTGCGTTCCTCCGCGGGCATTCATTCCGTAGAAGCAACCGATGGTGGCGATAATGAAGCCGAACAGAACCGGCTTGAGGAGTCCCATGAACACGTCTTGAAACACCAGCGTTTCCCAGGCGTTAAACCAGTACTGTCGGGCATCGAGACGGAGCAGCACTTTGGCGATGAACAAGCCTCCGGTCAGGCCCACCAGGTCGGAAATGATGGTCAGGAAAAACAGCATGAATACGGTAGCGGTCACGCGCGGTGTGACCAGTTTTTTCATGGGATCGGTGCCCAAGGCGCGCATGGCATCGATCTGTTCAGTGACTACCATCGATCCCAGTTCGCTGGCCATGCCGGAGGAATTGCGCCCGGCCACCATCAGGCTAGTCAGCACCGGACCCAGCTCGCGCACCATGGAAGTCGAGACCAATTGTCCGACCAGAGTGATGGAGCCAAAACGCTCCAGCGTGTTCGAGGCCTGCAGGGCCAGCACCGCTCCGGTGAAGAAGCCAGTGAGCACGACGATGGGGAGGGAGCCCACGCCGATCGCGTCCGCCTGCCGCACCACGTCAGCGAAATAGAAAGGCTTGCGCAACAGATTGGCGACGGAGTGCAGCGAGAAAAGAACGTAATCCTGAACCGTCTGGACTTTTTCTTTGGCGAGATACGTGGGCGAGGTGAGTTCCATGCGGTTCGCAAGAGCGCAGCGAGCGAGCGCCACGCTTCCGAAACTATAGCAGAAGAGTGGTCAGTGGCTAGTGTTCAGTGGCCAGACGTGGTCGGGTTTGCTGTCGGTCTTTATTTCGCGGCGCATTCGTTTGATTTTAAAACCGCCCGCTACCGAAAAATCAAGTGAATGTGTGGCCTCTAGCAATGGTGCAGGGCACAGTCCACTGACCACTAGCCACTGACCACGTTCTTTATCCCCGGGTCTTTTTCTTGATCTCGATATTCAACCGGCGGATTTTCTGATTTAGCGTGGAGAGAGGCACTTTGAAGTGTTCGGCGGCTTCGGTCTGGTTCCAGTTGCACTTTTCCAGCATGTCGGTGATGATTCGCCGCTCGACATCCTCGACGATTTCAAACAGCGACGCATCCGGGTGCTGATCGTGAAGCGTGAAAGTGGAGCCCCTGCCCAGCAGGTTATCGGGCAGCAGGTCGAGACTGATTTCGGTCCCGGAGGATAGCACGACAGCACGCTCGATCACGTTTTCCAGCTCGCGCACGTTGCCCGGCCACGAATAGGACATCAGAGGCCGCAGCGCCTCCGGAGTGATGTGTCGCACGGGGCGGTCGTTTTCCTCGGCGTACTTCTTCAGAAAGAAATCGACCAGCAGTGGAATGTCCTCGCGGCGCAGGCGCAGCGGAGGCAACTCGATAGTGATCACGTTTAAGCGGTAGAACAAATCTTCGCGGAAGCGGCCTTCGCGCACGGCCTGGCGGAGATCCACGTTGGTGGCGGCGATGATGCGGACGTCAACCTGAACCTCCTGCACTCCGCCCAGGTGCATGAAGCGGCGGTCCTGCAGCACGCGCAGGATTTTGGCCTGAGTGTCGAGGCCCATGGTCGCAATTTCGTCGAGAAACAGCGTGCCGCGGTCCGCCATTTCAAACAGGCCCTTTTTTGAGGCGATGGCGCTGGTGAATGCGCCCTTCACGTGGCCGAAGAGAGTGGACTCGAGCAGGTCGGTCGGCATAGAGCCGGTATTGACGGGGACGAAAGGCCGGTCGTGGCGCGGCGAGTTCAGATGCAGGGCCTTGGCGATGACTTCCTTGCCCGTCCCACTCTCGCCCTGCAACAGCACGGTGGAGCGGCTGTTAGCGACCTGGGCGACGAGGTCGAAAATCTTCAGCATCGGCTCGCTTTTGCCGACGATGTTTTCGAAGTTGTAGCGTTGCTTGAGGGCGCGCTTCAGCTGGATGTTTTCTTCTTCAGCCCGGCGCCAGCCTACGGCGGCGCGCACGTCGGCGAGAAGCTTTTCGTTGTCCCAGGGTTTCTGAACGAAGTTGGCGGCGCCGGATTGCATGGCGCGCACCGCGTTCTCGACCGTTCCGTAGGCGGTGATCATGATCACCGGCAGGCGGGTTTCGTGGGCGCGAATCTCGGCAAGAATTTCCATGCCGTCGCGGCCGGGCAGGGCGAGATCGAGGAGGATCAAGTCGAAAGGATGTTCGCCAATGCGCTGCAGGCCCGCTTCGCCAGTGGGCGAGGTTTCGACGGCAAAGCCTTCCATCTCCAGGAGGGTCTGCAAGGATTCGCGAATTTCAGCTTCATCGTCAATGATGAGCACCGCGCCCGCCATACCCGGCGTTCCATTCAACAACGAGCGCGAGATGACGGCAGCGTCAGACATATTCTGCCTTGGAAGGAACTGCCTTCCTGCTCAAGGGGAAATCCAGCGTGAAGGTGGTGCCTGAGCCGGGATGGCTCTCGACCCGAATCTTGCCCGCATGTTCCTGGATGATGCCATAGGTGACAGAGAGACCGAGGCCGGTGCCGCGGGGCTGGCCTTCGCGGGGAGCAGTCTTGGTAGTGAAGAAGGGATCGTAAATGCGCTGGATGTGCTCGGGTGCAATGCCAGACCCCGTGTCGGACACGCACACGCTGACGCTCTCGCCGTTCAGCGTAGCCACGCGCAGCGTGCCACCGCCCGGCATGGCGTCTTTCGCGTTCAAGAACAGGTTCAAGAACACTTGCTGCAATCTTCCCGGATTTCCTTGAATAGGGGGCAACTTGGGCGCGAGAGCGTTCTGTACCTCGACCTTAGCCACCTTGAACTGATGTTCCAGAAGCGCGAGAGTGTCGGCGATCACTTTGTTCACGTCCACATCGCCGATCTCGCTGCCGCTGGTGCGCGAGAAATTCAACAGATTGTTCACGATCTCCGACGCGCGGAAGGTTTGCCGCGTGATCTTCTCCAACAATCCTGATTTCTGTGGATCGCCGTGCAGTTGTTTCGCCAGCATCTGGGTGTAAGAGGAGATCACAGCCAGGGGTGTGTTGACTTCATGCGCCACGCCGGCCGCGAGCAAGCCGATGGAGGAAAGCTTGTCGGCCTGGGAGAGCTGGGCTTCGAGCTCGACACGCTCGGTGATGTCGTCCATGATGACCAGCCGTCCGATCACCTGGAACTTGCGCGTCACCAGCGGCGCGATAGCGACGTTCACGGTGCGAACTTCGCCCGCCGGGGTCGTCAGGCGGAATTTGTATAGGTTGCGAATGCCCGCGTCCTGGCGCATGCGATTGAACTCTTCGACGAACTCCGCCGGGAAAATGGACTTCAGCGGCTGGGTTAGAGTCTGCCAGCGCGGCACGGCGTACATCACTTCCATCTGCGCATTCCAGCTCTCGATGCGGTCTTCCATGTCGAGCGCCATCACGCCTACGTTGATGGATTCGACGATGTTTTCGTTGAAGTCCTTGAGGCGCTCGTACTCCGCCGCCTTTTGCTGGAGCGAGGCGTAGAGCTGGCCGTTCTGTATGGCGATGCCGAGATAGCCGCCCAGAGTTTCCAGCAATTCCATGTCTTCGCTGGAGAGGAAATCGCCTTGCGTGGTCTTGCCGAGTCCGAGCACGGCGATGGTCTTCTGCTGGGCGTGGCAGGGAATGTAGTAGTTGAGATCGAGCCGCGCGATGGCTTGCTGGGCACTCTTAGTCTCGCGCGGCACCTGGTGCGTGTTCTCGAAGAACAGATGCCCAGCCGGCTCCGGGCGGGGTACGCTCAGGAACGACAGGTCAACGTTGCCCGGCGCGGACAGGCCGAAAGACTTGGTCAGAACAAATTGTCCCGCTTCCTCGCCGGCAAGGAAAATCGCCATGCGGTCGACTGCCAGCGTACGGGACAAGCGGTCGATCAGCGAGGACAGCAGGGTATTCAGGTTGGTCTCAGAGCCCAGTTCGCGGCCGAACTCGAGCAGCGTCCGGCGATAGTCGTAGAGCGTCCGATAGAAGAACTGGTCGACGCGGCCCTGAATCCACTTGCGGACGGGATCGAACAGCAGCGCCGTGACCACGACGGCAAGGATCAGCCCCACTGGACCTGAGCTCGGCTGCCAGTTGTGCACCAGCAGGGCAACGCTGGCGACTAGGCCGAAATACAATCCCACCACGATTGCTGCGGCGAGCGTGTAGACCACACCGCGTTTGAAGATGAGATCGACATCCATCAAGCGGTAGCGGAAGATGGCGTATCCGAAAGTCAGCGGCAGAAGCGCCAGCGATAGCGCGGAGACTCTCAGGTTCGGCCAACCCATCAGATAAGGAACCACATAGAACAAGGTGTAGGGAACGATGGCCAGAACGGTTCCGCGGGTCACCCACTTCAACTGCTGGCGCAGAATGGTAGTGCTGGCGCGCCGGTAGGAATACCACAGCAGCAGGGCTGCGGCCAGAAAGAACAGCGAGCCGTAAGACATTTCCATACGGTCGAGGTTCCACTTCAATCGTTCACTTGCCTGGAGCCAGCGCAGGGCACCGGCGTGGGCCGCCAGCAGCAGCGTAGCGGGGACATAAACCAGCGCCAGAAGCCAGGGCCGCTTGCGCACAAATTCGCGCTTCTCTGGAAAGGTTAGAACAAAGTGCAAAAACAGCGCCGGCTGGAGAACTCCGGCGACGATGTTGCCCCAATAGATAATCCAGTCGAAATCATTCAGCTTGCCGGTGTACTTGAACGAGTAGGCAATAAACGAGACGAGACAGAAAATGTAGAAGTGAGTAGAGCCGGGCGCGGTCCAGCGGCGCAGCAGAACGTAGAGTCCGATTCCCAGATAAATGAGCGCAATCAGACGCAGCAAGTTGTAGAGCGGCCGCTCCGCCGGCTCGAGAATCACGCTGGAATCGAGAGGCACCGACTGTCGCAGCAGGGAATACGCGGCTTTCGACCACACCCCGGTCCGGTAGAACTGCTGCTCCAATCCAGACATGTTGCGGATTTCCTGGCCGTTGATGGAAACCAGTTCGTCACCGGGCTTGATGCCACTCTTCGCGCCGGGCCGGCCGGATTCAACCCGATCCGCCATCAAGCGGCCATTGTGTTCGACCCACCAGACACCATCGTCCGGGATCTGAACCTTCCATTCGGAGTTGAAATTGAAGCCGGCGAAGACGACGGCAGCCACTGTCAGAAGGAACAACAGGACAGCGACAGAGCGGACTTGGCTTTCCCGGTTCATGGGTTTCGGCGGCGACCCCCCGGCAGGGCGGCTGGCGGGCCGCAGATCACCCTCCGGCAGACGCCTGCTTAGCAGATCCTTGCTTTGCAGATCGGTGCCCGACTGATGATCAATGAGCAACTTCGCTGCCATGTTTGTTTCCCGTTTCGGACCTGCTAAGTGCCGTATCTAAAGCAACTTCCAAGATTATAGATGGGTTTCGGGAAAGCAGGTACGGTTTTGTGGATGTTTGTGTGGGATTTTGTATCTGGCTGGGAGGGAAGCTGTTTAGGACGGCTCTGGAGCACGCCGGCCCCCGACCGGTCGGTACTTGGGCTCAGGGCTAGGGGATCGTCCTTGGTCTCGAACAGCACAAGTTAAAATCCCCGTCCTGCCTCTGCAAACCCAGCAGAGACGAGGACGGAGCACACGCTCTAGTCTTACGACGGCCAGGCCGCTGGCTGTGCGGTCCCGGGGCCAATACTGACCCGGATCACGTTCAGCAGCTCGTCGTTGTCGGCAGGCTTCTGGAAGAATGCCGCGGCCCCCGCCCTCAGTGCCCGTTGCTCATTGGCTTGAGGATCGCGCGCGCTGAGCACGATGACCGGAATGCCACAGAGAGCATCGCTGGTCTGCAAGCGGTCGAGGACGACGAAGCCGTCGCCGACTGGCAGGCCAAGATCCAGAATGATCAGTGAGGGGCGTTCTTTCTGTGCTGAGGCGATGGCGGCGTAGCCGTCGGAGGCCGTGCTGACCTCATAGTTGTTGGCCCGCAGGCGCAGCCGCAGCGCGCGCACCAGGTCGGGATCGTCGTCGACTACCAGTATCTTCGGTTTTGGCATTCAGTTCTCCTTTTTGTTGTTGGTTTGTTAGTTGGAATTTTTTGGGTGTTTTCCTGCGCCTGGCTTTTTTTGTTCCCCGGTCGTCAAAATCATCCGGGTTACGCAATCGGCGACGCCTTGAATTTGTTGTTCCAGGGTTGCGCCGGCATTGCCGGACGGAAGCTGCACGGGAACCGTGGTGATGGTCAATGTGCTTTTGGTCTTGACGTCGGGCACGCGCTCCAGTTGCTCGCGAATGCGCGTGGTCATGGCTCCGGAACGCTGCAGGTCGGTGGAGGCCACGACAAAAAAAGTTTCCGCCGCTCCTGACGTCCCCATGGGCGGCAGGACCAGATCTTTGTCGAGGTAGACGCAACGCTGCAGGATCTCCAGACATTGTTGCCAGGTTTCCTTCCAGTTGCCCCGCGGAGGACTGGAGAGCGGTGTGAGGTCGATGCGCACCAGCACAAACGACGGACGCAAACGATTCTCGTGAGTGATAACCGGGGTCAGCAGTTTGCTCAGAGAGTAAATAGGCAGTGTGAAGGTGAAAGTGCTGCCTTGGCCAAGTTCGCTCGAAACCCAGATGCGCCCCTTATGCAGCCGGACAATCTCCCGGCAGATGAACAGCCCCAGACCTAAGCCAGAGCGGTTGTTGTCGACTGAGTCAGGATCCTGATAGAGGCGCTCGAAAATCAGAGCCTTGGCTTCCGGACCGATGCCGCGGCCGGTGTCGGTGACCGAAATGTAGATGTAGCCAGGGTCAGCGTCCACCATGCTGGCCTGGACCATCACCGATCCTTCCGCCGGAGTGAACTTGATGGCGTTGTCCAACAGATTGATGAGCACCTCGAGGACGCGGTCGGGATCGGCGAGGACCAGGGCCAGTCGTTGATCAAGGCCGATTTCGAGTCCGACTTTCTTTTCGTCAGCCGTGGGCCGCAGCATCGCAACCGCCTGTTGCACAAGTTCACCCAGCGCGATGCAGCGGGGCTCGACCCGCAGCTTGCCGCTCTCGGCGCGAGTGGCTTCCAGCAGATCGCGGATCATGGCGTGCAGCTGGTTCACACTCTTCAGAACGGTTTTCAAATGGTCGGATTGTTCGGGCGCCATGGAGCCCGCCAGGCCGTCAAGCAACAGAGTCACATACTGGTGAATACAGGTCAGGGGCGTTCGCAATTCGTGCGACACGTGAGACAGGAAGCGGTTCTTGAAATCCAGTTGCTGCTTTTGACTGATTTCCAGAGCGCGCAACAGCGCTTGCCGTTCCACGGCGTAGCGCATGGCTCGTTCCAGATTTTTGCTGGAGATGTTGCCCTTGACCAGATAATCCTGCACGCCGTGATGGACTGCCTTCATGGCCAGCACTTCGTCGTCCTGGCCCGAAAGCACGACGACCGGCACGCTGGGGGCGTGTTCCATGACGCGGCGGAAGGTTTCAGCGCCGTGGCTGTCGGGCAGGTTCAAGTCCAGCAAGACCAGCGTGGGCGTTTCCCGGGTCAGAGAGGCCAGGCCATCCGATAGCCGGTTTACGCAATTGACTTTTACGTCAGCCTGGCCTTCAACCAGACGCAGGCGGACCAGGTCGGCATCTCCCGGATTATCTTCAATCAGCAATACACTCGTGGCTTGGTGATCCATAGCTTGGTGACCCATCATTCTCCTCGTGGTGGCAGGTTTACGAATCCGAACCAGAACTCTTCAATCGACTTCACCGCCGAAAAAAACTCGGTCAGATTTCCCGGCTTGCTGACGTAGCAATTCGCGCCCATTTCGTAGCTGCGCACAATATCCCTGCGTAACTGAGAAGTGCTGAAGATGACGACCGGGATGCGGCGCAGATCCGGCCCGGCCTTCATCGCAGCCAATACCGCCAGACCATCTCTTTTGGGAAGATTCAGATCCAGAATGACCAGGTCGGGCGGGAGCGCGTTCACATACTTTTCCCTGCGGTTTAGAAACGTCATCGCTTCTACGCCGTCCCCGACGCTGTTGATCTTGCTGTGAAGCTTGCTACCCGCCAGCGCTTCGCAGACCAGGGCGATGTCGGCAGGGTTGTCATCGACCACCAGGAGTTCAAGCAATATCTTCACAATCACTCCCTTCTGCCGCGTCAAGGCCATGGAAGGGCAGGGTAAACTTGAAGCTGGAACCGGAACCGGCCCGCGATTCCACCCAGATTTTCCCGCCATTGCGCTCGACGATTTTCTTGCAGATGGCCAGGCCGATACCGTTTCCCGGGTATTCCGTGCGCGCGTGCAAACGTTGGAAAACAACGAAGATATTTTCCGCGAACTCAGGTGCGATTCCGATGCCGTTATCGCTCACGCTGAACTGCCATCGCTGAGCGGTCTTTTCAGCCTGCACGGAAACCACCGGCGGCTCTTTCCCGCGAAACTTGATGGCGTTCCCGACCAGATTCTGGAAGACTTGCGCCAGTTGCGTGCGGTCTGCCCACACCGCCGGAAGCGCATCGTGGGTGATCACAGCGCCGCTCTCCTGAATGGCGGGGGCCAGAGTCTGCAATACATCGGCCATCACGGCATTGCAATCGACGCTCCCAATGCCCGCATTGTTCCGGCCGACTCGCGAAAATGCCAGAAGGTCCTGAATCAAAACTTGCATGCGCTGCGCCCCCTCGCTCGCATAGCCGATGTATTTGTCGGCATTCTCGTCGAGCTTGCCGCGATAGCGTTCGGCCAGCAGTTGGGTATAGGCCGTCACCATGCGCAGCGGCTCCTGCAAATCATGCGACGCCACATAGGCGAACTGCTCCAGGTCGGCGTTGGAGCGCGCCAGTTCGTCGACTTTCCGGGCCAAGTCCTCTTCCATACGGTGGCGCAGGCTGCGCTCGTCTTTTTCCCGCAAGGCGCGGCGGACTACCTCGGACAGGCGCGCCAAACTGTCCTTGAGGACGTAATCCGTGGCCCCCTGCCTGATGCATTCGACGGCGGTCACGTCGCCCAGCGCGCCCGAGACCAGAATCATCGGGATATCGAGTCCTTCACGCCGGAGCACATTCAGAGATTCCATTCCTTTCCAATTCGGCAGGTTGTAGTCCGCCAGCACAATCTCGGGACGCTGAGTGCGGAGGGCCTGCGTGAAAGCGGCTTCGTCTTGCACAATGTGGGCGCTGACGTCGAAGCCGCCTTTGTAGAGCGCTCGCACCACTAGGGCGGCGTCGAGAGCGTTGTCTTCGACCAGCAAGGCGCGCAGTTTTGGCCCGGGCTGGGCAGAGCTTTCAGTTTCGAGTTTGGTTCCGGCACTGCTCATTTGGCCTGCGCCACCGAATGTGAGTTGCCATTCGTTACTGGAGGCTGATTGATGACCAGCCAGTACAGCCCCAATAACTTCACCATTTTGCGGAATTCGTCGAAGTCAACCGGCTTCTGGAGGTAGCTATTGACACCCAAGTCGTAGCCGATTGCCCTGTCCCGCTCCTCCTTCGAGGAAGTCATCAGGACGACGGGGATGGTCCTGGTCCGAGGATCGCCTTTGACTTGCTTGAGGACCTGCATGCCATCCACTTTGGGCAGCTTCAGATCGAGCAGAACCATCTTGGGGGGATGATCGAAGGACCGTTCGGTATGGGGTCCGGCGCAGAACAGGAAATCCAAGGCTTCCTCGCCATCGCGTGCGACGAAGACGCGGTTGGCCAGATTCTCCGCGCGCAGGGCATGAAGAGTGAGTTCCACGTCGTCTTGACTATCATCGACCAAAAGAATATCGACTTCACTTGGGTTCATACTTGAGCTCCTGCTGCCGCAGACTTGTTTTCAAATTCGGGTGCCTTAACTTCGGTTGGTTTAGCCTCATCTGGTTTAACCACCTCTGGGGTGACCTGGTTAGGCGCGGCGGCCCCCAGGGTGAAGAAAAATGTCGCGCCCTTATCCAGTTCCGCCTCCGCCCACACCCGGCCTCCGTGCTTGTGAATAATGCGTTGCACAGTGGCCAGGCCAATGCCTGTGCCTTCGAATTCCTCGGCCCGATGCAGGCGCTGGAAGACGCCGAAGAGTTTGTCGCGGTACTTCATGTTGAAGCCGACGCCGTTGTCGCGAATGGCGATAACCATCTGCCCGTTTTCTTGCCGCTGACTGATCTCGATGACCGCGCCCTCTCGGGTGCGGGTGAACTTGAGGGCATTGACCAGCAGGTTTTGAAAAACCTGCTTGACCAGGATGCCATCGCACTCCACCGATGGCAGGTTCGCAATCTTCCAGTGAACCGTCCTTCCTTCGGTTTCCGGCTGCAGCAGGGATACGACTTCTTCGACGACAACATTCAGCCGGGTGGCTTGGAGAGTGAGAGCGTGACGGCCAACCCGTGCCAGATTCAGCAGTTCATCCACCAGCAGCCCCATACGGTGAACCCCGTCTCCGATGCGCTGCAGATGACTCCGCGCTTCGGGGTCCATCGCGGGTCCAAAATCCTCGATCAGGATCTTGGAAAAACCACCGATGTGCCGGAGCGGCGCCCGCAAATCATGGGAAACGGAGTAGGTGAAGGCCTCCAGTTCCTGATTGGCGACGGCCAGCTGCGCGGTGCGTTGGATCACCCTCTGTTCGAGCTCTTCATTGAGCTTGCGGATTTCCTGCTCGTCGATTTTTCTCTGCGTGATGTCGCGAAACGCGACCACGCCCCCGTGGGCGACGCCGTTTCGGTCTTTCAAGGGGCCGCCGGTGACCTCAAGCCAGGCCCCTTGATCGAGTTCCGGATTGCGCACAAACATCTCGGCGGTGCACGCCTCGCCGTGAATGGCGCGGAACAGGGGATTTTGCTCGGGCGGGTACGGCGTGACCGTGTCCGGCAGGTAACAGCCGTAGTGTGTGTTCCAATCCCCGGGGGGAACGTTAGCCGCCCCCATGCCAACGATCCTGGTGGCGGCTGGATTCCAGAGGACGAATTTTCCCTGCGGGTCGGCGGCGACCAGGCCCTCGACCATGCTGTCGAGCACCGACTGCAGCATCAGCGTCTGGGCCTCCAGGGCCAGTTGCGAGCGCAGCAATTCTGCGGCTTGCCGGGAGAGTTCCTCCGACTGGCCGGCGAGCCGTTCCTCCGCTTGTTTGCGCCCCGTGATGTCGGTATTGGTTTCCAGAATACGGATCGCCTGGCCCTGGCTGTTGCGGTGCAACACCCAGGCGCTGGAAACGACTATGGTCATGCCGTCACGCTTGCGGTGTATCAGTTCACCTTCCCAGACTCCGGTTTCGAAGAGCTTCTTTTCGATTGCTTCCAGCGGCTCGGGGAATTGCGTGTGGAATAAATCGTGGGAGAGGATGCCCAAAGCCTCCTGAGGTGTGAAGCCGTATAGCTTTTCCGCGCCTCGGGGCCACAACACCACGCGGCTTTCCATGTCCCGCACAAACACCTGGGCTGAGTCCAATATGCGGGCTTGCTCGCGCAATGCCTCTTCCGCCCGCTTACGCTCGGTGATATCCGCGCGGATAGCCACGTACTGGCGGGGTTTGCCCTGTGCGCCAAGGGAAGGCACAACGGTGGTGTCCACCCAGTAAATCGAGCCGTCTTTGGCGCGATTGCAGATCTCGTCTCGCCAGACTTGCCCGTTGGCGATGGTGTGATACATCTGCTGGAAAAAGTCCTTGGTGTGGTGGCCGGAGTTCAAAATGCGGTGGTTTTGGCCCAGAAGCTCTTCCCGCGAGTATTTGCTGATGGCGCAGAACTTGTCGTTCACGTACGTGATGGTGCCCTGAACATCGGTGGTGGCGACGATGGCGTGCTGGTCCAGTGCGAACTTCTGGTCCGCCAGCTCTTTGAGCGCAGCCTCGCTGGTGGCGAGGCTTTCCCGGACGACTTGCTCCGCCTGCTTGCGCTCGGTGATGTCGCGCGCGATCTTTGAAGCGCCAACAATCGTGCCGGTGCTGTCTTTCGTCGGCGAAATGGTCGCAGAAACATCGATTCTCCTGCCGTCCTTCCGCACCCGGACGGTTTCGAAATGTTCCACGCTCTCGCCCCGGCGGATGCGAGCCAGAATGCCGGACTCCTCGCTTGCCCGCTCCGGCGGAAACAGCATGAGCGCCGGTTTGCCCACGGCCTCCGATGACGAGTAGCCGAAGACCTTCTCGGCGCCGTGATTCCAGGCTGTGATCGTTCCGTTCAGATCCTTGCTGATAATGGCGTCATCGGACGAGTCGACGATGGCGGCCAGGCGTTCGCGCACTTCTTCCGCTTGCTTGCGCTCGGTGATATCGGCGCGAATCGCCATGTACTGGCGAGGCTTGCCATAGGCGTCGAGGAAGGGGACGACGGTGGTATCCACCCAGTAGATCGAACCATCTTTGGCGCGGTTGCAGATCTCGTCGCGCCACACCTCGCCGTTGGCGATAGTGCGGTACATCTGCTGGAAGAATTCCTTCGAGTGGTGGCCGGAGTTGAGGATGCGGTGGTTCTGGCCCAGAAGTTCCTGGCGCGAATATTTGCTGATCGCGCAGAACTTGTCGTTGACGTAGGTGATAGTGCCCTGAACGTCGGTGGTGGCGACGATGGCGTGCTGGTCCAGAGCGAACTTTTGGTCGGCCAGGTCCTTGAGCGCGACTTTACTGGTGGCGAGAGTCTCCCGCAGCGCTTCCTCGGCCCGCTTGCGCTCGGTGATATCCGCGCGGATCGCGACGTACTGACGAGGTTTGCCATCCTCGCCGGCGAAGGGGACGATGGTCGTATCCACCCAGTAAATCCAGCCGTCCTTGGCGCGGTTACAGATCTCGCCGTGCCACACCTCGCCGTGAGCGATGGCGCGGTACATCTGCTGGAAAAATTCCTTCGAGTGGTGGCCGGAGTTGAGGATGCGATGGTTCTGCCCCATCAGTTCGTCCCGCGAATACTTGCTGATAGCGCAGAATTTGTCGTTTACGTAGGTGATGGTTCCCTGCACGTCGGTAGTGGCGACGATGGCGTGCTGGTCCAGGGCGTATTTCTGTTCCCGTAATTCCTGCTCGGCATTCCGGTACTCCATGCGGTCGCGCACGATCGGGGAAGCGCCGATCGGTTCACTCGCTCGTGGCGAGGCTGTGGCCCGCGTAGGGATCGACATCCCTGCTTTGCCGAGGCGAGATGCCATAGCGCGTTTCACCGGACCGATGATTCCTCCAATATTGCTTTCCTGGGAAGGGATCTAAACGAGGGAGAGCAACACCGCGTAGCGACGCAGCCTCGTCAATTAGGTTATCGGCGGGGCAGGAGCTATCTTTAGTTAAGAATGGCTCGGAGATGCATCGAAAGCAGACCGGGAGTGTACGCTCGACTATGCCCCTTCCGATGTCATCGAAGAGCAGCTTTCGCAAGCGACGGGCGGGGAACTGCCGGGCAGGATTAGAGCTTCCTTATTTAGCAGGAAGGCGTGTCAGAACCAAATACAAAAGGCCCGCGCTCGAGATACGCGGGCCAACCTCTTCTGTTGAGTCGCTCCTTCGGTCGATCTGGACCTTCCTCCCTCATGGTGAGCTTGCGCGTGATCCTAGCGTACGAACCCGTGAACCGCACTATTCAGGTCGTAATAGTAGCCGGTCTTGCGGCCGATGTTGTTGATGCTGTCGGGATAAGCACCGGTGTTTGAAACCGGCACGGAGAAAGTGGCGAAGGTTCCGGATGAATTGCGCAAAAAACCGCTGTACAACGACGCACTGTCGGTCCACTGCCCTAGAATCTCTCCCCCGTCGTTGATGCTGATCGCGAAGGTCTGGCTGGCGCCCGGCACGTCGAAATCAGTTATCGTGCCTGCCGAATCGCGGACAAAGGAATGGGCGACGAAGCTATTGTCCAAGTATTGTCCCGCCACTTCCCCGCTCAGGTTGATAGCACCTGGGAAAGTACCGGAACCGGAGTTAATACCGGCGCCGGGGGCGTCAAACTCCGTGAAGGCGCCGAACTGATCGCGGATGAACCCGCGGATCGTGAACGTATTCTTGTCCTGGTAGTAGCCGGTGACTTCGCCGCTCGCGTTGATCGCCGTCGCAAGGGTCCCCTGACCCTGCAAGTATGCATTGGGCTCATCGAACAGGGTATAGGTGCCCGTTGGGTCGCGCAGGAAGCCGTGAGCCACAAGGGTCAAGTCGACATAGGTTCCTGAGATCTCTCCGCTGTCGTTAATGCTCAGGCTAACCGTATTGAGAGAGCCGGTGGCGCCCGCAGGGTCGATGTGGACGAAGTTGCCGTTCGGATTGCGCAGGTATCCATGAACGTAGTTGGTATGGCCGGTTGGATGCGCACCGTTTCCGACAATCTGACCGTGGCTGTTGATGCCGGAGACAAAGGTGCTGCTCAAGCCGGTGGCATTGAATTCGGTGATCACGCCGGCGGCCGAACGCACAAAACCGTGTATCAGGTTGCTCGAGTCAATGTAATATCCCGCGATAACGCCATGCTGGTTGATGGCCCAGGGAACGGTGCCTTGAATCACACCGTGGCCCGCGTCGGGAGCATCGAAGGACGTGAAGGTTTGCGCCGCCAGCGGCGCCACACAACACAACACGGCTATTGTCAGCAAAAAAAATTTCGAGGAGAGGGAAGAAGCAACTCTACGGCGGCGAGAAGTGGAAGCCATTTGGGATTTCTCCATCTTTAGAGATGGGGGGAGGACGCAAGTCTCTCTCCGGTTCGACACGACTGTCAAGATGCAAGAAGTTGCATGTGTTTGGATCGGGGCGGCGGAGAGCGTTAAGCCTCGTTCAGCCAGCCTTCCGTTCGTCTTCTGTGGCTTCCGGTGACGCGTCCTCTTCATCCCAATCGAATGAAAGCGCCCGCGCTGTAGTTTCAATCGGTTCGAGTTCGGGAATGTCATCGGCCACCGATGCGCCCAGTTCAGCAAATTTGCGAGCTGAAACCAGAACGCGGCTCTCGAGCGATCCCACCGCTTTGTTGTAGGACTCAACCGCGCGATCGAGTCCCGTGCCGACCTGCGTGATGTGTTGCGCGAGAAGGCGCAGACGGTCGTGCAATTCTTTGCCCAGTTCGCTGATCTGCTGCGCGTTGCGCGCCAGCTTTTCCTGATTCCACCCGTAATTCACGGCCTTCAACAGCGCGATCAGGGTGGTAGGCGACGCGGGAATCACTCGGTTCAGAACTCCCTGCTCGATCAGGGCGGGATCCTGTTCCAGCGCGGCGCTGAAAAACGTTTCGCCGGGAAGGAACATCACCACGAATTCCGGAGTGGATTCGAACTGCTCCCAATAATTCTTGCCCGCGAGCGTCTTCATGTGATCGCGAACTTGTCGCGCATGATTGGCCAGGCACGCTCGCCGCGTTTCTTCATCATTGGTTTCAAAAGCCTCGAGGAAGGCTTGCAGCGGTGTCTTTGCGTCCACTACGACATGTTTGCCGCCGGGCAACTTCACCACCAGATCAGGGCGCAGCCTTCCCGTTTCCGTAGTGACCGTCTCCTGCTCGGCAAAGTCACAATAAGGAAGCATGCCGGCAATCTCGACCACGCGCCGCAACTGAATTTCTCCCCAGCGCCCGCGCACATTCGGCGTTCGCAGCGCCCGCACCAGATTCCCGGTCTCCGATTGCAGTTCTTTCTGCGTGGTGATCAACGATTGCACCTGCGCGCGCAGTTCGCCGTAGGCATCGCCGCGCGCGACTTCCATCTGCTGAATCTGGGCGTCCACTTTGTTCAGCGATTCGCGCACCGGAGCGACCATGTCCGCGACAGCTTTCTGCCGGGCTTCCAGGTCGCCCTGGGCCTGGCTTTGGAAGCGCTTGAGAGTCTCTTCGGCAATCACCAGGAAAGAAGAATTGTTGCTCTTTAGCGCCTCGGAGGCCAAAGCCTTGAATGCATTGCGCAGTTCTTCGCTGGCCCGGGTCACGAGCGCCATCTTTTCGTCGTTGGTCTTCCGTTCCGATTCGAGGGCGGATTCCGCCCTCGCTTTGCCCGCTACAAGCTCTGTGTGAGCCTGCTGAAGCCGCGCCAGATCGCCCTTTCCGGCCGCTAATTCCTTTTCCATCAAGGACAAACGCGCGCTCAGCGTGGCCGTGCGCGAGCGCAGCGCGAGCCATGCAAGCACGCTGCCAAACAACAGGCCAATGACCCCAATCACGACAGGTTCCATAGCGAAGGTAACTACTCAGGCTGGATTCCAGCTTCTAGCGTAGCACCAGCGGCAAGTTTGAGCCTGAATTTTGGATCCTTCCCAGGGTCGCGATGCGTAGATCACAAGCTGATGCCAAGAGCCCTTAGAGCGGTCGGTCGATTAGCCGATAGAAGAATCGGAATGGCGCTTCTGCTGGTATTGGGAGCCGCCTCGGTCCGGCCTTCGTCACAAGTGATGGCTGCTTCCGAAGGAGATGGCGGTGCGGGTCAATCCGCGCAGCGAGCGACTTTGAAACCGGCAGCGGCGACGACTCCTGATATTCCGTTCAGCGACTACGATCCCGAGGCCGAACATACGCTTCTCGACCTGGCGAACCAGGCCAGAGCGCAAGCCGGGGCGCCCGCGCTCACGATCGATGCTGGCCTGTCTCAGGCGGCGCGCGCGCACGCAGAAGCGATGCTGGCGGCGCGGCAGCTCTCGCACCAGTTTGAAGGCGAACCCTCACTACCCCAACGCCTGGGAAGCGCCACGCATACGACGCTTGACCAGGAAGGCGAAAATGTCGCACTGGATTTCGATCCTGAAGACGGACACAAACATCTCATGCTCTCCCCGCCGCACCGCGCCAACCTGCTCAACCCTGCGTATAACGTGATCGGGTTGGGCGTGGTCCGCAGCGGAGACCGGCTGTACATCGTACAGGACTTCGGCCATGCCCTCCCCAACTATTCCGCGGCGGAAGTGAAAGACCGGATTGCGGCTACCGTGGCGCAAGCGCGGCATCAGGCGAACCAGCCTGATCTTGCCCGCCGCGATCTGCTTAATGCCGACGATGCGGCTTGTTCGATGGCGAAAGCGGATAAGCTCGGCACCTTCCCCGTTCATCAACTGGCCCAGCGCTACACAGTGCTGACTTACACCAGCGTGCATCCGGAGACGCTGCCGGCAAACGCCGGGCGCGTGTTCTCCAGCCACAACCTGAAGAGCTTCTCAGTGGGGACTTGTTACGCGCGCACCGAGACGTACCCCACGGGAGTGTATTGGGTGGTGCTGTCGCTGGACTGACGACAGCTACTTCACTGGCACGCTGTAGTGCGACGCCACGACCTGCCACTTGCCGCCAACTTTCATCCACACATCCGTCAGCCGGTCGTGGTACTCGTAGCGCTTGCCGTTGGACTCGCCACGCTCGTGATAGGCGCCCGTCACGATCGCTGTGTTGCCGTGCATGCGGACCTTCAGGTCTGACATTTCCGCCACTTCCACCCGTGTACCGGGCTCGGCGCTGTGGCTGATGTAGCCGGTCTTGCTGTAGGTATTGCCATCCTCAATGGTGATGACGAAATCATCGGCCAGCAGGGAAGAGAGCATGGCGACCTGCCGCTGCTTGTACGACTCGGTCCATTTCAATTCCATCGAACGAATGTACTCGGCGTCGGATTTGTCTTTTTCCTGGGCTGCGGCAGGGATAACAACACTTGCCAGCAGGCAAAGGATCAAGCCTGGAGCGAGAAGAGTGCGCATAGCTGTATGTCGCACACTGCGAGTGGCTGCGCAAGTTCCTTGTGTGGGCCCACCGGCTTGGCCTGTAAACCCCAGCCAGATGCGGCAATCGCGAAGGTCTTCACCTGTGCTAACCTTTTCGTGCCCTCCGTCTGCGGTTCCGCGCATGGAATCCTCGGCCTCAGTCCGTTTACCCCAAGCTCTTCAGAGAGACGAGCAGTCGCACCAGATTGAGCCAATAAAGCTCCGCATCGGCACGGCGGGCTGGTCTTACAAAGACTGGGACGGAATTTTCTATCCCTCTGGAATGCAGCGCCGCAAGCAGCATCCGCTGGAATATTTGGCGCGCTTCTTCGACACCACAGAAATCAACACATCGTTCTACGGACCGCTGAAGCCGGAGTGGGCCAAGCTCTGGTGCCGCAAGGTTGCGGCTGTGAATAAGAATTTCCTCTTTACGGCCAAACTCTATCGCGCCTTCACGCACTCGCCGCTGGCCGCCATGGAGCCCACTTCGGCCGCCAGCATCCGTCCCACCGACGAAGACGAAGCCCGCACCCGCGAAGGCCTCGACGCCCTAGCCAGCGAAGGCCGCCTCGGCGCGCTGCTAATCCAGTTTCCCGTTTCATTCAAAAACACTTCTCTCAACCGCGAATATCTCGATCGCCTCTTGCGCCAGTTCATCGAATATCCGCGCGTGGTCGAGGTCCGCCACTCCAGTTGGAACGACGCCGCCACGCTGGCCTCCTTTACGCAGAAAGCCGTCGGCTTCTGCAACATCGACCAGCCCGTGCTGGGGCGATCGCTGGCTCCTACCGATCACGTCACCGGCGCAATCGGCTACGTCCGCCTGCACGGACGCAATTACGAGCATTGGTTCGTCGATCAGGGTTCCGACTCCGACAATCGCAAGGACCGCTACAACTATCTCTACAAAGCCAGCGAACTCGAAGGATGGAAAGAAAGAATCGAGAGCGTAGCCGAGCGCGCGCACACAACCTATGTGATCACCAACAATCACTTCGAAAGCAAAGCCGGAGTAAACGCGCTGGAGTTGAAGGCGATGATCACCGGCAAGCGCGTGCTTGCGCCGCCCACTCTGATCCAGAAGTATCCTGAGTTGAGAAAGATTGCCGACCCCGCGGAAGACGAGGGCCAAAGAAATCCGACCCTGGAGTTTAAGCACGACTCATAAACTTCATTTGAACCTTTGTAAGGTATGTGCGGTATGGTACATTAACCCAATTGTCTGCCAAACTATTGCTCAGGGATTCAGCAGGGCGCCTCTTCGCCAAGAGAGAAGGCTGCCATGGAGAATTCTCGCGTCGACGAGCTGCGAGCTGAGGTAAGTCAACTGCTCAAGAAGCAAAGCGAAGTTCTGGAATCACGGACATTTGGTGCGGCCACGGACACCGAAATCCTCGAATTCGAGATTAGGCGGGAAGTGATTCAGGAAATTTGCCATCAACTCGCCAACGCCACTTCGGTGTAGCCGCCATCACGCCACCGGCGTTCTGTCGTTCGGGAGGCTAACCGTGGTCGATACCTGAGAGCGAAAAGCTCCCAGATCCTAGAGAAGAACGTAGAGACGATGAAGTGGCCAGAAGACGCAAGGTTCTAGCCGCAGCCGCGCTCTGGGGAGCGTGTGCCTGGTTCGTGAGCCTCGATGTCGATTTCCTCGTGACCAGGCTCCGCAACGCTCCCCATTGGCTCCTTCAAGGTTCTCGTGCGCTGTTCATGGGAGTGAGCGTCGCCATCGGCTATGCGATATATCGGAAGTATCTGCTCGAACTACGGACCCGGAGCCAGAAGTATGCTGAGATTCGCGAGCAGATTCGCCGGCTTCTTGCCGATTTGCTCACCACTCCCGATGAAGATCTAATCCGCCACCTGCACCGCACCATCAAACGCATTGAGCGGCTGCTCAAACGCTACGACCCCCAGGCCCCTCACCTCGATGTGGAACCGAAAAAGCCAAAGGCTGCGTGAAACACTGGCCAGCCCCCAGCCGCGAAGTGGCGGAAGAATGCAGCCCACGGCGCAAGCCGTGGGTATGTGGGCCGGAAATGGAACCAGCGCTGAAGGGCGCGAAAGAAGCGGCTCCCCCTCAGGGACATACGGAAAGTCAAATGGGTATTGTGATTACTAGAAGGGCCGGCTACTGGAGTACGGAGGATTGCCAAAGACTACATCCAGCAATCCCCCGCAGCCGCAGAAGGGATCGAAGACATCGTCGGGTCCAGTCCACCCGCATTACCACCCAGAGGAGATGCATGAGCCCCACCAGCACGACAAGCCTGATTATGACGGCCTCAACCTTCCAACAGAACTCAAAGAACCGTTTCATGGCGTGCCTGCTTTCAGAACCCGATTACTCACTAGCCTTAAGCCCAATCTAATACCGCGAATTCCCTAAACGACAGATACCTGAGGACCGTGGTCCAACGATATCCAGAGGTAGCAGATTCGTCTTATGTTCGCCCATATAGTAGGGTTAACAACCGGAGGCACTTCACTTCGTAAGAAGATGCGTGATCTCATATCGTGCCGCCACGTAAAGGAAGACTAGCTAGCGACCTCTGCTCCCACAACTCTCGCTTTCGTGCCGCCATCCGCAGAATTCAGTGACAGTTTCAACTTATGCGACTGAGGTCTATTGAGGCAACAATAAAGTTTTTGTCACGCAACACGTTAATTTTGACGTAACTCCATGATTCTCAGCTAGTTAAACGGGAATTACTTTCAGACCAGAGTCGAGGGTAACCATTACCCCGTTACTGAAAAGATATGGCGGTCAGAGTCAATCCTTGACCTAACCCAAAAAAAGAGAGGTGAAAGAATCTGAAATACAAAAGCAAACTCTCGATTACCTAGCTTTAAAGCGCATCTTTCACTACCGAACAATTCAGGCGCCTTCGCCATTCCGCAGACCGCGAATCATGCACGTCGATTTTTTCGGGCAGGCGTCCCCGGAGCGCCGGACATCATCTGCGTCATCAACGGGCAATACGTGGGGATTGAAGTGAAATCTCGGGAAGGGAAGCAGAGTGAACATCAGAAGGCGTTTCAGAAGGCGCTAGAGGCGGTAGGTGGGCGATACGCACTGGTTCATTCGTTCGGAAGATGTATTTTCCTTTTTCAACTGCCTTGCCGGTGGTTCACCTTTTGTTGAAGGGCATCCTTCATAGCTTCAATCTCCTCGTCACGTCGTGCTAGTTCTTCATTGATCTTGTTCTTGGTGTCCCAAGATGTCAGCCGCATACCCTCAATGCAGAGCATTACAGCGAACCCAAACGCTCCCAGTGCGAGTGCTCTCGTTATTCGAGCGACAATATCAAATGAGAAAGGCACCCTCATCAGGCTCGCCATCATCATGACCAATCCCAACATACACATAAAAAGTGTTTGCATGAGTAAATAGAACGCTCGCATATACATTGCTTTGTCCGATGTCAAGTATGTTGCGATCCGGGCCCTTTCAAATTGTTGTTGGTCAATCCGCGCTCGAAGATCCGCCTCGGACATCTCGGCTAATTTGTTTCTAATTAGACGAACGCCCTTGCGCGCCAGCGAACCAAAACGTATTAGGTCCGCAACAAGCGCAAAGACAAACGCGAGGGCGATCGCAAGCAACACGTCGTGCTGGTGGCACCACGATTCCACGATCTTGAACCACGATCTTGCGGATTCAATCAACTCATTTTCCTCCACTTGACGCACCGCGCCGATATTGTACGCTTGAAGTAACCCCCACCTAGCATGAACTCCAAGAGGTCTGCGGAATGCAGGAACGGCGACCACAAAGATTGCGCCGGACACATCCAGAGAGGCTTTAACGAGGGGGCTGGCGCACCTTTGATTTTTTCTGGGGGCTGGCCCGGACTATCAGTTCGCGGGGTGCCCCGTTCAAGCTTTGCTTGAGCGGGCTTTTGACTCTCCGGCTCAAGGCACGATCCACCTGAAGCCGAAGCATGGATATCACGGACCCGACCCAGCCTTACGCCACCACCGACATGTCCCCATGCTGTTTGCGCGTGGGTCTCACTGTAATCTCCACATCCTGTCCCAGCGCAGTAAGAAACTCCATGAGGCGCTCCACCGAAAAGGTGCCCGAACGGTTGCGCATGAGCAGGGAGACGTGGGGCTGCTTGATGCCCAGGATCTTCCCGGCCTCGGCCTGCTTCAGGCCCCGCGCCTTGACCAACCGGTAAATCTGCAGCGTGAGCCGCGACTTCAAAAGCTCCTGCTCAGGGTGCGGAAGACCGAGATCGGCAAAAACATTCCCGCTACTTTTTTCGGCGCGGATTTTCTTCGACTTCGTGCCCTTATTGGTTCTCATGGTGATGTCAATTCTGCCTTTCTCGATGCAGCCGCTCAGCTTCCGCCAAACGTTGCCGGATCAATTCCATGTCCCTCTTCGGCGTGGCGATGCCACTCTTAGATTTCTTCTGGAACGCATGCAGCACGTAAATCCCTTCCGCAAAACGAACTGTGTACACCGTTCGCCACGTGTCTCCACGATGGTGCGCAATGATCTCGACGACGGAGCCTCCGCCGAACCCGCGCATGGGCTTCGTCGCTGGATCGGTTTCGCCCTCCTGTGCAGCGTAGAGAGCTCGGCCGATGTCGCGGCGGACTGCGCGCGGAAATTCGCGCAAGTCTCTCCGACTCGAGCCCACCCACACGACCGGGCGCTCCGCTACAGCCATAATACATATATACGTCTACACGTATAGTCCGTCAAGTCTCCATTGGGGTTGGCGTTTGCCTTGGGAGAAAATCGACGGGCCGCCCAAGATTTCCACATCCCCTTGTGACATCTGACCTTGCGCACAGCCTCCGATTTGTTCCATCATTGTCCCGGCAAAGGAAGTAGACGCGGCAATTTCGAATAAGGACCCTCCGGGCCAAAAATCGGTCCGTAAGTTCTTTGCAATCTAGATTTTGACCTCTAAGTCCTCTAGACCTTCGGATTTAGCGGGAATTTCGCGCTAACGTGAAGATTCCAATAGATCGGGGGGAGGGGGGGATGATAACTAAAAGATAAACTTACAGCCCAGAACGGGATGGCCACTCCCAAACGAACCCGCGGACAAGAGAGAAAATTTGGGGAACGATTCCTTGGCCGGGAACTGCTCTTTACGTCCTTGATATAATGAGAGTCATGGCGGTAGCAAAGCAAAGTCGTCAAAAGCGCACATCGGCCACAATCGTCACTAGACGTGACGAGCGCCCAGCACGGCTGCAGGGTCGGGATCTACGCCGCGCCCTGGAAGAACTTCGGGGCACGAAGAGCGAAACTCGAGCTCAAGAGTTGAAGAAGGTCATTAGCGATTCCATTTGCGGGACGTAGATGCCCCTCGGCAAGCTCAACCTCAAAGCTTCAAAAAGAAAAGTCGAAAAATTGCTGGATCGGATACGCACCAGGGAAATCAGTGTGGACGATCTCATGCGATTTGATGAATGGGCGCAGGCAGCGCGTGAGTATCGAAGATTGGTGTAAAGATTTCGGGACGTTTAAGGCTGTAGGCAAGGGCCTTGAGTTAGCGACGTTCCTAAGTCAAGACCAACCTTGTTGGGGACAGCGACTGGAGTAAAAGGGAGATTCTAGGTACTGGCAACTGGCAGCTGCTCTTACCGTGCAGCGACCGCATGATCCGACATGCGCCGTTTGTTATACCGCAGCGCGACGTTCATGTACACGTTGCCCATGGAGGTTTCAAAGCAGATCATCAGCGCCTCAACGTCTTCGCTGGTCTTGTCGCCTTCCTCGGCTGTGACGAGCACGGGAGGATGCACGCGGAAGTGGAAGCCTTGGTCGTTGAGCGCGCACACGGCATTGCCGACGACCTGGTTCGCCAGTTCGAAGATGGTTTCCTTGATCAGCGCGTCGGATTCGGGCAGTTCCGCGCCTGCGTAATGGCTGGCCACGCGCACCGCGGTCTGTGGCTCGAGGTCCAGTATGATGCGGCCCTCGATGTCGCCGGTAAGCGCCACCATTCCGGCCACACCTTTGCGCAGGTAGCCTTCCTCTTCCATCGAGAGGTGGTCGACCTTCGTAGTGCTCGACAGGCCCTGCGACAACACGGCGTCCGCCGCGTTGATGAAAGGCTGGATCAGTTCCATCTTCATTGCGGTCTAGACCCCCGCGCCGGCCGCCGTGGCCACAGCGCCATCTTCTCCAAGAACGTACTTGATGACTTCGTACAGCACTTCCGGCTTCACCGGCTTCTGCACGAAATGCCGCGCCCCGCGCTGCAATGCGGCCACAATGTTTTCCTGGTAACCCACGGAAGACACCATGACGACACGAGCCTCGGGATGCGCTTGCACGATCTTTTCGGCGGCCTCGATCCCTTCCATCTGCGGCATGGTGATGTCCATGAGCACGATGTCGGGATGCGTGCGCTCGAATTCGCTGATAGCGGTCAAGCCATCACCGGCTTCGGCGGCAACTTGTCCACCGAAGGTTTCGATCATGCGAGCCAGGTTCTTGCGCGCGAACACGGAATCGTCCACGATCAAGTAGCGGACCGGTTGACCGTCTTTGCTGCGTTTGACTGCTGCAAACTGCTCCATAACAACCTCCTCTTGCCAATTCCATCACGGCGGTCTCCCGCCGGCCAGATGACTCAGGTCACAGGACCGGAGTCCCAGGACTTGAGTCAGCAACCATGGTTAGCGCCCGGCGCGGAGTGCTTTTCCCGCCCCGCCGTTTTCTCCGCGGCCGTCGTTGGTGTTGCGGCCGCACAGAGCTTGCAAAGTAGACGACAGCACATCCAAGGCGATCACCCGCGTGGCATAGCCGCGCTCGATGGCAGCCTTGGGCATGCCGTAGACGACACAAGATTCTTCGCTCTGCGCGATGGTCATGCCGCCAGCGCGTTTCACCGCGCCCAGACCTTCCGCGCCGTCATCGCCCATCCCGGTCATGATCACGGCGACGGTTTGCGAACCGAATTCCTCGGCTGCGCTGTTGAACAAAACGTCCGCACTGGGCCGGTGGCCATTGACACGCGCATCGTCATTCAGTACCGCAATGTCGCCCATGGTCAGCC
Source organism: Candidatus Acidiferrum sp. (assembly GCA_035568115.1). Taxonomy (GTDB): domain Bacteria; phylum Acidobacteriota; class Terriglobia; order Terriglobales; family Acidobacteriaceae; genus Sulfotelmatobacter. The sequence continues at coordinate 36,320 of DATMOP010000045.1, forward strand.
GCTTCACTTTGATGTGCCGGCTTCCGGGACAAATGAGCACGCGTCCGGCCTGCAACGTGTCTCCGGATTGAGCTTCCTTCACCCGCAGCGAACACAACTCGTCGAGCCGGCGCGCAAACATTTCGGTGAAGCCTTCAGGCATGTGTTGCACGACCACGATCGCTCCCGGAAAATCCGGCGGCAGTTGAGCCAGCAGGAACTCGAGAGCCTGCGGCCCCCCGGTGGAAATACCGATTGCCACCAATTTGCTGGCGGGAGGTGCGGTCTTGGTGGCCGAGATCTTCTCCGCCGGCGCCGCCATTTGGAAAGTCCCAGGCCGAACCACCTTGCAATCGGCGGCCGCCTTGATCTTGGCGATCAACTCCTTGGCCGTATCGGCCATGTGCGCCGTGGCGTCGTGGGGTTTGGTGACGAAGTCGAAAGCACCCAGCCCCAGAGCCTTGAAAGTAACGGAAGCGCCTTCGGTGCTGTGGGAACTGACCACGATGACCGGCAACGGATTCCGGCGCATGATTTCTTTCAAAGTATCGATGCCATTCATGCCCGGCATCTGAAGATCAAGGGTGATCACGTCGGGCTTCAACTCTTCGATCTTCTTCAGGCAGAAGGTGCCGTCCATCGCCGTGCCCACCACCTCGATCGAGGGGTCGGCCTCGAGCATCTGCGGAATCAGCTTTCGCATCAAGGCGGAATCATCCACCACCAGCACGCGCACTTTTTTCATTGCGGAGGTCATGCCTGGCCTCCCGCGGCGTTCAGGGCGAGCCGGGCGCGGTCAGCATGGTTGAGCAGAAGTCCGCAATTGGTCAGGCCGGGAGCCTCTGGACGCATACGCCCCGCGTGTTCCACGACGGCGAGCAGGTTCAGGATCAGCACAACTTTCCCATCCCCCAGGATGGAAGCGCCGTTCACCAGATCAGTGGCGAAAGTCTGATCGTCCAAAGCCTTGATAACCAACTCTTCCTCGCCTTCCAAAGTGTCCACGACCAGGCCGTATTTTCTTTCGCCAACGTTGATCACGAGAACGAACAGCTTGCGGGGCTTTCCGTCTATCTCAGCGGCGGAAGCGCGTCCCAGGCGGAGCAGTGGCAGCACCTGGTTGCGCAACTGCAGCACTTCGTAGTTGTCGACCTGATGCACTTCGGATTCGAAGGTGCGCGCAATCTGGCTTACCGCGTTTAACGGGATGGCATACAGGCGCTGCTCCACCCAGAACATCAGGGCTTTGATGATGGCCAGCGTGAGCGGCAGCTTCAGGCGGAAGGTCGTGCCCTGGCCGAGATGAGTCTCGACGTGAATCGTCGCCTTCAGGCGCGTGAGGACGCTCTGCACCACGTCCATTCCCACGCCGCGCCCGGAAACTTCGGTGACGACTTCCGCCGTGCTGAATCCGGGGCGGAAGATGAAGTCGAGCGTCTCCGCTTCGGTCAGGCGCGCCGCTTCTTCGGCAGTTGTCATGCCCAGGTCGATGGCTTTGCGGCGAATCATTTGCGCATCGATACCGCGTCCGTCGTCGCCGATTTCGACCACGACCTGATTGCCCTGGTGGTAGGCATTCAGCCGGATCTTGCCCCGCGGCGATTTGCCCTGAGCGCGGCGCTGCTCGGCCGACTCAATGCCGTGACTCACCGCGTTCCGCACGAGATGCGTCAAGGGCTCGGCGATGGCGTCGAGGATGCCCTTATCCAGGTCGGTCTCTTGTCCCGAGAGTTCGAGGTCCACTTCGCGGCCGCATTGCCGGGCGACATCTCGGACAATGCGCGGAAAGCGCCGGAAGAGCTGGTCCACGGGCACCATGCGAATCTTCATCACCGAGCGCTGCAGATCGTTCAGCACCCGGGCCTGGAAAGCCATGGCGTCGGCAAACTTGCCGCGCAACAGTTCCTTGGGATAGCGCTTGCCAAATTCGCTGAGCGCCTGCTGCAGCATCGACTTGCCAATGATGAGCTCTCCCACCAGGTTGAGCACGTTGTCGATGCGCCCGGCTTCGACGCGCAGGATGTTTTCCGTCAAGGCTTGCGGCAGAGTTGGTTCCGGCGCCGGGGCTTGCGCCTCGGCAGGAACTGCCTGAGCCGACGCTGTGCTTATCGAAGCTACAGTGGCTGAAGCCGGAGTTGCCGAAGGAGCGGCTGCTGAAGCCGCAATCTCGGTCCCCGACACCGCTGTCGGTTCAGTGATTTTCACGAATGCCGGCCCCGGCGATGCAGCCTCGATCAGAGTCACGCTGAGGTCGCCCGTAATGGTCGGAATGTGGCATTTGGCGGCAATCTGTTCCTTCGACTGGACGCTGGCAAATACAAACTCCACCTGCTTGGAGGCGGCGGGTGACTTTGCGTCCGGACGCACCACGATGACTTGTCCGAGGCCGCTGATCGCAGTCTGAATCAGTTGCCGCGCGGCGATCGGCATGGTGCAGAGAGGATCGATTTTCACGACGATGTTGTACAGCGCCAAACCGGCAGCCTGCGCCCTGGCCAGAGCGCCCTTTTCCGCCTCGGTCCAGTCATTGCCAAACTTGGGGGCGGGCTCGACGGATTTTTTCTTACGCCGCGACTTCTTGGCTGCCGGAGCCGCGGTCAGCTCGCTGATTCTTTGCCGCAGAGGTTCCGCATTCGGCATAGGAGCGCCGCTGTGATAGGACGCCAGCATTTCCGCAAAAACATCTGCGGCCGCAAAAGCGATTTCCGCCAGAGCTCCGTGGCAGGCCGCGCTTTCCAGCGTCAGCGCATCCTCGAACAAGTGTGCCAGTTCGCTCAACTCACGCAGTCCGCAAGCCGCCGAATCGCCCTTCAGCGTGTGTACTGTCCGGCGGATGGAACGTACGATTTCCTCGTCGCCGGGAGTCTTCTCCAGCTTCAGAGTCTCTTCGTTCAGCGCCTGCAGCAATTCCTGCGAGGTCTCGAAAAACAGCTCCCGCAGTTCCGCTCCGCGCTCATCGGGAGGATTGGTCACTCGCGCACCTCAATCCGCTGGTAAGCCGTGCCACTGTCCTTGTGCACCATATGGAACTTCTCAGTCAGGCCCAGCAAACTTTCTGCGTGGCCCACGAACAGATAGCCGCCGGGGTTCAGGCAGCGGTAAAACTTTTCGACCAGCCGCTTCTGCTCTGCCACGTCGAAATACATCATCACGTTCCGGCAGAAGATGACGTCATTGCGCTGCGGCAGGTATTCCGTCTTTAGATTGTGAAAATCGAAGTGGACCATCTCTTTCAGCGCCTTCTTGATCGAATAACGGTCGCCTACCTTGTCGAAGTAACGCAGACGAAAGGTATAGTCGACCGTCGACATCTGATGCTCGTTGTAAAGGCCTTCCTGTCCGGTGCGCAGCACCGAGTAGCTGATGTCGCTGGCCAGAATTTCCACCCGCCAGGGCGGGGGAATCAGCGGCTTGGGCATTGTCATTTCTATCGGCAGTGGATTGCGCAAGTAGTAGTAAGCCAGAGTGTCGGCGGCCATCATGCCCAGCGTGTAGGCTTCCTGCCCGGTGGAACAGCCCGCGCTCCACACCCGGATGGAATATTCCCGGTGCGCCTGCTTGCGTTTCAGCATGTCCTCGAGCACGAATTTCTGGAATAGATCCAACTGGGCCTTGTGCCGGAAAAAGCTGGTCTCGTTGACGGTCAGATTCTCGACCAGCTTGGCCAGTTCCGTCTTGCCTTCGTGACTGATCAGCAGCCGGTAATAGGAGTAGAAAGAATCGACGCGGCATTCCCGCAGCCGCCGCAGCAGGCGGTCTTGCAAGAAGTGCGTACGGCGTTCGTCGAAGTGCATTCCGCACTCTTGATATACGAGTGCTTGCAGCAGCTTCAGTTCTGCGTCCGTCAATACAGGAGCCGGTGCCGCTCCAGATGTGCTCATGCTTTATTCCGTTCCTTGCGCCCGAATTTCATGCGTTATCCGTCAGGCAGGCCATCGGCACTGGTTTAACGCGCCGCAGCTCCGCGCGCTTCCACCTTGGCAGTCTTGCTCTCCGCGCTCCCGCTCTCCTGCAGCAGGCTGGACGGTGCCAACAATTTGGTCATGTCGAGCAGCACGATCAGGCGGCCGCGAACCTTGCCCAATCCTGTGACACAGTTCAATCCGCCCTCCTGGAATGCGGCAGGCGGCGCCTCGACGTCTTCACTCGCAATCTTCAATACTTCCGACGCCGAATCCACGATCAGGCCGGCCAGCTTGCCGGAATGCTCCACCACCAGAATCCGGTTCTGCTTCTTCAGCGTGGCCTGTTTATCGCCAAAGCGCTTGCGCAAGTCCATTACCGAGACGATCTTTCCCCGAAGGTTAATCACGCCCTCCAGGTAGTCGGGTGCGTCGGGGACGGCGGTGATCTCGGGCACTCGCACGATTTCGTGCAGCGAAGTGATGGGCACGCCATAGGTCTCGCGTCCTACCTGGAAGCCCACGATATGGAGTTCGCGGTTCATGCTTGTCCTGTCATGTGTATCCTAGTAGCGGCTTCCTGCCGCGGCCCGCCGGGCGGCTTGAGACTTCTCGTCGCCCGCGCCCTGCCGCGAAACCTCTTCCAGCGTGAAACGGTCCATGAAGTCGAGCAATCCGCGCGACATCTTCGACATCTGCTCAGCGGACGCTGCCAGCTCGGTCGAGCCCGAGGTCGACTGCTGCACCAGTTCACGCATGCGTTCCATGGCTTTCACCACGGCCTGCGCACCGGAGGCTTGTTCTTCCACCGCCGAGTTGATCTCGTGCGTGATTTCGTTCAGCCGCGTGGTGGCCCGGGCGATCTGCGATGAGCCATGTGATTGTTCGTTGGTGGCCGCGCCGATCTCCTGAGCGAACTTGTAGACTTCGGTGACCACGTTTGAGATTTTGCGCAGCGCACCGTTCAGTTCGCCGCCCAGATCGAGACCTTCGTTCACGATCCCGGTCGAGCGGTCCATGTTTTCCACGGCCTTGCGCGCTTCCTTCTGAATGCTCTGAATCAGTTCCGAAATTTCCTTGGTGGATTGCGCCGATTTTTCCGCCAGCTTGCGGACTTCGTCTGCGACCACTGCGAAGCCCAGGCCGTGCTCACCGGCGCGAGCCGCTTCAATGGCCGCGTTCAGCGCCAGGAGGTTGGTCTGTTCCGCCAGATCGTCGATAACTTCGATAATCTTGCCGATGTCGTCGGCGCGCTGTCCCAGGGCCCCGATGATTTCTCCCGAGCTGGTGATGGTTGCGTTGATGCGGTTCAGGCCGTCGGTAGCCTTCTCCATGGTGGTGATGCCGCTGTGGACTTCTTCGCGCGAGCGGTTCGAGATGTCGAGCAGCACCTTGGCGGTATCGGCCACGCGCTGGATCGAAGCCACCATCTGGTCGATGGAGGCCGAAGTCTCGCTGACGCTGGAAGCCTGTACCTGCGTGCTCTTTACCATGTTTTGAACGTTCACACTCATCTCATGCATGGTGCTGGTGACTTCATCGATAGCCGAAGAAGCTTGCAGGCCGATTTTGGCGGAATCGTCAGATGCGTTCGCTACTTGTCCGCTGGCGCTTGCGACCTGCGCCGAAGCGTCGCGCGTGCTGCGCACCAGCTTGCCCAGGCCTTCCACCATCTTGGCGAAAGCGTTGCCTAGCGTGTCGTGCGCGGAACGCGGTTTGACCTGCACCATAAGGTCGCCGCCGGCAATGGCTTCGGACACGCCCGCCATCTCTTTGAGGTAGGTGACCATCTTGGCAAAGCTGCGCGCCAGCTCTCCAATCTCGTCCTCGCGCTTTACATCGATGGTGTGCTCCAGGTCGCCGGTATCGCCGATCTGCCGTGACACCTGCATTAGGTTCGTCAACGGTTCGGTGATCGACTTGGCGGTCCGGTAAGCGATCACGCCGCCCAGGCCGAGCGCGAACAGCGTGCTGAGAATGGCCGCCATCACGGTCAGAGTGCTGGCTGTCTCATCCGATTTGCGCCGGGCTTCGACCAGCTTGCGGTTCTCTCCATCGGCCAGATCGAGAGCGTCGGTGGAATTCTTCACCCAGGAGGAAGCGTCTTTCTGAAGGTAATAAATCTGCAGTTCCGCGACGGTAGCGTTACCTGAGTCGACATCTTTGCGTTTGTCGATCAGCGGCTGCGCGAACTCTTTGCCCCAGGCCTGCTCCAGTTGTTCCACTTTGGTTAGCGCGGCGCGTTCCTGCTCGGAGTTGGCCAGCGACTTTCCTTGCTGCAGCTTTTCATTGAGCGTGCGCAGGCCTTCGTTCATCCGCTCCACTTCCCGGGTATCGCCACTCAGCAGGTAGTTGCTCAGGTAGAGGCGGTTCTGCATCATTTGAAAGCGCACAGCGTCGGTGGCGTCGACTAACTCAAGTGAGGCTGTGGCCGCGGCCTTCGCGGCGTGCTCTCTTTGCACCGCCAGCAGGTTGACCAGAAACAGCACCACCACCATGCTGAGGATGATTCCGAAATTCACGTACAGCTTTTTGCCAATCGTCATGCCGTTATCTCCCGGCCGCCTATTTGCCTTTGCCTATTGATGAGGTTCGAACTTGAAATCCACCACGCCTGAACTCTCCGCCGCTGCCGGCTCAAAGCGCCACTTCCGGACTGCCTCCAGCGCCGCATTGGCCAGCACCGGATGTCCGCCCACTACCTTGGCATCCTTCACCATCCCGTTCGGAGCGACCACCACTTCAACCTTCACCGTACCCGTGAGGTTCATCTTCCGCGCCAGTTCGGGATATACCGGCTGCACCTTGCTCTTAGCCCGGCGCAGGACTTCGTTCTGCGCATCCTGGCCGCGAACGCCTGACACTCCCCCTACCGTCATGACCGCCATTACTGCCAGCAACACTCCCGTCTTCCTTAAAGACACAGTTCCTCCTTGGCAATAATCCAGCGCTGCCAATGGAGCAACGTCGGGGCCACGGCCCGGCTTTTGAAAAAACCAAGGTAACTTGGCGTATATGTATGAAAACTAAGAGATTAAGCGATGTTTCAAATCCTCTTCCCTCACCCTCATTCGAGGTTAGCTCAGTCTCATCAGACTTCACGCCGTCCGATTCTCATCCTGAGACATGCACCGCCTTTTTTCTCGGGATTTCACACTTAGGCACCCGCCCACCCATTTCACTTGACTCAAATTGAGATGACGCATAGTTTTCCATTAGATTCAATCACTTGTGAGAATCGTGAAAACCCTTTGTCGGCGCACGGTGACACTCTGAAGATGGCCGGAGGCAATTCGACGCCGTTTCCGGAAGGGCGAACCTCACCCAACTCCGACGATGCCTTCCAAAGACTCCTCCTGCGGATCGCAGCCAAAGCGGCGGAACGCGCCGATGCCATCGCCCTGATTCAGCTCTTCTGCCGTGCCACCCGCGAATTTTTCCAGGTCAGCGGGGTTTATTTCTGGCGGCGCCACTCCGGCGACGAACTCGTCGGAGAACAGGCCGAAGGCAAGCTGGCCGAGCGTTTCATCGGCCTCCGCCTCCTTCCCCAACAAAGTGCCGTCACCGGCGAGGCCGTCCGCGCGCGCCGTACGATTTTCGTCAATCGGTTGCAGTCGACCCCATCCTTTCCCGCAGCGCACGAGTTTGAAGCCCGCTCCCTGATGGCCGCCCCTTTGGTGGTCTTCGATGAAGTTATCGGCGCGGCAACGTTTTTGCATGATTCTGATGAGGGATTTTTTAACGAAGATCTCGCCGCCAAGGCCACGATTCTGGCCGGGCAGCTAGGCAGCTTGCTGGAAGCTACACGGCTCGGCGAAGCCTCGCGGGAAGAGCACCGTCGCGCCGAAATTCTGGCCGAGGTCGCTACCGCCCTGCACGGGACTCCCGACGTAGCTGCCGTTATTGAAGCCCTGGCTGATCGGCTTCGGCTTTTGTTGCGTACGCGTATGGTCTCCGTCCTCCTGCGCCGCGAGGGGCCTTTCGAACTTCGAGCCGTGTCCGCCGAAACGCCCCAGATGGCCAATTCCTTCCGGGCTGGGCATGACCGCCAGACCATCCGCTTCGCCGCCGATCTGGCGCAGCGTGCCGTATCCGCCGGAGAGGTCATCACCATTTCCATCAGCGGAGATCAGCACTCGCTTGGCAGCCTGGTTTCTCCCGGAATTCTGATTGCCGCGCCTTTCCGCACGTCGCGTACGCAGGGTGCGATTCTCGTCTACCCGCGCCATGACAGCGCTTTCACCACCGAGGAGAAGTCGCTGGTATCGGCAATTACGGGCTTTGGAGCGGTCGCCGTTGCGCACGCCGAACTCTGCGCCACTGCGCAGGGCCAGGCTCACGAGTTGCACCAACTGCTCGAGATTTCTTCCGAACTCAGCTCCAGCGGCGACCTCGAGCATTTTCTGCAGGCTTTCGTGGTACGCGCCGCCGACTTCCTCGCCTATGGCCGGTGCTTCATCGCCCTGCTCGAAGACGGCCAGTTTCGCGTTCGCTACGGGGTTGAACGGGGCCAGCCGCGCCGCGTGGATACCATATTCCCGGAAGGTATTGCCACACACGCTCTGCGGGCAAAAGAAGTCTTTGCGTCTGACGATGTCCGGCAACTGGCCGGCGCAAATCTCGAGGTGATCGCGCGATACCAGGCCCGGCAATTGCTGGCGGTCCCGCTGTTGGGCGCTGACGGCCGGGTGCTCGGGATGTTCGGCGTGCTCGATCGTTCCGACGACACCGGCATCTCGCAACAGGATATTCGCCGTGCCCGCGCCCTTGCGGCGCAGGTTTCTGTAGTTCTGGAAGTCGCCCATAACCTGCATCAATCGGAGCAGCACCGCAAACGCTCCGAGGCGCTTACCCAACTGGCGCGCGAGATCGATGGCCTGCTCCGCCTGCCGGATTTCGCCCGCAAGTTTGTCCAGCGCGCCGTCGAATTGGCCGGAGCCCGCGCTGGCGCGGTGGCGTTGTTTCAGCAGGGACGATTCCAGACCGTGGCCCTGCATCCGTCCTCAGCGGCAGGCACCAGCGCGGCTCTACACCAACCTGATCCTCGGGAGCAAGACCGTCGGGAGCAAGATCGTCGGGATCAAGATCGTCCAGGTCAAGATCAGCCGGACCGCGATCACCCTTCGGCCCTGACCGTTGCAACTCCGGACCGCTCCCACGATCGCGCGCTGCAGCAGCGCTTCGCACACGCTCTTTCTGAGTTGGTCACGAAGCGCGCGGAGGCAATCATCTCGGGCTCGGCTGCCGAACTGCTCGGTGCTGAGCTGGCCTCGAAGTTGGGCTGGGACGACTTGGTGGTGGTACGCCTCCCTGGTTCCAACGGAGCACTCGCTGGTGTGCTCTGCCTCTCGGGACGCACGCACCCGCTCGCGGAGGAAGACCGCGACCTGCTCCAAGCCATCGCCGGCCACGCCGCCATGGCTCTGGAGAATTCCCGTTTGTTTACCAGCATCGAACAGGCCAACCGCCACTGGCTGGAGATCTTTGACGCCATCACCGACTTCATCGTCGTCCACGATGAGACCGACAAGGTGTTGCGCGTGAATCGTTCTCTCGCTGCCATGATCGGCGTAGCCCCGAGCGATCTGATCGGGGTCAACATGCGCGCTTTGCTCGCTCTCACCAGCGAAACCGCGCTTTATTCCTGCCCGTTCTGCCGCTCCAGCAGCGGCGACAGCGACGAGTTCGTGCATCCCGCCCTGGACCGCACATACCTGGTTTCGACTTCGCGTGTGCACAGCGCTTCCGGCGAAAGCCTGCAAACCATTCACGTGCTCAAAGACATCACTGATCGCCGTGAGGCCGAGCGCCGTTACCGTGAATTGTTCGACAACATTCAGGAAGGACTGTTCTTCAGCACGCCGGAAGGCCGCTTTATCGAAGTCAACGACGCTTTGGTGGCGATGCTGGGTTATTCCAGCCGTGAGGAACTGCTGCAGGTGGATATTCCCACCGAGGTGTATTTTTCTCCCGAGCAGCGCCAGCGCCACACCGATGAACTCGAAAAGGATGGCCACCTGCGTAACTTTGAGGCTACGCTTCGCCGCAAGAATGGCTCGCCGATCTACGTCCTCATCAACGCCTTCGGCATGTACGACAATCTCGGGCACCTGCTCCAAATTCGGGGCCTGATGCTCGACGTCACGGGCCTCCACACCTATCAATCGGAGCTGCAGCGGGAGCGCGACTTCTCCGGCAAGATTCTCAGCAACACGCAGAGCCTCATCCTGGTGGCTGACACCGCGGGCCTTATAAGCTATGCCAACCGCCGGTGGTACGAAGCCGGGTTCGAGCAGCGCGAGCTTCTGGGACGCCCTCTGTTGGAGCTGGCCGCTCCCGGCTACGTCCGTCCATTGGCCGATGCGGTGCAGGCCATTCTGCGCGGCGGACAGGTCGACAACCTGGAACTGCAAGTCATGCGCGGAAACGGTCACGCCGGCCAGTTCTCCGTCAACCTAAGTCCGATGCGCGATGACCAGGGCAATATCAACAGCATCGTCGTAGTCATGACCGACATCACTGACTCCGCCGAACTGCGCGACAAGCTCGTCCATGCCGAGAAGATGGCAGCAGTCGGGCAACTGGTCTCCGGCGTCGCTCACGAAGTGAACAATCCATTGACCGCGATTCTCGGCTTTGCCGACCTGCTCCTGGAGAATCCTGACCTTCCGGCAACCGCGTTGAAAGACCTACGCGTCATTTTGCAGGAAGCGCAACGCACCAAGCAGATCGTGCAGAACCTGCTCAGCTTTGCCCGCCAGATGCCGCCGCAGCGCAACGCCGTGCAGATCAACCTGATTTTGCGGCGCACTATTCAACTGCGTTCTTACGATTTCAATAGTCACGGGGTCGACGTGATTGAACACCTCGACGAGGGGCTGCCTGATATTTTTGGCGACGCCCACCAGCTCCAGCAGGTCTTCCTCAATATCCTGAATAATGCCTACGACGCCGTGCACGAAGTCGGACGTCCCGCACGCATCGAGATCATGACCACCAAGGCTGGGGATGCCGTTGAAGTTTCCTTTTGCGACAACGGCTACGGCATTTCCCACCCTGACAAAATTTTCGATCCGTTCTTTACCACTAAAGAGGTCGGCAAGGGAACTGGCCTTGGCCTCAGCATCTGCTACGGCATCGTGAAGGAGCACGGAGGCGAGATTCTTTGCCACAATAATCCCGATGGGCAGGGAGCCACCTTCATCGTCCGCTTTCCCGCCGCGCCCCACACCGCCTCCCTGAGTGTGGCCGCAGGAGTGATACAAAAATGACAACCCCCGCCATTCAACGAGCCCTTCTCCCCGTCCTGCTCATCGAAGACGAGCCTTCCATCATGGCTTTGGTAAGCGCCACTCTCGAACGCAACGGCTATGAAGTCGTATGCGTCGAGTCGGGCGCCGATGCTCTGCGCCTGCTGGAAAAAGGCCAGTTTCTCGGCGTGGTCTCCGACATGCGTACGCCGGGCGGCGTCGACGGCGCCCAGGTTCATACCTGGATTTCCGCCAATCGCCCCGATCTGGAACACAAAGTTGTAATCATTACGGGCGACTACGCCAACGAGGAAACCGTCACCACCCTGCGCAAGATCGGCGCGCTTTATCTGGAGAAGCCGTTCCGCGTGCAGGACCTCATCTCTGCCGTCGAAAAAACCATGGGGAAAGCCCGGTGAACGCCGCCCTGAGCAAAGAGGACCAGCGCGTCCGTCTGCTGATCGTCGACGACGAACAGAGCATCCGCAAGCTCTGCGTCACTGTGGGCGAAGCACTGGGCTTCATCTGCCTCGAAGCCGATAGCGGCGAGTCCGCTCTGGCGTTGCTCGAAGAGCAACCAGTTCACATGATCCTTAGCGACATGGTCATGCCCCACATGTCGGGGCTCGAATTCCTGGAGAAGGTGAAGAAACTTCTGCCGCGCACCGAAGTCGCGCTCATGACTGGACACGGGTCTATCGAGACCGCGGTTCAGGCCATGAAACTTGGCGCCTACGACTACATCACCAAGCCGTTTTCGCCACTCGAAGAACTGCGGCTGTTTTTGCGCCGGATGGCCGAGAAAGTACGTTTGGTCGAGGAAAATGAATTCCTGCGCCAGCGCATGGATTCCGAGACCGCGGTGCACGGCATTGTGGGCTCGTCCGCCAAGATTCAGGAAGTGCTGCGCGTGGCGTCGCGCCTCAAGGACACGCGCACCGCCGTTCTGATTTCCGGGGAAAGCGGTACGGGAAAGGAGTTGATCGCGCGCGCCATTCACTTCCGCGGCGCATTCGCCAACCGTCCCTTTGTCGCCGTCGATTGCGGTTCGCTCGTGCCCACGTTGATTGAGAGCGAACTGTTCGGCTATGAAAAAGGAGCCTTCACCGGCGCGCTGAAATCCAAGCAGGGACTGTTTCAATCCGCCGACACGGGCTCGGTTTTTCTCGACGAAATTGGCGAACTGCCGCTCGAGTTGCAGGCCAAGCTGCTGCGCGTGTTGCAGGAAAAAGAAGTGCGTCCAGTGGGCAGCAATCAGCGCGTCAAGGTGGACGTCCGCATTATCGCCGCCACCAACCGCGATCTCGAAGCTGCCTACAAGAACGGAACCTTCCGCAAAGATCTTTATTTTCGACTGAACGTTGTTACGGTACACGTTCCCGCGTTGCGCGAGCGTCGCAGCGATATTCCGATGTTGGTGAACTGGTTCTGCGAGCGTTACGCTCCTGGCGCGGACCTGCGCGTTTCCAGCGCTGCCATGAAGGCTCTGATGAATTACGAATGGCCGGGCAACGTGCGCGAACTGGAAAACTGCGTGGAACGCGCCGTCGCTCTGGGTAATGGAACGCTGATTGATTTGGGAGATTTGCCGCCGACCATTGCAGCCTTGAATTCGCCTGCGTCGAGGGCGGCCTCGGAATCCGCGCCTGAATTGGTTTCTGATCTCGCGGCCTCGGCCGAATTGAGTTCCGGCGAGGGCGCGAGTGCGGCTCCGCTCTCTACCACCGACCTGGAAGACATCGAACGCGCGACCATCCAGCGCGTCTTCGAGCAAGTCAAAGGCGACAAGGCTCTCGCCGGACGCATGCTCGGCATTAGTAGGGCCACGCTCTACCGCAAACTCAAGCGCTACAACATCAGCGGAAACGCTGCTTCCGAACCCTCGAGCCACACTCTGCAATAGCCCTGCCCACAGAACGGAAGAATCCAGAGAGCAGCGGCACAGCTATTGCGGTTTGGCGACAAGCAACTCCAGCTTGCTGTCCTCCGCCGTTTCCAGAAAAGTGAATCGGTCTGGATTGCTGGAATAGCAGACGAAAGCCAGCCCCAGTGCTTGTTCCCCGTTTATGACAGGTTCGTCATAAGTCGCGATCTCGCGCCCCTTCAAATCCACAACCTTGATAATCTCCTCCCCGGTTTGAGGTTGGTGAAATAGCACGGCGATTCTGCTGCCCGCGATGTGCATCGTGAAAGGCATGAAATCTTCCTTGCCGGGGTCCACGGTGAAACGCCGAACGACCGTCCCACCCTCTGATACGGCGTAGAAAATCGCCGGAGAAAGTCTCCGCATCAGGTAAACGTTGCCATCAGGTCCAGTCTCCGCGGCCCCCCATGACACAGCATGATTAGAAGAAGGATTCTGAGCGGTCGTCACTCTTGGGTCTCCGGACGCGGCAAGATCGTGGATCATCTCGTCGTCCTCGAGGACCAGTTCCTTGCGCAGCGCCCCATCATTCGAAAAAATGCCGTTGAATGGCCATGTGACGCGGTTATTTCGATCTTTATCGTACTCAAGGCCCGTCAGCAAGAAGTCCCCAGAAGGGAACACGGCTAACCTATAGGGCATGAAGACAAAGCCGGGCTGCAGTTTTATGGTTGACTTAAGGCTGCCCTCCGGCTTGTATACCAGTACGTAGCGGGAGATCTCTTGGGGATAGACCAGCTCGTATACGTACCCGTTCGAAGCGATGGAGAAGTACGGAGAGAAATCAATCTTCAGCGCGGACGACTTGAGGAACAGCGCGATCCGTTCCCCCTTGCCATTCAGTTTATGGATCGCGGCAATGCCATCCGAAGTCGTTTTGAGGTAGAGATTACCGTCCGCGTCGCATTGCGGCGGCCCCGCCAATGCATCGGCAACTTCCGCAGGGGCTTTGATCATCTCGACTCTCAGACGGTCACTATTCTTTGCGTTTTGAGTATTCCGTTGCACCCCCCGCTTTGTCTCTTCAGATCCTGCTAATGCCGGAGGTTGATGGGCAGCAGGCTGCACCGCGGCAGCCGACTGCGCCCAGCAGGCGACCGCGGCCATTGGGCCCAACAGACCCATCAGGACAAACCTATTTAGCCTCATAGCTACAAACCTCCGCTTGCTGGATCGCGAACCAACGCTGGGCTTTCGGGCGAAAACCCTTCGCGAGGCTGGTCCTGCGGATACGCCATCCCGTAAGTGTGTCGGCAGTGGTCGGGTACTAAGAGGATCTCGTCGGGAGAAACGGGTTGGAGCCGCTTATCGGCCGTAAGGGTGACATTTCTGGGGGTGTGAAGGTCCTGCAAACGGCTGCGACCCAACTGCCTCGAAGAAGCGTGGTCTCTGATCTGTCCACACTCCCCACAATCTTGGTGTTCACAGCTCCCGGTGTCAATGTTAAGAGTTGTAAAATGCGACTTGCAGCAGGCGCCGTAGCCCGTGGTGACGCAGTAGCCGTAAGTACAGCCGACACCGCAATACTGCTGATAATAGAAATTGTACGTACACCCGACGCACGGGGTTGGGTTCCCGTCGTTGATCTGCTGGCATCCACATGCCAGCGCAGGAACGGGAACTAGCGTCAAGGCGAAGAGTAGCCCAAATTGGAAGACTAGTTTGGACATCGGCTCGCCTCCAAAATTGACGCCCGAATGGTACCCCGCTGCGGTATCGGTGAATCATGCATTCTGAATCTTGTTACAAAATCCGAACACACGCCGATATTTTCTGGCGGCACCAGGAAGCTTAAGCGCAAAGCTAGCTCCTTCGGGCGGATTCCATTATTCAAAAGGCACCCGAGAGAACTCAGGTGCCTGGACGTTTCACAGCCAACTTCTTGCAGTTAGGCCTCTATGCTCCCGGAGGCTTTTGCTGTTCCTGTTTTTTCTTCTCCTCGGGCGTCTGGGGCTTTGGCTGCTGCTTTTGAGGCGGAGGCGTATTCGGCCGTACCGCGGGTGGACGATTCTCTGGCGGATTGGGGCGGTTGTTGGGCTGCGCCGCGGGTGGACGGTTCTCCGGCGGATTGGGGCGGTTGTTGGGCTGCGCCGCGGGTGGACGATTCTCCGGCGGATTGGGCCGGTTGTTGGGTTGCGCCGCGGGCGGGCGATTCTCCGGCTGGTTGGGCCGGTTGTTGGGTTGCGCCGCGGGCGGGCGATTCTCCGGCGGGTTGGGCCGGTTGTTGGGCTGCGCCGCGGGCGGACGGTTCTCCGGCTGGTTGGGCCGGTTGTTGGGTTGTGCCGCAGGCGGACGATTCTCCGGCGGATTGGGCCGGTTGTTCGGTTGTGTCGCGGGCGGACGGTTTTCCGGCTGGTTGGGGCGGTTGTTGGGTTGCGCCGCAGGTGGACGATTCTCCGGCGGATTAGGGCGATTGTTAGGCTGCGCCGGATTGGCCGCCCCCGGACGCTCGTTCGCTGCTGGCTGATTGCCCGGACGATTCCCTGGTTGATTCGCAGGAGCGCCAGGGGCGGGCTGTCCCGGTCGCGCACCATTGGGCTGGTTCGCTGGCGGGTTGCCCGGAGTTGGCTGTCCGGGTCGCGCAGCGTTAGGCTGGTTCGCAGGTTGATTGTTCGGATGGCCCGTGGTTGGCGTCGCTGGTTTTCCCGGGGGCGCGACTTTTACCGCCGGATGCGCTTCCGCCGCAGCCGCCGGACGCAAGGTCGCCATTTCACGCTTGGGAAGAGGTTGCCCCGGATTGGCCGCCATCGCCTGCTGCTGTTTAGCAAACGGCACCGGAGGAGGTGGTGGAGTCTTCTTCGCGATCACTTGCCGATTCGCCACTGCTGCGGGCGGTGCAGTTACATGGTTCGCAGTGGAGGCTTTTGCGCCAAGCACGGCTTCACGCGTGGGATTCACTGCAACTCTTGCGCTGACGGGTGCGGCTTTGAGTTGTTCCGCATTGACCACGACCGCCGCTTTCGCTACGGGCTGAGCACTCGAGAAGGCTCGCTGCGGAACCGCTGTCACCGCACCTTGGACATTCCGGTTTGCATACGTGATGTTGGTTATATTGGTTGTGTTCTTGTTGATGATGGTCGTGTTATAGACGTTCGTGACGGTGGTTGTATTTACCGTGGTGTTGCTGATATTGACGCGGTTCACGTACTCCCGGCTGACGTGGTACGACGGTACAAAAACTTCACGCGGACCGAGCGGGAACCATCCGATGTTTCCACCCCAGCCGCCGCCTCCGCCAACAAATACAACCAGCGCAGGAGCATAAACTGCATGCACTTCCACCGGCCCGGCGATCCAACCCCAACGTCCGCCGACCGATACCCAACGCCCATAGTGGAAGGGTGCGTAGCCCCAAGGGGCGTCATCGACCCAGGTATAGCCCCAAGGGTCAATCCAGGCCCAATGGCCTTCGTGATACGGCGCCCAGCCGACTTCGACATGGGGGAACCAGACGTGTCCGTAGCTGGAATCGTCGCGCCAGTCGCCGTTGTCGTCCAGATCGTCATAGCCGACGACATCGTGCGAAACATACTGCGCCGAGCGTGAATGCTCGTGGCGGTTATCGCGGTTATAGGCCCAGTTGTCAAACTGATCGGGATCGCCGATCTGCTCCATGTCGGCGTTCAGCGAATCCGTGCCGCTGAAGGTGGTTCTCTGTCCAGCGTGAATCGTGTAGGTCTGGCCGTTGCCGGTGGCTTCGCCGTTGCCCTCGCGAACACTGACGATGGTATTGCTTCCGTCTTCGCTGGCTTCCAGCCGATAACTTCCCGGCTGGTAGATGGAGAATGCGAGGTTGGGCGTATCGATCTCGAAGACATCATTCTGGTCGAGCTGTCGCACGCGAATGTTCACGGCGCCGGAACTCAATTGAATCTGCGCCGTGTGGTCGTCCAGGTTCAAGATCGAGACGCCGGTGTTTTCCGAAAGCCGAATCACGGCAGAACCCAATTGCAACTCGGCGCGCGAGCCTTTGTCGGCCCAGAGCTTGTCGCCAGTGGTCATCGGGCGATTGTCGACGGCTCCAACCCAATCTTGCTCGCCGGCGGGCTGGAATGAAACCGAACCTTCCATGTAGCCCAGTCGAGCCACTCGGCTCGGCGGATCGTCTTGCTGCCCTTGGTCGTCTTGGGCGGTTGCCCGCGTTGGTAAGGTGGCGGTTGCGAGCGCGAGCCCGAGCAGAGCGCTCCACCAGCCCAACTTCTTCAATGTTTTATGCATAAGTCGTTGCTCAACTTTCTGTACGCGAAACCGCGAGTTCGCAGGAATTTGTGCCTAGCTTGGATGCCAAAAATGGCTGGTCCGGCTAAATGTTCCTTGGCGTTACCAATGAACCCGACGAGACCAATCGTTGTTCCTTCAATAGAGAGACGCAACATTCTAAACGATAATGAGGAAGGATGACTGAGCTAGAGTGCTCACCTGAGGCGAACGCCATTGGAATTCATTGGAGCTGTGAATATCTGCCTCCCCAAAAACCTTTCGGCAAAATGCGTACAGCGCAATTTGGAGTTGAGTGGTAGTTTTTCCGAGAGCGTCAGGGTATTGATTCCTGTACTCCCAGGCCGGAGCGTTCACCTACTTCAGGGATCCGAGTGCCGGTATTTCCAGGGGCCAAGGCACCTTTCCATCTGCGGTGAGCGCCAACGGGAAAATCACAGGGTGGTATCAGGATTCGTCAAACGGAGTCCATGGCTTCTTGTCGTATTAGGTTCGGCGCTTGAGTTGGAAGCAGTAAGCCAAGCCAATGCTCTAAAGAGGGCGGGGCTTGGGCTCTCAGTTGAGACTT
The DNA here is from genome assembly GCA_035568115.1 of Candidatus Acidiferrum sp. Taxonomy (GTDB): domain Bacteria; phylum Acidobacteriota; class Terriglobia; order Terriglobales; family Acidobacteriaceae; genus Sulfotelmatobacter. The sequence goes on from DATMOP010000045.1 coordinate 54,161, forward strand.
CCGTCTCAGCATGAGACGCGGCCTTGCCTGGACCATCGGTTCGGCAGTCGCTACGCTTCTAACCTGCTGAAAACTCTAGCGCCTGAGTGCTAATCCTTCCGTTCCGCACTGTGGTCTTGGTCGTGCTCCTCTTTCTGCTATAACCGCGTGTTCTGGCTCCCCAAAGCTCTTCCTAACCGGGAAGAGGGGGAGCCCAATACGCATTTCGTCTTGGTAGAAGCAAACGGGAGCTTCCTCCGCTCCGCTTGTCCTTCCCGTGCGGGAACGGGAAGCCCCGGTCGGAATGACAACTGTCGTTTTAAGGGAAAGGGTCGGGATCGCTTGGCGCAACAAGCCACAGCTCAATCGCGGAGGGGGCAAAGCAGCACGGTGGCCGAACTGGCGCGCTTTTTCCCGGAGGCCACGCCGGTGCGGATTCCGGTGCAGTTCACACGCCGCAGTGGCGCGACTGTGGGGCAGCAGGGCGGTGCGAGCGCGCAGGAAAGTACGGTGATTGAATTTGGCACTGCGCGCGAGGTTTTGTTTGCCTGCACGACGCCGCTGGAGTTTGCCGACATCCTGCGGCTGCGCAACGCGGACGGCTCCCTTGATACGGAAGCTTCGGTGGTCGCTGTGCAATACCATCCGGGCAAGACCATAGTCGCGGCACGCTTTGTGGCCGCAGTTCCTAACTGGATCGTGAAATCATGACTCCATCGCAACCTGAATTACCGACTCCTGATCTAACGGCTCTCTGGTCGAGCGCCCGCAGTCTACACCCTATTTATGCCGAACTGGCGCGCGAGTTCGTCATTGACGCGCCCGCCTGCGCCGAACTTGAGGCCGGTGTGGACACGCCTGCGCCCGAATCCGTGCAGCAGGCCCAACAATGGCTGAACGACATGGATGACAAGATCCAGGTTCACCAATTGCGCCAGTTTCTGCAAACCAGTTCGGTGGTGGATGCCGAGGGTCTGGTCGTCCTGCTGCGGCATTTTTTGGGCAAGACACCCAGAACCGATTCCGCGCGCGACAAGATTGATTTCCTGCTGGTGCAGTACTTTAGTCAGGACGCTCCTACAGACCTCGATGACAACAGCGCCGATCTAGCTTATGTGGCGCAGGGGATGGAGCCGGTTCTGGGCAAGGTGGAGCTGCGGGCGCCGGTGTGGTTGAATGCTTTGGATCGCGTTCTCGATTCCGCACGGCGCTGCCGCTCGCTCGACGAACTGCTGCACGGCGGCGTGCTGGAGCAGGGACGCAAAGCTAAAGCTCAGGCCGGCGATCTGTTTTATCTGCCTATCGCGCTGGTGGCGTTTACTCGCTTTGGATACCTCATGCGGCGGGTCTTCTTCCGCCTGATGCTTGCCGATCTCAACAACATTCTTGACGGGCTTAGCGAGCTGGACGAAAAAGGCGTCGAGACGATTGATTGCCGGCGCGCGCAATTCTCGGACAAGGAACCGATCATTCGGCTGCGCATGATTTGCCAGTCGTGGAAGGTCATGTTCCAGGCGGAGTATTCGTCCGGGCAGCCGCTGCGTATGCTGGTGGACTTGCGGGCCTCGGTGGATGCAGCTCTGGGCCGCGGATCAGCCGCTGCCGACCGAAAAGCCGCGGGAACCGCATCCGTCGCGCCGCGAGCAGCAGCAGCTGCTGCCGGTGTTGGTGGCGTTACAACTGGGAACGCCGAAGTGCACCAAACTTCAAAGGCAGCGAGCGCGGACCCCCAAGCCGAGTTCGCCGTCGCCCGTGAGGATGCGCCGGAATTCGAAATCTCGGCGACACCGCAAGAGTGGAATCCGGATGCGGACTCGCAACCGGGAAACAAGAAATAGGATTTCCGCGAATTCTGCGGAAGGATACGAAAAAGGAAGCTCGCAAGTGGATCAACCGACCGTACTCGTTATTTCCGACGACGTGGAATTCTCCCGGAGCATCACGGCGCGCTGGCAAATGGAGCGCCACGTGCCCACGTTCACGCTTTTGAGCGGCGATCTTTGGCCACGTTCAGTCGATAACTTTGCTGTTGCCATCGTCGGCCCGCTGCGCCGCGAACTGCTTTCCATTGTTCTGGAGCCTTTGCACTCGACCCAGCAGCCACTGTTTTGTGTGTGCAACGATGCCGCCACCGCGCAGCTGGTGCGCGAACGCTGGCCGCGGACTTCGGTGCTGCGCTGCGACGAGCACTGGCTCAACGTTTTAATTCTGGCGGCGGGCGAAGCCGTGCTGCGCGCTGGCGCCGAAGCCCGGGCCCGCACCTCCGAAGAAACTTGCGCCACGCTCGAACGCCAGGCCATGCTCGGCCGCTACATATTGGAGATGCGTCACGGATTGAACAATGCGCTGACCTCCCTTCTGGGCAATTCCGATCTGCTGCTGATCGAACCGGGCAGCTTGTCGGCCCAGGCGCGCGGACAGATTGAAACCATTCGCAACATGACGCTGCGCATCCACGAGGTGCTGCAGCGTTTTTCTTCGCTGGAAAAGGAAATGAATGTGGTGGCTCAGCAGGTGGAACGGGATTCGGGAAAATACCGCGTCGCTACGGCAGCAGGCGACTGAAACCAGGCCTCTATGCACAAGTTAATCGCGACCAGCACCATCCTCGAACACGAACTCTCGGAACTGCGCCTGTTGGTCGAGCGCCAAACCGGAGTGGTTCTCGATTGTCCCAACAGCGCGCTGGCCGCGCACGTCGCCGATCATGTTGAGGTCCAAGGCCTGGGATCATCCACGACGCTGCTCGAACGTCTTCGATCCGCCGACCAGGATCCTACCAACTTACCGTCGCTGCTTGATGGGCTGATCAATACCAATACCGGATTCTTTCGTCATCCCGGAGCGCTCAATGCTCTGGCGCGACAGGTGGTGCCGCAACTTTGCGCGCGCAAATCGGCCGACGGTCCCAGCCCGCTCCGCATCTGGAGCGCAGGCTGCGGAAGCGGGGAAGAGACTTACTCGATCGCCATGGCAGTCTGCGACGCATTGAGCCCCAACGGCACGAGCGCCGGGAATAACGGCAATGGCTCGAACCATGGCAACGGCAATGGAAAGACGGCCGTGCGCAGTGGAGGCATCGCCGATAGCGCGGTAACCGCCTCGTCGAACCCCGGCTCAGGTTTGTCGATTCACATCGTAGGCAGCGACCTGCTGCCTCACAATATTGAAACGGCCGATCGCGGAGTTTATCGGCAGTCCGCTCTGGATGGCCTGCCGCCGGCGACGATTCGCAATTACTTCTCGAAAATCAGTTCTCCGATCGTTCCGCCCATCCCAGTTCAGAGCGAATTCGAGGATGAAGACCGAATTCAAACCGGCACTCAAGGAAAGAGTGGAGCGGCGGGCGCATTGCAGGCTAATCCCGCCAATGCTGGGCACCTGCTGGTGAAGCCGCGTCTGCGCAGTCTGGTGACCTTCAACTGCATGAACCTGGCCCGTCCCGGCTACATCGGACGCTTCGACTGTATCTTTTGCATGGACGTGCTGCCGCATTTCTCCCGCGCCCAGCGCATCGCGCTGCTAGAGCGGCTACATCTTTATCTCGAACCTGGCGGCTACCTGTTCCTGAGCCAGACGGAAAAGCTTAGCGCTCCCAACCTGAATTTCCGCTCGGAAACCTTCGACGGCTACACGTTCCACCGCAAGCCGCTGGCGGCCAGCGCGGCGTATGGACGGTGAGGGGAAAGAGGAAGGCTCGCGGGACACAGAGGCGGACAGAGAAGGCCCGATTCCACTGTCTCCCTGTCACTAAATAGCTCTCTGGGTCAGATCGACTCGGGCTCGCGTAGAAACGGACTCACCACTTCGAGCCCATCCAACTTCTGCCCAGCTTGCAAGTCCTCAGTGAGCAGGTAGCTGCAAGAGGAAGCTTTGGCTGCAGCCACAATCAGCGCGTCCCAATATGAAAGCTGGTAGCGATCTTGGATTCTCCAACCGTGCTCCAGCAGTGCCGCGTCCGCGACTACGGGATTCCACGCCAGAAGATCTCGAACTTCGGCGCGCGCCTCGTCGCGGGCAGCGGGCCGTTTCCGCACCGCGTTGACGTAGAACTCCCCGAGCACTTGAAAGCTCACGCGCCCCCTGCGGCTCTTCCACAACTCTCCGCGCCAGTGCCGGGCGGCCCGCTGTTTCTGGGGGTTCGCCTCGTCCATTGCGTAGAGGAACACGTTGGAATCAACGAAGATGAGAGCGCTCATGGGCCTCGTCGCGTGTCAGATAGCGTCCCTCGCTGCGAAGAAAAGGTTTGCGCCCCAGCGCCCGCCGCATGGCTTTCTCATACACATCCTGGGCTGTCATGCGTTCTTTCAGCAGCGCTCCGAGAAGCCGGGAAACGCTGGTATCGCGGCGGGCGGCTTCGATCCGGGCCCATTGGGCGACGTCTTCTTCCAGGGTCACGGTAACGTTGCGTAAGCGATTTGGTGTGGACACGAGAATAGTGTAACACGAAAATAGTGTGATTTCAAAAAGGACCATGTGTGGGGACAGCCGCCCCCGGCTGTCCGGCCGGGCAAAGCCCGGCAGCCGCGCCACTGCTGTATGGTTTGTTCAGTTTTGTCGATTAGATGGATATATGAAGGCTATTACGGTTACCGCTGCCCGAAAGCGCTTCGGCGCGCTCCTCGACGCAGTGCAACACGAACCGGTACTCATTCGTCGGAAGGGCCGTGACGCGTGGGTAGTCATCTCCACCGAGGAATACGGGCGGATCCGACATGAACCGGCGCCCACATTCACGCGAACAAAAACTCCTTCGTCCTCAACTCCTTGATCGTGTCCCTCAATTTCGCCGCCTTCTCAAACTCAAACCGCTTGGCGGCTTCGCGCATATCGCTTTCGAGTTTGCCGATGTATCCATCCAGCTCTTCTTGCGACGTAAACTCCGGCATGCCTTCGGCTTCTCCCCCGGTCAGGTCGGTGTAGTCGGCGGCGATGATTCCGGCAAGCGTCATATCGAGCGGGCGCACGATCGATTCCGGAGTGATTCCATTCTCTTCGTTGTATGCGGTCTGGATGGCGCGCCGGCGCAAAGTCTCATCCATGGCGCGCTTCATGGAATCGGTCATGCGGTCGGCGTAGAGAATCGCGCGGCCGTTTAGATGCCGGGCGCAACGTCCTATCGTTTGAATCAAAGACCCCTGCGACCGCAGGAAGCCTTCTTTATCCGCATCGAGAATGGCCACCAACGAAACTTCCGGCAAGTCCAGGCCCTCGCGTAGAAGATTGATGCCGATCAATACATCGAACTCGCCCTTGCGCAGGTCGCGGAGAATCTTCACCCGCTCCAGCGTTTCGATCTCCGAGTGCATGTAGCGGCACTTCACGCCGACCTCGGCGTAATATTCGGCCAGGTCTTCGGACATGCGCTTGGTCAGTGTGGTCACCAGCACACGCTCGCCCTTCTCGACGCGGGCACGAATTTCGTGCAGCAGATCGTCAATCTGCCCCTTTACCGGACGCACCTCAACCTCGGGATCGATCAGCCCCGTCGGACGAATGATCTGCTCCACCACGACGCCAGCGGATTTGGTCAACTCATAGGGCCCCGGCGTCGCCGAAACGTAGACGAGTTGGTTGGTGCGGTGCTCGAACTCCTCAAATGTCAGCGGACGATTATCCAGCGCCGATGGCAGCCGGAAGCCGTATTCCACCAGCGTTTCCTTCCGTGAGCGGTCTCCCGCATGCATGCCGCGCAATTGCGGAATCGTCTGGTGCGATTCGTCGATGAACATCAGAAAGTCGCGCGGAAAATAATCCAGCAGCGTCGGTGGAGGCTCGCCGGGCATCCGTCCCGTAAAATGCCGCGAATAGTTCTCGATGCCGTGGCAATAGCCCATCACTTTGATCATTTCCAGATCAAACTTCACCCGCTGATGAATGCGCTGTGCCTCGACCACGCGGCCTTGCTTTTCCAGTTCCGCTTCCCACCACGCCAGCTCTTTCTTGATCGACTCCACAGCCGACGCCCTGGTCTCGTCTTTCATCACATAGTGCGTCTTGGGATAAATCGGCAGCCGCATGTACTTCTGCTTCACCGTGCTGAACAATGGATCGATCTGCGCCAGCGACTCCACCTGATCTCCCCAAAGCTCGATGCGGTAGGCCATATCGTCATAAGTAGGGAAGACCTCGATCACGTCACCGCGCACACGGAACGTGCCACGCTTGAACTCGCCGTTGGTGCGCTCGTAGAGAATGTCGACCAGCTTGCGCGTAATGTCATCGCGCGAAATCTTTTGGCCCTTTTCGAGGAACAACATCATGCCGTAGTAAGCCTCGGGCGATCCCAGGCCGTAGATGCAACTCACCGAAGCTACAATCAACGCGTCGCGCCGCTCGAATAAAGAACGAGTCGCGGAAAGCCGCAGCTTGTCGAGCTCATCGTTGATGGTCGCTTCTTTTTCGATGAAGAGGTCGGCGGCGGGAACGTAAGCCTCCGGCTGGTAGTAGTCGTAATAAGAAACGAAATATTCGACCGCATTGTGCGGGAAGAAATTCTTGAACTCGTGATAAAGTTGCGCCGCCAGAGTCTTGTTATGAGCCATTACCAGAGCCGGACGGTTCACCGCCTCAATCACCTTGGCCATCGTGTAAGTCTTGCCGGACCCAGTGACGCCCAGCAAAACCTGATGCTGCTCGCGGTCGTAGACTCCGCGTAGCAGCGATTCAATGGCGCGGCCTTGGTCGCCTTGCGGCTTGTAATCGGAAACTAGTTTGAAGTCCATGGAAGAAGCTTTCAGCCGCTGGCCAGCCTCACAGAAAGCAATATTGCCGAGTGAGAATCTCTCTATTATAGCGCCGGCAAAAAAGAAGGATGTAGTGCAGGGTACCGCGTCCAACCCATGGACGGAACTACTTCTTGGTTTCGCAGACCGCGGGAAGACGATAGACTGCAAGCGTTCCGTCCGTGGCTATCGCAACGAACTCACCCGATGGTGAAATAGCCGCGTGCCCTCGTTCGAAACTCTCACTATCTTCCGGAAGGCTTCGCTTCCAGTCGAAGCACGACTCACCTGTAGATGTGTCTAACACCCGAACCTCTTCGCGGTTGAGTGGCTCATCGACGCCCATTCCCATAGTTGCCAAGGCCACGAACGCCTCGCCCGCATGTCGGAAAATCGAAACACGCCGATTGAAGCGGTCGAACAGTATCCGCCTTCCATCTCCCGACCAAGCGAGACCGCCCCAGCCCTTGGGTGGGTGCAACTGTTGTTCCTGATTTCCGTTGAAATCGACTAAGCGGGCGGCGCCATTGCAACCGCCTAGGTAAAGCCTGTCGTTACTGGCTAGGTGCGCGGTCTCATCGCACCGGGCTGTTGGCCCAACAGAGAAGGAGCCTAACAATTTCCCCTCGAAACTTTCGGTGCGTATCACGTCACCTTCGCGCAACACAACGACCTCGTCCGAGATATCTTCCAACCGTTCGTTTCCTTCCCGGATGAGCTCCATCTTCGGCAGGATGCGATAGATCCTCCACGTCCCCTTCCTCCTTTCTGCAGCCGTATGACCCGATCTTTCTGCAGCCGTATTTCCCGATCGAGAAACCAGACGCAGAGAGGGGAGATCTTGGGCTGCAGACAAGTCGGTGGAGAACAAGACCGCGGGGAACATCCCCACAGGAGTTGTGAGGATCTGTCCTCCGCTGGACGGATGAATAGACATGCCTTGCCTGAATTGAGGAGTGAATGCGTACGGCTGAAGAACCTCCGCTTCGCGGCGGATGAGGGATAGGGAGCACGTCGTACCAGGCCTGCGCCGGCAGAGGCCGACTGCAATCGATGTATCCGAGACGAACGCAATGGACTCGACAGAGAGTGCTCCCGGTGAAAGCAGGCGGGACAGGTCGAGCGTCGCAAGGGGCTGGGGCTGGGGTGAGTCCGACGCGGAACCCGTTACCATGCAAATGATCACGGTGGCCAGCACAGTCAGAACTCGCCCCACAGGGCACCTCCTTAACTTTGGATAGACTCAGCTTAAGGAGGGCGAATTGTACGTGGAGCACGGCTTGTGACACTTTCCGAAGCGCCACAGTCGTGACAAAGAGGGTTCTTGCCTCGATGTCAGCCGCTACAACTCCGCCAGCACCCGGTGCACCAGATAGATAGAGATCGATCCCTCGCCCACGGCAGAGGCCACGCGCTTCACATTTCCGGCGCGGACATCGCCCACGGCAAAGACTCCGGGCAGGCTTGTTTCCAGCATTTGCGGCACGCGCTGAAGCGGCCAATGATAGTTCTGGATCACGGGATCCAAGTCGCGGCCGGTAAGAATGAAGCCTTTGTTGTCGAGGGCCAGGCATCCGTTCAGCCACTCCGTGCGCGGAGAAGCTCCTGCCATGATGAACACGTGCCGGATGTCGTGGGTTGATGTCTCACCGGTGTTGTTGTCCCGCCAGGTGACGCGCTCCAACTGCGTGTCGCCGTCGAGGCCCACGATTTCCGTGCAATAGTGCATCTCGATCGCAGGATTTTCTTCAATGCGCTGGATCAAATAGCGCGACATCGTATCCGACAACTTCCCGGCCCGCACGAGGATGTGAACCTTGCTGGCGGTTTGCGACAGGTAGACCGCGGCTTGACCGGCCGAGTTGCCGCCTCCCACGACGATCACGTCGTCCTTGCCGCACAACTGCGCTTCAATGTAGGTCGCTCCGTAGTAAACGCCCTGGCCCTCAAACTTCTTCAGGTTGTCGATGTTCGGTTTGTTGTACTGCGCGCCGCTGGCAATCACGACGGCGCGGGCGCGAATGGTCTGGCCGCAGTCTACCTTCAGCTCGTACGGCCGGCGCTCGCAATTCAGTTGGATCACGTTGTTGGCAATCAGCATCTTGGCGCCGAACTTTTGCGCCTGCGCGGCGGCACGCCCCGCCAGTTCCTGCCCTGAGATTCCCAGAGGGAAGCCCAGATAGTTTTCGATCCTGGAGCTCGATCCCGCCTGCCCGCCAGGAGATTCGGATTCAATCACCAGGACGTCCAGGCCTTCCGAGGCGCCATAAACGGCCGCGGCCAGGCCGGACGGCCCGGCGCCAACGATCACCAGATCCCGCACTTCCGTGGCCGTAATGTGAGCGTTCAGCCCCAGGCACCGGGCGACTTCCTGGATCGACGGTCTGCGCAGTACTGTACTGTTATTGCAGATGACCACGGGAACCTCATCCGGCGTGACGTGGAATTGGTCGAGCAAATCCTGATATCCGGTATCGGTATCGAGGTCTACATAGGTGTGCGGATGCCCGTTACGGGTGAGAAACTCGCGTAAACGCAGAGTCTGAGCCGAGTGCCGCGACCCCAGCAGAATCACGTTTCCCAACCCGCGGCTGATCAGCGCGACCCGGCGAAGGATGAAGGCACGCATGAAGATTTCGCTCAGCTCCGCATCGCGCGCGACCAGAGTCCGCAAATCGCCGCTGCTCATTTCCAGAAACTCGCCAGCCGCGGTAACCCGGCCGCGCACCAGGCCGCGGCGACCCGAGATCATGGTCATTTCCCCCGTAAACTCTCCCGGATCGTGGTTGACGATGGCCCGCTCGCTATGCCGGTCCGGCTGCACGATTTCCATGCTCCCCGACAGCAAGACAAAAAAAGGAATGTTGGTGTCGCCCGGCTCAAACAGAATGTCGCCCACTCTTACGTTTCGTACTTTGCTCAAAAGTCGGATGCGGCTGATCTGCTCCGCGGTCAGCACAGGGAAAGCCTGAGCACGAATTTCGGCGGACATAGGTTTTATCTGGTCAGCCGACAGAGGAGTTAGTTGGGAGGCCATGGTTTCTCCTTGCAAGAAACAACTAAAACAAGGCTGAGACTACTAGATGACGCTGGCAGCGGTTCGGGTTCAAGCCGGAGCTAAAGTCAAGAGCCGAGGAAAGAAATTGAGCTACTTCTCCTGTACGTCCCCCACGCCCACGATCCTCGCGGTGGCACGGAACTTCTTGTAATCCCGGTAGGTCTGTTCCAGTTCCACGTTGAAGTTCTTGAGCAGGGCCAGGCGGACATCCACCTTCACTGTGAGGTGCTTGGGCAACCAGACTTCATCGTTCACTCGCGTTTGCTCGATCACAACGCGCGATCCCTTGTGAACGCGCGCCAGGAACCATCCCAGGGAAACCGTGTCAATACACGCGATATCCAGCTTCGCCAGTTGAGCTTCGTCCTTGTCGATCCACACTCGTCCGTGGAACTTGGGCAGGAACTTCGCCTCTTTCATATGGGGCTCGTAACCGGGCCGCGGCTCGGCATCCACCACCCAGGCATCACGACCTCCCAGAGATTCCGTCCCCACCAGGTGGAAGTTGTAGGCATCGGCGACCTCGCGCACGAACTTGCGGCCGTCTTCGCGATCTTTCTCTTCTTTCTCAGCGCGCTTCCTGCGCGCCTCGTCGGATTCGTTCTTGCGCTTGTCGACGATCTTCTGAATCTTCTTTTCTTCCTTGGCCGAGTCCTCGGAGTCGAGGGCCTTACCGTCTTTTTCGATCAGCCGCTGGACCTGCTCGCCGTAAAGCTCCATCACCTCGTAGGTCTTTACGTCGACGGATTTTACGTCGCCCTTCCCATCGAGGTCGCGCTCCTCGTCACGCTCAATGTAGGTGTAGTCGCGCAGCCGCTTATCGTTCTCGATGTCCTTGTCGGCGACGACGCGAAACAACTGTTGCATCTGTTCCTGCGAGAGTTGTCCGTTGGCGTCGGGCCTCAAATCGGGCAGGGACGCGGCGCCTCGCGGTGTGGCGGGAGCGGTGGAGGCGGATTGATCCTGTTGCCCGAAGACGGGCACGCCGGCAAGCAGAACCACGAGTAGGGCGCGCAGAACGAGACCCGACTTTCTCATAGTCGACATTACGTGCTTAGAAGGCAGGGAGTTCCCTCAGGATGCATGGCAAACGACCAATGGCTAGCGACCAGCGACTAACGACTGTTCCTGTAGGCCTTTCCCAGCAATTCCCCCTGGAACAGCCGCTCGTCCACGCGATGCAGGCGCTTGATCATGGCCGGAGTGATCAGCGGGTAATGCTTGATATCGAACAGGTGATAGACGATAAACCAGACGGGCTTGTCGGTGGTCATCCAGTTCTGGCGGTCGAAGCGTTTAAGGTTGACCGGGACGGAAAAGCGCCGCAACGTGCGCTCACGCCGCAGATTCATGTAGGTGTTGAAATAACTGATCGCCAGCTCACGCAGGGTGCGATGGACCGGCTCGCGCCAGCGGCATCCGGTGTAGTTAGACTTGGCGACGGCGCCCCAGCAGCCGTACTGGCGAAAGATGGCGATCACGTGGTCGGTGTCGTGTTCCGCTTCGAAATCGAGTAGGAGCGGAGGATATCCGTTTGCGCGCAAGGCGGCCGCCGCAAAGATGGCGCCCTCGAGGCAGTGCGCCGTTTGCTCGGCCAGCACCCGGCGTGGCGACCATGCCGTATCTGCGAGGTGATACGGAGCGTCATCCAGAAATTTCTGAATGCCGTGAGGGTCTTTCATGCGGCGCAGCTTGCGCAGCTCTGAAGCTGTGAAACCATCCAAAGCGCTCATCGTCGGATGAGTTTACATGAGAGCGTGGCGTGGAAGAAAAAGCCGGCAGCTTCCACCGCTTGTTCATCCCGCTGCAAAGACAAGGGCCATTTCCTCGGGTGTATCCACGAGCACATCGGGTTTTGCCTCCTCGAGCGTATGCGGCGCAAAACCGTAGTTCACGCCCACCGTCCACAGGCCGGCATTGCGTCCGGTTTCAACATCTACGTGAGAGTCGCCGATGATCACGGCTTCTTCCGGGCGCACACCGTTTTCTTCAAGCAACTGGCGAGCCCCCTCGGGAGCGGGCTTCTTCGTGGCAAAACTGTTTCCGCCATAAATCTGGGTGAAGAAAGGACCCAATCCAAGCGCTTCCACAATGGCACGCGAGGGACCTACGGGCTTGTTCGACAGCACGGCCAGCCTACGCGGCCTTCCGTTAGAGGAACGTTGAACGGTAGTGAGCGCTTCTCGCACTCCTTCATAAACCGTGGTGTGGTCGAGCTTGTGCTCGCGGTAGTAAGACAGGAAAAACTGAAGGCCCTGCCGCACTATTGCCTCATCGACCTTCTCACCGCCGAGAGCGCGCTGGATCAGAATCGGAGCCCCATCTCCCACGTAGCTGGCAATCACGTCATCGGGCAGTTCGGGGCGTTCAATGTGGCGAAGGGCGGCGTTCACCGAGTGCACCAGATCGAGGCGCGAGTCGATCAGCGTGCCGTCGAGATCGAAAATCACCAGCTTGATGGTGCTCGCGTCAAAGGCGCGGCGGGTCTGGATCATCGTTTTCAGGATAGCATTCGGAGAGTGGCGCACGAACGCTGGTCCGGGAACAATTCGCGCGCGATTTGCTCTCTCAGGGTTGCAGATTCATGCTGACCTTCACCCAATATTGCGCTTGGGGCGGAGGCGAGAAAGAGGTTGATTTAAGCCGTGGAAGCAGGCAGGCGCTGACTGCGGTTACCGGCTGATGGAGAACTGTTTGAGGCGCGCCGTCCCCACTCATGAGTAATAGCAGATTAAAACTCTGAATGTCGTTTCGATTCTGGTCCACGCATCGTTTCAAGGCGTCGGAAAGCTTTTCAGGAAATTCCCTGGAGATCTCGGCGTCGTATTGGCGTCCTTCGGCCGTCAGCAGATTCGCCTCGACTTTTATTGAGGCTGTCTGGAAATTGTCGCCGGTCCTGGCAGCCCAGGCCTTGCAATCGTCAAAATATTTTGTTGTTCGCCAAATTTCCTTATCCCAATTGTCTCCAATGCGAAGAAATGCCTCGTGAGCCGCGTGCGAGTCACGATTGTGGACAGCAAGATAGGCGAATTGGTTCAGTTTGTGGGAACTGGTGCCGTAGAGCTTCTCCAAGTCGGCGTAACCCAACCGAATTTTCTGCCAGGACAGCCCCTTGAAAGGGGACTCGTGGCCGCAGTCACAAATCAATTCCGCCGCGATCTCATAGTAGATTACGTTGCCCTGCGGCCCGCCAACCTGGGCTGAGACTTTATCGGCGAATGCCTCCGCATCGCCCTCTTCTCCGTACCACTTGGGCATCAGGTAGCGAGCCACGGCCCGATAGTAATACTGGTAGTCGGGTTCAAAAGCAATGGCGCGCCGGAAGAGATCGAATTCCTTTTCTTTATCCCAACCTTGTCCCAGAGCGACCGTCTGCATCTGCCAGAACCACTCGGGGCATTTCTGCTTGAGAGACGCCGCCTCGGTCAAAGTTATTCGTGCTAGTTCCAGGCGTTCTTCGAAGAGCCTCCAATTGTCCTCGCCGACCTTGCCGGCGTATTCGTCGCCGCGCCCCTTCCACGCATAATTCACATAAGCGCCTGCGAGCGCCACCTGGGCGCTGATGGAGTCCGGTTTCTGAGACTTCCATAGCCGCAACTTCGCCACCATGGCCTGCCAGGCGGAGTCGTCCTTAGCTACGGTATCGGGAGGGTTGGTAAGGGCCAAGTAGAGCGTGTGGAGTTGCCATCCGCCGCCCGCGAACCTGCTCTTGGAAGACCTCGCGGCAGCGGCCATCTGATCCAGTTCGTTGAATCGGTCGCGATTCAGTAACTCTTTGGCGGCCGCCATGTATTGGTCGGCTTCATCTTGGGCCGTCTTGGCTGCGACGTCCACTCGATCGAGATTAGCCGGCGCGGAAGCCGCTTGACCGTTGGCCCGAAGCGATCGAGCTGTCTCGCCTAACGAAGACGATTGCTGGCAAAGCAGGGCGGCAGGAAGCAATACAAGAACAGCGGCAAGAATGTGGTTTGCTTTTCGCATAAACACGGACGCGGGGCCCCAAAACTCCTTAAGGATAAGAAATGCAGCCGAGTCCTCAAGATTACTGAGGTATCGGTTCGCCCATATCCCCGAGTCAGAGGTAGGCGGCGCTACCGTGGCAGGTCGATTGTTCGGCGAGACAGAAATTGTACAAATTCATGACACGGTGCTGACAAGCTCCCGCGAGCTGAGTCCTAGGATGGACTGGGTCGAGGGTCCAGAGAAGTGTTGGTCCCAAGGCCGGTAATCCCCTGTAACAGGACGTCAGGCCCTCCCCCGTCCTCAACTTGATTTCACGAAGGAGAATTCGCATGCAACGTTGGTTCGGCCGCACAATCGCTTTCACTCTGTCATTAGGGCTGGCGCTGGCAGCTTTTTCCAGTACAGCTCTGGCGCAATATAAACTCGCTAAACTTGTCTCAAACCAGTCCGGCCAGGCAAAAAACACTGATCCCTTGCTGGTGAATGGCTGGGGAATTGTTTACGGCCCAGGTGGTCCCTTCTGGGTCAGTGATGAAGGCACCGGCTGGTCCACGCTCTATGACGGCATGGGAAATCCGCAAGGCCTGCAGGTGGTGGTTCCGGCCTTCAACAGTTCCAGCGGGGGCACGCCGACCGGAATCGTTTACAACGGTTCGCAGGAATTCAATGTCCAGGGATGGGCATCCATCTTCTTGTTCGCCACGCTCGACGGCACCATCAGCGGCTGGGCGCCGCAATCGAACCCCACGCAGGCGATTGTCGCCGTCAACAACTGGAGTTCGGGCGCCGTCTACACTGGCCTGGCCATCACCAACTATTCGTCGGGAAACTTTCTCTTCGCAGCCGATACCGCCAACAACAAAGTGGATATATATGACGGGAGCTTCAATTTTGTGACTTCGTTTACCGACACGACTGTGCCGGCGGGGTTCACGCCTTTCGGCATTCAAGACATCAATGGACAGGTTTACGTGTCGTTCGCCGATTCGACAGGCGGTCCGGGCGGATACATCGACATTTTCACCGAAGCCGGAGTGTTCGTGAAGCGCTTAGCGCAAGGCAAGCCCCTGAACCAGCCTTGGGGATTTGCGGTGGCGCCGAAGAATTTTGGATCGCTGAGCGGCGCCCTGCTGATTGGGAACAACATCAACTTCGCGAGCACGATCAACGGCTTCAGCCTGAAAAACGGGCAGTTCGTGGGCACCATCAAGAACTCCGCCGGAAAGCCGATCGTGATTGACCAACTTTGGGGGATCGACTTCGGTGGCGGGGCCGGGCCTTCCGTCAACGGTAACAAGAACCAGCTTTTCTTTGCGGCGGGTCCGAACAACAATGCGAATGGCCTGTTTGGGTTGATTGAGCCTACTGACAGTGACGGTGACAGGGATCGGGATCGAGATAGGGATCGCTGATTCGGGCTCATTCGGAGTTTTAAGAAGGCCGCCAGAAATGGCGGCCTTTGTGTTGGGCTTGACATAACATCCATATTTCTAGTAATGTAGAAATATGCGGACGTTCTCCCCAAGCAAGTCCAGCGAGCAGGTCGCCAGATATGCCGACATGTTCTCGGCCATGGGCACCGAGCCGAGGCTGCGCATCATGCAACTGTTACTCTCGGCTCATCCGGAAGGGCTGGTGGTCGGTGACATTCAAAGCGAGTTGGATATTCCGAACTCGACCCTCTCCCATCATCTCGAAAAGCTGAAGGCCGAGGGCCTTCTGGAAGTGCAGCGCGAGGGAACGTTCCTGCGTTGCACCGCCCATACCGGGGCTTTGCAGGAGTTGCTGCAATTTCTCTATGCCGAGTGCTGCACCCGCAACAAGGCCCTCAAACCGGAACAGATCGTTCGCATTTGCAAATAGGAGAACAGTCCATGGGCACCATGAATGCTACCGACATCAAGGAAGTCGTCAAAGAGAAATATGGCCAAGCCGCTCTGCGTGTGAAATCCGGAGGCAGTTCCTGCTGCGGAACCATGGCCAGCACAGGTTGCGATCCGATCACCGCCAATCTTTACGACGCCACGCAGGCCGGGCAAATTCCGGAAGAGGCATTGTTGGCGTCGTTGGGCTGCGGCAATCCCACCGCTCTGGCCAAATTGAACCCGGGCGAGGCCGTGCTCGACCTCGGCTCCGGCGGCGGCATTGATGTGCTGCTTTCGGCAAAGCGCGTGGGCGCGACGGGCAAGGCTTACGGTCTTGACATGACCGACGAAATGCTTGCGCTGGCCAACGAAAACAAACGCAGAGCGGGCGTCGAGAACGTCGAGTTTCTCAAAGGCGAGATCGAAAACATTCCTCTCCCCGACAACTCCGTCGACGTGATCATCTCCAATTGTGTAATCAACCTTTCTGCGGACAAAGATCGCGTGCTGCGTGAAGCGTTCCGCGTACTTAAGCCGGGCGGGCGCTTTGCTGTGTCCGACGTCGTCACGCGTGGCGAGATGGTTCCCGAGATTCGCCAGAGCGTGCTCGCTTGGGTGGGTTGCATCGCGGGAGCGCTTGAAGAAAACGACTACCGCAGCAAGCTTGTGGCTGCGGGATTCGAGCAGATCGAGGTTGAACCTACCCGTATTTACCGGGCGGAAGACGCGCGGGAATTTCTGGCGGGGCAGGGAATGGATGTCGACGTGATTGCCCCGCAGGTGGATGGAAAGTTCCTGAGCGCGTTCATCCGCGCCGTGAAGCCGAAGGCGAAGGAAGCCTGCTGTGGTCCGACGTGCTGCAATTAAGCGTAATGCTGGGATTGGCCTCGGCTGAGTGACGACGATGCAAAAGCCCTACAACGTTTTGTTTTTATGCACCGGTAATTCAGCGCGCTCGATCATGGCCGAGGCCATTATGAATCACAAAGGCCGGCCAAACTTCGTTGCCTACAGTGCGGGCAGCCATCCCTCGGGAGCGGTTCGGCCCGAGGCGCTGCGTCAACTGAAGGCGGCGCATCTTCCGAGTTCGGGTTTTCGCAGCAAGAGCTGGGATGAGTTTGCCAAGCCCGGCGCTCCGAAGCTCGATTTTGTTTTTACGGTCTGCGACAACGCGGCCAACGAAGCCTGCCCGGTATGGCCGGGTCAGCCGATGACCGCACACTGGGGCGTGCCCGATCCCGCGGCAGCGCGCGGCTCGGAAGTGCAAGTCGAAAAGGCCTTTCGCGACGCGTTCTTTTTGCTGGATCGCAGAATCAGCCTGTTCCTGAGTTTGCCGCTCGCTAACCTGGATGGGCTGTCCCTGAAGAAAGAAATCGACAATATCGGACGGCAATGAACTAACTCTCCCTAAGCAGCAACTTGCATGTTTTCCAATCCCCAATTCCGATTTACAATGCAACCTGCCCGGTAATACTCCGCACCGAATCTTACGGCCGGGATATTCATCACATACTTATCAGGGAACCGGATGCCGACGACAAAAACCGACCCCAAGCTGTCCGTTGCGAGCGGCAAGAAGTCCCGGACCTACGAAGGCCTTACCCGCGAGCAACTGATCGAAGCCTACCGCATCATGTACACCTCCCGGCGCATCGATGACCGGGAAATCCTGCTCAAGCGGCAACAGAAAATATTCTTCCAGATGTCAGGCGCCGGGCATGAAGCCATCGGCGTCGCCGCGGGGATGACGCTGAAAGCCGGTTACGACTGGTTTTATCCTTATTATCGTGACCGCGCGCTGTGCCTGGCGCTGGGCGCCAAGCCGTTAGAAATGTTTTTGCAGGCCGTGGGCGCGGCCGACGATCCCAGTTCCGGCGGACGGCAGATGCCTTCGCACTGGGGATACAAGCGGCTGAACGTTGTCACCCAATCGTCGCCCACGGGATCGCAGATTCTTCAGGCAGTGGGATGCGCCGAAGCAGGACGTTACTTCTCGCAGCATCGTCGCGCCGCCGAGATCCCGGATACAGAGAACGCGAAGTCGCCCGATTACCGCCAGTTCAAGAACGTGACCTTCTACGGCGACGAGATTGCCTACGTCTCTCTTGGCGACGGTACCACCAGCGAAGGCGAGTTCTGGGAGGCGATGAACGCCGCCGCTCTCAACAAGCTGCCCGTGATTTTCTCCGTACAGGATAACGGTTATGCCATCTCTGTGCCGGTGGAGGTGCAGACGGCCGGAGGCAGCATTTCGCGGCTGGTTTCGGGCTTCCCGAATTTCCATTTTGAAGAAGTCGACGGCACCGATCCGGTGGCGAGCTCGGCTGCATTCCAGCGTGCGGCGCAGTATTGCCGCGAGGGCCACGGGCCGGCGTTTGTGCATGCCCACGTGATCCGCCCGTATTCGCATTCTCTTTCGGACGACGAGCGCTTGTACCGTCCGGACACCGAGCGGGAGCGCGATGCCGCCCGCGATCCGGTTTCGCGCACGCAAATGTTTCTGCTGCGGGAGGGGATTCTCGACGAGAAGGGCATCAACGAACTGGAAAAGAAAGTCGAAGAAGAATTGCAGATTGCGGTGGATCAAGCTCTTGCCGCCTTGCCGCCCGCGCCCGAAAGCGTGTTGCAGTATGTGTATTCTCCCGATCTCGATCCAACGTCCTCTGCATTCGATACGCAAGCCGTCATCGGGGCCGATTCCGCCGATGGCAAGAAGCCAGCGGCAAAGACCATGGCTGACCTGATCAATGTGACGCTGCGCGACGAAATGAAGCGCGACGAGCGCATCGTGATCTTTGGCGAAGACGTCGCGGATTGCAGCCGCGAAGAGTATTTGAAGCGCAAGCTGGTGAAAGGCAAGGGCGGAGTCTTCAAGCTGACGTTCGGCTTGCAGAACGAGTTTGGCAATGACCGTGTATTCAACTCGCCGCTGGCCGAGGCTGCCATAGTGGGCCGCGCCACCGGCATGGCCACGCGCGGGCTTAAGCCGGTGGTGGAGATCCAGTTCTTCGACTACATCTGGCCGGCCATGATGCAGATTCGCGACGAGCTTTCCGTAATCCGCTGGCGGTCGAACAATGCATTCTCCTGCCCCGTCGTAATTCGAGTGGCCATCGGCGGATATCTCACCGGCGGCGCAATCTATCACTCGCAGTGCGGGGAGAGCGTGTTCACGCACATTCCCGGGCTGCGTGTCGTGTTTCCGTCGAACGCTCTAGATGCCGCGGGACTGCTGCACACCGCGATTCGCTGCGACGATCCCGTGCTGTTTCTGGAACACAAGCGGCTCTATCGCGAGACTTACGGACGCGCGCCGTATCCCGGTCCCGATTACATGGTTCCGTTCGGCAAGGCCAAGATCGTCAACCCTGGAACGGACTTGACCGTAATTACCTACGGCGCAGTTGTGCCGCGCGCGCTGCAAGCCGCGCAGAAACTGGAACGCGAGCACGGCGTGAAAGTTGAGTTGATTGATCTACGCTGCCTGAATCCGTTCGACTGGGAAACGATTGCGGCGTCGGTCGGAAAGACGAATCGCGCGCTCGTCGCCTATGAAGATACTTTGAGCTGGGGCTATGGTGCGGAGATCGCGGCGCGCATCGCCGATCAACTTTTTGACCAGCTTGACGCACCCGTACGCCGCGTCGCCGCTGCCGATACTTTTGTCGCCTACCAGCCGATTCTCGAAGATGCCATCCTGCCGCAGGCCAATGATCTGTTCCGCGCCATGAAGGAACTGTCGGAGTACTGAGAGGCAGGCTGTCAGTGATCCGTAGTCAGCCGATCCATTTTTCTGCATAGAGCCCTCCATCTCTGGGAGTTCCTTCTCGATTGACCGCGGCATTGCCATCCCCTAGAATCAGTCGCCGCTTTCTGGGGGATCCAATGACACCGCTTCGTCTTAAGGCTCACGTACGTGGGCTTGCAGCCATTGTCTGCCTCGTCTTCACGCTTCTCGCCACCGGGCTCCCTGCCGCTGCACAGACTTCTGTAACCACCTACCACAACGACAACTACCGCACGGGCTGGAATTCGAACGAGACCATCCTGACGCCGGCCAACGTGAACGCTACCCAGTTCGGGGTTCTGGCCTCGGTAGCCGTCGACGACCAGGTGGACGCGCAACCTCTCCTGGTGCCGGGCGTGAACATCACGGCCGGCAGCCACCAAGGGACGCATGACGTAGTGTATGTCGTGACCGGCAATGACACGGTCTATGCAATCGACGCCAATGTCGGCAGGGTGCTGCTGAGCCGGCGTCTGGGCAGCCCGGTGCCGAAGCCGCTCGGCTGTGGCAACAACGGCCCGAACGTCGGCATTACCTCTACGCCGGTCATCGACATCAGCCGCAATACGCTGTACCTGATGGCCTACACGCAGGACGACACCGGTCCGGCCTATCGCCTGCACGCGATGGATCTGGGCAGCCTCACCGACAAGGTCACTCCGCAACTGGTAAGCGCATCGCACACTCTCACCGATGGAACCAGCTTTGCATTCAATGCCACCTACCAGCGGCAACGCCCGGGCCTGTTGGAGGCGAACGGCAATATCTACGCGGGATTCGGCAGCTTTTGCGATTTCTCTGCCAACGTTTCGCGCGGCTGGCTGCTAGGTTGGAACGCGGCCACGCTGTCGCCACTTTCCGGCAACCAGATTCTCGACACCCGGGCAAGCTCTCCGGACAACTATTTTCTGACCCCGATCTGGATGTCAGGCTACGGCCTGGCTGCGGACGATTCCGGCAACATCTTGTTTGTCACAGGAAATTCCGACTACGACGGAACCGATTACGACGGGGTCACGAATATTCAGGAGAGTGTAGTCAAGGTCTCCTCGGACCTCACCTCCGTCGTAGACCTGTTCACGCCCTCGAACGTGGGCAGTTTGGATCAGGGGGACGTGGATTTCGGTTCGGGAGGCGTGATGGTTCTGCCCGACCAACCCGGTTCGACGACGCATCTGGCGGTGGCCGCCGGCAAGGATGGGCGAATGTTCTTCATGAATGAAGACAGTCTCGGGGGATTTTCGCCCACGAAGAATAATGTCCTAGGGACTCTTCAGATCGGCGGTTGCTGGTGCGGAGAATCCTACTTTGTAGATCCGGTCGACGGTGCGGCGCGCGTGGTGAGCAGCGGCGGGAATCGGGTGAAAGTGTGGAAGCTGCTGACTTCGCCCAGCACGAAACTGATGGGAGTCGCCCAGTCGCCGACGATCAGCACCGGACAGAATGGAGGATTCTTCACCACTGTTTCGTCGAATGGCAACGCGAGCCCGATCATCTGGGCGCTCTCGCGCCCGGTTTCGCATAATCCCGCCAACATTTTGCTGTACGCCTTTAATCCCGATTCAGGCGGGGCAACCATGACAACTCTTTTCCACGGTGTCGCCGGCTTATGGCCGAATCAGGGAGGAGACTCGAACCAGGTCCCGATTATCGCCAATGGAAAGGTCTATGTCGCGAGCAACAAGCAGCTGCGCATTTTCGGATTGAAAGGGCAGAAGACGAAATCAAAGCCAGCGAAGTAGCATGGATGTTTGACTCGAAATGCGCTCGCCATTTCGGCCCTGGTTACGACGGCTTTCTCCGCAAGACAAAGAGGATTGCCCGTTCTCACGAGCGATGCTAGGCTCGAATCGTGGCTTCCGCTTCCACTAATTCGGCGAATCTAGATCAAGCCGCGCGCAGTCCGGCCGCATGGCTGCGGACGGATACCGTCGAGGTGTGGATCAGGTTCTTGCTGGCGCTGGTTGGCCTCGGACTGGCCTTCGGAGCAGCATTGTTTTCAACGGCCTTGGGCGAGGCGGGCCGTGTGTGGGCATCGGTCGTCCTGGCGTCCCTTGCGCTTTTGATGGCAGCGTTCGTCGGACTGGTCACGGTGCCGTATCTGGCGCGGCGCGTAGCGATTGAGCGGCTCCGCCAAACTTTTCATTACGAGGTCACGAAGGCGGGCGTGGTCTATGTGCTCGTCACGCTTGTGATTGGCATCGCTGCGCTGAATACGGGCAACAATCTGCTGTACATCGTAGTGGCGGCCATGCTGGCGGCGATTCTGGTCTCTGGAGTGGTTTCCGCGCTGGTGCTGCGCGGCCTGGAATTGGACGTGCGCTTGCCCGAACATGTTTTTGCCGGGCGTCCGGTGGTGGGACGGGTCATGCTCCGCAACCCGCGGCGCTTCCTGCCCTCGTTTTCGATTCGCGTGCTGCCGGCGCGCAGGGAAAAGGATAAGAAGATCCGCAAGCAGTGGAAGTGGGAACCAGCCACATTTTCTTTTCCGCTGAACCGCAAGCCCGAGGACCAGTGGGTGCGCATGCGCGATTGGCGCGTGCGCCGGGTCGAGGTCGCCCCCACGCCGCCGGGAATATTCGAAGGCATGATCTATTTCCCATACTTGCCTCCGGGCGCCAATCTAACGGCGGACATTGAGCTGCTCTTTAAGCGGCGTGGCTGCTATCGCGAATCAAGCTTTGGCGTGGCAACCCGGTTTCCTTTTGCCTTCCTTACTAAAACCCGTGACCTGGCTCTGGAGCGGGAGATTCTGGTGTATCCAGCGATTGAACCGCCCGATGAGTTGTTTGAAATCCTACCGCTGGTGCGTGGCGAATGGGAGAGCTTTGTGCGTGGGCGGGGCTCCGACTTGTACCGCATTCGCGAATACATGCCGGAAGATTCCGCGCGCCATGTGGACTGGAAGGCGACGGCCAAGTCCGGCTCGTTGAAGGTGCGCGAGTTCAGCCGCGAGGATGAGCGCAAGCTGTCCATCGTTTTCGACAATCCAGCGGCCGGGGAGATTTCCGGGCCCGCGTACGAACGGGCGGTGAGTCTGGCTGCCTCGCTGGCCTGGCACTTCTCCGAGCAGGATGCGGAGGTCTCATTTGTAGTTCCAGGACATGGCCGCAGTGCGGATCTGCACGAATTTCTCGTGCGGCTCGCGGTAATCGAACCACTGCGCAATCCTCTGGCGGAGCCAGGGCCGCAGGCCGATTTGCCGCGAGATCTGCCGCGGGAAGGTGTCCTGCAGGCGATAGACGGCAGCACAGGCGAATACAACATCGTTCTCACGGCACGGCCGCGCGGCAGTTTGCCCACAGCATTGTGGAACTGCTCGTACGTAGTATTTCTCGGGGGCTAGTCTGTCACTTTATTTTTCCCATAATGGCTCTCTATCTGCAAGAAATCTTCTATCCCCACCTTACTAACCCTTCCCATGAGCCTGGTTTCGCCGTATACTCCCGCCCCGGTATAGCTTTTGCCTCCGAATTCGAAACGGGGAGAATCAAAATGCGGATCTACGATCTGATCAAGGACCAGGACACCTACCAGGCGGAAATGGCTCAAACCGTGCTGGAAGCCGTGCGCGCCATGGTGGAACGCAACATCGGGGCCGTTCCCGTGGTGCACAACGGCAAACTGATTGGGATTTTTTCCGAGCGCGATCTGATGAAGCGCGTTGTGGCGGAAGGCTGCGATCCATGCAGCACGTGCCTGGCTGAGGTTATGACCGAAGACCCTCTCACTATCAATACCAACGAGGACCTGGAAAACTGCATGACCCTCATGCGGCGGCACGGCTTCCGTCATCTGCCCGTATGCCACGAAGGCCAGCTTGTCGGCATGGTCTCGCTGCGCGACATTTTACTGCACGACCTCAACGAAAAAGATGATGAAGTCCGTATGATGCGGGCCTACATCCACTCCGTCCCCGACGCCTAGATCGCGATACGAAGGCGTGCTCCCCTCGACTCCCCGAGGGGCACTGCTGATTTTCGTTGGTGTGTTCCCTACCGTACATTGTCCCCAGATTCCATATGGCCCGAAGGTAACGTTACTTTCGGTTACCTGAGTACATTGAACACTTGGGCCAAAAGGTTTAACTTCCTCTTAATCACTTTAATCACTATCACTGCTAGTTCGGACGGAGACTGCCGCGAAGCTGGTTCTGGCCGCCAGCGCTATTTCGAGAGCTAAGAGACTTGTGCCGATGAGCGAAAAAATAAGAATCCTGTACTACGCTCTCTGGGTCGCACATCCCGTTCTCCAAACGGTGATTGCTATCGCCATGTTCCGTCGCCGCCAACACCGGGAATTCAAGTTTTTCTTCGCCTACGTCGTCTTCCAAATTGTGACCTTCGCAGTAGTCTTTCCGGCTTATCGGTACCACTCCTCGTGGGTTTTTTACCTTTCCTGGTTCAGCACTGCGATCAGCGTAGCTTTGGGTTTCAAGGTGATTCACGAAGCTTTTCTCGACGTGTTCCGGCCCTTTCACACCCTGCGAGACCTGGGCACCGTGTTGTTTAAGTGGGCGGGTCTGGTGATGCTGCTGGTGGCTGGCGTGGTATCGGTTTCCACTAACTCTTCCGACAATGTGCCCTGGGTCCAGGCCATCATGACCGCCCAGCGTTGCGTACGCATTATTCAAGTTGGGATGGTGCTTTTCCTTTTGTCCTTTGCCCGCTATCTGGGAGTAAGCCGGCGCCAGCACAGCTTTGGCATCGCTCTGGGGTTCGGAAGCTTCGCTGTGGTCGAATTGGCCCTCATCGCGTCTTGGGCAGGCGATCACCTGAGCAATCTATCGATGAGCCTCATCAACATGGCCGCATACGACGCCACGTTGCTCATCTGGCTGGGATACACCTTTGCCAAGAGTCCTGCCCGTGATGCTGCATCAACTCTGCTGCGTCCCCAGCGTTGGGAGCAAAGCCTTTCGGACATTCATCATCCTCTGCCCGCTGACTCGTTGATTCCGATGTTCGAAGGGATGGTGGACCGGGCTCTATCGCGAACTCAGTCAGTGCCGGTACCCGTGCCCGAAAACGGAGGCGCAACTCACGCTTCGGCTCGCGCCACTGTCGTGCCCATGGGTGGCTTGACTGTTTCGGGGCTGATTGACCGGGTTGGATCCAAACGCTGACGGACGGGTCTGTGCAGCACCTCGGCCTTCGGTGTTCTACCATTTCAGGCCTGGTTGTTCGGATTTCGTAAATTCTCGCCGGTTGTTCGGAGCTTTGTCTTCTTGCAAAACCCCTTCTAAACACCTAAGGTAAATATCTTAGAAACCTACAGGATCGCCCGTATTTACAGGGTTGACGGCTTGTGGCAGAAGGCGAGACTTCGCCACGCAAACCACGGGACCCGCTTCCGGTAAACGATTTCTTGCGGAAAGGCTTGACTTGTGCCTTATAATTTCCCTCCGCGCCACTGTGCCCTACTTTTTGGGCAGCTAAGGCGCGGAAGGAGTGTAAATCATGAAGCAGGCAGTCAGGATTTCGATCCTGATGTTAGGACTAGTGGGCACATATGTTGCAGCCGCCGTTCCGCAGGTTCCCGCCCCGGACGGAGGGCCGATTCTAACGTGCCCACCACAACAACAACTATCTCAACGATGCACCGGTGGTGGTCTACCGCCGATGTGAGTAGCAGTTAATCGCACGTCAAACGTGGCCGCAAGGTCACCAAAGTAACCTCCAGTAACTTGGGCCGAACCTAGGGCTCGCAATCTTCGGGCTGACGGACTTCATACATAAACCGTCAGCCCCGTTTTTTTGGGGAGTCTTTCCTTAGGACTACTACTTCATCAGCGCGGATTCAAGGGCGCGCCGCAATTCTTCTGGATCCGTCACCGGCGGCTGACAGGCAAAACCAGAACACAGCACCGCAAATGGCTTGTCCGAGCTCAACTGAGGCAGATTCGGGATGGTCGCCTCCAAGGTTGGGGGAAGGTTCCCGGCAACCGCCTGGTTCGCAGTCAACCGGAGCACGCTTTTGTTGAAGGCAAAGGAAGCGGCAGCAACATCGGCGAGATCTGTACCCGCGCGCTCCGATCCGTCGTCCGCAATCACCACCACCTGCACCGGATTCTCCAAAAAATGAAGGACCGCGATCCCGTAGGTCGCAGCGAAAATTCCGAACTGCTCCGCCACCCCGGCGAAAGTCTCCAGCGTCTGCTCTGCCTTATCCCGATACGCGGCATCGCCGGTGTAGTGATGAAGGCGCAGCAGCGCGATGGCAGCCATGGGATTTCCCGCCGGCGTCGGCGAATCTTGCAGCGGCTTGCGTCGCGTCGACAGCACGCCCAGGCTCTTTCCCTCAGCAGCCGGCTCGGCATCGAAGAACCCTCCGGACACCGCATCGAAGAACCGCGCAATCATCGCGTCGCCAATGGCTTGCGCGAACTTGAAGTAACTGAGGTCGGCCGTCGCCTCGTACGCATCGAGGCAAGCAAGCGTAGTAGCAGCGTAATCATCGAGCAATCCAGAAACTTCGCGATGTGAAGCCTTAGGATCGGAATAAGCCACTACATGCAGTAGCCGCGCCGCTTCTGTGCCGCGGACCTGCCCTGAGCGAGAGTCGAAGGGGCCCTGGCCCGCGTTTCCCGCCGCTAGCTTCCATGCCTCCGCCAAAATCCGGTCCAGCGAGCGGAGAGCGAAGTGGCGAGCGTCGGCGAGATTAAGAACCTTCGCCGCTTCCAGATACGCAGAGATACACATGCTGTTCCATCCCACATAAACCGTCTTGTCGACGTAAGGCGTAGGCCGCTCCAGCCGCGCGGCATACATCTTCCTTTTCGCCGAATCAAGCAAGCTACGCACGCGTTCGGCGCTGATGCTCATCCGCCGCGCAATCTCCTCGATCGGAGCGCGCACGTAAAGCACATTCTTCGCCGGATTGTGATGCATCTCGCCGACTTCGTTGATGTCATAGTGCAGCGCTGCAACCTGTGCCTCTTCTTCTGTTAGCACAGCGCGGGCCTCGTCGAGCGTCCATGTGAAGTAGTCGCCATCGTCGTCCATCGAAATGTCCGCGTCCTGCGAAGCATAAAAGCCGCCAAGCTCGCGGTCGCTCAACCACTCATCCATCCAGCGGACAATGTCGCGCGCCACGCTGGCAAACAACTCTGAGCCCGTGACCTGATACCCGTGCACGTAATTCTTCAGCAGCTCGGAATTGTCGTAGCACATCTTCTCGAAGTGCGGCACCACCCACCGCTCATCGACCGAGTAACGGTGAAATCCGCCTGCGAGCTGGTCATAAACCCCGCCATTCGCCATGTGCTCAAGCGTTGTAACGATCAAGTTGCGAAGCTCATCATGATCTGGGTGCCCCATTTCTCGCGCGTTTTCTGCGCGAGAAATGGGGATTTTGACCTTTCGCGCATACCGTTCTATCAACAAATCCAGCGCCGAAGGATGCGGAAACTTCGGTGCCTGCCCGAACCCTCCGTGCTCCGGATCGAACATGCTGAACGCCGATTTCTGAATCGCAGCAATGATGCCGGCCGAAACCCGCCCGCTCCTCCCGGGAAACGACTCCGCCTGCGCAATCGCGTTCTCCACCATCTTCGCCTGCTCGACCACATCGCCATTTTTTTCCTTATAGGCGTTAGCGATGCTCATCAACACGCGCTTGAAGCTCGGCCGACCATAGCCGTCAGTCGGAGGAAAATACGTGCCCCCATAAAACGGTTTGCCATCAGGAGTAAGAAATGCAGTAAGCGGCCACCCACCCTGCCCGCTGACAGCGCTAACCGCCGCCTGATAGCGGCTGTCAATGTCAGGACGCTCATCGCGATCCACCTTCACCGCAATGAAATGTTCATTCACGATAGCCGCAACGTCCGGATCGTCGTAAGACTCGCGGTCCATCACATGGCACCAGTGGCACCACACCGCGCCAATGTCGAGCAGCATCGGCTTGTTCTCGCGCCGCGCGGCAGCAAACGCCTCTTCGCCCCACTCATGCCACTGAATGGGCTGGTGCATCGCAGAGCGCAGGTACGCGGATGAGGCGCGGGCGAGGGAGTTGAGGGTGGTGGTGGTCATGACCATTTCAGTTTATACGACTGTCACGTAGTCTTCTGTGAAGGCCTTAATGCCGTACCACTCCAGCGTCCACCGGCCGATCGTGGCCTCCGTCTCTATCTCCTTATAGTGCACACCATCTACGGGTAAGTACTCTCGGCTCGCGAGCCAGCGACAACACTCCGCGAGTTCAGGATTCCGCCGCAGCTTTGTGCTTAGGTGCCGAGTGTTTACTACGGGGACGTCAGGGTCCTGCACGTAACTTGCTCCGACCGAAGTGTCTGACGCCACAGCCCAAGAGAGCCGGTAAGAGTCATCAATTCCCAAGACCGCGTGGAGCGACCCGGGGAGGTCCCGCGCCTTGTCCATTCGATCTCGGACCTGTCCGATTCCGCGCCGAATCTCCTCAGATCGATCCATAATCTCCCGCGGTTCGGCCGGCGCGATGAACGACTTGAGCTCCAGTATTAGACACTGCCTCTCCGTATCGGAGACGATCACGAGATCCACGTCCGAGGCGTCCCTCCATTCCGGGATGTGCCCATACCAAAATCGAAGTCCCGAACCGGAGAGTTCCTTCATAAACCGTTCTCGCGATGCCGTTTCTCTCCCCTGGCTCAGCGCAGAGTAGGCACGCCGTTCCTCCGGCAGCCTGTTCAGCAAGACCGCCAAATTCCTCTCCATCGAGCTATTCATGATCAAGTTAGGTGACATCGCGACAGCAAAGACGACAAGGGAATAATAGGTTGTAACGCCGGATCAGGGTTGGCCTGTTCGCGCGCGCCGTAAGTCAAGTCGCCTACAATTGCCTTAACAGCGTCCTCTCCGACGCCGCTGTAGCGGCGAATACGCTGGACGAGTTCCCCATTCTCCATAAGAATGAGGGCTCGTGAGTAACCCAGCGCCTCACATCCACTTAGGGCGGCGATGACCCGGGCCTGGAAATGTATGAAAGCGACGACCCACAGCACTCGAGCAACTTGCGCAAACTCCCGCAGGGTAAAACGAGGCAGTGCCCAGTCCTTAGGCAGTGAGAAACGATCATTGACGGTTGGCCCTAGCGCTTCGAGGCCAGCCTGCACAGTTTTGGGATTGAGGTCGTAATCGAAACTGGCTCCCCGGACGCGAACTGATGCCGCCACACGTTCCGAAAACGACTTGGCTACTTCTTCGGCGGCTGCGACGCCGAAATCCTGTGTGAGGCGGTCGTACGCATCAAAACGCCCGTCCATTCTCATCGAACCGGAGGATTTGATCCTACTTCCGTCGATGGTGAGCGTGACGAGTCCAGAAGTTGCATAAGTAAACGCAGCCTCAAAATCCAGGTACCTCATCGAGAGCTCGGACAGTCTCCAAGCGGCTTCATACATGCCGTCGTGGAATCCCCGTGGGACCTCTCCTCCTGGCGAGCACGCCAGGCGCAGCCATCGGAGAGGCCACTTTGCATGGACGATGATGTTGTCTGCAAGTGCCGCGAGCTCGTGGGCTGTGCCGGCCCTCTGCTGAACAATCTCCCTCATGACCAGTTCTTCACAGAAGGCCAGGAAATACCAGCCCGCCCGCGCGAACGGCTGCTCGATCAATGGGTTGGCCAAATGATGAGCGTCGACCTCGCGCTCAACCGCACGCAACTCCTCTGACACTAGATCCCTTGGTACTGCGCGTTTCATGACTACCACCAATCAACTCTACAAAATAGGGCGAATGCCCTCCCCGCCCTCCACGAAAGATAGGATGCCACAGGCTAGCGTGCGGCAAGCGCGTCCAACCGCTCTAGCGTATCCGGGTATTTGCGGACGAGAAGGACTAGGGCGGCCGCCTGAGGATTCGGTTTCGCCCGCCCCTGCTCCCACTTCTCCAGCGTTCTTTCGTTGATCCGCAACTTACGCGCAAACACCGCCCGCGAGCAGCGCAACTTTTTTCGCGTATCGCGGAGCATCTTCGAATCCACCTGCGGCAATGGCGCAACTTCGATTCTGTAGCTGCGCAAGGTGAGCTTGCCCTCGCGATGTTTTTTCATCGCCGAGACTCCCTCGATCATTTCGCTGAAAATGTCCCGCTTTGCCATTACTGAATCCTTCCTTGCCGGAGCCTCACTGAACTCTGAACCGCTAGGGTACGCTATTAGAGTATAGTTTATTAAGCTACGCTCTTAGCGTATAGATATCAATTTCGGAGTTTTCCACAGCCGTTTCATGTTCATCCGTCACATCTTTATTTCCGGCCTTGAGCTAAGCTTTTTACAAAGTATCCCTGTGGAGCGCAAATCGCGCCGGGGCACACGCTCTTTGAAAATCAAGATTCTGTCCTCGCAGTCTCATTTTCTTCCGCTAAGTCATTTGCTTTAAATATTTTGCCGCTAACTCCTTTGAATGGAATATTTTAGGCGGATCTCGTGTAGATAGAATCTTGTAACTCCTGTGGCTACAGTATTTTAGCGGGATCGATCCGCAAATTTTTTATCGGGGATCTGATCTCGATCCGTTGGTCCAGGGGATCAATCTCTCGACTCGTAAATCGAATACTGATGCGTCCCGCCGATTTTTTTTAGCGCGGTACTCTCGCCCAGCACATGGTCAAGCACGGGGTTGTGGTAGAGCACATACGCCACTCGCGGATGCTCCCGCAGACTCTGGTCCAGATTCGCGATCATCCGCTTCAGTCCTGATTCTGGAAACGGATTGAAGAGATAGAGCACGGTTGACTCGGCGGGAAGAGGGAACTCAGTTGCATCCGCGCAGATCGATTCCAGCGCGAAACACTTCTGCGATTCGCTCCGATACTTGCTCAGGTTCTCCTGCGCATCCTGATGCAACGCCGGCAGAAGCTCCACGCCCACGATCCGGCGAAAGGTATAGTCCGACGCCATCAGCAACGTGCGTCCCTTGCCCGATCCCAGATCGAGGAAAACGAAGTCGTGAAAGTCCAAACGAGTGTGCTGGTGCAGAGCATCGAGCATTTCGTGGAACAGAACGGACTCGGTCGGCTGGTAAGGCGAGTTGAAAGCACCGAGCAACCGGTCGCGCCAACTTACAGCCGCGCTGGTCGTGTTGACGCGGTGTTCCCAATCATAGTCGGCGTCGCCGTAGCGTTGGCGCCGGCGCTCGGGAGTGGACTCACGAATGAACTCCCAGAGCGCTGCCAGGAGTCGTCTTGTCGCGCTGAGCCAGCCTTCGCGCCCGGCAACGTCGCTCCACCATTGCAACGCCGAGCGTGAAAGGCTGATTCGAGATGAAACGGAGGGATCAGAGCCGCGCATCCTTCGCCATCATAAGCGATGATAAGGCCGCGACGGGCGAGAGTGCGAAGATAAGAACTACGGCAAAGCGTGGAATTTCGGCGCTGGTTTATATCCAGGAGGAAGTCCCTTGCTAGCGAAAGGGAAGTCGTCCGGCACGCGAACTTCGACGCGGCCTTCAGGAGTCAACTTGTAGGGGTGTCCGTCGGGATCGGCGGGTGTTCCAGCCAGGCCCTCCGCACTGGCGAGTTCGGCCATGCTCGCAGGCAGCCGTCCGGTGCGCTCTCCAAAGCGCGTCACCGCTTCCTGTAGATGCTGAACGTCTTCGTCCACGCGCAGCGCACGCAAATGCTCAATCGCGTTCTGCTTGATCTGCTGGTCCTGCGTGGTCTGGTAAGTCGCCGACCAGAGCATGCGCGCCGTCTCATACTCGCCGGCATGCTGCGCCATCTGCGCCGCCAGAATCTTCAGGAAAGGATGAGCATTCGAAACGTGCGATCCGCGCTCGAACGTCTCGGCGGCTTTCTTGTAGTCGCGAAGCTCCATGTAATAGACGAAACCCAGATCGTAGTAGAGCCGCCAATTGTCGGGATTGTTTTGAATGCCGTATTCCATCAACTCAATGGCGCGATCGGGTTGACCCGCCCCGTGCGGCGGCTGAGGAGCCAGGAAGCTGGTGCCGAATTCGTAGGCGACCACGAGGTGCGGATCCAGATGTGTCGTGATTTCAAGGAGCGGAGCGAGCAGGTTGTAACTCGTAGCGTAGTAATGATGGCGATATCCAAAGTATTGGACGGCGCGAGTCCAGTAAATGCAGGCCATCAGACCGTCATAACCGAGGCTGGCGCGCTTGATCAATTTCGGCGAGCTCAGGAACAGGACTTCATCGAGCGTGGCCTGCGGGCGAAGCTGGTCGACGCGATGAAGCACAAACGAACTGGCAGCCAGAGACGCGATCAGGCAGGCGCTCGCGACTAACGTGGTTTTCTGGCGCTGCTTCATATCAAGTCTCTTAGTGTTGCTTTCAGATCTTTCATTTCAAGTCCCGGCGCTCGAAGATCAATACCGCCCCGCTCAGAGCCATAGTCGCGTAGAACAAAGCATAGAGCGTGTTCTGCAGGATGAGTTGCCCAGCGACCGGCTGCTCGTGCGCGATGGAAGTGATCACGTTGAAGGCCGAAAAGTTTGGCACAAGGTAAGCGGCGCCCGTCGCCAGCCAGCGCGAGACTCCGGTGGCCATGCCCGCGAAGTTGCGCAGGTCTTCGGCAAAGCTGCCAATCACGAATAACGAAAAGGCGAACACAGCAGAAAGCAAGGGTGAAGAAAATGAAGAGAATAGCAACGCCAGCGAGCAGATGATCAGAAACTCGAGAATGATGAAGTACAGAGCCACTAGAATCAGCGCGTCGGCCCGCACGAATTTGTGGGAGACGTAGAACAACGCGACGAACACCCCGATCGCCATGAAGAAAGTGTTGACCACCAGCGTGCCAGCCAGCCCGAAGAACTTGCCGATGATGAACTCCCAGCGGCGAACCGGGCGCGAGAGCACGGTATAAAGAGTTCGCTTTTCGATTTCCTTAGAAACCAGGCCGATGCCGATAAAGATTGCAATGACGACGCCGAACAGAGAAACCGCCGTGAGACCGAGATTGATGACGACCAGCTTCTCGATCTCAATCGAAATCTGGCCCACGAGGATGGCGGCTCCCGACAACAGCAATGCGAAAGCGATCAGGTTGTAGAGCACGCGGTCGCGAACCGCTTCGCGGAAAGTGTTGGAGGCGATGTAGGCGATTCGGGTTCTCATGCAGTTGTACCGGCCGTGGTCTCGGCGCGCTTCAGCTTCTCGACGAAGTAAGCCTCAAGTGAAGTGCGCACCGGAGTGATCGCAATCAAACGCTGCAATTCGCGGCGTAGAGCATCGATCATGGCGTCCTGCTGATTTTCCGCAATGATGGCGCGGACCCGGTCTCCGGTCACGTGACATTCCGCGCCCAGAGCCTTGATTGAGGCCGGCACCTGCGTGCCTTGCCAGATCACCTCCACCTTGCCCTGAACGCTGGAGGTCAAATCTTCGACCGCGCCTACGCCGCGAAGTTCCCCTTTGTGAATGATGGCGACGCGGTCGCAGAGTGCTTCGGCGTCGGACAGAATGTGGGTAGAGAAGAATACGGTCTTGCCTTCGTGCTTGAGCTGCTCCATCAGGTCGCGCACTTCGCGGCGGCCCATGGGATCGAGTCCGGACATCGGCTCATCGAAGAATACGAGCTTGGGATCGTGCAATATAGCCTGGCCGATTCCCACCCGCTGCAGCATGCCTTTGGAGAACTTGCGCAACTGCACGCCCTGCACGTCGCGCAAACCAACTTGCTGGAGCACTTGCTCGACTCGCGGCTTGCGCTGTTTGGCGTGGACGCCAGAGAGCTGTCCGTAGTATTCCAGGAGTTCGTGAGCCGTCAGATAGTCGTAGAAATAAGGCTGCTCGGGGAGGAATCCAATCTGCGCCTTCACTGACGGGTCAGTCCATTCGCGGCCCAGGATGCGCGCCGATCCGGCGGTTGGGAACACCAATCCCATCAGCAGTTTCAAGGTTGTGGTTTTGCCGGCGCCGTTGGGGCCGAGGAAGCCGAAGATCTCTCCATCCTCAACCGTGAGTTGCAGCGGGTGCAGTGCGCGCTTCGGCCGCTTGCGCCAGAACCCCACGCTGTAGGTTTTTTCCAATCCCAGGATTTCTATTGCAGGCATGGCTGGGGCGCAGTCATCATCGAGAGAATCATTCTTGCTTTCCCACCCAAAAATTATATGCAAAACCAGTTGGGAGTAAAGTGGCCGCGCGGGCACGGGAAATTACGAAAGTAAGAAACGTGAACCGGCACTCTGGGACCTTCGATGGTTGGCCGGAGGTTCCGCGCGGCCTAGTTATTCATGGGTGCAAGGGCAAGGCACGGTGCATAACCCAAGACCGTGGTGATATTGCCTGCCGGTTGAAGGCGGACCACCATATCTTCAGTCGCGCACATAGAACGGGTGCCGGTCAGGTTGCTGTTGGGGCTGGCGGTGGCATAGAACTGATTGTTGTTGGGACTGTTGGCGGTCGCAGATCCGGTGGCTGCAAAAGAGTAGCCGCTCTTGCCGTTTCCGCCGCCGTTTGTGGCGACGTTGTTATCCAGAAAACACGCTGTGGCCGGGCTGGGGACGCAAGGCGCGGCTCCTCCCAGGGGAGCAAGCGTCAGTGGGAAACCGATGTTCTGGTAGGAGCCGTAGTACCCAACTTCGGCGGCGCTGATCGCGTGCATGGAACCTGCCGCGGACGAATCATTGGCTGCCATGCGAGCCCGCATTAAGTTCGGGATCGCGATGGCCGCGATGACCAGGATGATCGCAACCACGATCAGAAGCTCGATAAGTGAGAAACCCTTCTGTCTCGGCATTGTGGTGTTCTGCCCGTTTATTGGCCAGGTCGATCTGCAGCGTGGCCTCGGTACTACATAACCGTTGCACTTGAGAGGCCAAGTTGAGCGATCCTTTGCCATCCATTACCGCCGTAACGACATTCCTTTCAATGGGTTGAGACAACATTTGAAAGCCGGCAATTAAGTGGGGCGAGGTGGGACAAGCCTTCACGGGCACGAAACGGTCCCAAGTGACAGAAATTGTCAGGAGTGAGAAACCCCGGCGAAGATATTGAGCGTAACAAAAGGGCAGCGGATTTGCATCCGCTGCCCTCTGGCTTTGTACCCTCCCCCAGGTACTCGCCAAATCAGGGTATTAGTTGTTCATCGGGGTCAAGGCCAGGCAAGCCGCGTAGCCGGCCACGGCGGTAATTACGCCCGGGGCTGCGGTGCGAACCACACCGTCATCGCCGGCGCAGAAGGACTTGGTGCCGGTCACGTTCGACAACGGAACCGCTGTGGTGTAGAAGTTCCAGCCAGTTAAAGCCGTTCCGCCGGGCGTGACGGCGAACCTGTAGCCGCTCTTGCCGTTACCTGCGCCGTTGGTGGCCAGGTTGTTGTCAATCAAGCAGCCGTTAGCCGGTGCCGGGACGCACGGAGTGGCCGCTCCGCCCAATTGAGCCAGCGTGGCGTAGCCGTTGGCGGGATAAGCGCCAAGGTAGCCGACTTGACCGACGACGATGGTGTGCTCGGAAGCGGCCGCGGACGAGTCGTTGGCAGCCATACGGGCGCGCATCAGGTTCGGAATAGCGATCGCTGCAATGATCAGAATGATGGCAACCACGATCAGCAGTTCAATTAATGAGAAACCTTTATTCCTCTTCATTTTGATCTTTCCTCGAGTTGGGCGTTTTGCCATCTAGCGAGTAAGGCTTTATGGACGCATTCACTGTTGCATTCCGGAGGCCAAAAATGCGCCTGCACCCGCACTGAATTGAAAGCGGGAAACCCATGGTCTCTTTCAAAACGAAGCGTGGAACAAGGTTTTGACGCGGCCAGAACGATACAGCAGTCATAAATGGTCAGACCCGGGTGACAAAAATTGTTAGAACTTCTATTGTTGGGCCAAAACAAAAGGGCAGCGGATTCGCATCCGCTGCCCTTGGCTTTGTACCCTCCCCCAGGTACTCGCCAAATCAGGGTATTAGTTGTTCATCGGGGTCAAGGCCAGGCAAGCCGCGTAGCCAGCCACGGCGGTAATTACGCCCGGGGCTGCGGTGCGAACCACACCGTCATCACCGGCGCAGAAGGACTTGGTGCCGGTCACGTTCGACAACGGAACCGCTGTGGTGTAGAAGTTCCATCCAGTCAGAGCCGTGCCGCCAGGCGTCACAGCAAAGGTGTAACCGCTCTTGCCGTTACCTGCGCCGTTGGTGGCCAGGTTGTTATCG
>DATMOP010000046.1:0-40107 GCA_035568115.1 Candidatus Acidiferrum sp.
TAACGGTCTCGGTAATGCGCCCGCACGTAGGGCACGGATCGCCCGGTTGCGCGCCGTCCACGTAAAGCTCGTCCGACACGCAATACTGCCCGGTGTAAGTGCCCTTATAGATAAACCCGTTGTCGCGAAGGCGCCGGAAAAGTTCCTGCACCCGCTTCTTGTGCCGCTCTTCCGTGGTGCGGATGAAGTCGTCGTTCGAGATGCCCATCCGCTTCCACAACTGCCGGAACTCCGCCGAAATCTCGTCGGCATACTGCTGCGGAGTCTTTCCCGCCGCCTGCGCCGCCCGCTCGATTTTCTGCCCGTGCTCGTCGGTCCCCGTAAGAAAAAACGTCTCCGCGCCCAGCAATCGCTGCCGCCGCGCAATCGTATCGCACGCAATCGTCGTATAAGCGTGCCCGATATGCGGCCGCGCGTTCACGTAGTAAATCGGCGTCGTAATGTAGAACTTCTTGCTCATAGAGTCTGATTCACTACCCTGGCACCTTGTGCCCGCTGTGTTCAAGGCTTTGGATTTCCGAGATAAGCCCGCGCAGCTTCCTGCATCACAGTCTTCAGCGGCACATGATGTTCCGTAGCGATGCGCCGGCAATCCTCGTATTCCGGAGCGTAATTCGTGACCGTCCCATTCATGCTCGCAATCTTGATTCGAACTTCGCCCCACGGCGTCCCAACACTCTCCCATCGCCGCGCTAGACTCTGCCGCATTTCATCGCGTCGCCGCACGCCCAGCGTGGTCGTCTCGGTGAAGATCAGTAGTGTCAGCTTGCATGCATCTTCAGGCTTGCACAGCACCGTCAGCAGAGTCCCGGGACGGTTCTTCTTCATCTGCACCGGCATGCCGAATGCATCGAGCGCGCCTTCTTCCAGCAGCCGGTCCATCACATATCCAAAGACCTGAGGATTCAGATCGTCGAGGTTCGCTTCCAGTACAGTAATCGTCTCCGACGCGGTCTTCGCAGCCAGAGCGGTCGTGACCGTCTCTCCAACCGTCAACCGCACCACATTGGGATGTCCCGGAAAATCCCGCGATCCGGCGCCATAGCCCGACTTCTCAATCCTCATCTCGGGGAATGCCGCAAACCGCCGGGCCAGGGTCTTGACGATCGCCGCGCCCGTGGGCGTAATCAACTCCGCCTGCAGGCCGGAAGAATAGACGGGCGCATCCGCCAACAATTCCACCGTCGCCGGAGCCGGCACCGGAAAAGTCCCGTGCGCACACTTCACCATGCCGCCGCCAACGTTCAAAGCCGAACCTATAATCTCATCCACTCCCAGCGCCTCGGCTCCCACGGCCGCGCAAACGATATCCACCATCGCATCGACCGCCCCCACTTCGTGGAAGTGGACGCTCTCAATAGAAGTGTTGTGAATCTTCGACTCAGCCCGCCCCAGCGCTTCAAAAATGGCGATGGCAGTCTTCTTTGCATTTTCCGAAATCGCAGCCGCAGAAATAATCTTCCGAATCTCACCCAGCCGCCGACTATGAGAATGTGGTTGTGGCGCGGGCGTTCCCGCCTGCGAACTCTCACCAGATTGAGAATGCGAATGCCCTTCATGCTCATGCTCGTAGTCGGAATGCTCGTTGTCAGAATGCTCATGGGAATGAGAATGTTGTTCCTGCCGCTCCCAATACTCCTCGCGCGGCAAATCCTTCTCCCCATCGATCCACACATCCACCTTGGTAGCCGAAATCCCACTGCGCACCACGCGGGAAATTTCCAGTCGCGCCTCCACGCCCAGTGCCGCTACAGTATTCTCCAGCAGCGAGGCCGGAACTCCGGCATCCACGAGCGCGCCCAGAAACATATCGCCGCTCATGCCGGAAAAACACTCAAGGTAGGCGATGCGCATAGGAAAACCGTCATTGGTCGTTAGTCGTTGGTCGTTGGCCAAGACCTCAACTGCCGGCAGCACAAATGCTCCGCGAACGACTAACGACCAACGACGTTTTTTCATCATAGGGAACGCTTCCTCTTGCGTCAAACCAGCCTGCACGGCGCGCTCTGCTAGAATCACTATCTTCTTTAACAGGTCAGAGGGAAGCCTTGTATCGTTATCTCGAACACCGCCTAGCCCAACGCATTGTGGAGTTCCTTATTCAGCGTTACCCGGGCGTGACTCTGCCCAACGTGGTCCTCGAGCAGCCTCCGAAGGTGGAACTTGGCGATTTTGCCATCCCCATTTTTCCTTTTGCCAAGCCGCTGCGCGCCGCTCCGCTTAAGATTGCTGAAGCCATCCGCACCGAAATTGGCCCCATCGAAGGCATCGCCGAAATGCAGGTCGCGCCTCCGGGCTACCTCAATGTGAAAATCGACCGTGCCTGGATGGCCGCAGCGTTAGCCGCCGACCAGAAGCCCGCAACGAACGGTCCCGCGGGCAAGATCCTGGTTGAGCACACCAGCATCAATCCCAACAAGGCCGCCCACATTGGCCACCTGCGCAACGCCATACTCGGCGACACTTTCGTCCGCCTGCTGCGCTACTCGGGGAGAGAAGTCGATGTCCAGAACTACATCGACAACACCGGCGTGCAGGTTGCAGACGTGATCGTAGGCTTCACCCACATCGAGAAAAAATCCCGCGCGGAAATCGAAGCTCTCAGCCGCCAACCCCGCTTCGACTACTACTGCTGGGATCTCTACGCCCGCGTCTCGCAGTGGTATGCGCAGGACAAAGACACGCAAAACCTGCAAGCCCGCGCCCAAACGCTGCACAGCATCGAAGACGCCAACAGCGAAACGGCCGCGATCGCCGAGCTGATCTCGACCGCCGTCCTGCGCCGCCACCTCGAGACCATGGACCGCCTTGACATCGAGTACGACTTCCTGCCGCGCGAGAGCGAAATCCTGCACCTGCATTTCTGGGACGCGGCCTTTACCAAGCTGAAAGACGCGGGCGTGCTCACTTACGAGAATGACGGCAAGAACAAAGGCTGCTGGGTCATGCGCCGCGCCGGAACCGCCTCAACCACAGAAGACACAGGGAACAGAGAGGACAACGGCAAAATTTCCGAGCCGATTTCCGAGGAGGACCAGAAAGTAATCGTCCGCTCCAACGGCACCGTCGGCTACGTCGGCAAAGACATCGCCTACCACATGTGGAAGTTCGGCCTGCTTGGGCGTGACTTCGCCTATCGCAAGTTCTACCGCTATCCCAATCAGCACGTCTGCTGGATCTCTTCCACCGAAGGGGAGAAGGACCACCCCCACTTCGGCGACGTCACCGAAATCTATAACGTGATCGACGCCCGCCAGTCGGAGGCGCAGAACACAGTCATTGAAGCCCTGCGCGGACTGGGCCACAACGAAGCCGCCGACCACTACACCCACTTTTCTTATGAGATGGTAGCGCTCACCCCGCGCTGCGCCGCCGACCTCGGCTATGCTCTGAGCGAGGAAGACAAGACGCGCTCTTATATCGAGGTCTCAGGCCGCAAAGGTTTCGGCGTCAAAGCCGACGACCTGCTCGATCAGCTCATCACCGGCGCCAGGAACGAAGTCGACTCCCGTCATCCCCAACTCAGCGACGCCGAACGCCAGTCGATCGCGACGCAAATCGCCATCGGCGCGCTACACTACTTCATGTTGAAGTTCACAAAACAATCGGTGATCGCCTTCGATTTCAAAGAGGCCCTCAGCTTCGAAGGCGAAACTGGCCCCTACGCGCAGTACGCGGTAGTCCGCGCGACCAGCATCTTCAAGAAGGCCGGACTGGATTCTGAATCCTTCTGTAGAGACGTTGCTCGCAAGGCGTCTGCCGGGGATGTGGCAAAATTTCTAGTAGTAGGTGACGATTTCTGGGAACTCTGGGAAGCCGCATCGAAAACGTCCTACATCGTCCAGCAATGCATCTCCACAACAGAGCCGGCATACCTGGCCAAACACGCTTTCCAACTGGCGCAACTCTTCAACGCGTTTTACCACCGCCATCCAATCTTGAGCGAGCCAGATGAGCCGCGAAAGCAATTCTTACTCACTACGGTAGCGGTAGTCCGCCGCGAACTGATTCGCATCCTGGCGGTGATGGGCATTACCGTGCCGCCGGTCATGTAGACGAAATAGACTGTGTGGCGCTCGGGCACCCTCGCCCGCGTTTCGTACGAAGAGAGAAACAATGTCCTCGATGACGCTCTCGAAAACACAACCGAGTCATTGGCTGCGCAGCATCGCCATCGGACTCTTTACCCTGGCCATCGTTCTGGCCGCAATCGGAGTCTCATACCAATCGCTTTCCGCCGCCCGCGACCGCCGCGCTCATTCCATGCCCGGACAACTCGTCGACACCGGCGGCTACAGAATGCACATCAACTGCGCGGGGCAGGGGACTCCGACCGTGGTCCTCGACTCAGGCCTGGGTGACTCCTACATCTCATGGCACAAGGTGCAGCCGCAGATCGAGCAATTCACCCGCGTCTGCTCCTACGATCGCGCCGGCCTCGGCTACAGTGATTCCAGCCTGCGTCCCCGCACCAGCAAGGACATCGCAGAAGAACTTCATCTACTTCTGCACAACGCCAGAATCCCAGGCCCGCTCGTTGTCGTCGGCCACTCCATGGGCGGATACGACGTACGCCTCTACGCCAGCCTCTATCGCAGCGAAGTTGTGGGCATGGTCCTGGTCGACGCTTCGCACCCCGAGCAACGGGAACGTTTTCCTGCTGCGCTGAACGATATGGATGCGACCTGGGAACGAGAGCTGGAGTTCATGGAATTCAGCATGCCTTTCGGGCTGCCGCGCCTCCTGGGATTCTGCGGGAGCGATGCTGAAGTCCGCGCTTCCGAGTGCAACTTCCACAGCGCGCGTGAGGGAGTTGCAGAGCTGAAAGCTTTTCCCCAGAGCGCGACGCAGACTGCTATGACCGGCTCGCTCGGCGATCTGCCACTCGAGGTTCTCTCCCACGATCCTGACAAGCCCCAACCTGACCTGCCTGAAGACCTGGTGAAGCCCACCAATGATGCTTGGGAGAAGATGCAGGAAGAGCTAGCGCAGCTTTCTACTCGCGGCACACAAGTGATCGCGAAGAACAGCGGGCATTACGTCCAGCTCGACCGCCCCGACCTTGTGATCGAAGCCGTCCACCACGTCTTGGATGAGGCCCGGCGGTCGCAGTCCGGCGTAGAGAACACGCACGCAAAAAAAGGCGGACCCGGTTTCAGGCCCGCTTTCTCCAGTCCGGCCCCGCTCAGAAGGTCGGCGTCAGAGTTTCAGTGGTTGTGGACCCATTGGCTGGAACTGAGATTGAGGCAAAGCTGGTTTGCGAGCTTAGGCGTGCCGGCAGCGTAGTAGAGCCGCTCGGCGCCGATATGGTCCACCCAAGCGACACTTTGTCCGAGGAGCCATT
Source organism: Candidatus Acidiferrum sp. (assembly GCA_035568115.1). Lineage (GTDB taxonomy): Bacteria > Acidobacteriota > Terriglobia > Terriglobales > Acidobacteriaceae > Sulfotelmatobacter. The sequence goes on from DATMOP010000046.1 coordinate 5,345, forward strand.
CGTCAGATTCCAGGAGTATGGAATCGTGGGCGAGCAGGTCGCGGTGCTTCCAGTCCGCGTGGCCTGCACCGTATCTGACTCGATAATCTCATTGAATGAGGTTGTCCCATCCAGCACCAACGCCGTGGCCGTGCACTGAATCTTGGCGGTGCTGCTGATGTTCGCTTTGACAGTAATGGTGAAGTTGAAAACGAAAGTCCCGGTGAATGTGGTTGTGGCATTGGGAAGCTCTTCTGCAGCGGCGGTGTCCGCCTGCGGAAGCGCGATCAACACGCGGGCCTGCGGATCGAAATACCTCCGAAGGCCATGCGTCCCAGCTGCGTTCTGTCCCCAAAGTGGTTGCGTCCCTGCTATCAGGCACGCGCCCACCAGTAGCGTGGTAAATATCCTCGTGCTCACGAGAAACCTCCAAAGTGATTTATTTGAATTCCCCCGGATTCGGCGGCCTGGCGACTGAAGGATGGAGCGGCGTGCCAGAAAGCAGGCCACTGATTCGGTTGAGAATTATTTGCCTGTCGGAACGCCGCGTCAAGTGAAAAGACGGGCCGGCCGCCCTCGCGACTCTGCCCGCCAGCGCACAGAGTCCTGCTAACGGAACTGGCCTGGAGGTCGTCCAATTGTTCAGCATCAGTTTCCCGGCCGGAAACAAGATTGTCCTAGTGAGGTCGTATGATATCTCGCGCTTTCCTTGCTCTCGCCGTTCTGCTACCCCTTGCATTCTTAACCGCGGACCCCGCTGCGACTTCGGCGAATGCAGCCGGAGAATATTCCAAGCATCTTGATGCGCTCGGCAAATTGTCGATCGCAGTGGCCCAAGCAATGCCGCCCGACCAGTATGGTTTCCGCCCACATCCCGAATCCATGACTTTTGGCGAACTAATCTCGCACATCGCAACCACCAACTACCAGTTCTGCGCCGGCCTCAAAGATTCTGAGCCTCCCTCATTGCCTGCTCCCACGGACAAGGACGCCATCGTGAAGTTCCTGGGTGATTCCTTTGACTACTGCTCCGCTATGATCCCAAACCTCACCGAAGATCAGATCAGAAAGACGCACAGCTCGCCTGACGGTCGCCTCCCGGGGCGGGAAATCCTGCTTGCGATGTACATTCACGTGGCGCATCATCGCGGCCAGGCTGAAATCTATCTTCGAGACAAAAGCATCAAACCGCCGCCCTATAGGATTTGAATTGTCTGCCTTGAATCTTCTACGATTTGGTCGTGTGTCAGAATATCTATCACGTCTCTCCGGAGTTCTGACACCACGAGGTCACGCCGAAATGTGCCGGAATATCAAAACCCTCTTTAACTTCGATCCTCCAGTTAACGCCGACGAGATTCGAGCCGCTTCGCTGCAGTTCGTGAGAAAGATCAGCGGCTTTAACAAACCGTCGAAAGCCAATGAAGCCTCGTTCCTGGCTGCGGTAGAGGAAGTTGCAGCCGTCTCGGCGCGCCTTCTGCATTCGCTTGAGACTACCGCCCCGCCGAAGAGTCGTGAGGAAGAGGCCGCCAAGGCAAAGGCCCGGGCTGCGGAGAGATTCGGGCCCTGAAGTCCAGCCCATTCAATCCGCTCGTAAGTTATTGAAGCTTCGTGCAAGTTGTTGAAACCGTCTGTAAGTTGTTGAGATATTATCTCAGAGATATATGTGTAAGTACATCATGGACTGGATGCCCCAGGAGCGAGTTTCTTGTTCGTGATGGCCTCTGAGTCCACTCCATCCCTTATTTGCGTTCCTAGGGCTGTTTCCAGCTCCGGAAATGGCATCCCTGGCAAGGTTGAACCAGCCGGAAGCAGCCCTTTGGTACCGTTTTCCGTCAATATCTTGCAGTTACAATAGATTCAACCACTTGGGAGGAATTGCCCTTCGGTCATGCATCTTTCTTGAGGCAGCAATCATCCAAGTCATTGAAAAGACATTGATGCCGGCGAACGCGAAAAATGAATACTATGAAAACCAAAATCAGTTCAAGTGCCGTGGTCGCCATCATGTTGTTAGCGACGACACTCGCCCTCGCAGCCCCCAAAACGCCCAAGGTAAACGCACAAAACGTTCCGGCTTTCCCCGGGACCCTGGTGAACGCCCGCTATGTCTATGTCACTAGCTACGATGGCGACCAGTTCAATCCCAACCTGCTTCCCGAAGATCGCCAGGCAATCACCACCGTGCAGGACGCGATGCAGAAGTGGGGCAAGTTCATTCTGGTCTATGAGCCGCAGGAGGCCGACATTGTGCTCATGGTGATGAGCCGCCCGACCGAGGACATCCTGGCGGTCTATGACGCGCACGGCTGGCCGGAGAATCAATACCTGTGGCGCATGATGGGCCGCAGCGGCTTGCAGCCCAGCGAAACGCCGCTGGTCACGAACCTGGAGAAGGCGTTCGGCAAGGCCACGGCAGGAAAGTGAAGTCACATCTTGTGGGGGGGGTGAGATCCTAGTGGGAATTGCCCACTTGACATCAAGTCCCACTGAAGCTATATTGGTTTCGTATGGCAGCTTCCGCGGTCATTAAAAACCCCAATTTCCAGTTGATCTCAGAGTTTGCTCAGCCCGATGCCAAGAAACGCTTGTCGTTGGGAGGGGCGCTCGGCGAAGGCACCGCCTACAACATCTACCGGAATAGCCTCGGCCAAATCATTCTCGATCCGGTGAAGGCTGTTCCGGCCAGTGAAATGTGGCTGTACGAAAATCCGCAGGCGCTGGCCAGCGTGAAACGGGGATTGAGGGAGTCGGCTGAGGGAAAGAGCGTTTATCGCGGCTCGTTTGCCAAGCACGCCAGGGAATAGGCTGTGCAACGCAAAATCAAGTTCACCCCAACCGCAGATAAGCAGTGCGCGGAACTGGAACACTCGCCATCGAAAGCAGCGATCTTCGAGCAGGTTCGCAAGGCCGTTGGTTACCTGGAATTAAACCCTCACCATCCCAGCCTTAGTACGCACGAGTTTACGTCGCTCAGTGGGGTAAATGGCGAGAAGGTTTTCGAGGCGTACGCGCAAAACAATACGCCCGGCGCTTACCGCATATTCTGGCACTATGGGCCGGACGAAACCAAAGGCAAAAAAAGAACTCCAGTGATCACCATCGTGGCGATCACGCCCCACCCATAGCAACCAGCGATCGTGCTCTAGGTCTTTCTGCCGGCAATCATCAATCCCGCACCGACGACCACCAGAATGATGCTCACGGCTGGCGAAACCTTCTCATCGTCGTGGGTCGTAATGCCCACATGCGCATCGCCGATGTTGACGCCGTGATGTTCGGAATGCGGGAAGGGAACGAAGAACGAAACGATTCCCAATACCAGTACTACCACTCCCGCCAGCATAAGAGCTTTCATAGAGTCCTCCAGGAATCCCCAAGACGTTTGCTACGGATCTGCACGGATTTCCGCGGATCGCACTTTGGATGCCTATTCGCGGAAGAAGGCGAAAATCGGTGGCAAAAAGTCTTAGATGGCGAAACTCTTCACGAACTCAACCAGACTGCGCAGCGCGATTCCCGACGGGCCTTTGGCGATCCACGGTTTCTGATCTTCCATCCAGGCTGTGCCGGCGATGTCGAGATGAATCCACGGCGTGTCTTCGGCGAATTCTTTCAGGAACATGGCTGCGTTGATGGCGCCGCCCCAACGTCCGCCGGAGTTGACCATGTCGGCGATAGTGGACTTGATATTCTCTTTGTATTCATCATCGAGGGGCAGCCGCCACATCTTTTCGCCAGCTTCGTCGGTGGCTTTGTGGAAGCGCTCGTACATCGCGTCATCGTTGGCGAAGATTCCCGCGTTGGCGTAGCCGAGAGCGACCACGACTGCGCCGGTAAGCGTTGCGGCGTCCACCAGATGGGTGCAGCCGAGCTGGCGCGCGTAGAAAAGGCCGTCCGCCAGAACGAGGCGGCCCTCGGCGTCCGTGTTGATGATTTCGATGCTCTTGCCTGACATGGCGATCTGCACGTCGCCCGGCTTCTGTGCCTTGCCGGAGGGCATATTTTCTGTGGCGCACACGATGCCGATCACCTTCACTTTCGGTTTCAGCAGCGCAAGAGCGCGCATGGCGCCGATCATGGTGGCGCCGCCGGCCATGTCATATTTCATCTTCTCCATACCATCTGCGGGCTTGATCGAAATGCCGCCGGTGTCGAACGTAATTCCTTTGCCAACAAGGCCTAAGACAGGGTTTGCCGGAGCCCCCGCGGGCTCGTATTTCATCACGATCAGCGCGGGCGGCTCGTCTGAACCCTGAGCGACGCTCCAGAATGCGCCCATTTTCATTTCCTTGATCTTGTCGGCGCCGTAAACTTCACATTTCAAACCGACTTCCTGGCACATCTTTTTCGCGCGGTCGGCCAGAATGGTCGGGGTCATGCGGTTGGAGGGTTCATTGACCAGATCGCGCGTGAAATTTTGCGATTCGCCGATGACTTGCGCTTCGTTGGCCGTTTTTTCCAGCGCAGCCTGATCGGAGTTGCCGCTGGCCAAGATGGTAAGTGCATCAATCTTCTGATCTTTGCGGTCGCTGCGATAGTAGTCGGGATCGAAGTTGCCGACCAGCGCGCCCTCGACAATCGCACGCACGGCTTCTACGGGCGGAATTCCGGTGGGGGCGATGAAGGCAAAGCTGCGGATTCCACGCGACTTAAGAGTGCGCACGGCAGCTCCCGCGATGCGGCGCAGTTCGTAACCGGTAAACTTTTTCGCCGCTCCGCCGCCGATCAGCAGCAGGCGCTTCGCTTTCAGTCCGGCGGGCTTGTGCAGCAAGTTGTTTTCAAACGCTCTGCCAGTCAATTCGCCGCTGGCCAGCAGGTCGGTCGCAACCGATTGGACGGCCGTATCGCCAGTCGCGAGCTTAAGTTGCGGCTTTGCGTCTTTGTTCTTTTCTTTTTGCGCCGGATCGGAATGGTCGAGTACGACGGCGACCAGGGAATCGGTTTCAAGTTGAGTGGGTGTGGAGAGAGAGATTGTTGTTTTCATAGTTATTAAACGTTTCTAGAGAACAGTCCAGTATCGTCGGCGAAGAGGGAATTGCGCAAGAGCAGACACCGTTCGTGGCGAATTGGATTGAAGCGCAAGAAGCGGATAGTGCGCGCACATATCAGCCGATATTGTGGGCACATGCACAAAACGATCGAACCCACGATTCTCTACTTCGGAACGCCAGTCGCACTCATCAGCACCATCAATCCTGACCGCACGCCGAACCTGGCGCCCATGTCATCGGCGTGGTGGCTGGGCTGGAGCTGCATGCTTGGCCTGGGCCAGATGGGACAGACTTCCGACAACCTCATCCGAACACGCGAGTGTGTGATCAACCTGCCCTCGGCAGATATGGTGTCGCGCGTGGATCGTCTCGCACTCACCACCGGGAAGAATCCCGTTCCTGAGAAAAAATATCAGTGGGGCTATCGCTATGAACCAGACAAATTCGGCGTTGCCGGCTTCACTGCCGTGGAGTCGGTATGCGTAGCGCCGCCACGCGTGCTCGAGTGTCCGATTCAGATGGAGGGCATCGTCCATGATTTCCGTCCCTTTGGCAAAAACGTGAACGCGAACACGTTCGAGGTGCATATCGTGAAGCTGCACGTCGACGACACGCTGCTGGCCGGCGACGAGCGGCACCCTCGTATTGATCCCGTCCGCTGGTGTCCTCTGATCATGAGCTTCTGCCGCTTCTTCGGACTGAGCGGCGAGGTCCACCCGTCGCGCCTGGCAGAATCGGATTTCATAAAATTAGCGAGCCCGGGAAGCGCGCCGGCTTGCTCAGATTTGTCTACAGCGGAATGACCAGCAATTTCGAGAGGAAACACGTCGATTGACGATCTATAGATTTATTCTATAATGTATAGATAATGTCTGGTCGCGACTACCTCGGCGAATTTGAGCACATCATTGTCCTCGCACTTCTGCGGCTCGCAGATCGAGCTTATGGAGTTACCGTGCGGCAGGAGATTGAATTCCGCACCAAACGTGAAGTGTCGATCGGGGCGGTCTATGCCACGCTTGATCGTTTGGAAACGAAAGGGTACGTCAAGTCCCACCGCGGCGATCCTACTCCGGAACGCGGGGGACGCTCGAAACGCTTCTTTCATGTCACGGCAAAAGGTGCGGCGGCCGTGAACCGCACTCAACAAGCACTCCGGAGCATGACCGACGGGCTCGACTTAATTCGGAGCTACTCATGACATCCCAGGCACATTTCGCTCTGCCGCCGCGCATTGCAACGTGGCTCGTCAATCTGTTCACGCCCGCTCAAGAAGCGGAATCGATCCTGGGGGACCTGGTTGAGGAGTTCTCCGAGCTTGCGTCGAGGTCCGGAGTTCAACATGCCCGACGCTGGTATTGGCGGCAGACCGCGAAGACTATCGCACACCTCGCCGGCACTGCATTCCGTGCTTCTCCGTGGTCAACCGCCGCAGTCGTCGTCGCCGGATTCTTGCTGCATGGGTTTGTCACTGGGTTACCCGACAAAGTGCTGTCAGCCGCTACCGACAGATATCTCGCGTACTGGTCGACGCATTTCAAGACTTACATGTTCTTCGCGACGGATGGAATGTTGATCGGGCACCTCGTCTTGTCGATGCTCGTTGGGTGTGTCATCGCGTTGGCGGCTAAGGGCAGGGAGATGGTTGCCACGATGACGCTAGCTTTGGTTCTTTGCGCATTGATAGGCGCTGCCTGGGTATGGGTCGCCATGCATGGGGGTATGGATGTTAGCTGGATTCTATGGTCATGCGTTGATCCGCTCGCGATCGTGGTTGGCGGAATGATCGTCCGAACGCGCAGATCCGCGGCGACTGCGCGACCTTCCGGCGCATAATTCCGCGATCTTTTTGGGGAGGGAAATCGCTGGAACATCCGTTAAAGAAGCTTCGTATCCCACCTCGTCGGGATGACGGCCTTCACCTGCCTGCGGTATGATTCCATCCCACAGTAGGAATAGAGGTTCGTGTCCATGAAGATCCGGTGGGTGATTTTGTTTTTCCCGGTGGTTTCGGTGATCGTGCTTTCCCTGGCCGTGATGCAGCACAAGGCGAAGGCGGCTGCGCCGCAGGGGGCAGGAAACGCTCCAGCAATCACGATTGCTCCAGGCGCGGACTCGAGGAACTCCGCGGGGATGGCGATCCCCAACACCACGCTGGCCATCAATTCCGACAAGCCCATGTCGGAACGCATCGTGCACTACGAGATTGACGCGAAGTACGACGCGATGAAGCATATCGTCGACGCCACCGAAGTGCTTACTTATCACAACGTGACCGGGCAGGCGCTTGATCATTTTCCGTTCCACCTTTATCAGAATGCATTTCAGCAGAAGGCGACATGGGTAAACGAGGCCAAGCTCATGGGCAGCCGCGACACGGGTTACGCCAAGTGGGAAGACAAGGACTATGGCTCGGAAGACATCAAGAGCCTGGAAGTGGTAGGGCAGGGCGACCTGACGGCGCAGTTGCACTTTATCGCGCCCGATGATGGCAACAAAGACGACAAGACAGTGGTCGATTTGCCGTTGCGCAAGCCGATTGCGCCGGGCGAGTCCGTGCAGTTCAAGATCGCGTTTCAGACGAAGTTTCCTGAGACGCAGGCGCGTTCCGGATATAAGCGCGATTTTGTCCTGGGTGGACAATGGTTTCCGAAAGTTGGCGTGTGGTGGCACGGAGCCTGGAATTGCCACCAGTATCACAACACGACTGAGTTCTTCGCCGATTTTGGCGTGTACGACGTCAAGTTGACGGTGCCGCAGAATGAAGTGGTCGGCGCCACCGGCGTGAAGGTCGGCGAGGCAAGCAATCCTGACAGCACCAAGACGCTGACCTATCACGGAGACGACATTCACGACTTCGCCTGGACGGCGAGTCCGCGCTACCAGGTGAAAGAGGACGGCGTGTTCCAGGGGCAGATGGGGTCGGTGAGCCTGCGCATACTGATGCAGCCGGCGCACTGGAGCCAGGTGGAGCGGCACGAAAAAATACTCAAGCAAACCTTGGACCACTTTGAGCGCTGGTATGGGCCTTATCCCTATAAGACGCTGACGCTGGTCGATCCCGAGCCGGACTCGGCGGCGGGAGGGATGGAGTATCCCACGTTCATTACCGGCGAGACCAGTTGGTTCATGCCGGGGGGAGTGAAACTGCCCGAGATCGTCGTGGAACATGAGTTCGGGCACCAGTACTGGTATGGAATGGTGGCGACCAACGAATTTGAAGATGCCTGGATGGACGAGGGCATCAACAGCTATACGGAAGTGAAAGTGCTGGATTCGATTCTTGGGCGGAACACCTCCATTATGAATCTGGCGGGAGCCACCATGGGCGAGCGGGAAGCGCAGCGGCTGGGTTACATCGGCGTGGCGGACCTCGATCCCATGGCGAAGAACGCCTACGAGTACTACAACTCCAACTCTTACGGTGGCGTCACCTATGGCAAAACCGCGAGCGTGCTGCTGACGCTGGAAAGCATTATTGGCGAAGAGACGATGCAGAAGGCGATGCACGTCTACTTCATGAAGTATCGCTTCACCCATCCCGTCAAGGAAGATTTTCTGAAAACGATTGAAGAAGTTTCTGGCAGGAACCTACGCTGGTACTTCGACCAGGCCGTGTATGGCGCGCCGGTGATGGACTACAAAGTGCTGAGGATCGAGTCTCTTCCCGTGAACTGGTACGAAGACCAGAAAAAAGCTGGTGACAAGGATGACAAGAATACTGTTTATCGCTCCTATGTCTGGTTGCAGCGCAAGGAAGATTTCGTGATGCCGGTGGATGTGGAGATCAAGTTCGAGAATGGGGACAAAGTTCGCGAACACTGGGACGGCGCGAACCGGTGGACGAGGCTCGGTCCGTACGACAAGAAGACGAAGATTGCGTCGGCGGAGATTGATCCGGACCACAAGATTCAGATTGACCGCAATAACTTCGACAACAGCTACATCGCCGAAGCCAACGGAAAGCCGGCGCACAAACTGGCGAATTACTGGCTGTTTGTCACCCAGTGGGTTAGCCAGGCGCTGGCGTGGTGGGCGGTTTAAGCGGGATACGGTTTCGGGCTTCGAACTGCGGACGTTTCGGGGCACGGTGGGAATTGAGGGCATTGACGCATGAACGAAAACAAAGGTCTTTTGAGCAGCGGCTGGAGCGTGGTGGGTCGCAACAAGCGCTACATAGTGTGGTTCTATGTGCTGAACGTGCTGCTCGGCTTGTTCGGTACTGTCGCTTTCGTCAACCAGGCTGGGACGATTCTGGACCACAGCCTGCTGGCGGACCGGCTGTTACACGGCTTTGATCTCGGCGTGCTCACCGAGATGTTCGTGCGGCCAGAGTTTGGGCCGACCATGGCTTCCAGAGCGCCGGCAATTTTTTTCGCAGTGCTCTTTTTCTTCGCGACGGCGCTGTTCTTGCCGGGGGTGCTGCAAGGCTATGCCTCGACCTACCGGCTGCCGCGCGAGGATTTCTTCCGCGCCTGTGGGCGGAACCTGTGGCGGTTTATCCGCCTCTTGCTAGTGGCGGGCATCGTGATGATTCCCTTAACCGTCGCGCTCTTCAGCCTGCATGGCTTGCTGGAAGACAAAGCCGCAGGGAGCACCAACGAACTCTTGTTGCCTGGGGTAAGGCTGCTGGGCCTGATAGTCATCTTTCTGGTGATGGCGATAGTGCGAATCTGGTTCGATCTGGCACAGGCGGACGTAGTGCTGAGCGATCAGCGGGCGGTTCGCAGGTCGATTGGCAGGGGCTTCCGGCACACGTGGCGGAATTTAGGACGACTACTGGGGAGCTACGTGGCGACCACTATTGTCGCGGCGCTTGTGTTGGTGGCAGGGCTTTGGGTGTGGATGAGGTTTGTCCCGCCCGCCACCATCGCCGGGGCATTTCTGGTGAGCCAATTGACGCTGCTCTTGCTGCTGATTCCGCGCTTCTGGCAGCGCGGCGTCGCGGTCGCCTACCACCAACGGTATATGGTGGAACCGATCCTGGTGCAATCATTCACGCCTGGGCCGGTTGTGGTGCCAGGGGTGGCCGAACCGGAGCCTGCACCGGTGGGTCTGAGTGGGCCGCCGGAGACGCAAGCGTCATAACTCAGGCGGTGTTCTGGCTAAGCCGAGCCGCTATTTTCTCCAGCAGTCCAGCGCCGGCTTCACCCGCATCGCGGGTGGAAAACTCACTGCCCAATTCGATTACATTGAGCTTGGCGCAGGCGGCCTAAAAGGCCTGCTGCGCGACCGGAGACGCTGGTATGTCCGGCCCGGCGAGCACGTCGTCGAAATGGGTGATGCGCATCAGGAGCAATGCATCGCGTAGATGGCTGCTGGCGTGGACGTCGTAGCCGGTGCGCAACAGTTCGCGGAAGTAGGCGAGCACGTTGGCGTTGCTGTCGAGGCATAGAACGCTGCGGCCGGTGGGGAACGGTGTCTCGGCGCGAGCTTGCGGGTTGCAAAAAGCGGCGACCGCCTTTTCTTCCAACTCGTGTGAGTCGAACAACTTCGTCAGGTGCGAAAGCTCCAGAACTTTGCGCACATGTTCCGGAACATTGCACAGCTTCAGGTCGCCGTGCGCCTGGCGCACGCTGGTCAGGGTGCGGACGATCGTGCCGAGGCCGCTGTTGTCAATGAATGCGATCTCGCCTAGGTGCAGCACGATGGAGCGGCGGTCGTGCAGCAACCAGGCAACATGTGCGCGCAGAGCCTCGCTCTCGCCACCCGAGACAATTCGCCCGTTGCAGCACACAACTGTGACGCGTCCAACCTCACGAGTGGCGAGCGATAGGCGCAATGTGGTCTCCAATGCGGCTGGCGATTATGTCTGCGAAATCGCCACATTATATGCCATGGGTATTGAACGTCAGGCTCGCCTCGTTGCCAGCTCCCGGACTGCCCGATATGCCTGATCAATAGCCGCATCGGTATAGGCCGAAGCGCCGGCGTCTGAATTCGCGATCGCAATCTGGCCGAAGGGCTTGCGTCCGATCACCCATGGCTTCTCCTCCTCTGCCCAGTCGGGATCGAATATCGGATTGTAGGAATATGCGTATCCGTGGGCCCAGCGATTCACGGTGAGGCCATCGATGTCGCGTGCCGGATCGAACCCCGCGCTCCCCAGCATTCGGCCAAGTTGGTCGCGCACATTGCGCTCGAACGTCGAGAACGGCGTGTGCAACAACTCCGCGCGGCCCGCCCGATGTTGATCGCGCATGGGCAACCCCGGCTTGCAAGGCGTGCGAAGCATGAAGAGCGCCATCGGTTCTTCCGGCTTGCTCGGAAACGCGTAGTCGCCCAGGCTTACTGGGAAATCGAGCGCGGTGTATACGTGATAACTTCCCGGCGACTCGATCTGCCGCACTCCCAGCCTTTGAAACGAAGTCCAGTTCCGGATGGCGGCGTGAGTGTAAACCAGCGGCGACTTCACCAGGTAGGCAAGCGCTTCTTTTTGCTTCTCCGGCAACTCCGAACAGATATATGGAATCATTCCGTTATAGCAGGCGAGCACGCACTGCTTCGCCCGGACGGCCTGCAATTTCTTTCCGCGGACATAAGCGACCTCAACTTCTCTCGCCGCTCCGGAGCCGGTGTGCTTCACATTGACGACTGTACTGTTCAGGCGGATTCGCACGGCCGATCTATCGCGGTCGAGCCGACTGTAGTCGGCCCGCGCCGTCACCACATCTTCCATGCTGTGCCCGGGGACCGCCCTGGGTATCAGAGAGCGCACCAGCAAGCGCGCGACGGAAGCGTTTCCGTCCGGAAAGTGAAAAATGTACGGCTCTTCCTTCTCGTCATCTCCCAGGTCCATTCCCTGGAACCCGGCGTAAGTTATGCCGCCGTAGTCGTCGCCGTTGAAATAGCAGTAGTACGCGGGCACCGCATCGATCCCCACGGTAAACAGGTCGTGGGTAAAACTCTGAAAGAACTTCAACGCCTCGGGATGTACCTTGCAGATCTTTACCAGGAAATCGGCGTAGCTGATCTTCGACAACTTTGCGATCTTCGCTTCCTTTGAGAGCCCGGGCAGGTAGTCCACTTTTTCCGTGTACACGCGTGCGATGTCCCGCCGCACTTCTTCGCTCAGCGGCGTCTTCGCCAGCCACTCAGGCCATGGTGTCGTTCCCAAGCCGGCGACCATCCGGTCTTCACCGAACGTTTCCTTGTCGAAAAAATAGCCTGTGCTCAGCTTTCTTGATGCATACAGTTTCTGATCGTAGGCCTTGAAAAACTTCTGCGTGTCGATTCCCAACTCGACCAGCAGTCCCTTTGCTTCGGCGCTGTACTTTCCGGGACTTTCGATGGACTGCGTTCCTCCATTGGCCAGCAACAGGCGGCCGCCGGAATGGAACTCGTTGCGCTTGGCGTGTCCGCTGAAGTCGTCGTGATTGTCGAGCACCAGCACGCGCGCTTTCCCCCCTGCGCTTTTGCGGAAGAAATACGCCGCGGCCAGCCCGCTGATTCCGCCTCCGACTACCACCAGGTCATAGGTCTCGCCCGTTGACTGCGGGCTGCCATCGGCATCCCACGCCTCGCCATCGCGCAGGCGGTGCGCGTAAGTAAACGTGCCATCGTGGTTTCCCCGCATGCCGCTGAGCGCCGGAGGGTAATAGTCTGCTGCTTGCTCTGGTGCGAACGGCGGCGTGTCTGCCCGCGAGGTTCCAGTCTGGAGCGCGAATTCCGCGGGCGCCACGGCCGCGAGTGTGCTCTGGCCCGCCAGCAAGCCGCCGATGCCCACCGCGGCCCCGTTCAGAAAGTCCCGCCGCGAAATCGGCCGGCCCATCCCCAATTCGCGGTCACGCTTTTCGTCAGTCATTCGCAACGCCTCCGGAAACGCAGCGATTATAGAAGAAAAGGATCCCGCGCTGGACGATGGGTTGAACGAACAGCTCTAGAGTAAAACGATGGTGATGCCGCGGTTGCGGCGGCCGAGGTCGGTGTCGCTCTTGAGTTCGGCGTGCGATTGCAAAAGCTTCCAGGCAACGACATCTGATTTCGACCAGTTCTCCCCGAAGATGCAGCCGCGAATCTGGCCGTTCTGTGTCATTTCCATCAAACGCTTCTGCACGGCGATGCGAATGTCGCCGCCCGCGCCAGTCGAGCCGTAGCCGTGGACCAGCTTCAGCAACTGAGCTTTCTCCCGGCTCGCGATGGAGAGTTCGCGGTCCAGGCGCTGGAGGGCTTCCGCGACGAGCGGCATGTCGGATTTGAGGTTTACGGTTTTGACAGCCCACCTCAATACGAATCCGTTCGATGATACTCTGCTCAAAATAAAAAAACGGCGCCGCATGAAACATGCGGCGCCGCCTTGGCCAAGTAAAACTTTACTGCACGGTGACGGCGACGTCGTCCAGGTACATGTAAGTCAAATCGCCGAAGCCGTCTCCGTGATCGTTGAAGTAGATACGGATGGTCTGGCCTTTGTAAGAGGTCAAATCATACGTGACCGGAGTCCACGCCATTGTGTTCGAGCACACCTTAAAGATCTGCGCCAGCAGGGTGCCGGAGGTGTTTTGCACCTGGGCTTCCTGCCAGTCGTAGGTGATGGTGTCGGTGGTGGACGGCCAATAGTAGAAGGTCAGCGTCGCCTTGGTGGCGGTGCTGGGGATGGTGATCGTCTGGTAGATGGACGAATCGCCGTTGGGTTCGCTCCCGGAACTGGCGCTCAGTTGCGCAGCGTAGGTTCCGCTATGTTTTTGCACAGTTTCGATGAAGGGTGAGAAAACCCCGCCAGTGGTCCAGTTGGCCAGCGTGCCGGTTTCGAAGCCGCCATTCACGATCAACTGGGTTGAGGGAGCGGTTACCGTCAAAGCGATCGTGGTTGTCTGGACCAACGATCCCGACGTTCCGGTCACGGTCACGTTCGTCGTTCCCGTGGTGGCCGTCGACGACGCAGTGAAGGTTAAGGTTGAGGTCGCGCTGCCGTTGGCCGGAGGAGTGACGGGGTTGGTGGAGAAAGCTGCCGTCACGCCGCTGGGCAATCCGGATGCGCTCAGCGTGGTCGCTGAGTTGAATCCGTTCTGGCTGGTGACCGTGATGGTGCTGGTGGCGTTGGTCCCTTGCTGCACGCTGACCGCGCTCGGCGAGGCCGAAACGGTGAAGCCCGGAGCGCCCGCGCCCACGGCGAAAATAATGTCGTCGTGGTCGTTGTAGGAACCCGTCGTGCAGGAGGACGCGCTACCCAGGTAGCGGAACTGTGCGCGCACCGCTTGCAGACTGCCGCTGGGCAGCGTGTAGTTGGCGGACAACGTTTGCGCTCCAGCCGCGGTGGGCGTGATAGTTCCAATCAATACCCACGACGGACTGTTGGCGTTGGCCGTGTAGTACAGGTCGAGATGATCGGACGTGAACCCGCTGTAGGCCCACACCGTCGCACTGACCTTTACGGTTTTACCGGCGGCGAAGGCGCTGCCATCGGTGGTGGCGACGACCAGCCGATCGTTCGACTCGTCCGAGTGGAACGTGCCCGAAGTGCCGTCGGCGCAGGAGTTGTTGATGGTGTTCGGTTGATTCGGCTCGGAACCGCCGGAGAGTGTGTCGCGGCCCAGTAGCAGCGATGGACCGGAGTCGCATCCCGAGGCCACGTTCACGCACTTCGGCGCTTTGAGCGTGGAGTCGTAGACCGCGGTCTGTGTTCCTGTTGACGAGTTCACTGTCAAAGCGATGGTTGCACTGTGGACGAGTGATCCCGACGTGCCAGTCACGGTTACGGTGGCCGTGCCAACAGTTGCTGTGGAGGAAGCCGTCAGCGTGAGGGTGGAAGTCGCGCTGCCGTTCGCCGGCGGTGTGACCGGGTTCGTGGAGTACGCCGCTGTCACGCCGCTTGGCAAGCCGGTCGTGCTGAGCGTGGTCGCAGAACTGAAACTGTTCTGACTGGTGATGGTGATGGTGCTCGTGCCGTTTCCACCCTGCGTTATCGTCAAGGAAGATGGCGATGCGCCGATGGTGAAGTTCGGCGATGCTGCCGCATTCACCGTCAGAGTGATCGTTGTGCTGTGCGTGGTCGATCCCGAGGTTCCGGTGACTGTCACCGTCGCCGTCCCGGTTGTTGCCGTTGAAGAGGCAGTGAGCGTGAGTGTGGACGTCGCATTCCCATTCGCCGGCGGAGTCACCGGGTTGGTGGAGAACGCCGCCGTCACGCCACTGGGCAATCCAGTAGCGCTAAGCGTTGTCGCCGAATTGAATCCATTCAGGCTGGTGATGGTGATGGTGCTGGTTCCGTTGGAGCCTTGCGTGATGGTAAGGGAACTCGGCGCTGCCGCGATTGAGAAATCGGGTGTAGCCGTGCCGCCGCAGCTCGGGAATTTGAAGCTGCTGATGCGCGTGTTCCAGTTGAACGTCCCGGTGGTCTTCATGTACTCCTGCGTGTACCAGAACGTACAGTCGTCCACGGGATCAACCGTCATGGCGCTGTAGTCGCCCCAACGCGATAGGCCGGCAGATTCAGATCCGGATCCGGTGACAAGGTTGACCTCGGTTTCCATGGTGCTGGCGGGATCGGTTGGAACCCGTCCCGTAAAACGCACCGAGGGAGAGACGGAACTGCTCGACACGCTGTAGCCGAGCGCCATGTCGCCCGATTGGTCCATGGCAATCGAGCCCATCCACCGGTAGTTGGAGTCGGGAGCGAAGGTGCTCTGCTGAGCGACCACCGGAGTGCCGTTGGGGTTTTGAATTTCGTACCAGCGAACACCGCCGCTGGAACCGGCCACTACCGAGTGGTTTACCACGAGCGACTCGTGGCTTCCGAAGTTGCGATACGCCAACCGGTACATCAGCCGGTCAGCCAATGAATCCAGGGTATTGGTTGTGCCGGGCTGCGGAATGCAAGTACCTCCTCCGCAAACCGGATTGAAGGCCGCGACATTGATTACCGTGGGTCCAGTGAAAGTGGAGTTCGAGGGAGTGGTGAAGTCTACGTGGAATTTGAAGAGATTCAAGTTGTTGGTGCCGAAATACACCATATAATTCGGCGATCCCGCGGGGGGAGCGGTGGTGCCATCGAGATCGGAGGGCAGCAGGCCGCCGACCGCAGTTGATTGCTGGAAGCACACCTGCGTCGCCGTGGTACCGGCCATCATGGCCGCACGGTCATAGGCGCAGGCGTCGGCGCCGGCGAACGTCGTGCCGCCAGCGAACATGTTGAAAGTCTCATAGTAGGCGTCGGGCCATACGGACATCTTCGGATAGTCGTCGAAGTCCGTGTACTGGAACGAGTAGCGGTTGTAGGTGCCGGTCGCGTCGTTAGTTGTGGAGACCGCGATGCACTGCAGATAAGGAGTGGTCGATACGGAAAACTGGCTGAAGACCCAGCGCTGCCCCAGCTTGTCATACGTCACGATGGGGTCGCCATCGTTGTTGTTCTGGCAGCCACCGCCGAATCCGGACCAGAGCGTGTTGCCGGCGGTGGGTCCTGAAATCAGAGCGCCGGTGGATTTGTTGAAGATGGCGAACGACGTATTCACCCACTGCACATATTGGGTTGCGCCGACCGTGCCTTCGGTGTCGGGTGGAGCGCCGGTGATGGAGAATCCATACTGCCCGTTGCCCAAGCCTTCAAAGTTCAGTGTAGGGGTAGGCGTCATCAAGCCGACGGTGGATCCTTGCCGCACGGGATCTTCCTGAAGTTGCGAGAGGCCGGGGGGCAGCGGGATGAGCTTCATAGGTTCGACTTCGCGCCGCTGGAGCGACGGCGGGGGAGCGTTCTTGATCATCTCGCTGAGTGGTCGGGAAACATCATGGTGCATATCGCGGCGGACTGTGGTCGGTCCGGATGAGGCGCCGGATTGCGCGAAGGCTGATGGAACCAGCAGGGGAACAGAGAACGTCAGCAACAGGGTGATCGCCAGCGCCAAGCGCAGGCCGATGTTACATCGGGGGATGGGCATTTTCTCTCTCCTGGGTATTGAAATGGTTTACATGTGTTCTTCTTCCTGCATGTGGGCGCGCTTTTCCCGCAGTGGCACGCTTCTCGGTGGCGATTTGGTACGGGACTACTAGTCAAAATAGTTGGCATTCTAACGGAGGTTGAATGTCTTGTTACAAGTTTTTTTTGAAGTTCTGAAAAACGAAACCGTTCCAAATCGGGAAGAGCCGGACGGTCGGTTGGCGAGAGGGCGCGAATGCCGCGAGGGATGGGCGGTTTGGGCAACTTAGCTCTTGAATCAGACTTTCAGGCCGCTGATCCAGTGCTGGAAGGTCTGCTGGTACGAGTCTCGATCAACGCTGAGTTTTGATGTACTACATGCGACGCGACGGTAGGATGGTGAACTTCTTGCGGCCGGGCAGGCGGTAGGTTTCGAAGTCGTCGTGGTCGATGGTCAAAATCGTACTGAGGCGTTCGCGGGCAGCAAGATGGACGAGCGTGGCGTCGGCAAAATCCATGGGACGGTCGGCGTAGTCGCGCATGAGGCCCTCAATTTGGGGTAGCTCCTCATTGGCGATTGGCGCAATCTGAATCGCACCGGAACGCAAGAGCCGCCACACACCGCGAGGATCGAGAGAGCTTCGGCTGGCGATATGAAAAACTTCGGTGAGTACAGCTTCGGTTGTGAGCAGGGGCAGGCGGGTGTGGTCGTACGCCTGTACGCAGAGATGGTGCCAGCCTTCGCCGTCGTCGATAAGGGCCAGAATGAAGCCTGTATCAATCAGCGCTACGGGACTTCGGGCGGCCGAAGCGGCGTGCGAACGCATTAGACTCCTTGAGGTGCTTCCGATAAATGATTTCCCGCACCAACTCGCTGGCTCGTTCTGCGCGCGTAGGATCGCCGCCATGGGTCGATCCGATTGCCGACTGGGCCCGCCTGCGAATCGCGGCCTGCTCGGCCTCATCGTCGGAATGGCCGTTGCGGCGCTGGGTGAGCCAGTCGGCAGTGACGCGATCCAGCAGCGCCGAGACGGAAGTGCCTTCGCGCCGGGCTTCTTGTTCGAGTTCGGCCTTTCTATCGGCCGAAAGTCGCCAACTGTAGACTTCGGTCTTCATGCACTACAGTGTAGTGCAAATTGGGCTTTGAGTCAAGGTTCACTTCGCCTTGGCGTCCGACGCTTTCAAATCGCTGATCAGCCGCTGAAACGCTTCCTGATACGAATCGTGGTCCTTCCAGTTGCTGAAGTCGGGGATGAAATACTCGCGAATCTCGCGGGCGGAATCTTTGCCGGTGTCGGCGTCGAAGCACTCCCAGTCGCGCAGGGTTTCGAAGGGCGCGAGCCGGATGGGGAACAGCACCCGTCTTTTCAGAACGCCCTCAGGGTCGCGTACCTCGCGCTTGCGGGCTTTGGCGATTTCTGTCTTCACCCACTCGCTCTCCATACTGTGCGGCGACAGGATCAGCAGCAGCTTGTCGTGCAGCCGGATGGCTTCGTCGATCTGCTCGTGGAGCTTCCTGCCGCCTTGAACGTCCTGCGGAGCAAACCAGCAGCGCACGCCTTTGTTCTGCAAGTCGGCGTAGAGGCGGTCGGCGAAGTCCTGGTCTTTGGTGGAGTAGCTGATGAAGCAGGAGTAGAACTCGATGGGATTGGTGGCGAGCGACTTTGCGTAGGTGATGAAATCGTCCGGAACGCCACAGCCTCGCAGGAAGGATTCCGGAATCTTGCCCTGTGAGCGGAGGATCGTGAGGATGCCGATCACAGACGATCCATTGTGCCGAACCGTTTCGAGGCCCTTCACGCCCCGAAGGTCGTTGTTATCGAAAACCGTGGCCAAGATGTTGGCCCCCGAAAAGTCAGAGTTGTTGAGGACCGCACCGACAAAGTTCGTCTCGTGAAGATAGGCTCCATTGAGTCGTGCTTCGACGAGAATTGCGCCATTGAGGTTCCCTCCGTACAGGTCCGCCCCTTCGAGATTTGCCTGAGACAGGTTCGCAATCCGAAGATCAGTTCCAGAGAGATTGGCTTTCAGCAAATTGGCCCGCTGGAGGTTCGCAACGAAAAGGTGAGCATCTACGAGTTTGGCTCTGCTCATGTCCGCATCGCTGAAATCCGAATCGGAAAGCACCGCTTGGAAGAGGCGAGCGTCTTTAAGACTCGCCCGAATGGCTGTTACACCCTTTAGATTAGCCTCGCTGAGGTCAGCGTTATCGAGGCGGGTATCCCGGAGCATCGACGCGGAGAGATTCGCGCCTGCCAGATTTGCCCCACGCAGGTCGGCTGAGCTAAGATCCGGGGCGATCCTAGCCTGATCTTCCCTCCAACTATTCCACGCCTCAACGCCCTTCTTCAGCTCGGCGAGATGTTTGGGATTTGCCATCGCTCCTCACTTAGGCTCGGAGTCTTGCGATTTCAGGTCGCGGAGGAGGCGGTCGAGCGACTTTTGAAACGAGTCGTGGTCTTTCCACGTGCGGAAGTCGCCGATGTTGCGTTTGCGAACTTCCCCAGCCCAATCGTAGGGAACTTCCTTAACATAGTCATCGAGCCTGACGGGGAACAACACGGCGCAGCCTTGCTCTTGTTCCTTCTTGAAGGCCTTACGAACTTCCCACTCAACCCACGCGCTATTGATCGAGTCTTCCGACAACACTAGGAGCAACTTGTCACATTGCGTAATGGCTGTCTCGATTTCATCTTGGAGTCTATCGCCGATCTTTAAATCTTCACTGTCTTTCCAGCAGCGGATTTTTCGCGACAGCAATTCGGAGTGAAGTTTTTGGGCAAATGCTTCGTCTCTGCTGGAATAGCTAATGAAGCATGAGTAGTAATCATCATAGGCGCTCGCCGTTGTGAGCACCTTCACGTCCGTAGTTGAGTCGCTAGGAGTGCCATCGGTGAGCGACCTCATGTAGCTAATGAATTCGTTAGGGACTCCGGCGGTTAGGGACCTCATGTATGCGATGAAGCTCTCGGGCACGCCAGCTCGCCGCAGGAACGCTTCGGAAATATTGCCCTTTGAGCGGAAAATCGTGTCAATGCCGATTGTGGACGGGCCAGCGTGCTCGAGGGTGTCGAGTCCCTTTACGGTGCTGAGGTCGTTATCTCCAAAGGTCGTGAATCCGATGCGGGTGCTGTGGAGGCGCAATTCGGCGCTCTCTGTCCTGCTGATCTCCGGCCGTTCGATGCCGCCGGAGCCGGTCCCGAGATGAGTCTCTCTGAGGCTGGCCCCGGTGAGGTTGGCACCACAGAGGTTGACCCCGCTTAGGCTAGCCCTACTGAGGTCCGTTCCGCTGAGATCCGCGCCGCGGAGATCCCTCCCCGCGAGGTTTCCTTCCGTCAAATCAGGCGCGACTTCGGGGTGTTTACTCCTCCATAGATTCCAGTTTTGTACTCCTTCCTTCAGTTTCGCGAGGTGTCGAGGATCTGCCATAGCGTCAACCTGCTGGCCGACTATCATACGCCGCTTTGCTGGTCTGGGATCGACGGCGAATTTCTTGGCGGGTGATTCGGCGCTGCGGGCTGACAGCAGATTCCTCGGCGATACGGCCGCCTTCGGAATGACAAAACTAAAACTACCGTCTAATTGGGCAGTTCGCCCACAGCATCTTGACCTGTATATACGAGTCGTCTACCATGTATATATCAGCGAAGAGAGGCCTCTATGGCTGTGACCCTCACTTCAATCCGCCTGGACACCGACTTGGCCGATGAGGCCGTGAGAGTGCTCAAGGCGAAATCCCGCACCGATGCGGTTCACATCGCCCTGCGCGAAATTGTTGGGCTGAAGCGCTTTAAGAAGTTGATGAAGAAGAACGAGGGGAAGCTTTCCTTCAAAGGCTACGTTGACTGATCTGGTCATTTTTGACTCGTCGATCATCATCGACGACCTTCGGTCTCCGCGCCATCGCGAAAGGCTCCACTCGGTCATCGGCGCTGTCCGAATGTCCTCTGTGGTTTTGGCGGAGTTATGGCGGGGCGCTCACACACCTGCGGACCACAAGTTTCTCTCGGCTCTGGCGAGAAACCACCCAGTCCTGACTCCGACGCGAGAGAATTGGCTGGAGTCGGGCGAGATACTGGCCAAAATCCATGCCGATCAAGGCTTCCAGCCCCACAAACTGCGTGACATGCATTTCGACGTTCTTATCGCCCTCACCGCCCGCTCTCACGGAGCTCGACTCATCACCACCAACCGGGCAGACTTTGAGCTAATCAATCGCTACCGCCAGATTAAACTAGAGGTATGGGAATAAATTAGGACAGACCAGCCTCAACTCTCCTTTTCCTCAAAATCCATCACATGTCTCTCCGGCAACATGCGCTGATGAAGGATGCGGGGAATCAGGATTCCGCGGGACTCCTGGCGGTAGAACAAGACATGCCGGCCGTGCTCAAAGCGGCGCAAGCCGGAACGAATATCCTCGCAAAGGCGGCCTAGAGCGGGATTGCGGGCCAACATCTGGCAACAATCCTCCAGTTCGCCGAGGTACCGGGCGGCCTGGGTCGCGCCCCATTTGCGGAGGGTATATTCGCCGATGCTCAGCAGGTCGGCCTCGGCGCGGCGCGAAAATCGAAACTTCGCCACGGCTGGCTAGCGCGATGCGGAAAGTTTGAGCGTCTTACGGACCCGGCCAAAGACATTCCCCGCGGCCACCCCGCTGGCATCGCCTTCGTCGATCGCGCTGCGCAGGGCAGCCAACTTCGCCGCGTGTTCCTGCTCCTCGCGTTCTAGGTTCCGCAGGCCGGCGCGGACGACCTCGCTCGCGTCTTCGTAACGCCCGCTCTTTATCTTCGTGGCCACAAAGCGGTCAAGTTCTGGCGTTAGATTTACACTGCGTGTAGGCATGGCAAACCTTCAGACACCTTCCTTCGAGAACATTATGGCATGGCTGGCAAGGATCGGGGTTCGCATTTCGCACGCTTACTTCTTCCGGCCTCGAATAGCCTCTCTCGCTTCCTTATCCGCCGTCCGCCGCCGCTCCGTCTCCCGCTTATCCCACAACTGCTTGCCCTTAGCCAGCGCCAGCTCAACCTTCACCTTGCCATTCTTCAAGTACATCCGGACTGGGATCAATGTCAGCCCCTTCTGCTGCGTCTTCCCAATCAGCTTGCGGATCTCTTCCTTATGCATGAGCAGCTTGCGAGTGCGCAGCGGGGCATGGTTGTGGATGTTCCCATGCTCATACGGCCCAATGTGCGCATTCAGCAGCCATAACTCCCCATCTTTCACCAGCCCGTAAGAATCTTTCAGGTTGGCCAACCCTCCCCGAACCGATTTGGCCTCGGTCCCGGTAAGAACCACGCCACACTCAAATTTTTCCAGCAAGAAGTAGTTATGAGAAGCGATCCTATTAACGGCAGCATCCCTCTGTCCGCTGGCGGTAGGCTCGCGGCGCGGGGATTTCTCCGGTTTGGGCTTGGTTTCGTGGCTGGACTGGCGCGGCATGGGTTGGGTCTGATTCAATCTTAGCAGCAAGAAAGATCGGCTTCTGGCTTCTGCTATCTGGCTCCGTGCCGTTGGAACCGTCAATAGGGAAGCGATACAGGAGGATGAATTGCGCAAGTCCCTGATGTTATTGCTAGTTTGCGTTGGGATTGGATTCGGGCAACAGACCCCGCCTCCGGATTGCAAACCGATTACCTATTTCGGTGTCTCCGGCTGTGAACTCTCAGCTCAGGGCGAATGCCCCAAGGGCTACCACAAGCAGTCGGCATGTCCGACCAATCCTATGATGAAAGCTCCATGCCGAATGATCTGCGTACTAGACGGCCCACCCGCCGACAAAACCAAGCCCAAGCCAAGTTCGGACGCACCACGAGGATTATGAGCACACAACCCACTGGGGCTAAGACTAAAGAGTGTAACTGCCGTGCGTGCAATCACATGGGGAGCCGGGAAACGCGATGCTATAATCGCAGCCAAAGCACTCTTTTGGTTGCGTCAAGTGTAGCGTCACGTGAATCCCAAGGTTCGCTGGCTTAGGGGTAAGGACCGCTTGTCCGGCGAAGACTTTTTAGACGAGGACTAACGAATGAGACGTCTGAAGCCCACGGCAGTAGTGCTGCTGGTCGTGCTTGCCATACTGCCCGCCATCGCCGATAAGGCCAAGACTATCTACGAAAAAGGCCAGGACGCCGAAGCGCGCCAGAATTTCGAGGCCGCTTACGACTTCTACCGTCAAGCCTATGACCTGAAACCAAAAGACTTGCGCTACCGCACGTCGTTTGAGCGCATGCGCTCCAAGGCGGCTCAGTCCATCGTCCATCACGGAGTAGTACTGCGCGAACAGGGCAAGCTGCAGGAAGCGCTGGCCGAATTCCAGAAGGCGGCTCAGATCGATCCCTCGCTCTTCAGCGCGCAGCAGGAATTGAAGCGTACCCAGCAGATGCTGAACGATGCCGTAAATCCCCCTCCGCAGTCCGCCGGGCCGCCCAGCAGCCTGCAGCGCAAGATCAGGGAAGCGGGCGGTCCCGTGGAACTCGCTCCCATCTCGGTTGTCCCCATCACCGTGAAGCTCACCGAAGATTCCAAAGTGATTTACCAGACCGTGGGGCAGTTGGCCGGGATCAACGTTCTGTTCGATCCCGACTACACTTCGCGGCGCATCAAAGTCGAACTGAATGGGGTTACGCTGGAAGAAGCGCTGCAAATTACGGCGCTGGAATCGAAAACCTTCTGGCGGCCCGTGACCAGCAACACAATTTTCGTGGCCCAGGATAATCCCGCCAAACGCAAGGAACTGGAGCAAAGCGTCCTCAAGACTTTTTATCTTTCGAATATTTCTCAACCCACCGAGTTACAGGACGTGGTGAACGCAATTCGCGCCGTGCTCGACGTGCAGCGCGTGCAGCAGTTGCTCTCGCAGAATGCTCTGGTGGTGCGCGGCACACCCGATCAAATTGCATTGGCCGAGAAGCTGGTGGATGACCTGGATCGAGCGCGGCCGGAAGTGATTGTAGACATCGCCGTGTTGCAGGTGAGCAAAGACAAGTCGCGCACTTTGGGACTGAGTCCGCCGACCAGCGCCACCGTCGCCCTGCAAAGCAATATCAACACCACCCCCACAACAACTCCGGGCACGACTCCCACATCCAGCAGCTCCAGCGGTACCGGGCTGAATCTGAACACCTTGGGCAACCTGAACGCCACCGACTTTCAGGTCACGATTCCCTCCGCCAACCTGTCAGCCGTGATGGGCGACAGCGACACCAAGATGTTGCAGAATCCGCAGGTTCGCGCGCTCGATAATCAGAAGGCAACATTGAAGATCGGCGAACGCGTGCCGGTGGCCACGGGATCGTTCCAGCCCGGAATCGGCGGCGTGGGCATCAACCCCCTGGTGAACACCCAGTTCCAATATCTGGATGTGGGCGTGAACATTGACGTTACGCCGCACGTGCACGCGGACCGCGAAGTGACCCTGAAGATCACCATGGAAATCTCTTCGGTGGTGGGGCAGTCGAGCATCGGCGGCATCAGCCAGCCCATCATTGGCCAGAAGAAAATCGAGCACGAAATCCGTCTGCGGGATGGCGAATCGAGTCTCATCGGCGGAATCATGGACGACTCCCAGACCAGGTCGCTGAGCGGGATTCCGGGGTTAGCGCAGATTCCAATCCTTGGGTATTTCTTCGGGCAAAAGACGCAGGACCACTCGCAGGATGAGACGGTGTTTGCGATTACTCCACACATCATCCGCGGAGCTACGGTCAGCGAGTTGAACCAGAGAGCCATCGACATCGGGACGGCGAACACGATTGAACTGCGGCACGTCAGCCACACGGTAGCTCCGGCGGCGCCTGCCACTCAGGCTCCGGCAACACCGGCAAACCCAACACCTTCGATTCAGCTCCTTCCGAATCAAACTCCAAACCAGGCTGCGAATCCTGGGACAGGGCAGGGGGCCAACTTCCTCTTTGATCCGGGACAGATCACGGCAACCAAGGGCAACACATTTGTCGTCAATCTACTGATTTCGGGAGCTCAGAACGTGTATTCCGTCCCGGTGCAGATGAATTACGATCCGGCCAAGCTACAGTTGGTGAATGTGTCGAACGGCGGGTTCCTCTCGCAGGATGGGCAGGCGGTAGCCCTGGTGCACCGCGAAGATGAGACGACCGGAACGTTGCAGATTACAGCCACGCGGCCGCCGGGATCGGGTGGAGTTTCCGGGCAGGGCGCAGTGGTTACGTTGACATTTCAGGCCAAGGCCAGCGGACAAACTCCGCTGACGATTACAAGAGGTGGAGCGCGTGATCCCGGCCAACAGGCCATCACGGTGAATGGAGCACAGGCATCGGTGACCGTGCAATAAAATCGCCCGCGGCCGTTCTTAATCCGAGAGTTGAAGATGAAACACGAATTCCAGCGCGGGCCGAGTGCCAGACCAAGTGCGAGGCTTGCTCTTATTTATAAAGCGCGGGGCTTCACGCTCCTTGAACTAATCATCGCCTCTTCCATCTTAGTCATTCTGTCGACCATGGTGGTGCCGCTGGCGCGGGTGACCATCATGCGCGAGAAAGAGCGCGTGCTGCGCAACGATTTATGGGAGATGCGCGATGCCATCGACCGCTATAAAGACGCGGCCGACCGCGGCGGCTTCCAGACCAAGGTGGACAGCCAGAACTATCCGCCGGATCTCGAAACGCTGGTGAAAGGCGTGGATGTGCAGGGCAAGAAGATTCGCTTCCTGCGCAAGATTCCCATCGATCCTATGACCGGCACCACCGAATGGGGCCTGCGTTCCATGCAGGACGATCCGGATTCTGATTCCTGGGGAGGGCAGAGCGTGTTTGACGTCTATACCAAATCGCAGGGCACGGGGCTCGACGGTACGAAATATAAGGATTGGTAAATGGTAAGAAGACTTAAATCGAGCGGGAAATCCGGATTCACATTGCTGGAAATGATGATTGTCATCATCATCATAGGAATACTGCTGTCGATCGCGCTTCCCAGGTACAACCACTCACTGGTAGTAGCGCGAGAGTCCGTGTTGCGGAATGACCTGTTCGAACTGAACAAGCTGATCGCTCAGTACACACTCGATAAACAGAAGGCGCCGCAGTCGCTGGAAGATTTGAAGTCGGCCGGCTACATCAAGGAAATTCCTAGAGATCCCATGACCGGCGAAGCGAACTGGGAACTGGAGCAGGAAGACGTCCTGTTATCTGTGGACCAGCAAGATCCCGGCATCGTCGGCGTGAAGTCGGCATCAACCGCTATCTCAACCGAAGGCACCGCATACAATACCTGGTAGGCGACTGTTCTGTTTCTATCTCTCGCTGTGCTCCCAACGTTGAACACTTCCACGCTCAGCAAGTAACATCTATATATGCCCGTTGAGACGGAACTCACCCAGGCCCATGCTTCAATTCGCGCGCCCCGCGGTAACTCCATCACCTGCAAAGGATGGCAGCAGGAAGCTGCCATGCGCATGCTCATGAACAACCTTGACCCCGACGTCGCGGAACGTCCGCAGGATCTTGTAGTGTACGGAGGCACCGGCCGCGCCGCCCGCAGTTGGGAAGCTTACCACGCCATCGTTGCAACGCTGAAGAAGCTTGAGAACGACGAAACTTTGCTGGTGCAGTCGGGCAAGCCTGTCGGCGTGTTCAAGACGCACGACCATGCGCCGCGGGTGCTCATTGCAAATTCCAATTTAGTTGGCCACTGGTCGAACTGGGAGAAGTTCAACGAACTGGAGCGCGCCGGGCTGATGATGTATGGCCAAATGACCGCAGGCTCGTGGATCTACATCGGCTCGCAGGGAATTGTGCAGGGCACGTTTGAAACGTTCTCAGCCGCAGGCGAAAAACATCTTGGCGGAGACCTTGCGGGCAAGCTGATCGTCTCCGGCGGCATGGGCGGCATGGGCGGAGCGCAGCCACTGGCCGCATCTATGACGGGCGCGGCGTTTCTGGGGATTGACGTCGATCCCGAGCGCATTAAGAAGCGGCTGAAGACCGGCTATTGCGACTTCATGGTCACCACGCTCGATGAAGCCCTGCGCATTTTGAAGAATGCCGTGCGCAAAAAAGAGAATGTGTCGGTCGGGCTGGTCGGGAATTGCGCGGATGTGATTCCGGAGTTGGCGGCGCGCGGCGTGGTGCCCGATATTCTCACCGATCAGACTTCGGCGCACGATCCACTGAATGGATATGTGCCGAACGGCATGACTCTCGCCGAGGCCGTCGAATTACGAAAAAGCGACCCGAAAGCGTATCAGGAGAAATCGCTCGACGCCATCGCGTCGCATGTGGAAGGCATGTTGCGATTGCAGAAGATGGGGTCGGTGACTTTCGATTACGGCAACAATATCCGCACCTTTGCGTTTCAGCGCGGTGTGAAGAATGCTTATGACTTTCCCGGGTTTGTGCCCGCCTACATTCGTCCGCTATTTTGCGAAGGACGCGGCCCGTTCCGCTGGGTAGCGCTGTCAGGCGAGGCGTCAGACATTCACGTCACTGACGATCTAGTCTTGGAGTTGTTTCCCGAGAACCGCATTCTGCGCCGCTGGATTGATCTGGCGCGCAAGCGCATCAAGTTCCAGGGACTGCCGGCACGCATATGCTGGCTGGGATATGGCGAGCGCGCGCAGTTCGGCCTCGCGATGAACGATCTGGTGAAAAAAGGAAAGATCAAGGCGCCCATTGTGATCGGCCGCGATCACCTCGACTGCGGCTCGGTAGCGTCTCCGTTTCGCGAGACCGAGAGCATGAAGGACGGCTCCGATGCGGTTGCCGACTGGCCTCTGCTCAATGCATTGCTAAACACCGCGGCGGGCGCGTCATGGGTATCGATTCACAACGGCGGCGGCGTAGGCATCGGGTATTCGCTGCACGCGGGGCAAGTCACGGTAGCCGATGGGACCGACGAGATGGCTAAGCGCATCGAGCGCGTGCTGACCGCGGACCCGGGGACGGGCGTGATCCGCCACGTGGACGCGGGATACGATGAAGCGAAGGAGTTTGCGAAGAAGAGCGGAGTGATGGTGCCGATGTAAGGAAAATGAACGCTCGGAGAAGGGAGACCCTTGGTCTCGTGCGGAGGGTTGGCCGATGGCTCAAGAACGACCGGAACGGAGGTTACTCTTTGATTTCTTTATTCACGAAATCGAGAACTTGCACAACAGGGTAGATTGGTTTCTGATCTTTCACGGAATCCTCTTTGAAGCATTTGTGGCCGCCCACTATTTTGCGCATCGAATCACGCTAGGTGTGCTGGGTTGCGTTGTGAGCTACGTCTGGCTCGTAGCCGGCATCCGGCAACTTTGGAATTTTAAGCACCTCGTCAGCTCAATAGCCGACGACGGCATCATGGGAGGCGAGACAGGCCAGCTTTTCACGAAATTGCTTGAAGCGCGTGAGGCATTCCAGCCACTCTGGATGAAGTGGGCTCGGGCAACGCCAGCCTTCGGCATCATCCTCCCGTCCGCAGTCCTGATCGCTTGGCTCGTTGTAACGACCACATACACGGAGAACGGGTTCAGCGCAATAGCCCTGGCGATCGTCATTGGAACATTGGTTTTGCTAACTGTCTCGTGGCGATTCGTCCGAGGGCCGAAACCCCCGTCCGGCGCAGTTGCCCATCTGAGGCCGGAGAACACTTCGTCGAAGCATGACAGTCGAAACACCTCATGAAGTCTAGTTGGAAAGCCCACAATCTAGGCAGGTCGCAGATGTGGGATCGAATCCGGTTTACGCCCAACTTCCGAACCTCTTTCTGGGCCTTGCGGTAGTCGGCGTCGTCGACGGCGTTGTTTAGCAGGAATTCGGCTTTGCGCTCGGGAGAATATCGTTCGACCTGGGCAACGACCGCGCTTTTGTCGACTTTCGTAGACCGCATGGTTTCTGGTCCATTTACTGGATGTCTGATTATACGATGTAGGCATCGAAGAACCGGGCTTCCATCGATCCATTAGACCTCGACGGCTGTTAAACTCTCTTAGCGTGGTCTCACCCCGAAAACTAGATAAAAGAATGCAGCCTCCGTTGCTGTTGGCCAACATCGGCCAGTTGCTCACGCTGCAATTTTCCTCCGGCAAGCCCGGCCCCCGCCGCGGCTCTGATCTCAAACAACTCGGCATCATAGAAAACGGCTCCGTCCTCTGCCTCGGCGGAAGGATCGTCTCCGTCGGCACGACCAAAGAAGCGCTCCGCGATCCCTGGCTGAAGAAGAACCGAAAGAAAGTCACCGAGATCGATTGCGCCGGCAGAGTCGTCCTTCCCGGCTTCGTCGATTCACACACACATCCTGTCTTTGTCAGCCCGCGGCTGGTGGATTTCGAGAAGCGCATCGAAGGCGCTTCCTATCAAGAGATTGCCGCGGCCGGCGCCGGCATCCAGTCGAGCCTGGAAGGAGTCCGCAAGGCAGGGAAGCGGGTTCTCGCCGAGAAAGTGCTTGCTGTGCTGCGCGACATGACAGCGCACGGCACGACCACGGTCGAGGCCAAATCGGGCTACGGTCTGACAGTCGAGTCGGAATTGAAGTCCTTGGAGGCGATTCGCGAAGCTGCTTCCCGCTGGCCGGGGACTGTCATCTCTACTCTGCTGGGCGCGCACGTCGTCCCGAAAGAATTTCAAGGTCGCTCACAAAAGTATGTTGAGGCCGTCTGTAAGGAGATGGTTCCGCAGGCCGCGAAGCGGAAGCTCGCCCAATTCGTGGACGTGTTCTGCGATAAAGGGGCTTTTTCAGCAGCAGAGACCGAAGAGATTTTTGAAGTAGCGAAGCAGCATCGTCTCAATGTTCGGGCGCACATGGGCCAACTCTCGGAAACCCAGTTGCGGCCGTTCTTGCGTTTCAATCCGGCGTCATTTGATCACATGGACCACGTGAACGAGGACGACATCGCGCAGTTGGCCAAGCACAACACAATCGCCACGCTTGTGCCCGGAGCGAATTATTTTCTAGGACTGAAAGAATATCCGCAGGCGCGCAAGCTGATTGACGCAGGCGTGCCGGTGGCGCTGGCGACGGACTACAACCCCGGCACATCGCCGACCCTGAGTATGCCGATGGCGATGTCGCTGGCCTGCACGCACATGAAGATGTCGCCAGCGGAGGCCATTGCCGCCGCCACCATCAACGGTGCGTGGGCGCTGCGATTGGCGGATCGCAAAGGCTCGATCGAACCGGGGAAAGATGCCGACTTAGCGGTATTTGCAGTCGAAGACTACCGTGAGATCCCCTACTGGTTCGGGGCCAACCGGTGCGCGATGGCGGTGATGAGCGGGGCGGTGGCGCATCCGCAGTGAACTTTTGCGGCGGACCTTCCGTATAAGTGGAGAGTCATAGGTCCGTCCGGGCTGCGGGGCTGAAGAGATTCTTCCGATGAAGCGGTTCATTAACTTCAGTCCATGAAACTGTTCTATTAAGAAATGAATTCCAAGCGAATCTCTCGAGGAAAACTATGAAGCGAATTCTTGCGGTAGCTGCGTTTGCGTTGACGACATTATCCCTGGCCGCAGCCCAACGGCTGCCCGAAGTGGCCGCCCCGGAGAACTACAAACTCACCTTCACGCCCGATCTGGAGAAGGCGAAGTTCGAGGGGGACGAGACGATTTCCATCCGCGTGCTGAAGCCGACGTCGGAAATCACGCTGAACGCCGTCGATATCGACTTCCACGAGATCAGCATCACCAGCGGCGGAAGCACTCAGAAGGCGACAGTGACGCCCCAGAAAGAAAAGGAAATGGTCGTGCTCGTCGTTGAGAAGCCGCTTCCTGCGGGCCCAGCCACCATACACATCACGTACACCGGCATCTTGAATGATGAGATGCGCGGTCTCTATTTAGGCAAAGACGACCAGGGCCGCAAATACGCCGCGACGCAGTTTGAGGCTACCGATGCGCGCCGCGCCTATCCGTCGTTTGACGAACCCGGCTACAAGGCGACGTTCGATATCACTGCGGTAACCGACAAGGGCATGGTCGCCCTCTCGAACTACAAAGTGGTCTCCGATACGGCCGGCCCCGGAGACAAGCACACAGTGAATTTTGCCACGACTGCGAAGATGTCTTCTTACCTGGCGGCGCTCGTCGTGGGCAACTTTGAATACATTGAAGGTGAGGCTGACGGCATTCCCATTCGCGTCTACAGCACTCCGGGGAAAAAGGAGATGGGGCGGTTCGTACTGGGTGCGGCGGAACACATCGTCAGCTACTACGACAAGTATTTTGGCATCAAGTATCCCTACGGGAAGCTGGACCTGATCGGCTTGCCGGATTTCTCGGCGGGCGCGATGGAAAATACCGGATTGATTACCTTCCGCGAAGTGATTCTGTTAATTGACGAGAAGAGCGGCTCCACGGGACTGAAGAAAACCATCGCGTCAGTGACTTCGCACGAGATCGCACACATGTGGTTTGGTGACCTGGTCACAATGAAATGGTGGGACGACGTATGGCTAAACGAAGGCTTTGCCACCTGGGCGGCCAGCAAGCCGTTGCTGGGGTGGAAGCCGGAATGGAATTTCGATCTTGACGATGTCAGCCAGAATTCCGGAACACGCGGCACCGATTCCCTGGCAAACACGCGTCCCATCCATCAAGCGGCCGAAACTCCGGCCCAAATTCAGGAACTGTTTGACGGAATCGCCTACGGCAAGGCTGCGGCGGTGCTGAACATGCTGGAAGCCTACCTGGGCCCGGAGACATTTCGCGCGGGCGTGCGAGAGTATGTAAAGCAGCACTCCTACGGCAACGCCACCGCGGATGATTTCTGGACGACGCTGGCCAAAGTCTCGAAAAGGCCGGTCGATCAGATCATGCCCACTTGGGTAAAGCAGGCGGGTGTGCCCATTGTTAACGTCAAGGCGCAATGCTCGGGAAATTCCACGACCGTCAAGCTGAGCCAGCACCGCTATTACTTCGATCGGGCTAAATTCCAGGCAGGGAACGACCAACTCTGGCAGATTCCCGTTTGCCTGAAAGGATCGAATGGTAACAGCGCCAAGTGCGAACTGCTTACCAAGAAAGAGGAGACGTTCACGCTGCCGGGTTGCTCGACCTGGGTTCTGGCCAACGCGGGGACCGCTGGATATTATCGCTCGGGTTACGAGCCAGATCAGGTGCGCAGTCTGGCGAAAGATGCTGAAGCAAAGCTGTCTCCCGCGGAGCGTATCGGATTGCAATCGGACATCTGGGCCTCAGTGCGGGTCGGAAGCGAGCCAGTAGGAGACTATCTTGCATTCGCCAAAGGGTTGCAGTCGGACCGGAGCAGCGCCGTGATGCAAGATGTGCTGGGGGAACTAAACTACATCGGGCGTTACCTGGTAAATGAAAACGATCGCGACAGCTACCGGGAATGGCTGCGGCAATACTTGAGGCCGGTCGCCAAAGAAGTGGGCTGGGAGTCGAAACCCGGAGAAAGTGACGATCAGAAAACTCTGCGCGCAGGGCTGCTGAACGCACTTGGCTACGATGCTCGCGATCCGGACACACTGGCTGAAGCGCGCAAGATTGCCGACAAGGCTATGTCTGATCCGACCGCGGTGAACCGGGATCTGGCTGCCGGCGCATTAGGGTTGGCCGCGTTGGACGGAGACCAGGCATTCTACGATCGGTTGATGACGGCGTTGAAGAATCCGAAATCGCCGGAAGAGTATTACATGTACTTGTTCACGCTGCCCCAGTTTACTGATCTGAAACTTTTGCAGCGGACTCTGGACTTCGCTATCTCGCCCGACGTTCGCTCCCAGGATGCGCTGGGCGTAATTGCGAGCGTGATGGGAAATCCCGATGGTGAGAAACAGGCGTGGGACTTTGTTCTCGCGCACTGGGACGCAGTGCAGAAAGCCGGCGGACCATTTGCCAGCGCCCAGATCATGGGTTCGACCGGTTCGTTCTGCGACGCGCAGATGCGCGATCAGGTAACAAACTTTTATGCTGCGCACAAGATCGAAGCGGCGGAACGGACCTACCGGCAGTCGATTGAGCGCATCAATAACTGTGTCGACCTAAAGTCGCAACAGGAACCGAAACTCGCGTCGTGGCTGGGACAGCACGGCTCGTCAGCTGGCGGGCAGTAACGGTAAGCCGTCATTGCCAGCGCTCGGCGGGGTAGTGGGTCAGCCTCAACTGACCCAACTACCCGCAGTGTGTGGCGAAACACGCCACTCGCGGCTAATCGAAGACGTTGAGCGAACTGGCCGCCATTGCTATAATCAAGAAGTTCCGCACGCGTCCGGCAGCGATGTGTTTTCATTCGGTTGGCAATCCCGCAACAATCAGCGTGAAGCGAACGATCCTCGCAGCCCGCGGCGGAAGAGCGGGTTTCGAAGCGTGGCCAGGTAGCTCAGGTGGTAGAGCGCAGCCCTGAAAAGGCTGGCGTCGGCGGTTCAACTCCGTCCCTGGCCACCATCATTCTTAAGAACTTAGTGGCGAAGAGCGGAGATTTCCAACCCACGATCCAACCCATGATTCTCACTGAACTCGCTCTGTGAGCAGGTGAATTCTGTCTCCCATGAGCTGTTCCAGGAACTTGCCTTGCGCATCCCGCATAGAGTCCATGTCGGACTGCGCATAGAGTCCCATAGTCGTGCCGAAGTCCTCGTGGCGCAGCACTCCCTGTACGGTTTTCGGGTCCACCTTCAGCTTCACTAGTGCCGTCGCAAGCGAATGACGAAAGTTGTGAAAGCCGAAGCGTCCCTTCCAGTCCGCGCGAATCACACCTGCGGTGATGGCTGCAGGACGCAAGTATTTCTGCACCATAATGGATGCGGATAGCGGCTTCTTGCCTCTCAGCTTGACACTGGGAAACACGTAGTCGCTTTCCTTGGCGTACTTCGTTCTCTCGCGCCATGCGAGGAGGAAGCCAGCCAAAAGCGGATGTATGGGGACTGGAGCCTTGGACGCTTTTGACTTCGGCTCCTTGAACCTTCCCCACACGTAGGCTCGTCTCACATAAATTACTGACCCATCGAAGTCGAGATCCTTCCACATCAGGCCCAACAGTTCCGATACTCGCAGAGCAGTCGCCGCGTCGCTCAGGGTGAGCGTGCGTCTCGGCTCCGGAATATTCAGAAGAACCTCGAACGCTTGCTTGGGCGTCATAACTATCGCCCGGTAGTCGCTCGTGGTCCGCTGGCTGACCCAATTCATCGGGTTGCCCTCCTGCTGACGAGGAAGGAAGTTGTATCGCTGCCCGTGCCTGAAGACCAGGCTCATGATGCGGCGAATCTTGTCGATCGTAGGATCGGCTAACGGCTTCACCTTCTTCTGTGCGTTCCCCTTGCGTAGTTCCCGAAACCACGCTTCGACATCCCTCGATTCCACAGCCAGAGGTGCCAATCTTCCCCAACGTGGAATAATGCGGTTGATCAGATGTCGCTCGTAGGTCTCGATTGTTGGAAACGCTCTGAGTGAAGCAGATACCCCACTTACAGGATTCTTGGAGAAACCCCTTCAGCCGAGGCCAATAAGTGCGGTGGCGATGTTACGCCAATGACCGGATGGTTCTTGGCACTCCGGACGACTCGATGACCAACACCTAGGGCAGGTGCGGGGATTCGGCTTTCCTGCGGAAGACGTTTTTGCGAATGTCGGGCCAGAACTCCTTGAGGACATTAGCGCCGGCAGTAATCACAATCTGTGTGGCGAAGTTCTTGGCGGATTTGCTGAAGC
This sequence comes from Candidatus Acidiferrum sp., assembly GCA_035568115.1. Lineage (GTDB taxonomy): Bacteria > Acidobacteriota > Terriglobia > Terriglobales > Acidobacteriaceae > Sulfotelmatobacter. The sequence goes on from DATMOP010000046.1 coordinate 39,796, forward strand.
CCCGTTGAGAGGCGGGGTAGTAGAAGTTCGACAGAGCGGCCTCCGAGGCATTGCCGCCAATCTCGGAGATGTTGAACTCGTTGGTGCCGCGATCGTTCTTTGTGATGAAGGTGCGGCTGAGGGCGTAGCTGGCGCGCCTAAGGAATCCATCCCTGCCGAGAGTGTAGTAGCGTGGGTCCTCGTGGGTGAGAGTAGGAAAGATAGCCTCGGTGAAGAAAGTGCCAGACACCTGGTCGGTGAACTCTCGCCAATAGTAACGGCCGAAGCCCCGGGCGCCGGTGCCGAGGGCGGGAATCGAATTGGAATAGAGTC
>DATMOP010000047.1:0-2392 GCA_035568115.1 Candidatus Acidiferrum sp.
GGCACGTTTGGCGATTCGGGCTCTGGCCTGATGAGCCAGCTTTTGAGCCGGACCGGCGGTGCGATTCAGAATGTAAACCTCAGCGCCGCGCTCTTTAAGTCCAAATACCGCGGCTCGTGCGGCGCCGCCGGCGCCCAGAACAAGAATCTTCGATTTCTCGAGCGTAATGCGCTGTTCCAGGGGACGCACTATACCTGCAGTGTCGGTGTTGAATCCATAAAGCTTGCTGTCCTGCGCCCGCACTACGGTGTTGCACGCGCCAATCTTTGTGGTGTGTGAATCGGTGTTGTCGAGGTGCTTGAGTATGGCTTCCTTGTACGGCATGGTGATGGAGAGGCCGTGAATCGGTATGTCACGCACGCAGGCCAGCAGATCTTTGAGGGTCTTGGCGTGCAGCGCGAGATAAACCCCATTCACATTCTCACGGCGCAGTGCCGCGTTCATGATGGCGGGCGAAAGCGAATGCGCGACCGGGTCTCCGGCCACGCCGTAAACCCGGGTGGCGGCGTCCACCTGTTCGATGCGATAGGTGCTGCGCAGTTCCTGGGCAGTGACCTGGCCGGGCGCAGTCTTCTCGTCGGGACTGACCGAGGCAAAAGTGAAAACGCTGCCCGCCCGCACTCCCAGCAACCGGCTAATGATCCCTTGCTCTCCCATGCAGATCCCGACCAGGGAATGCCGGTCGCCATACTTTTCGAGAAACTTCATCATGGTGACGTTGTCGTAGAGAGTGGTGGCGGTGCCGACGATCTTGTAGAAGTCGGCGGGAGTGGTCAGCATCTTTTCGAGCGTCGATTCCAGATTCTTGGTGCCCCGGAAATCGTGGTAGGAGAGGATGAGCGCCGAATGCGAACGCAGACGCTGCACCTGTTCCGGCCTGGACTTGGACGCACTCTGCAATTCGAGATCAACCAGCTGACAGCCCGAGGCTGCAGCCTTCCCCAGTATGTCCAATTGACTGTTCAGCGAGCCCTGGAATCTGCCTCCGCTGGCGGCACGGCGGCAGGTAGCGATCGCCATTACGTGCGGGTTATATTCCATCAGGCGCTTGATCTTGGGGAGCGCCAGCGCGGGGCGGGGAAGGTAATCTAACCTGAACTCCAGAAAGGTGTTATCCCGGATCAAGGCTTCGGCCTTGTCCACCAGCGCGGTAGGATCGGTGTCGGTGACCGCCACACACACCCGGGGAAGCCGCAAGGGCCGGAACCTGGCGATATAGTTGTTAGGGGCAGCGCTCATCGTCATCAGGGAACAAGAATCGGGGAACGAGTCGGGATATTACAGGCGCGTAATTGCAGATGCAACAACGGATTATCGAATTTTCCCCGTCCCAAACTTTTTAACGTACCCGCGATAACACCAGCGTAACCTTGACCGGCCCTCCCCATCTTGTTACTGTCCGGCTTGAAAGCCCTTCTATTTGCTGAAGTTAGCGGGAGAAAGCCGGTCCGGGCCCCGGCCTCGATTTCGGAGGTAACATGAAGAAAACAGGACTGTTGCTGTTACTGTGTCTGGTCATGGCGGTAGCGGCGACTGCGCAGCAGGCCGATTCTGCGTCGGCCGACCAGGCTGCCCCTCAAAATACGCTGTTGACGCTGGGAACCTTTCCCATTGAGCGCGTCCAGACCCCCACCGCGGCTGATTTGTATTGCGGCGGCTTTGTCAGCAAGGATCTCCAACCGAACGCGAATTTCGTGGCCGGTGGACTGGAAAGCCCCAACACCACTCTGTTTGCGAGGAACGACACCATCTTTCTGGCGGGGTCGGGTTATCAGACCGGCCAGCAGTACGAGATCGTTCGCGAACTCCGGGATCCGAATGAGTATGAATTGTTCGCCGGACAACGCGCCATGCTCAGGGCGATGGGGCAACCCTACGCCGAATTGGGCCGGGTTCGTATCGTCGATACCCGCGGCAAGATGGCGGTTGGACACGTTGAATTCAGCTGCGAATCCATGGTTCCTGGGGACATCGCCATACCGTTTGCGGAAAAGCCCGCAGTCAGTTTCCATTTGCCCGAGCGCTTTGACCGCTTCATGCCCAGCAACGGCAAGGCCAGCGGACGCATCGTGATGGCCAAGGATTTCGATCTGCTTCTGGGAACGGGCGCGAAAGTGTACATCAACGTAGGCGGCAATCAGGGAGTCAAAGTGGGCGACTACTTCCGGGCGGTACGGTCCTACGAGGCCGACCTGCGCGATCCGGTAGATTCACTTTCCTTCAAAGCCGCTACCTCCGACGACACCCAGAAGCGGCCACCGTCGATCGAAGGACACATGTTCGCCAAGACCAAGGGACCGTTGATCCACGTAGCCGATATGCCGCGCCGCGCAATGGGAGAAATCGTGGTGATTAACGTCACTCCGACCACCGCCACCGGCATGCTGGTGTT
>DATMOP010000048.1:0-30678 GCA_035568115.1 Candidatus Acidiferrum sp.
CCGCACCGTGATCCGTGAACTGGAGTTGGGAAGCCAGCGCGCGACCGCGGTCGCGCGCTGGCTTCCCAACTCCGAAACATAAGCAAAAAGCGTAAAGGATGTCCCGGGACAAACTGTAAAGCATGTCGTGGGACTTGACACGCTATTCGAGACCTGGGGATTTTCTTTCTGAAGTCGCTCAGGATGCAGCACCTGGAGTTGCGCATATTTTGGTAACTATTTTTAACAGCCGATAGCGCTCACAACCCTGATTGCAGTGAAACACCGAGGTCGTTGGTAGTTGCTGCCCTCAGCTTACTTGTCAGGGGCTCCGTTTCACGGTGCAATTACGTGGGAGATTACCCATGGGCCGTGTATTCGGTTTTCTCAGCCTTGTCCTTGGACTGGCCGTTGGCATGTACTTTTATTCCAGTCAGGTGCAGAGCTCTGCTGCTGCCGGCGGGGCCGCCACGCCGCAGGCGACCATCAACATCACTGGCGTAAAGACCGATCTGATGGGTATTGCCGCGGCGGAGCGCCAGTACTACGCCAGCGAAGGAAAATACACTTCGCTCGACGAACTGATCTCGACGCACTACATCAGCGTCGCGCGGCAGCGTCCTCCTTATGCCTACGCGATCGAGATTGGGTCTGCGGGGTTTCGGGTCGTGGCTACGCGTTCTGGGAACGATACTTCGGGTACGCCGGCGCAGCTTTCGGTGGATGAGACCATGGAGTTTCGGACTTCGGAGTAGATCGGCCTCTCCTCGTCACGTTCAAAAAGTTGAGACGCCCGGGTCGTTGAGATCTTTCAGCGCTTTTTGTCCCTGGAACCACTTGAAGGCGAAGAACGCGTGAACCCCGAAGGCCCAAATGGAAAACGTGAGCGTGAGGGCGATCATGTCGGCTGCGTAAAGAACTATACCGGCCAGGAACGCCCAGCGATGGCCGCCTCGTGCGGCAAATCCCAGCGCTAACAGCATGACCACCCACGCCACCGCCGCGCCGTACACTGCTAAAGGATAAATAGGATTGGAAGACCTGCCATAAATGCGCAGCAGGTCGAATACACCGATGGTGACAAGAATGTTCAGGCGCACGGGGAGCAGGCCGGTACCGAGCGTAGCTAGACCTGCGGCATAGAAGAAGTAGTTTGCGTCACTTCGGCTTTCGGCGAGTAGATCGGCGCGGCGCTGCTCATCGGCCGCTTTGTACTCGTCGTCTGATCGACCTGCGCCTACGTTTAATGTTTGCATAGGGCCGGAGCCGGTGGTGGCGCCGGCAAGTTACATAGGTCCTTCGGCCCGCAAAGAACGCGGGCCTCAGGATTACGATTCTAGAATGATGCCGACGACCGATTTTACTGCAACGCCACTTTCATATCCAGATTGTGGGCCAAGAAGGCCCAGGTGTCGGCGGTTTCATCGATTAGTTTCGTGATGGATTTTCCTGCGCCGTGGCCGGCTTTCACTTCGATGCGAATCAGCACCGGGGCCGGGCCGGCTTGATCGGCTTGCATGGTGGCGGCGAATTTGAAGCTGTGGCCGGGGACTACGCGGTCGTCGTGATCTGAGGTTGCGATCAGCGTGGGGGGATATCTTGTTCCCGGCTTCAGGTTGTGCAGCGGCGAGTAGGCGTAGAGCGCTTTGAATTCCTCCGCGTTGTCGGAAGACCCGTAGTCGGAGGTCCAGGCCCAGCCGATGGTGAATTTGTGAAAGCGCAGCATGTCCATGACGCCGACTTCGGGCAGGGTTGCGCCGAAGAGGTCGGGACGTTGGGTGACGCATGCGCCGATGAGCAGGCCGCCGTTGCTGCCGCCACGAATCGCGAGCTTGGGCGTTGAAGTGTATTTGTTGGCGATGAGCCATTCGGCGGCGGCGATGAAGTCGTCGAAGACATTTTGCTTTTTCAGTTTCATTCCAGCCTGATGCCACTCTTCGCCGTATTCTCCGCCGCCACGCAGGTTGGGCTGAGCGTATATGCCTCCCATTTCGAGCCAGACAACATTCGGCACGGAGAAGTTTGGCGTAAGCGAGATATCGAATCCGCCATAGGCATAGAGCAGGGTAGGATTCTGGCCGTCAAGCTTGATTCCCTTCTTGTAAGTCAGAAACATGGGGACGCGGGTGCCGTCTTTACTGCTGTAAAAGACTTGTTTGGTCTCGTACCGCGAGGCGTCGAAGTCGACTTTGGGCTGGCGGTAGACGGCGCTCTTGCCGGCCACGGGATCGTAGCGATAGACGGTGGTGGGAGAAATGAAACTGGTGAAAGCGTAGAAAGTTTCTTTGTCCTTGCGCTTGCCGCCAAAACCTGAGGCGGTGCCGATGCCGGGCAGGTCAACGTTGCGCAAGAACGTGCCGCTGAGGTCGTGCACGCGGACTTCGGTCCGCGCGTCTTTCAGGTATCCCAGAAGAAATGAATTGTTCACTACGTTGGCGAACTCGAGTTTGTCGGCGCCTTGCGCGACAAGAGTTTTCCAGTTGGCGCGCTCGGGATGGCGGGTGTCAATTGCGATCACGCGACCGCGGGGTGCGTCGAGATCGCTCTGGAACCAGAAGGTTGGCCCATCGTTGTCGATGAAGTTGTATTGCGCGTCGAAGTCGTCGAGCAGCCTTACCACCTGAGAATCGGGCTGCGTGAGGTCTTTGTAGTAAAGGCGGTTCTTGGGCGACGTGCCTTGCCAAACGCTGATGATCAGATAGTGGCCGTCGTCCGTAACGTTGCCGGCGAAACCCAGCTCTTTGTTGTCAGGACGCTCGTAGATTAGTTTGTCTTCGGATTGCGCGGCGCCGAGGCGGTGATAGTAGAGCTTGTGAAAATAGTTGGCCTCGCGCAGAGCTGCGCCTTTGGGCTCGTCGTAGCGGCTGTAGTAGAAGCCTTTGTTGTCTTTGGTCCAGGATGCCCCGGAGAACTTCACCCATTTGAGGTCGTCGGCGAGATCTTTGCCGGTGTCGATGTCACGGACGTGCCACTCGGTCCAGTCGGAGCCTGAGGTAGCTATGGCGTAGGCCATGAGTTTGCCATCGTCGGATATTTCGGTATCGGCGAGCGCGACGGTGCCGTCGGTGGAGAGCAGATTGGGATCGAGCAGAACTCGCGACTCGGCAGTGAGAGATTCGGCGACGAGGAGGACGTTCTGGTTTTGGAGTCCGGTGTTGTGCTGGAAGAAGTAGCGGCCGCCGTGCTGGCTGGGGACGGTGAAACGCTCGTAGTTCCAGAGCTTGGTCAGGCGATCGCGAATGGCCTGGCGGTAGGGGATCTGCTCGAGGTATCCAAACGTTACTTTGTTTTCGGCTTCAACCCACGCATGGGTTTCGGCGGAGTCGGTGTCCTCGAGCCAGCGGTAGGGATCGGCGACCTTGGTGCCATGGTAGTCGTCGACCTGATCGCCGCGCTTTGGCTGCGGATAGGTTACTGTCGAAGTCTGGGCAGCGGAAAGAAAAGTCATAGTTGAGATTAGCGAAAAGAGGATGGTTGCGTGGCGAGCTAGATGCATGAGAGCCTCGGGGAGCAAATCGGTGGAGCGATCTATTTTGCCTGTACTAGTGGATAAGACGCAAGACGCGCCAAAGTGGTAGCGCCGACGACTCCAAAGGTTCTTCGGCCGCAAATGACGCAGCTCACGCTGGGTGCATTGACGCCAGCCCACTAGGGGAGCGTGCGGCGGGTTTGCCTGCCGGCTGCGGGTTTGTACTCCGCGGGGTAGAGGACGACGCAGCGGTTGAAGCCTTCGCCGTCACTCTCGGTCCGGAGGTCGGTTTGGTCGCGCAGGGCCAGGTGGACGATGCGTCGCTCGCGCGAGGACATGGGAGCGAAGTGAAAGGGAGTTCCGGTCTGGCGAACTTTTTCGGCGGCGACCGAGGCGGCCATGCGGAGCTCCTGCAAGCGGATGGAGCGCTGGTTCTTGCAATCGAAAGAAATCTTTTCGTGCTCGGCGGAAGGCAGATGCAGAATTTCGAAGGCCAGCAGTTCGAGGGCGCGAAGAAGCTCGCCGCCGCGGTCGAGGAGCAGAGCGGAATCAGGACCGGAGAAGTCGACGAAGATTTCGGGCTTCTCCCAGTCGCTGGGCGCGGGGGGGTCGACCACGATGCGGTACTTGAGGTGCAGTCCGCCGTTGGTGACGACGGATTGGAGGAATTCGTTGATTCGATTTGCAGCGGCCAGTTTGTCCATAGAAGAAGCTCTTAGCTTTTGCCTTGAAACCTAAAACCTTTAACCACAGAGGGCCACAGGGTAAGGCTTTCGTTTGAAAATAAATCTTATCGCAACATTTGCAGCCTTCGGCTCGCTTCAAGCCAGGAGCCAAAGGCTGCGAGTTAACAGCTGGCTCACTTATCTTTCTTGCGAGCCCGTTTCTCCATCACTTCGCGCATTTCGCGCCCCAGCTTGGTGCGGTTCATGATGGCCTGCTGCGCGATCGAAATCAAATTGGTTTCCGCGTAGTACAGATTCAATCCCGCTTGCAGATTGAAAAAGATGAAGCCCATCATCAGAGGCATCATCCACATCATCATTTTCTGTTGCGCCGGATCCATGCCGGCTTGCGGGGTCATGCGCTGCATGGCGAACATGCTGATGACCATCAGGATGGGCAGCAGGAAATAAGGGTCGCGTGCGGAAAGATCGGTGATCCAGAGCCAGTGCGCATGGCGGAGATCGAGCGCGACCCCCAGCATGCGGTAATACGCAATGAGGAACGGGAACTGGATGAGCAGAGGCAGACAGCCGCCGGCGGGATTTACGCCCTCCTTCTTATAGAGCCCGCTGATCTCTTCGTTCATTGCCGCCTTGCGTGGGTCGCGAAGGCTGTATTTCTTGTATTTTTCCTGGATGGACTTGATCTGCGGAGCGATGCGCTGCATCTTGAGCATCGACTTCATCTGCGTGATTCGCAGCGGAAGCAGCGCGATGGTGATGATGAGAGTCTGGAGAACGATGGCCCATCCCCAGTTGGGGACGATGTGCTTGTAGGTCCATTTGAGCCAAAGGAAGAGCGGGCGCGACAGGATGCCCCACCAGCCGAAATCGACGATGCCGCGAAGATCGGCGCTGTCGTTTTTGATGGTGGCGACTGAGACGGCGTCGAGCACGGCCAGTTCTTTCGGGCCAACGTACATGCGCTCGGTGGTTGCGCCGCGAAGGCTGCCGACAGCGGCGCCGATGACGTCGACTTTAGTGGTCTCCTTCGAACCGGGTTTCTGGGGAACATCCATGGGCTTGTTCAGCGTAACCATGGCGGCAGTGGTGGGATCGTTGGGAATGAAGATCGCGGTGAAGTATTGATCGCCCGTGCCTGCCCACTCAAATGGGCCTTTCAGCGTGCTGTCACCGACGATGCTTTTGACGGCTAGGCGCGAAACATAGTTCGGAAAGAAGATATAGCCGCTGCGCTCGGTGGAGGCATCGTTGTGGTAGTCGATGCGAGCGGCGGCGTAGGCGGCGGGCGAGACCTCGTCGCCAAATCCCGAGGGCCACGCCGGCGCAGCGAAGATTTCCACGCCCTTATACACGACGGAGGTTTCCACGTGCAGGACATAGGTGTGGTCGAAACGGAAAGACTTGCGGGCCACGAGATCCTGATCGGAATATTCGAAGGTGATGGCGGCGGGAGCCTTTAAGGTTTGTCCGGCAAGGTCTCCTTTGGTCGAGGTTACCGTCACCTTGGCGGTTTCCTCACCCATCATGATCGAGTCTGTCTCACTCGGAACATAAAGCGCGGAATTCAGCTGGTTGCGCACAGCCTCGTCGTACGTCCAGAGTGAAAGCGGGTAGCCAAACTTCTGCGCGGCGGCGGGATTGACGAGATCGAGCAGGCCGTTCTGGGCGTCGTTGTCAAACTTCTTGAGTATCCAGGACTTGACCTGGGCGCCGCGGTTGGTGAAGGTGATGCGGTAGAGATCGTTCTCAATGACAGTTTCGGTTTCGGTGGAGGCCTGCTTCGTGACGATATTTGGGGCGACCGCGGCTGGGGCCGGCATCACAGGGGCTGGAGTGGCGGTCGCGGTTTGAGCGGGCGCGGGTTGATTCTGCGCCTGGGACGCGGGCGACTGCGGCGCATACTTCTTAAGCAGCGCCTGGAATGCAATGAAGCCGAGGAACGTCAGAACCAGGACGAGCATGAGCCGGCGCTCCGCGCCGGGTTCTTGTTGAGGATTTTTGAAGTCGGCCAAAGTTTGATTAATTACCTCGGGGCTGATGCCCGTTCGTCATTCAGGAATTCTCACGCAGTGCTGAAAGCGCTGCTCCACCCGGGGAATCGCCGTGTCTCTGCGAAACCGCCGCCGTCGCCACTACCGGGTCGTAACCGCTACGGGCGAAGGGATGGCAGCGCAGAATACGGGCAAAGGCCATCCATCCGCCGCGCACGGCGCCGTAGCGTTCGACGGCCTCCATGGCATACTCGGAGCAGGTCGGAACGAAGCGGCAGGCCGGGGACAACAGTGGCGAGATGGCCCACTTGTAGGCTCGTAGCAATTGCAGCACGGCGGATTGGGCGAAATTGCTCATTTGAACATGCGTGAGAAGCGGTGCCGTCCCTGAAAGGACTTGTTCCCCCTTTCGAGATTCCACCCGTCTCTCACCCGAAATTCAGTTCTCTCGAGGCTGCTGCTTCCCTGACAACTTTTGTTCGATGACCGCGAAGGCTCGGCCTACCTCATTCAGCACGGCCGCGAAGTCGGTCGTCAGCAACGATTTTTTCGGATTGATAACCACGTCCGCCGCAACTCCTGCCGCTGGACGCGTCATACGCACGGCCTCGCGCAAACGGCGCTTCATCCGATTGCGCCGGACGGCACCGCCAAGGGCGCGGCCCACCGTAAATCCTACGCGCAGCCCTTGTGGCCCGGACCCGCTCTGAGACGCAGTCGACGCGGCCCCCGGCCGCGTCTTAACCTGCGGGTCCGCAGTTGCGTCGGGCCGCGGCCAATAGAAAACAGTCATGGACGCGGAAAAGTGCCGGCGTCCTTGTTTATAGACTCGCTCGAAATCCGCGTGGCGCAAAAGGCGCACCATGCGGGGAAATCGTGCTGCTTTCTTTGGCATCGCGAAGTCCGGCCGGGCTCCCAGGACGGCACTGGCCATCCTCCCCTCGTGCAGCGAGAGCGGGCTGAGGGTCTCGATTATGGAAGTGAGCGGCACCAGAGGAGCTACTCGCGGAAGCCGGGCTTCACCGAAACCCGCTTTCGGCCCTTGGCGCGGCGGCGGGAAATCACCTTTTTGCCGCCCTGGGTCTTCATGCGCGTGCGAAAGCCATGCTTCTTGCTTCGCTTGCGCCGGTTAGGTTGGAATGTACGCTTGGGCATGAAAGATAGCTGCTCCTGATTCCGTCGACAGTGTTAGGGCAAACGTTGAGTATAAATGACGGAGCGGGGTCAGGGCAAAGGCCAGTCTCGGTTCAAGCTTCCCGGTTCTTGGCCTCAATTCTCGGGCCTCAGTAAGACCGGCAATGCGTTGTTGCACTGTGGCTGTTGCAGTTACATCCTTGATACTTGACAGGCGCTCAGCTTCGGGTTCCGAAATCGTGTTCGCGAAAAAATTCGTGTGAAGATTTTCGCGCCGACGAAAAAGTTTTGTGCTACTATGCCGCACGGTCGGGTTTGAAATTCTCATTCACAATGTCAATCGCGCACAACACAAGTGGCGCATTCCGCAGTACACTGAGAGTTCCATCAGCAAGCAGGTAAACGGCATTTTTCAACAGGCGCCCTCAGCCAGCCGCCGGGACGCCGCGGCGGGTATTTCATAATTTATGTCAGCTCAAGGCACAACACTTTCCCCCAATCCGTGGACGCGCATCCTGGATGCGCTGGAAAAGAAGATCAACCGGCACTCCTATGACACGTGGTTGAAACCCACGCGCTACAGCCACGCCAGCGGCGGGATATTGTTCGTGCGTGTGCCCACGGCCGAGTTCCGCCACGCCGGTGACAAATATGCGGACCTGATCCAGGAGGCCATCGACAATCTGGGTCTGGAGTTTAGCGACGTAAAGTTCGTGACCCCGGAAGACGACCCGGCGGCAACGGCGGTACGGCACAATGGCGGGCTCTCACCGGGTCCCGTGGCCGTGGCCGCAGGTCCGGCGCAATCGCGGTTCGACTGGGATGGCGCGGCACAACTGAATCCCCGCTACACCTTCGATGCCTTCGTGATCGGCTCCGGGAACCAGTTTGCGCATGCCGCTTGCCAGGCGGTGGCGGAACGTCCTTCAAAAGCTTACAACCCGCTGTTCCTGTATGGCGGGGTCGGCATGGGCAAGACCCACCTGATGCAGGCCATTGGGCACGAGGTGAAGCGGCGGCAGCCTCAGGCGGCCATCTGCTACGTATCCAGCGAGAAGTTTACCAATGACATGATCAACTCGCTGCGCTACGACAAGATGACCACGTTCCGCGACAAGTTCCGCGGCGTAGACGTCCTGCTGATCGACGACATTCAATTCCTGGCGGGTAAAGAACGGACACAGGAAGAATTCTTCCATACCTTCAACGCACTGCACGACACGATGAAGCAGATCGTCATCGCCAGCGACAGATCTCCGAAAGAACTGGCGGAGATTGAGGACCGGCTGCGCAGCCGTTTTGAGTGGGGCCTGATTGCGGATATTCAGCCGCCTGACTTGGAGACGAAAGTAGCAATTCTCCAAAAGAAAGCTGAGCAGGAGAAGGTCACCCTGCCGACGGACGTGGCACTGTACGTTGCCCAGAATATCCGGTCGAATGTGCGCGAACTGGAAGGTGCGCTGATCCGATTGGTGGCGCATTCGTCGCTGATTGGGGCGGAAATCACCCTGCCCTACGCGCAACAAGTGCTTAAGAACTTCATCGATTCACAGGCGCGCAAAGTCACGATCGAATCCATCCAGAAGATGGTGGCGGAGCAGTTTGGGCTGCGGTTGGTGGAGATCAAGGCTAAGGACAATTCGCGTGCAATCGTCTATCCGCGGCAAATTGCGATGTATCTGGCCAAGCACATGACCGAAGCGTCGCTGCCGGAAATTGGACGGCAGTTCGGGGGAAAGCATCACACGACCGTGTTGCACTCGGTAGAGAAGATTGAAGAGGTCCGCAAGAACGACAAAGATTTGAACAGGCTGCTCAACAAGCTAACCGAGCAATTGGGCGGATAACGTCAGGTATTTGGCGTTTTGCACGGAATGGCGCGGTCTTCCTTTATCCGGCTGTGAATGAGTTGTGGAAGCTGTGCAAGGTTTCGGGGAAACCAAAAAGGTGGGAATCTTCTTGTAGGGTCTCCGGCAGGTTGGGGACCGATTTCTCACACGAAGGGACGCTCTCCAAAGTGGTAGCAATAGGCTGCTTGCCAAAGTTTTCCACTTCTCCGACCCGCCTACTGTTACTGCTGGTTTTATAGGTTTTGCATTTGATATAAGGGAAGTAATAAAAGTAGCACGCGGCAGGGGAGATTAAAGTCTATGCCGGTGGAAGCGGCGGTTGCGGTGGGAACGATGGAGATCACGGTCAGCAAGGTTGAATTGCTGCGGGAGTTGACGGCTACGCAAGGCGTGGTCGAGCGCAAAACCACTATTCCGATTCTTTCCAATTATTTATTCGAGGCGGCCGACGGCGAGCTGCGGCTGACGGCGACGGACTTAGATCTAAGTTTGCGGACCTCCTGCAATGCCAAAGTCAAGAAGGAGGGGTCGTGCACAATTCCCGCACGCAAGTTGCACGATTACGTCAAACTGCTGCCCGACGCCGATATCACGATCAAGCTGCTGGAAAATCACTGGGTCAGCATCCGCTGTGGCCGTTCCAACACGAAGATGGTGGGAATGGCGAAGTCCAATTTCCCCAGCTTGCCGGTGTTTCCAACTGCGGGAGTGGTGAAGATTCCAGGGCAAGTATTGCGGGGATTGATCGCGCGAACCTGTTTCGCCATATCGAGTGAAGAGTCGCGCTACACGCTGAACGGTGCGCTGATGCTGCTGAAGCCGGAGTCGATCACGATGGTGGCAACAGATGGGCATCGCTTGGCGCATTGCGAACGGGTTGGGGAAAAGTTTGAAGGTGTTTCGGGCGAGATGAAAACGCTGGTGCCGAAGAAGGCAATGGACGAATTGAAGTCACTGCTGGATTCAACGGATGCCGAGACAGTAGAATTTGCCAAGGACGACTCGACGTTATTCTTCCGCATCGGATCGCGGTTGCTGACCTCGCGACAGCTTACCGGACAGTTCCCGAACTTCGAGGCTGTTCTGCCCAAGGACAACAGCAAGAGCATCACGCTGAACAATGCCGACCTGAACTCGGCGATTCTGCGCGTGGCACAATTTGCCGACGAGCGTTCGCGGGCGGTACGCCTGAAGCTGGAAAAGGGAGAGGTGAAGCTTTCGGCGTCGTCAACGGAGGCAGGCGAATCCGAGGATTCGATCGAATCGGCCTACGACGGCGAGACCATGACGATCGGCTTCAATGCCCAATACCTGGTGGACTTCCTCAAAGCCGCTGGCACCGACGAGGTGCGGCTGGAGTTGAAGGATTCGCAGTCCGCGGGGCAGTTGCGCCCGGCTGAGGGCGATGATTATAAGTACCGGTATATTGTGATGCCGATGCGGATCTGAGTAAGGTTAGATAGTCAGTTCTTGGGGAAAACCTTAAGATTGTTGGGTTCCTCGGTATTGCATGATGGTACGGCCAAGAGTTCTTGGATTTTTTCCTTAGCGATTCCCTCGCCTTCAGTGAGAACGTTCCAGAGCGCATCAGCAACTATCTCGCTAGGGCTTGTCCTTTCTTCATGACGCTTTTTCCTACGCCCCGCGATTACATCCATGACAAGCTTTTCGGTTGGTGTGAGGTAGATACCGACCTGCTCGGCGTCCTTGTCAAGCCTTTTCCGCTTTGCCATAAGATTCTGCTTGCATTCCTATTATAATATTATAATATCCAAGGCAGCGATATATTTGCGACGAGGACTCCGTGGCCACCGAAGAGAAGGCGTTACAAAAAGAACTCACTGTGTTTGAGCAACACAAGCGTGAATGGCTGCGCAATCATCCTGGCGACTTCGTCGTGATCGCAGATGAGACCGTAGCAGGTTTCTATCCGGACTACGAATCTGCGTTCAAAGCGGGGCTTGGCAAGTTCGGCATTCAAGCGAGTTTTCTCGTCAAGCAGCTTTGGGCGGAAGAACCCGTTTACCTTATCCATTGACTTCACGCACTTGAGGGTGCCAGTAGTGAAGTTGCCCTTTACGCCGACGACCTTATTTCAACAGGGACCACATCTTGAAATACTGATCAGCGCAACAAAGCTTGAGGTCATCGAGGGAAGAGCGATAGGGCTTGAGTATCCCGACATGTCAGTCAGGGCCTTGATCGATACCGGCGCATCGCTGACAATCATCAACCCGCAGATCGCAACCACCTGCAAACTGAAGCAAACCGGCCGCCAGAAAATCAACGCGGTTGGCGGAGAAGCCGGCGAATTCCCCGAGTATGCTGCCGCGATTTCGTTTCCTGGAAGCCGGCTGCCTAGTCTTGATACAACTCGCGTCGTGGCATGCCCTATTATCCGTCAGCCATTCTTCTCGTGCCTAATTGGGCGTGACATTCTTCGAAAATGGTTGTTTACTTATGATGGCCGCAGTGGCGAGGTCGAAATTATCGCGTAGGAGCCGTCAGCCGGAGTCCACCGGGCTTGACCTTCCAGCCTTCCTGTCATACATTTCTGCCCACCCTGGTTTCCAAGGAGTCTCCCATGTTAAGCGGATTCAAGAAGTTCGTTCTGCGTGGAAATGTTGTGGATATGGCGGTGGGTATTGTGATCGGCGCCGCGTTTGGCGGAATCGTGACTTCTCTGGTGAAGTCATTCATTGAGCCGCTGATTGCTTTGATCGTCGGCAAGCCTGACTTTACGGCGCTAGCCTTCCCGATCGGTGGTACTACCTTTCCTTATGGCGTGTTTTTGACCGCGCTGGTGAATTTTCTGTTAATTGCGGCGGCGATCTACTTTTTCGTGGTGGTGCCGGTGAATGCGCTGGTGGCGCGCATGAACCGGGGAGAGGCGCCGCCTGATCCCACGACTAAGAAATGTCCCGAGTGCTTGAGCGAGATTCCGATCGACGCCCGGCGGTGTGCTCACTGCACGCAGCCGGTCATGGGTAGGGCGGCGTAGGGTGAAGGGCAAAGGAAGATCAGGACTGGCGCTGCTTCTCTGTGCCGCGTTCGGCGTGGGGAGCGGGCTGGCGGCTGGTCGACCTCAGGATCAGGCCAACCCTCCTGCAGCGCCGAGCGAGACGGCGCAGCCGCCGAAACTGCCACAGCGAGTTCGGGTGTCGCAGGGTGTCTCGACGGGATTGATCGTGAAGAAGGTGCAGCCGAAGTATCCGGAGAAGGCGCGCCAGAACTGGATTCAGGGAACGGTGGTGCTGCGTGCTCTGATCAGCAAAGAGGGTGACATCGTCGATCTTACCGTGGTTTCCGGAGACCCCCTACTGGTGAAGGCCGCAGTCAAGGCGGTGAAACAGTGGAAGTACAAGCCGTACCTGCTGGAGGGAAAACCCGTGGAAGTGGACACTGAAATTCGGGTCAATTTTGCACTCTCCGGCGGCTAGTGTGCCGATCTCGCGTAACATAGTCGCATGGGTTTCCGGCGTCTCGTCTTCTTTTGCTGCATGATCTTGCCTGCAGTATGCGTGCTGCATTCCCCATCAGTGGCGCAATCTTCGTCCTCTTCTTCTGCGAAACGAGTGAGAAAACCCGCGCCGGTAGCGGATTCTCCGGTGGACCCTGGTACCATTAGCGCCGGAGCGTACCGCAATCCCGCATTCGGATTTACCTGCGAGATTCCCGCGGGATGGGTGTTGCGGACTGAAGAGATGAATACACGTGATGAGACAGGCTCGAAGGCGGAAGGCGGCGGGCATGCAGCTACTGATGCTGGCGCGGCTCAGCGCGTGCTGCTGGCGGCGTTTTCGCGACCGCCCCAGGCCCGCGCGGAGGATGTGAATGCTTCGATTCTGATTGCGGCGGAGAGCGCGGCGTCGTATCCGGGACTGAAGGATGCGGTGCAGTATTTCGGTCCGGTCGCCGAAGTCGCCAAAGCGCAAGGGCTTGAGATAGACGGCGAGCCGTATGAATTTGTGCTAGGGACGAAGACCATCGTGCGCGGAGATTTTCAGAAAGACGTGGGTTCACGGGTCATGCGGCAGTCGACGCTGGTGGTGCTGGCGCGCGGGTATGCGGTTTCGTTTACGTTTATTGGCGGGACGGAAGACGAGGTGGAGGAGTTGGTGCAGGGGCTGAGTTTTGGTGCGGCGAGAACAGCGCGTTAGCCCGGCAGGAAATTCCTTCCAACGCCACTCTGTCATCCTGAGCGAAGCATGAACGGCCGAAGGCCGTTCATGCGCAGTCGAAGGATCCCTTTAAGCTTGCAGCAGCGCCGGGCTTCGAGAGGAATTTCCACCAGAACGTCAGTCAATCCAGCGGTTCGGGCTGTAGCGCGATGTTGGTTTCGCCGGCGGCTTTTTTCTGAGCGTACTTCTTCATCCAGGCTTCCCAGCTTTTTCCCGCGGCGGTGTCGCGTCCAGTGAATGATAAGGCGGCGATGTCGGCGTAGGAAATTGAAACTTTTTCGTTCGAGTTTTTTGGGTAGAGGCGCACGAGCGAATCTTGCAGCGTAGCGGCAGTGCGCCGGTCAAAGAGATAACCTTCGATCCTCGATCCATCTTTGCGGGTGATCGTTACATCGCCGCGGTAGTCGAACGCTTTTTCGAGAGCGCCCCGGATTTCATCGTCGGTGGCAAGTTGCGGGATCCAGCCCTCGAGATTTTCGTGGGCCGTCCCGGGAGCGACTTCCAGAGCGTCGGGATTGACGTGGGGCACGGCTTGCGCCGCTTCGTGGTCGATGTGACCGGATTCTTTGCCTGTCATGGCTTACGCGCGGGTTTCCTGAAGAGACTCGCTGGTCGACGCGATCTGCACCAGCGGATGCACCGGCGCCTGATGTTCCTCCAGCAGCCGCAGAGCTTCTTCATCCCGATAACTCGAGAACAAAGTAGCCTTCACCGTGGCCAGGAATCCGTCCAGCGAGCTGAAGGTCGCGTTTACGGCTGAAGCTTCATATCCGCTATGAACCATGCAATTGGCGCATGCCGGATTCCCGGACTCAGTCCCGTAGTTGCTCCAATTCGTAGTCGAGAGCAACTCGTCGAACGTCTCCGCGTAGCCATCCTGGAGCAGATAGCATGGCTTCTGCCACCCGAAAATGTTGTAAGTCGGCATGCCCCACGGCGTGCACGGATAAGTGCGCTTACCCATCAGAAATTCCAAAAACAGTGGCGAAAGATTGAATTTCCAGTTCTTCTTGCGGTTCGACAGGATCGCGCTGAACATTCGGCGAGTGCGGGCGCGGCCGAGGAAATGTTTCTGGTCGGGTGCCTTGTCGTAGGAGTAGCCGGGCGAAAGCATCATGCCTTCGAGGCCAAGCTCCATCATGTCGTCGAAGAAGGCGCGAACCGATTTCGGATCGGCGCCGTCGAACAGCGTGGTGTTGGTGGTGACGCGGAAGCCGCGGCTGAGAGCTTCTTTGATGGCGTCGATTGCGATGTCGTAGCCGCCTTCGCGGCAGACGGCGAGGTCGTGCTCTTCGCGCTGGCCGTCGAGGTGAACGCTGAAGGTCAGATATTTGCTGGGCGTGAAGAGATGAAGCTTCTCTTTCAGGAGCAAGGCGTTGGTGCACAGATAGATATATTTCTTGCGCGCGACCAGCCCTTCGACAATCTTGTCGATCTGCGGGTGCATGAGCGGCTCGCCGCCGGGAATGGAGACCATGGGGGCGCCGCATTCGTCGATCGCGCGGAAGCATTCTTCAGGAGTGAGATCTTTCTTCAGGATGTGGGCGGGGTACTGGATCTTGCCGCATCCGGCGCAGGCCAGGTTGCAGCGGAACAGCGGCTCGAGCATCAGCACCAGCGGGTACTGCTTGCGCCCCGCGAGCTTCTGGCGCAAGACGTAGGACGTGACGGTCCACATCTGTGAAACGGGAACAGCCATTATGGGTCGGTAACTCCTGTGCCTTTATCTTATCAGGGTCAAGTCGTTAGATGATGGCGAACAATTCGGGGTGCCGGAAAATGAAACCCGAAAACGTCGCCGTTTTGGGTCTCTTCGTCGCAGACATGGCAGCGATCAGAACGGTGCCGGAACCGGTTCAAAATGGGACGTTTACTGCTCCGATTCGGGGCTTCGCCTGGGTCGAAAAGAAGGCGTTTTCGTGGTATAATTTTGACAGTCGCCAAACGAACCTAAGTATAAGATATTTCAATAACTTGAAGTCAATTCGCAGGCGCAGTCCAGAGCTGGGTTGGGGCGGTTTTTCTAAGTCAGTTTTCAAGGCGTAACCGGCCCAGCGCGAAGAGAAAGCCGGGGCACTCTCCCGCGGAGCGGAATGGCCACCAAAGAGATCAATACTCCCATCGTCGAAACCAAAACAAAAAACGGAAATGTGACGCCGATCACTGCCGGCAACGGCGGCAACGGCGACTACAACGCCGATTCCATCAAAGTGCTCGGCGGCATGGAAGCGGTCCGCAAGCGCCCCGCCATGTACATCGGCTCGACCGGCGATCTCGGTCTGCACCATCTGGTTTACGAAGTTGTCGACAACTCCGTCGACGAAGCCCTCGCCGGCTTCGCCACCAAAATCGAAGTCACCATCCACATCGACAACAGTGTAACTGTTGTAGACGATGGGCGCGGGATTCCCGTTGACGACATGGTGATCGATGGAGAAAAAGTTTCCGCGGCGCAGGTGGTGATGACTACGCTGCACGCCGGCGGGAAGTTTGATTCGTCCACGTACAAGGTTTCTGGCGGGCTGCATGGCGTGGGCGTGTCGTGCGTGAACGCCCTGAGCGAGGTACTGGAGCTGGAGATCTGGCGCGATGGCGCTACCTGGGAGCAGACTTACTCCAAGGGTGAGCCCACCAGCAAGATGAAGAAGGTGGGCGCGGCCAAGCGGCGCGGGACGAAGGTTCACTTCCTGCCGGACCGGAGCATTTTTACGGGGACAGTGGAATACAACTACGACACGCTGGCGCAGCGGTTGCGTGAGCTGGCCTTCCTGAATAAAGGACTGCTCATCACGCTGACCGATGAGCGCGCGACCGATGCGAAGAGCGGTGAGGCCAAGCATTCGGACTTCAAGTACAACGGCGGCATTGCGGAGTTCATCAAGCATTTGAACCGCGGCAAGCAGGTGCTGCACGACAAGCCGATCTACATGGAAGCGGAGCGCAGCGGTGTGGCCATGGAGATTGGGCTGCAATACAACGATGGGTATTCGGAGTCGGTGTTCAGCTTTGCCAACAACATCAATACCGTCGACGGCGGCACGCATCTCTCCGGCTTCCGCATGGCCCTGACCCGTACGATTAATTATGCTGGCCAGCAGATGGGCTTGTTCAAGGACGTGAAAGAAAACCTGACCGGCGACGATGTGCGCGAAGGTCTGGTGGCGGTGATCAGCGTGAAGCTGTCGCAGCCGCAGTTTGAAGGTCAGACCAAGGGCAAGCTGAATTCCGATATTGCAGGCGTCGTGCAGGCGTTCATCAATGAGAGGCTGGGCGCGTTCTTTGAACAAAACGCGACCGTGGCGCGGAAGATCATCAACAAAGCTGTGGATGCGGCGCGGGCGCGCGAGGCGGCGCGCAAGGCGCGCGACTTGACGCGCCGCAAGGGCGCGCTGGATTCCGGAGGGCTGCCGGGCAAGCTGGCGGACTGTTCGGAGCGCGATCCGAACCGGTGCGAGTTGTTTCTGGTTGAGGGCGAGTCGGCCGGCGGCACGGCGAAACAGGGGCGCGACCGGCGCTTTCAGGCGATTCTGCCGCTCAAGGGCAAGATTCTCAACGTCGAAAAAGCGCGCTACGACAAGATGCTGGCGCACGAGGAAATTCGCGCCATGATCACGGCGCTGGGCACCGGCATTGCCAAGGATGATTTCGATCCTACGAAGGTGCGGTATGGCAAGATCATTCTGATGACCGACGCCGACGTCGACGGTTCGCACATCCGCACGCTGTTGCTGACATTTTTCTTCCGGCACATGCAGGAGCTGATCAAGCGCGGGAACGTGTACATCGCGCAGCCGCCGCTGTATTCGATCAAGAAGGGCAAGTCGATGCAGTACATCAAGGACGATGATGCCTTCGACAAAGTGACGCTGAAACGTGGGGCGGATGGGGTGACCGTGCGCTACGGCGAGGGCGCGGCCAAGCTGGAAGGCGCGAACCTGCTGCGTTTTATGACTGTGCTGAAGGAGTATCTCAACTTCTTCGACAAGGTGAACAAGCGGCTGCGCGACGAGAGCGTCACCGAGTTGCTGCCCCGCCTCGATTTCTCGAAGCACGCGGATTTCGAGGGCGATAAAAAGACGCCGTCGAAGAAGGTCGAGCGGTTGGAAAGAGAACTGAAGAAGCTGCAGAAAGACCGGAAGTTCAAGAGCGTCGAATCGGTCTTCGACGAAGAGCACAATCTGTGGGAAGTGCGGTTCGTAAGCTCACAAGGTTCGGAGCACGTCATCAATTGGGAAGCCGCATCCAGCGCGGAGTGCCGGCAGTTGCTTTCGAAATTCAAGCAGATTGAGCCGTATCTGGACCCGCCATTTGTGGTCGAAGCGGTCGCCAAGGCCGGCGCAGCCAGCAGCAACGGTGACGAGGCTGAAGAAGAAAGAGCCGAGAACGAAGCAGCGGAATCGGACGGCAAGTCTGCCAAGAAGACCGCCAAAGCCGCGCCGAAAGCCCGCGCCGTAATCGAACCGGTGGAGAAAGCTACGGCGCGCGAGCTGTTCGAATACGTGAAGAAAGAAGGCAGCCGCGGCTACGACGTGCAGCGCTACAAAGGCCTGGGCGAGATGACGGCTCCTCAGTTGTGGGAGACGACCATGGACCCGGAGCGGCGCACTCTGCTCTCGGTGAAGCTGGAAGACATTGCCGAGTGCGAGACCATCTTCACCACGTTGATGGGCGAAGATGTGGAAGCGCGGCGGAAGTTCATCGAAGAGAACGCGCTGGATGTGAAGAATCTGGATATCTGAAATTCGTCGCGATGGGTATACGAGCATTAGGAAAGGTTTAGGGCGGCTCTCTGGGCCGCCTTTGTTTTCTCCGTCCGCAGTGACCCTTCGTTCCTACCAAGAAGCGCTGTTCTGATGAAACACTACTGAGCGTGAGTACGCTGGAGCAACTGCGGCTTTTCAGGGATGGGTCCAAGGCCGCCGAATTGGGAGGGGCGATGTCGGATGGGGTGCCGAGTCAAATTCGGGTCGCTCAAGATTCGTCTTGCATCGCTGGGAAAGTCTGCTATCATCCATGCTATCAAAAATACCCAGCGCGAGAGGGGGATCAAAGAATGAGCGACCAGTTGCTGATCCGCAATGTCCCCTTAGAAGTACAGGAGTGGATCGATCAGCAGCGCCGTCAGCAGCAGATGACGCAGCAGGAATTCCTGCTGTCAATGCTCCATCAGGCTAGTATGGCCGAGTATCAAGGTCCGTTTCTACCGTTCGAGCCGCCCTCAAGGGAAGTTCCTGTCCCCGACACTCTGCCGTTCAACTTCGTAGATCTGTTCGCAGGGATCGGTGGATTCCGGATTGCCCTAGAAGGATTGGGCGGTATGTGCGCTTTTTCTTGTGAATGGGACAAATATTCCCAGAAGACCTACAAGGCGTGGTTCGGTGACACCCCTCACGGGGACATACGGGATTTAAGACCGAAAGACATTCCAGATCACGATGTTTTGGCCGCGGGCTTTCCATGTCAGCCGTTTTCGATAGCCGGTGTGAGCAAAAAGAAGAGTCTCGGGAAGGCGCATGGATTCAAGTGCGAAACCCAAGGCACGCTGTTCTTCAATATTGCGTCCATCGTAGAAGCAAAGCGCCCGCCTGTGCTTTTCCTCGAGAATGTAAAGAACCTCCAGTCCCACGACCAAGGACGAACGTGGCGCACGATCTACGACGCTCTAGTTGATTTGGGCTATTCGGTGAACTTCAAAATTATTGACGCGGCGGGCTGGGTGCCTCAGCACCGTGAACGAGTCTACATCGTTTGCTTTGATAAGAAAGTCTTCGGCGAGAACCCGCCTTTTGAGTTTCCCCACTCCCCGAAAACCGATCCCCCGAAGCTTCGAGATATTTTGGAGAAGTCACCAGACAAAAAATACACGCTTACCGACCACTTATGGACCTACCTGCAGGAGTACGCCGAGCGTCACCGTTTGAAGGGGAACGGCTTTGGTTTCGGAATCGCAGACCCACGGGGAGTAAGCCGGACGCTGAGCGCCCGCTACTTCAAAGACGGATCAGAAATTTTGCTTAAGCAGGGACAGAAGGCCCCGCGGCGTCTCACTCCGAGAGAATGCGCTCGACTGATGGGTTTCCCAGAGGACAAAAAAATAGTAGTCTCGGATACGCAGGCGTATAGGCAGTTCGGAAATGCTGTCGTGCCGAAGGTGGCGAAGGCCGTAGGCGAGCAGATTATAGCGACCATGCGGTGGCAGCTTACGCGATCGCGAAACGGCTGTCTTTTAAAGGCCTCCGTTCACGACCAAGAGATGCTCGCGAGTGAGTTGATATGGCACGAGAGGAATGCGAAAGAGCAATCATCGAAGCTGTCCGCGTGGGCAACGCCATCCTCAAGTTCATCTCCCCAAACGACGTTGGGCTGACCGGTGGACATCAATGTGGCTTCTACTTGCCAAAATCTGTCTGGCAGATGTTTACTCCCCACAAGCCCGAGAAAGGCAAGAATCACGAAACCGAGGTCAAGGTCACTTGGCCGGACGGACGGATAACGGATTCCCGAGTAAAGTGGTACGGTGCAGCTAAAAGCGAATACAGGCTTACACGCTTCGGTAAAGACTTTCCCTACCTCACTTATGACAACGTAGGAGAGCTTCTTGTCCTGATTCCTGAGACTCACTACAAATTCACCGCATTTGTCCTTGACCACGATACCGACATCGAGGACATTGAGGCGGCGTTAGGCGTTGAGATCACTAAGACTTGGGCCGTGTACCGCCATGGCGAGCCTCAGATGGAGACCGAGGACGAGTGCGTGGAGAAAAAGTTCCGCAAGTTTGTTGTGGCGCTCGACTGTTTTCCAACTGGCGCGATCTTCTCAAGGCAGGCGAGAGATGCCCTAATCGAGTGCATCAAGAAATTTGATGCCTTGCCTCCGGACGAGCTGTTAATGCAGTGTATGGATGCTGAGTATCGCTTGTTCCGCCTCGCGGAACGCCAACTTTGCCAAGCGCAAATCGTCCGGGTCTTCAAGGATGTGGACGATTTTCTGCGAACGGCTTCCAGCATTATGAATCGCCGAAAGTCGAGAGCCGGTCGATCCCTTGAGAACCACATGGAATACATCCTCAGGAAGAGCGGTATTCCGCATGTCATACGGCCTAAACTCGACGGGGAACCTGACATCGTGATTCCGAGCGTTGAGGCCTACAATGACCGCAATTACCCAGCCAACAAACTCGTGGTGGTAGGCGTGAAGACCACATGCAAAGATCGCTGGCGGCAGGTGGTGCACGAGGCGAAGCGGGTCACAGAGAAGCACATTCTCACAATCCAGCAGGGCATCAGCAGCAGGCAGCTTACCCAGATGTACGACTCCCACGTGACGCTGATCGTGCCCGCCCGCCTCCACAAGCAGTATCCCAAGGGTAGCCCGATGACTGTCCTCGATGTGCAGGGGTTCCTGCAGGACGTAAGACAAAGGCTGGCCTGAGTGGATGTTCATACGCCAGAACAACGCAGTCGCAACATGGCTGCGATCCGCTACAAAAATACGAAGCCTGAAATCGTGGTGCGCAAGGTGCTATGCGAATTGGGCATTCGGTACCGACTGCACCGTAAAGATCTTCCGGGTAAGCCTGATATAGTGATGCCCGGTCGAAAAGTCGCAATCTTCGTGCATGGCTGCTTTTGGCACATGCATCGGTGCCGCTACGGCCGGGTTATCCCCGTGACGAACAAGGAATTCTGGCAGAAGAAGCGTGAAGGAAATGTCGCAAGAGACATCCGCACACAGCGGAGACTCCGACACGAGCGCTGGCGTGTATTGAACGTTTGGGAGTGTTGGACAAAGAAACCTGAGAACTTGAAGAGACGCCTTCTTGCTTTTCTGTCGAAATAAGACTCTGCCGCTAGGGCAGGAGTCTGATGTGTTCCGATGTCCAGCGGATACTCTCCTTGGTGATCTGACCCTCCGAATCGTGCGGAGCGTTGCCGAAGGCGAAGCTGATCCGCTGCTCTCGCAGTTCTTCTTCTGTGACTGGCGTTGCTTTTGTCGCGTCCAGTATTTTCTTTAGTTCCGGATCGACGGGTATGGAGTGCAGAAATTGTTGACGGTCAGCCATTTTATTTCATCTACGGGTGGGAGGAATCATACGCTTTCCCTTCGCTTAGTATAGAACGTTCTCTCAACAGGCGGGGATATTCCTGAAACGGACCAAGAGCACCTCAGGGGCTTGATAGCCCAAGTCATTGCTGACTCCTTATCGCAGCGCTGGAAGCGCTGCGCCACCCAAAATCAAGAATCTCAGAAGAAAATCTGGGGGTCCACAAAATCTTGTCAATATGTAGAAGTTACACGAATGAAGCTAACCCGAAGGAAAGAAGGCGAATATAAAGTTGGGTTTTGTGACACATTTACCCCACGCAACTTGATATTCTAGATATATAGGGTAAAGATTTCGAAGGCGCGGCCTACCGGTCGCGCCTTTTCTTTTTGGGAGCACTGCGGCATTGGCCGCGAAGGAGCAAAAACGGCGCGGTTCGGAGGGAAGAAAAAGCAGATTCCTTCCTACGTCGTCCCCTTCGGCTTCGCTTGGGGTCCGGGTCCGGTCGGAATGACAACATGTTGGAGAGGTTGGGCAAATCGGGGAGGGTTGGGCGATGGAGGAGTGGCAACGATTCAAGAGTGTCAAGGAGCAGGGCGAGTGGGCGGAGTTGCAATTCATGGCGGCGGCTGCGGGGCGGCGTTTCACGGTGTGCAAGCCGTGGGGAGACACGGCGGCGTTTGATGTGGGAATCGAACACGCGCCGAACTTTCTTCGGGTGCAGGTGAAGTCGTGCACGCACAGGCGTGGGCGGGGCTACTGGTGCCAGTTCCGGCCGCATGACGGGAAAAACGAGGATTACAGCCTGGAGCAGGTGGATCTGTTTGCGGCGTATGTGATCCCGGCGAATGCATGGTATCTGATCCCGGCGGCGCGGTTGCTGGGGCGGGAGCGGAAGCGGGGCGCCATGCTGTTTCCGGTGGTGCTGCCAGTGAGGAAGAACAGTTTCCATTATGAAGGCTACAAGGATGCGTGGTGGCTGCTCATGAAGACGCGGCGAGGGCTGGCGAAGTATGGACGGTAAGATTTGAGGATGCCGAGCACCAGGACCCCATCCTGTCTCGCTGCGCTCGGCGGACAGCCGAGGCGCCGCCTCCACATGGTCCTTATTTCAATCTTCCACGAGATACAAATCTGCCAGCATTCGGTGGTAGCAGGACTGGATATGTTTGCCGGGGTGTGGCAAGCTGGAAGGATGAAGAAACAAGCGTCGGACCAGTCGTTTCATGATCGGCGGTATCAGGAGCGGAAGCGGGCCGAGGCCGCCCGGAAGGCTCCGAAGAAGAAGGTACAGAAGAAGAGTGCTGAGTCCACGCTGCCCGCGAGCGAGTAGCATTCGGTCGCGGGAATCATTAGCGCCGCACTTCCAGGTTACACTTTCCGGGTTACACTTCCGCGTTACACCAGGCATTCCGGACCCACCGGCCAGCACCTGAAGGCACAGTTGGTTCCTGCCGCGCTGCCTGATACAAGTCCATCGCGAGGATGGTTGACACGGCGGTTGGGCGTTCTGTAGATTCTGATTGAACTGAAAGTACTGACATGGCTACTTTGACCGGGGTTCAGAAGCAGTACATTCTGCACTGGGGAGAGATGGGGACCCGGTGGGGAATTAACCGGACGGTGGCGCAGATCCACGCGCTGCTGTATTTGTCGTCGCGTGCGCTGCCGGCCGAGGAGATTGCCGAGACGCTCAGCGTCGCGCGGTCGAATGTTAGTACGTCGATCCGGGAGCTGGAAGGCTGGGGGATTGTGCGCGCGGTGCATGTGCTCGGCGACCGCCGCGAACATTATGAGTCGATGAAAGATGTGTGGGAGATGTTCCGTCTGGTGATCGAGCAGAGGAAGCGGAGAGAGATTGACCCCACGCGGGAGATGTTACGCCGGAGTTTGGAGGAGCTGGATCCGAAGGAAGCCGGGGCGGATTTTACGCGAGAGCGGCTGGCGGCTATGGCTGGATTTTTTGAAGCGGTGACGGAACTGCACGATCAGATGAAGAGGCTGCCGACGGGGACGGTGAGGAAGTTGTTGCGGATGGGCGCGAAGGTGAAAAGGCGGAAGTAGCTAGTACCGCAACGGATGGAATCTCGAGAGCATAATGTGGAACGAGTCGATTTAGGGACGGCACCCGACAAGTCTCCAACGATGTCAGCGCTTTATATATTCCAAGAGGTGGGTTGAGGCGATGTCGCAAGCAGGTGAGCAGAAAAAGATTTGGGTAACGTTGAGCGGCCTGCCGCTGACGATCGCGCTGGAGTGGCCGTTTCACCGGTCGACTTCTGGGGCGGATTTCTGGGTGCTGCATGGGGACATCCGGCTGGAAAATTCGGATGGTCTGCACGCGCCCGTAGCGGTGAATTTGTCGGCGACGGTGCGGGAGGTTCTGCCGTCGCTGGAGCCGGCGGACGTCGAGGCTCCGGTGATCAATGCGCTGCGCAAGGAAGTCGACCGCCGCCAGATTGAATTTGTGAAGTCGGGCAAGCTGAAACCGGTTCCATTTTCCAGCCGGCATTATGACTTCAAGCGCCAGAAGTGGGTGTTTGGCAAAGCTGCGGACGACGTGATCGCTACGTTTCTGGAACGAAAAGTGTATTGGCAGACGAAGGTGGGCAGAGAGAAGCGGGTTTGGATTGGGGATCCGACCGATGCGCAGTTTCTCGAAACCACGCCGGCACACTTGCTGGAAGTTGCAGGACGGCTGGTGGCGGCTGATGGGCTGGTGCGAATGGAAGGCGAGTGGGCGGAGGCAACCGCCGGACTGGCCGGGCAGGCGGAGCGATTCGAGAGCTCGATGCGAATAGCGGTTGAGGAGTTGGAGAAGAAGCATGCGTTCGAGAGAGGGTGAATCTGAAATAGAAGTTCTTCGCCACGGATTTGCACGGATAACCCGTCGTCGTTTTGATCTGCAACACTGTCGCAGAGGGAACGCATCGAAGGGAGTTCAGCGCGGGGTTTCTCAATTGATGGCGACGTTCAGAGCTACACGACGGAGGATGCAAAGCTGCGACGTGCTCGTCATGCTGTGCATATTGACGATCATCGGACGAGGGTGGGCGCAGGGAAGCGAGCCAGCGCAGAGTCAGCCAACTGGACAAGCGGGGAAACAGCTTCCGGATGCGCCGGGAGAGAGCAAGAAAAAAGAGCAGAGTGGAAATCCGGTGGAGGTGGTGGCTGGGAAGACCAAGCACGCGGCTACATCGGGGCTGATACGGGCGCGGAATTGGGAATCGACTTGGATTACGGGCGTTTACGTGCGCAGGGATCAGCCGCTGATTACGTTGACCAACCGGGAGCGGGAAACGATTTATTTGCGGCAGACGCTGACCACTCCCGGCGCATATCTTAAGCGGGCGTTCGGAGCGGGGATCGATCAGGCGTCCGGGACGCCGCGGCAGTGGGACGACGGTTGGGGCGGGTACGCGGAACGGTTCGCATCGCGGGAAGGACAGTTCATTGCGGCCAATACGCTCGCGGCGCTCGGCAATGCGAAGCTGGGATACGAAGTTCGCTACGACAAGTGCAAGTGCGACCGATTGTGGCCGCGCACCCGGCATGCGTTTATCCGGAATCTGATGACATACGATCGTAGCGAGGAACATTTGCGTCCGCAGTGGGCGTTGTATGGGGGAGCGTTTGGCGGAGGCGCTCTGTCGGCGGCCTGGAAGGCGGGCTCGCCGAATGCATTGGCTGAGGGCGGGCGCGCGATGGCGGGGCAGCTGATATGGGGGACGCTGCTGAATTTCGTTACGGAGTTCTCGAAAGAGATTAATCGGAAGCAGGGAGTGAAGGGCGACTAGACACACCTTAGTTGCTTCATGCGTCGCCTGCCACACTCTCCCCACTCGCACTACTGAAGCAGCGTGCCTCCGTTGCCATTGCCCTCTTCCTCTGGCGCCAGGACCACGGCTGCCGCGACGCGGTCGCCGGGCTCCATATGCAGCAGGCGGACCCCTTGAGCGTTGCGGCCGGATTCGCGAATGGTTTTCGAATCCATGCGGATGATCTTGCCGTATTGGCTGATCAGCATCACCTGAGAGTTTTCGTCGACCAGCGCGATAGCGACTACTTTGCCGACGCGCTCGGTCGTCTTAACGTTGATCACACCTTTGCCGGCGCGGTTGGTGAGCCGGTATTCGTCCGCGGGAGTGCGCTTGCCGTAGCCGTTTTCGGTTACGGAAAGAATCAGGTTTCCTTTTTGAGTTAAGTCCACAGCTTCGCCGGGTGGGACTTCCGCTTCGGTCGTCGTCGCTCCTTCAATTTCCTTTGCCGCGGGCGCACCCACGGGCGCTTCTCCCGGCTTCGGTGTCACGGTCATGCCCACTACATAGTCGCGCTCTTCCAGGTTGATGCCATTCACGCCGTAAGCCGCGCGGCCCATGGGGCGGACATGATTTTCGTCGAAGCGCACCGCCATGCCTTCGTGCGAAGCGATGAACACGATCTGATTGCCGTTGGTGATGCGGGCGGCGACCAGTTCGTCTCCTTCTTCGATGTTGATCGCGTTGATGCCGTTCGAGCGCACATGCATGAACTCGCGCAGTTCGGATTTCTTTACCAGGCCGTTGCGCGTGGCGAAGAAGATGTATTTGTTCTCTTCTTCGAGGTTGCGCACCGCGAGCATGGTGCGGACGGTTTCTCCGGGTTGCAGGCCGATGAGGTTGCCGATGTGCTTGCCTCTGCCAGCGGCGCTGACGTCGGGAATTTCGTAAACCTTCAGCCAGTAAACGCGCCCCTTGTTGGTAAAGATGAGAATGTAGGCGTGCGTCGAGGCGATGAAGAGGTGCTCGACGAAATCCTCTTCGCGAGTCTTCATCCCGGTCCGGCCGGTTCCACCGCGACGCTGCATGCGATACGTAGAGATCGGAGTGCGCTTCATGTAGCCGGAATGGCTGAATGTAACCGCGACCTGCTCGTCGGCGATCAGATCTTCGAGAACAATTTCCGCCGCTTCATCCTCGATGCGAGTGCGGCGCTCATCTCCGTAGAGTTCTTTTACTTCTTCGAGTTCCTTGATGATGACGCTGCGCAGTTTTTTCTCCGAGGCCAGGATGGCTTCGTAGTCTTCAATGCGCCCGCGGACTTCTTTCAACTCGTTCGAGATTTCATCGATGGAAAGCTTCGTCAAACGGTGCAGTTGCAGTTCGAGAATCGCCTCGGCTTGCCGCGTCGTGAAAGGTTTTTCGGGATCCTGCTTGGGAGCGCGTCCCGTGGTGTTGATGTCAATTTTCTTGCCGCCGAAGTAGGCGACCAAATTCTCACGCGCGTCAGCTCGGTTCGAGCTGGCGCGGATGATGGTGATGACGTTGTCGAGATGATCGAGGGCCGTGAGATAGCCTTCGAGGATGTGCTCGCGGTCTTTCGCTTTCTGAAGCAGAAAAGCGGTGCGGCGGCGGACCACTTCCACGCGGTGATTGATGAAGTGCTTGATGGCCTGGATCAGCCCCATTTCGCGTGGCTGTCCGTTGACCACCGCCAGCAGGATCATGGAAAAGCCTTCCTGCATGGACGTGTGTTTGAACAGCTGATTCAGGACGATCTGCGGCTCTGCCCCGCGCTTCAGTTCGACCACGATGCGCATACCGTCGCGATCGCTTTCGTCGCGTACGTCGGAAATGTCCTCGATGTCCTTATCGTTGACCAGTTGCGCGATGCGCTTGATCAGCACAGACTTGTTCACCTGATAAGGAATTTCGGTGACGATGATGGCCTGGCGATCTTTGGAAATGTTTTCGATGGCGGCTTTGGCGCGCATCATGAAGCGCCCGCGTCCGGTGCGATAGGCCTCGAACACTCCGGCCCGTCCGTGGATCACGCCCGCGGTCGGAAAGTCCGGTCCCTGCACGAACTTCAGAATCTCGGCGAGCTGCGCGTTTGGATTATTGATGAGAGTGATCGTCGCGTCGACAATTTCCGTCAGGTTGTGCGGCGGAATTTTTGTCGCCATGCCCACGGCGATGCCGTCCGAGCCATTGACCAGCAGGTTCGGAATCCGCGCCGGAAGAACGTCAGGCTCGACTTCGCTGCCATCGTAGTTGGGGCGGAAGTCAACCGTCTCCTTATCGAGATCTTCCAGCAACGCAGTCGAGACCGCAGCAAGCTTCGCTTCGGTGTAACGGTCGGCCGCCGGAGGATCTCCGTCCACGGAACCAAAATTTCCCTGGCCAAAAATTAGCGGATAGCGCAGGCTCCAGGTTTGCGCCAGCCGGACGAGTGCGTCGTACACCGCGAGGTTGCCGTGAGGATGGTACTTGCCCATCACGTCGCCGACGATGCGCGCGCACTTGCGCGTGGCGCGATTGGGCTGCAAGCCCATCTGCTGCATGGTGTAAAGAATCCGGCGGTGCACCGGCTTCAGTCCGTCGCGCACGTCGGGCAGCGCGCGCCCGATGATCACCGACATCGAATAGTCGAGATACGACTTCCGCATCTCGTCTTCAATGTTGACGGGCTGAATGTGCAGTGCGCCGGGACTGCCGTCGCCCGGCGGCGGAGGCGTCAGCGGAAGTTCGGGATTTTGATCGTCAGGCATGATTAGGGTGTCAGGTTCTAGCCGTCAACTACAGCCCCGCAACGTGAGCGTCCATCGCCCAGCCTCGCAGCACCAGGCTTCGCTAAACGGTTGCAATCACAGGCAGTTAGTTGGCTTTGATCGAAGAGTATTGTATCACGCCGAGGGCTGTGGAAACCGGGGCTGAGGGTGCTTAAAGCGGTTCCTGAAGGGACGTGGATTAGCGGTTCGCGAACCCAACCTTACTGTCGCACAAGGCTTCCGAACGAACCAAAGTAGTTAACCACGAGCCGCGATCCCCACTTGCCACGAAATTCGGCTCCGAGACTATGACACCTATGCGCCGAGCCACTGAAGAATAGTTTCGCCCATCCCACTCTTACCATGTTGATTCCCCTAGGGGACTGAGAAGGCACCCGAGAAACAATGAATAGCGGCGGTCAGGCCCCCCAAAACTCGGCACTAGGTACTTGGTACTAGCTACTTCTTGCTTCTCAGCAACGTCGTAACCCGCTCATAATCGTCCACGCTCGCATACTCAATCACAATCTTCCCCTTCCCATTGTGGTCCTTGATCTTCACCCGCATCCCCAAAGTGCGCTCCAAGTCCAGTTGCGCCGCCCGCACATTTGGATCCACCCACCGGGCCGTACCCTGTTTTGCTACCGCTGCCCCGGGGATCACGGGAAAGTCATTCAACCTCCGTACCCGCTCCGCAATCTGCTCTGCGGTCGGGTGCGTGACCAACACTTCTTCCGCCAACTGCAAAATGTGTTCCGGATTTTCCAGCGCCAGCAGTTCCCGCGCTTCGCTGAAACTCAACTCGCCACGAGCTACGTAGTCCATCACTTCTCCCGGCAGCCGCAGCAGCCGCATGTAATTCGCTACCGTTTCACGCGCCACCCCGATGCGCTGCGCAATCTGCACCTGGGTCAACTTGAACTCCTGGCTCAGAATCTTAAAAGCGTGCGCCTGCTCCATGGGATTCAGATCTTCCCGCACCACATTCTCCAGCACGGTCATCTCCGCCGCCTGTTGCGGCGAGAGCCGCCGCACCAACGCCGGGATCGTATCCTTCCCCGCCATTCGCGACGCCCGCAACCGCCGCTCGCCCAGCACCAGAATGTAGCGCCCTTCCTCCTCCGCCGGCCTCACCACCACCGGCTGCACCACCCCATGCTCCTGGATCGAATCCCGCAACTCCTCCAAAGCCTTCTCGTCAAACGCACGCCGAGGCTGATAAGGATTCTTCAGGATCAACTCGATCGGAAGATGAACCACCCGGTTGCCCACAATGCGATCGTCTGCCACCGCCTGAATCGAAATCACCTCCCCCGGCTGGTATTCGTCCGCAGTGGGAGGAGCAAATGTGGGGACAGCCGCCCCCGGCTGTCCCGCCGCGCGAGCGGCGGTCGGGTGTGGCAGTTGCTCGTGTGGAGCGGGCGCCCCCGCCCGCTTTGCGTCCATCTCCCCAGCGGCCTGCTGTTCGATGGAAGCCATGTCATTCCGAACGAAGTGAGGAACCTGCTTTTCGCCGCCCTCACCACCGTCCTGGACCGGACCGCCAGCGCCGCTCGGCGTCACCACCCGCGGCCCCGGCAACAACGACTCCAACCCCCTCCCCAAAGCCCGCCGCTTCTCCACCTTCTCTTCTTTCTTCTCAGCAGGTTGTACCGCCACCTTCTCTGCCGCCGTAGTCATCAATGTTTCCCCCGTGAACCTCTACGTCCCCTGTGTTAAAGCTGCTGATCCCTTCATGTATATCGACATATGTCAATGTAATATATCGATGAACATCAATATATACTCAGGCGCTGATCGCCGAGGGCGCATCCCCAGCAGCCGCCAGATGCTTGCCAATAATCTCCTTGGCCAGCCGTATGTAGCTCTCCGCCCCCTTCGACCGCGGATCGTACACCAGCGCCGCCATCCCATGGCTCGGCGCCTCCGCCAGCCGTATGTTCCGCGGTATGGTTGCGGCGCAAACCTTCTCCCCAAAAAACTTCTTCAGCTCAGCCATCACCTGCTGCGCCAGGTTGGTCCGCTCATCCAGCATGGTCAGCACCACGCCCTCAATCTCCAGCCCCGGGTTCAGCGCCGCGCGGATCCGCTCCACTGTGTCCAGCAGCTCACTGATTCCTTCCAGCGCAAAGTATTCCGCCTGCATCGGAATCAACACTGAATCGGCCGCCACCAGTGCGTTCAGAGTCAGCAGATCCAGCGCGGGTGGACAGTCCAGCACGATGTAGGTAAAGCGATCACGCAGTGACGCGATCGCGTCCCGTAGCCTATACTCGCGCCGCTCTGCCTCGACGAGCTCCAAGTTTGCCCCGATCAGGTTCTTGTGCGACGGGATCAGCCAGAGCTGCTCGAGCTCAGTGGTCGCGAGAGCCTGCTCGCCCGTGGCTTCGCCGAGCAGCAAGTGGTAAGTCGAAACACGCTCAGGATCTTTCACCAGACCTAGGCCGCTCGAGGCATTCGATTGCGGATCGCAATCGATGAGCAGTGTGTTCACTTCAGCCGCCGCGAAGGACGCGGCTAGGTTGATGGCAGTCGTAGTCTTACCCACGCCGCCCTTCTGATTGGCAACAGCGATGACGCGTCCCATAAATTGTGGAGGAGCCAGAGCTGTTGGCAGAATAGTGCGATTCGCGTTTCGAATGCAAGGTCGAATTACCATGTGTTGGTTGATTTATGTGCAAAACGTGTCCAATGTTCCAGCCGGAACATTCAAGCGGTCTGTCATTGGCTCGTTGCATGGGAAATATTGTTCGAATGTTCCGGTTGGAACATTGAGCGGATATGGCGGCGGGTGGTTCGGGTTTAGTGG
>DATMOP010000049.1:0-2382 GCA_035568115.1 Candidatus Acidiferrum sp.
GACCAATTTGTTCGAGCACGGGCGGATCACCACCACGCTGACGCGCGCGAAAGCCGCGCGGCCGGTGGCGGAGAAGATGATCACGCTGGGGAAGCGAGACACGCTGCAATCGCGGCGGCAAGCGGCTTCCTACATCATGACGCCGGTAGTTACGCAGAAGCTCTTCAGCGAGATCGCGCCCAAGTTCGCGGATCGGGCGGGAGGCTATACTCGGATTATTCCTGCCGGAATTCGCGTCGGCGACGGAGCGAAGGTAGCCATCCTGGAACTGGTCGGCTACGAGCTCAAGCGCAAGGAAAAGAAAGAAAAGACCAAGAAGGAAGAAACGGAAGAAGCCAAGACCTAGCCCAAACGCCTGGCGGTGGTGATCGATCTTCGTTATGGCTTGGCTGCGTGGTTCAGACTCGCGGGGCTCGCCTAGTTACAAAGCGCATCCAATTGCGCGTATGGTTTCGAGTTGGGCGGGAAGGTGATGTGCTTGGCCTCCATCATCTGATCCAGCAGCGTCCCACCGTCCTTTAGCGGCACATCCGGATCACTCTTATAGGCTGAATCTTTCTCCGCCTCCGGCAGCGTCACAAACGTAAAACCCTGCTCCTTCAGGAAGGCCAGTAGTTGCGGCAGCATGACTGTCTCGAACCCGCCGAGATGCAGCACCAAGACGTGGCGAATCTCGCGCCCGTAAACGAGCTTGGCCATTTGCCTGTCCAGTGCGATGTACTGCGCTGCGGTGTTCATGTAACTCGACTTGAGCCACTCGATGGAGGCAGCGTCACTGTTTTGCGCGCACCGCGCATACGGAGCATTCCAAAGATAATCCTCGAAGTCGAGCGTAACTTGCGCGACGTGATATTTGTGATCGTGCAGGTATTGCCGCACCGCGTGCCGTTTCTCCAGCGTGTCGCCCTCCCACAGAAACGGATAGCGAAACCAGCGCCAATCGCCCCGACCCATCAGCGACTTCAAAACGTGCTCGTTGGCGGCGATGTTCCGATCGAATTCCTCCACCGTGCTGTCGTTCAGGCTCAGGTGGGCGTAGGTGTGATTGCCGAGGGGGAAGCCGGCGCTGCGCCAGAGCTTGAGGACTTCTATATCTTCGGGATGCTGCTCGAGCTTGCTAGCATTGACGAAACCATAGACTTTGGGAGCACCAGCGTCTTTGAGGGCTTTAAGGATGCTCTTGGCGATGTCGTCGCGCGTTACCCCGGGAGGTAGGGTGCCGTGCGAGGGCAGATCGTCGATCGTGATGGCAACTTGTTGGGAGCAAGCGACAGAGGCCAATATCAACATACCGAGGCAAGCCAAGCAAAAGAGACAGACTAATTTCATGCTAAGACTCTCGGGCCGTGATTCGGCGATTACGCGAGCGGAACCAGAACCAGAGGATGGTGAAAGCAACGAAGGCGCCGACGGAATCGAGAAGGGAATCGTATGGGGAGGCTTGCCGGCTGGCGACGAAGGCTTGATGAATTTCGTCGAGAGCGGAATAGCCGGAGGCGATGAAGAGCGCGGTGAGTCCCCAGGACCAGCGCCAGCCCATGCGGAAGCCGCGAATGCCGCGATAGAGTAGCAAGCAGAAAATGAAGTATTCGACCAAGTGGGCAGACTTGCGAATGTAGTGGTGGATGACAAGAAACTGGTGAGCGGTGAGGTCGGGTTTGAACCAGCGAAGGATGGGCTCGAAGAACGTGGCAGTGTGCTGGGCGGAGAAGCCTTCGGTGGACATGATGGAAATAATAACGGCCCACAGGAACGCAGGCCACCAGATGCGCAGCCACGCGGGAATCAGCAGTTGCTTGAGGTGCGGTTGCACTTCGGGGAGCTTCGGCGCGGGACGCGGATTGCGCCAGGGTTGGTCAGGCACGCGGGGAGGCTCCGTTCATTAAGCGTCCATTGTACAGGGATGTCGCCAGTGGATTTAACCCGGACAGCCCGAAATGCCCGCCTGCGGCAGGCAGGGCTATCTCACTTTTTTCATTCCATGCGGTAGTTGGGGGCTTCGCGGGTGATGATTACGTCATGCACGTGGCTTTCGCGAAGTCCAGCAGAAGTGATGCGTACGAATTTGCTGCGCGTGGTGAGGGCTTTTAGGTTTTCGGCGCCGACGTAACCCATGCCGCTGCGCAGGCCGCCGACGAGTTGATCGGTGAGGGCGGCCAGGGAGCCTTTGTAGGGCACGCGGCCTTCGACTCCGTCGGGGACGGATTTGCCGCGCTGGACCTCGTCTTCCTGGGAGTAGCGATCGGCGGAGCCCTCCTCCATGGCGGCAGAGGAACCCATGCCGCGGTAGGACTTGAAGGTGCGGCCCTGATAGAGAATCGTTTCGCCGGGCGCCTCTTCCGTGCCGGCGAAAAGGCTGCCGATCATCACGCAGGAAGCGCC
>DATMOP010000050.1:0-2080 GCA_035568115.1 Candidatus Acidiferrum sp.
CGTCGGGAATCGTGGGTGCTGCCGGCGACATCGAAGCACTTACGCTGGTGAACAGGCTACAGAAAAATGGCGGGCGCGGTTCGAGCTCCGGGGTATAAAGCGTGCCCGGTTGACGCCGGGCGGAGCAAGCCCCTCCCCTACATTGAGAGCCGACAGGCACGGCAACAACGATTCACTCGCGGCGCAATACGCTGCACCGCGTAGTTCCCTTTTCGAATGGGCAAAGTCAAATTGGAATTTTTTCATGCAACACGAGTGTTGTTGTTGTGCGCGCTGATGAACGTTCAAGTCACTGGAGTTTCAAGCATTTCCAGAGTTCGGCCGATAGTTCTGGGAGAGAGTTAGGGCTGGATTCGTTGGCAGCTTGCATGCATTTGAGTTGAGTGGGGCGGACCAACGGCGCTCAGCGGCTAAAGCCAGTTGATAGCCCAGTACGTGCGACACGGCCCTTCATCCCTCAGGGTGAACTGAAGCCGTGCCCTGACGTTCGTCTTTTCAGAGTCAACGGGGGAACTATGCCGACGCGGGAAGCATTGAAAACGCTGGAAGTCAGAGCAGCGATGAAGAGTGCGAGCGCGCCGAATCCGCACTGGACGGGGAGTTCCGCGGGGAACGGACAGGGCGCGAGGCCGGCAGGGGCGGTATTCGCCGCGCGGTTCACAACGGAGGAATCGATTTTGCTGCGCAGCTTGGCCTCAGGAAACACGGTGAAGGAGATGGCCGGGCAATTGCGGTTGCCGCGAGAATCGTTGTTTCGACTGCTAGGCGATCTACGGAGGAAAACCGGCGCGACTGACGATACGGCGCTGGCGGTGTGGGTGCTGCGAAACATGAGGACTGCGGAACGGCGGCGCAGCGACCGTTAGTTTGGAATGACGGCTTGGCTGCGACACGGTCCAGACTGGATTCGATCTGCCACTGGATCAGCAACGTTTGGAGCGATCTATGCGACGTAGGCGCCGAGCTTAAGCCCGGCGCCTACACTGGTATATACTGCGGGCCGAGGTGGTCCGCTCCCATGCCGAATCTACAACCGGAACAGGCGATGTTGGCGTTGCACATGGCGCTACCAGCGATTCAGAGAGAACACCAGACAACACGCTGTGTGATCGAAGCGATTCCGCTGAACAATGGGGACTATCGGCCGGAGCCTGTGGCGAAGACAGCGCTGGAGCTTGCATGGCACATTGTGGCTGCGGAGCACCGGTTCTACTCGGGCGTGGTAGCGGGAGGATTCGATTTCACGCCGCGACACCGCCCGGAGGATTTGAAGGACTCGGCGGATATCGGCAAGTTTTATGGTGAGTCGTTTGCGAAGGATTTGGAAGCGCTGAAGAAAGCGTCTGGCGAGCAATTGGCGAAGATGATCGATTTCCGCGGGATGTTTCAATTGCCGGCGGTGGGATTTCTCGATCTCGGCTTGCGGCACTCCATTCATCACCGAGGGCAGTTGTCGGTTTACTTGCGTCCGGCTGGGGGTAAAGTGCCGGCAATTTATGGGGAGAGTTACGACTCGGCGGAGGCCAAGAAGTCTGCCGGGAGCGCGTGAGCGAGGCGCGAGCAAAGTTGGGCGAGTGAAGATAGAGCAAGTCCGAACGTGTCAACGAGGCGGAACGGGGCGGCTTACTGGGTTGTGCTCGTCCTAACGGGTTCCTCTTGTCGCGTCTTACCCCGCTCTCTCTACAGGGCAATTACATCAAAGAGGCCGCGATTGAGTCGCGGCCTCTCTTTGTTTCTGCCAAGTTGCGAATTGTTCAGTTGAGTTTAGGAGCCTGCGACTGTGCGTGCGCGGTCGGCCTTCTCGACGGAGGCTTCCCCTGTGGACGAAACATCTTCGGCCCCGGTTCCCTTCAGGATTTGTTTCGAGCGCGTCACTTCGTCCGAAGTGGAGCAGTGGACGGACAGAAGAATACCGCCCTTCTGGAGGATGCCTTCGTAGCGCTTGGCCTCATATTCCGGGATGCCGAGTCCGACGAGCGCGCCGGTCAGACCGCCGACGGTGCCCCCAACTCCCATGCCCGCCAGAGTAGCCATGATGGGGCCGGCAGCGATGAGTGGGCCGACGCCTGGAATGGCGAGT
>DATMOP010000051.1:0-6134 GCA_035568115.1 Candidatus Acidiferrum sp.
GAAAAAGATGCCGCACGAATTCTCGTGCGAAATACGCTGCGCGCTGTCGACTTCGGTAGCTGTGAGCGGATGGTTCGCATCAACCAGTTGCCGCTGGGGCTGGAAGATCTGGCAGAGATTGTTCCCGAATCTCCCGACCTGGTGCTCATTCCGAAGGTGGAAACACCCGACCAAGTCGGCGAAGCAGATCGCCTGATGCGTGAACTGAAAGTCAGCAACGGCATTGACCGCGCGATCTGGCTGATGCCCATCCTCGAATCGGCCCTCGGAATCGAAAACGCATTCACCATCGCGATGGTAACTCCGAATGTTTGCGCGCTCACCATCGGACTCGAAGACTACACCGCCGACTTGGGTGTGGTGAAAACTTTGGAGGGCCGCGAGTCGCAATACGCGCGCACGCGCGTGGTCAACGCAGCGAAAGCCGCCGGCGTCCAGGCGATCGACTCCGTTTTTAGCGATGTCGGTGACTTGGCCGGGGTGCGACTGTGGGGAGAAAGTTCTCGCGCTCTTGGATTCGAAGGCATGGGATGCATCCATCCCTCGCAGATTCCGGTCGTTCATGAAGCCTTCGCGCCAACGCAGGCAGAAATCGAAAAGGCGCTGAAGGTCGTCGCCGCCTTCGAAGATGCACAGCAGCGTGGACTCGCGGTGGTGAGCTTAGGCTCGAAGATGATCGATCCACCTGTAGTAGAGCGCGCCCGGAAGCTGGTAGCAAGAGCAGAGGCGATGGGCAAGGCCTAGCAGATCGAATGTCGTGACGGGCGATTCGCCCGTCTGTACCGGGCGAAGCCCAGCGGTTAATACAGTAAAGGAACGGGATGAGCGAACGCATCGAACTTGCCCAGAATGCCGCCGGACGCAGCGTGCCCACGATGGTCAACGGCAAGCCGCAGATTCCATTCCTGGGGGTGGCGCAGTATCAACCGCGCGGACGAAAGGCTGCCCCACCCATCTGCTCCAGCAAGGATTATCCTGAGAACGGCGACAAGCGCGTGGCCAACCTCGAAACCGCTCTGCGCAATTGCGGCTTCCGAAACGGCATGGTGATTTCGAATCATCATCATCTACGCGACGGAGACCGTGTCGCGCTGATGGCGCTCGAAGCGGCGGCAAAAATTGGCGTCAAGGATCTAATGTGGTTTCCGAGCGCCTCTTTTCCCTCGCAAAAATCTGCGATCGACCTCATGCAGTCCAGCGTCATTCATCACATCGAGGGCAGCATGAACGGTCCGCTCGGCGACTACTGCACCCAGGGCAAGATGCGCGGGCTGGGCGTGTTGCGCTCCCATGGCGGGCGCTGGCAGGCCATTCAAGATGGCGAAGTACACATCGACGTCGCGGTGATTGCCGCGCCGACCGCCGATGCGTTCGGAAACGCCGACGGATCGCATGGGAAATCAGCTTGCGGATCACTTGGATTTGCCCTCGCGGATTCGATGTATGCTGACCGCGTCATCGTGGTCACCGACAATCTGGTTCCGTTCCCCTGCATTCCCTGGCAGATTCAGGGCAACAACGTGGACTTCGTGGTCGAGGTCGACTCCATCGGCGATCCCGCCAAGATCGTTTCGGGCACGACGCAGATCACGCGCTCGCCTGATCGCTTGCGCATCGCCGAGTTTGTGGCTCGCTTCCTGCGCGATGCCGGAATCATGCGGGATGGATTCTCGTTTCAGGCGGGAGCTGGTGGAATCGCGCTGGCCTTTGTCGATTACCTGCGGCGCATGATGAAAGAGGATGGCGTGAAGGCCCGCTTCGTCCGCGGCGGTTCTACGAAATACCTGGTCGAACTTCTACAAGAAGGCCTGACCGACTACATCCTCGACGGGCAGACGTTTGATCTTGACGGAGTGAAGTCCATCGGGAGCGATCCGCGTCATGTGGCTACCTCGCCATTCACCTCGTACAACTATCACGGCAAGGGCAACTTCGCGTCTTTGGTTGACGCCGTCGTGCTGGGCGCAACCGAAGTGGATGTGAACTTCAACGCGAACGTGGTCACGCATTCCGACGGGCGGCTGCTGCACGGAATCGGGGGCTGGCAAAATTGTTTGGCAGCGGGGTGCACCATCCTTGCGGTGCCGTCGTTCCGCGACCGCATTCCCGTGATCATCGACGAAGTAACCACACTCACCGGGCCGGGCGAACTGATCGACGTCGTGGTCACCGAGCGCGGTATTGCGATCAATCCGCGGCGCCAGGATCTGCTCGACGCGGTGAAAGGTTCGAGCCTGCCCATCCGTCCTATTCAGGACATCAAGGCTGAAGTCGAGCGCATCTGCGGCGGCAAGCCCGCCCGGCCGAAGCGGGGAGATCGCCCTGTCGCCGTGGTGAAATGGGTCGATGGCACCGTGCTCGACACCATCTGGCAATTGAGTTAGGGGGCTTCTGGCTGGCTTCTAACTCTCGATCTTGGCTGTTGGCGACGGCCACTCAAATTCCCACTTCGGGACGGAGTACCGGGTGCCCCCCTCCCCCCTTTGTCTGCAAAATCTAGAAAACAGAAGAGTTAAATTTTGACTATGTACTAGATCTTTGAGTTTACAGGAGTTACACGCAAAATCCAGAGAACATGGGAGTTAGGGCGGGGGTGACGGCCTTCAGCGTCCCATTTTGGAACCACGGATGGGTAGGCATTTGGACCGCGCGGTCAAGAAGTCACCGTCGCCTGGGGTCAGATTGTCAAAGATCGAGTATTATCTTCCAGATAATGCGTCTTGTAGAAGGTTGTCTTATCATAAGCGGTCAGTCAAGGATGAAACGCGCTGGGGAACTGGCCTTTGGAAACAAGTCCCGGGAGAGTTCCCAACCCAGGTTAGGGTCCAAAGAACGACGCGAACCTGGGGGCACCGGGCTTCGAAATGTCTTCTATGTGGAGTATACTGTGGAATAGATTCCACACATGGAAATCGTTCAAATCGTGCTGGATAAAAAACTGTTACACGCGGCCGACCAGGCCGCGAAGCGCACTCGGCGAAACCGGTCCGCTCTGGTGCGCGACGCCCTGCGGGAACATCTCCGTCGGTTAGAACTGCGAGCCAGTGAAGAACGCGACCGCGAGGGCTACTCACGACATTCGCAAAGCGACGCGGAAGCGCAGGGTTGGGAATCGGAGGCCGCGTGGCCGGAAGAATAGCGCGAGGTGAAGTTCGGCTCTACCAGTTTGCCGCACCCGACAAGAAACGACCGGCCCTCGTGCTCACCCGCAACAGCGCCATCGCCTATTTATCCACGGTCACGGTTGCGCCTATCACTTCTACCATTCGTGGCGTGCCATCGGAGGTCGTTCTGCATGAGGAAGACGGCATGAAGTCCCGTTGTGCCGTAAACCTGCACAACGCGGTGACTGTATCGCAACATCGGTTAGGAAGACGCGTGGCCCAGCTTAGTGCCGCGCGGATGAATGAAGTGTGTGCTGCCCTGCGGTTCTCTCTGGGGTGTGATGCAAACTAGTTGCTGGGAACGTCCGGTCTGGAAGCCGTGAAGAAATCGATTTTGTTTGCAGTTTGTCGTTCAAGATTTTGCCATGGCGTTTTTTTTGCGCGGGGGTTATGAGTTACTCGGGAGTACGACACCCGGCTTGCTGTAGGCGAGGGAGATTGGGTTTTGCGGCCTACGCGGACGCGGTCGCAAGATGGGGTTTGCGGCGTAGGCTGAACCACCGCTTCAGGTTGTAGCTGAGGCACGCCCAAGTGGCTTCCATGGCCACCTTCAGGCGGTTGCGACACCGGAACTGTGGTAAGCCGCAGCGCTCTTTAATCCAAGCGTGCGGGAACTCCGCGATCTGCGAGCGTTGGGCATAGATTTGTTTTGCTTCTTCGCTTGCCATCTTCGCTTTGAACGCGGTTGTACTCGCGGGTTCATCGAGGCGCGTGATGGACCGCCGCCACGCGGGCCGCGCGTTCGCTGGAGCGCAATGGCCATGCCATGGGCAGTTCGGGCAGGACGCCTTGGGCGCGCGGTACACGTGGGTGCGTACGCCGTTGCCGCGATTCAGCAGGGCATGATGAGTGAGGATCTTTCCGGCCGGACAAGTAAAACAGTCCCGCTTGGCATCGTAGGGGAACGCATTGGCCAGGAACCCGGCGCGGCGGCCTTGGGCATCGCGTTCGACCGGCTTCCAGCTCTCTTGCCACGATCCATAAAAGTCCACCCCGCAAGCTGCCGCCGCCTGCACCGATGCATGATTGGTATAGTCGCCATCGGCCACGATCTGCTTCGGCTTCTGTCCCAGCGTCCGTTCGCAGCGCTCCAGCGCTGGTTGCAGTTGGCGGTAATCAATGGCGTCGGTAGTGGCTTCCACGTTCACCACCAAGCCGTGGCTCACATCGGTGAGCAGTTGCACGTTGTAGCTGGGCACCGTGCCGCCCTCCCCGTTTCTCATCACATGCGCGTCCGGATCGATGCCCGAAGCCCGCGCCACGAATTCTTTTCGATCGTGCTTCTTCTCTTGTTGCACGTTCTACTTCCCGCACCGCCGCTTCCAGCCGCCTGGCACGTTGTCTCGCCGCTCGCCGCCTTGCCGCGGCTTGCCGATTGGCGGTTGTCTCCTTCTCCTCTCCTTCTGCGTTCAGCCTGCGCACCTGCTCGCGCGCCAGTTCCAAATGCGCTTCCAGTTTCTCTTTGCGGCGGAACCTGTTGCCTCCGGCATTGGCTTTGATTTTGGTTCCGTCCAGCGTCACCCGCTCCAGCGTGATCAGCCCCTCGGCGCTCAGCATGCCCAGCACCTGCACGAACAAATCATCCAAAGCTGCCTTGTTCCCTGAACGGAAACCGGACAGCGTCCGATGGCTGATCGCTTCCAGGCCGCACAGCCATTGGAAGCCCGGCTCAAACTCGCACTGCCGCGCCACCTCCCGCGCCGAACTGATGCCCCGGCTGTAGGCGTACAGCCACAGACTGATCAACAACTGCGGGTCCGTGTGCTCGCGCCCGGGAAGCGCTGGGCATGCAAACCCCGGTCAGCCACTGGTGGCGGAGTGAACGCCCTTACGACCCGAACCCGCCGGCGTGGAAGTATCCGGCGGGGTCGTGGGTGCTCAAGGTGGACAGTGACGGGAAAATCAACCTGAAAGGAGAACACTGGCTGATCAGCCGGGCTTTGAGCGGCGAACGGGTCCGGCTGGTGACGATTCAACACCGGGTTCTGGTGTATTACTGCCAGAGCCTGGTGCGGGAACTCGACCTCGGCAACCAGCGATCGACGATCGTCGATCGCTGGTTGCCGGACGAATCTTCCCAACCGAAACTGTAAAGGATGTCCCGGGACGTTTTGTAAACCATGTCGTGGGACTAGACCCAAGAAACGGCTTGAATGGACCACCTGCCGGGCATCGCCCATTATACTTATTGATTCTGGTCGGCCGATGAGAACGACGGTGTATTCTTATTAAATATAGCTGCCCACATCTCAGCGACAGGGGTTGGTGGATATGTTCGCCGGAACAAGGAACCATCTGGACGCGGGAGTTCTGCCTCTATGGAATGCAGTCTTCTGCTTGGATTGCGAGGTCATCAGCAGCGGTCGAGGTGACGAATGCGCCGCCTGCAAAAGCCATTCACTTGTGAGCCTGGCTCGGATGCTCGAGGGTAGTTTGCTCGCGCATAGGGCACAACACCTTCAAGGACGGGAAGGTGGGTTGTTCGACATCACAATTACAATTGAATTGCAGCAGATGCAGGCCAAGAGCTTGAGCACGACGGTTGAGAGGTTAACCAGTGTGATCGGCCCGAAGCTCGCATTGGATCGAGCATCGTTCCACATCCATGTGAAGCCGGCAGTCAACAAACTCGATCTGCAGCCCTCGCTTTGCTTCCCAGAACGGGATGCCGCAGAGAGCATTGCTATGACGTAGGTCGTCCAGCGGAACTTTCACTTCTTGCTGAAGACCTTCCTCTCGACCCAGGCCCGAATTCCCCGGAAGGACAAGCGGACAGCGGGCCGGGCCTGAATTGACTTTTGCAGCTTAACGGGATGTCTGAAGCCTCCAAGCCCTTCCCTTGGGTTTGATCGCTTACGAAGAAAATGCGCTGCGAAGCTTTGTCCCGCAATGGACGAGCGAGGCCGCCCGTCCCCACCTGGGGCGATTGCGTCCCGATCACCCACGTTCCATTTTCTCGGTCGCCGCACG
>DATMOP010000052.1:0-16976 GCA_035568115.1 Candidatus Acidiferrum sp.
CCGAATATCAGCGTTCAGATGTCTCCGAACCCCTACAATCCCACGACCTACCAGGCGGCTTTCTCGCTGGTGAATCTGCACCTGAAGCGCAACTGGGGGCTATTCAAACCGGATGTCGAATTTAGCTTGTCGCCCCAGCTCACCACGCCGGGTCTGGGAGCCGTTCCCACCGCGGCCCTGCAAGCGCAGATCGAGCTTCATGTGACCTCGACGATATCGCTGACAGCACAAAGTGCCATCGGCTTCGGACCCGCACCGAGGCCGGGTGATCCGCCCGATTACGGCGCGTTGCATTACGGAAACGTGAGCTTTTCACCCTTCATGATCGGTGTTCTGGGCCACTGGGATCCGCCGGGTTCAAAATGAGCGATTCAGAGCTCCCC
Organism: Candidatus Acidiferrum sp.; assembly: GCA_035568115.1. Taxonomy (GTDB): domain Bacteria; phylum Acidobacteriota; class Terriglobia; order Terriglobales; family Acidobacteriaceae; genus Sulfotelmatobacter. Next base: position 384 of record DATMOP010000052.1, read on the forward strand.
CTCTAGCGTGGAAAAAGTGGTACCACCGTCCCCGGAGTGCCGAAGGGATTGTGGACTGGAGTCCCGATGCAATCGCGCCCATCGAAGCCCACAACAAGAACCCGACGCTTAGGCCTCATGAAAGCATATTTGTTGACGTGTGTTCGTTTACTTTTCGATTCGAGGGTCTGCCCCAACTCGAACGAGCCATTGCTTACCACGAACAGAAAATTCTCCCCAACAGTATTATTCCGCCAAAGGGGTTCCACGATTACGGCGGAGACTCAGGTGAAACGCAGAAGTGGTACGAACGTCTCCCGTTATTCCTGCGTGAAGAACCAAAGCGTCGGAAGATGGCCAAAGCTCTGCGTGGGGCTCGTGCCTACTTCGACGGAACAAGGTAATCGCTATGCGTAGAAGGCTTGGGCGACGATAACTAACGAAACATCCCCATTGCACACAATACCCCTCTACGAGCGCTCGCTCCGGATTCTGTCCGTCATTCAACGCAACTGGAACTTGGTCTCAATTCGGCGTAAAGTGCGGCCTTATGAAGTGGATATGCACAAGGTGCTGGACAATCATGCCTCGTGCCGAGGCCGAAGTGCTTGGCACTACACACGGTATGCATGCTCAAACAGAGGACTGGAAATGCTCATCGTGTGCTGCCATTGGCCAGTTTGCCTCGGGTTCGAGCGATGAATGGCGGCAATTTGCGAACGACCTCGTTTTCGATGCATACGCAGCGAATCTCCAGAAGGCGGGATATGCGGTTGAGATGTATTCTCAGGAATGTGATGCAGGGGATCACGACCACTGCCCGGGTAAAAACCGCTTGAGTGTGCCCAATTTTGACCGCTGCTGGTGCGCATGCCACAAGGCTATTGAACCGATCAGACGCAAACCTAGGAACAGAACAGACAGGGACACAATCAGTTAACTGCTGAAACCTCACACTTGCACTCCTTGACCCTCCTTTGGCAGCAACAACTACCACCAAGTCTTGAAGGGTTGAGAGTTCCTACCCTTCCCGGACCGATAGCCAGCGAAATTGAAGCGAGTCGCAGGAAGGCGTTCGGTTCCTGATGCCCGTGCAACTCCGTGGGTCAAGAATGAGCATCCAATGTGAACGAAACGATACGGAAGTAGGCGGAATTTCCCGTTCGACCGATTCGGACGACCACTTGGTTCAAATACCGTGTCTGTACAGGATTGTTGGCCGAACATATTCGAGGGACAGACCAGCCAGCTCCCGCCAGAATCAAAATCCATAGCACAATCGCACTCACTCTGGCGGCGATCCCGAACTTTTCTTCGATGACCGCCGTATGCGCGCACATATCGCCGAGTCGTTGCCGAGCATCGGAGCAAGCTGCCACGGCAGTCCCCACCAGATAAAAGCCCAGGCCGTCGACGATCCTGAGAAGATTGCGCACAGCGCACGCAGCTAAGGCGCCGCGTTGACTGGTTCGAACAACTCGGATTCCCACCAGAACCTTGCCGAGCGTAGCGCCGCATGCCGCCTCCAGCAGCCAGCCATACAGGAAAAGTATGGTGGCGTTCAGGGCTGTAGCAATCAGCAGCGAAGCGGCAGTGAGCTGCAATTCGGCCCCGTCAAAGGTGCTCCATCGCATAAAAGCCCATGCATCCACGATTGCGAACAGCCCGAAGAGCAGGGCGAGATCGAGCGCAAAGGCCATGAACCGGTCGCCGAGCCTGGCAAAACGGCATCTGTCGCTGGAGCGAACGGGTGGGGAAGTCGACGGCCGAGCAGGGGTTGCGGCGGCCCTGGACTCGATGACTCCACACTCCTCCAAAAGGTGCTGGCTCGAGGGAATGGCTCCACCGCAGCGGTTGCAGTGCTTTGCTTGCGAACTGACGCCGCCGTGGCAATGCGGACATTCCATATTTCTGCGAAGGCCCTGACCGCCTGTTCGTCAAGAATACGCCCGCATCGGCTGGACGTTGTATCACCGAAGGACAGCGGCCAAGTGGCCATTGTCCAGTTGGCAACCGGGGCCTTCAGAGATTACAGCGGGCGATCGACTGTGTCCTGCTGCCACACTGCGTCGTAACGCACCACGTCGCCCGGCAGCACATAGGCAGTGAGAATGTACAGGCGCCAGCCCTCCGTCCATAACGTGTTGTACTCGGTGCGGTAACTCGAGTACGTCCAGTCATACACCTGGATTTCGCCGTGAGTCGCCGGTCGCCAAACTGCGTTGTAGCGCACCGTCCCGTCGGAGATGACATAGGAATCGAGGATGTACAGGCGCCAACCCTGGTTCCATAACTTGTTGTACTCGGTTTGAAAATCGGCGAGCGTCCACCCATAGACCTGAGTTTCGCCCGAATCCCCCGGCCGGAACACCGCGTTGTAAAGCACGTCGCCGTTGGGCAAGACGTACGATTGAAGAATGGACAAACGCCAGCCTTCCGGATACAGCGTGTTGTAATTGCTGCGGAACGTCGTGTAGTCCACTCCGTAGAGTTGGGTTTCACCCAGATTTCCTGGCCGAAACACCACGTTGTAAAGCACATCACCGTTGGGCATCACATACGACTGAAGGATGTAGAGACGCCAGCCCTCCGGATAAAGCGTGTTGTAGGTGCTAATGAAATCCGCGTAGGTTACGCCGTAGAGTTGCTCCTCCCCCTGATTTCCGGTGGGCCGCCACACCGCGTTGTAAAGGACCGTGCCGTTGGACAACACATAGGATTGCAGGCTGTACAGGCGCCAGCCCGCGGTCCATAGCGTGTTGTACTTCGACCTGTAATTTGCGTAGGTCCAGCCATAGACCTGAATTTCATTGAGGCTTGTGTATCCGGTTTTCGAACAGGCGCCCGCGTGAGTGTTGTCGGTGGCGGGCGGGATCGGTCCAAAGGAGAGTTTAATCGGGCTGGCGCTGTCACACTGATCGACCGCCTCGTCCCATCCCTGGAAATTGTTGACTGCGGGGTCGGCGGAGGCTTCGAAGATTTCGTGAGCGATCACGACCTGTTCCTGGTCAGCGGGGACGACCGCCCAAAAGGCCGAAGTCGATTGCGAAGCGTGAAACCCTCCGCATCCGTTGCATCCAGTAACGCTGAACCCGTGGGCGGGGAATACGACGATCAGCTTATGGGCGCCGAAAGCCGGGAGGGTTCCCGCCGTTTGGTTGGCGTGAATGATATTGAGGACAGCGTTGCGAGTCAGGACTGCCGGCGTCGCCGTGGGGCTGGCGGTGGCCGCCGCTGCCACCGTGACCTGATCCACACCGTACTGCTTCATCATGGGCTGCTGGCCGGCGGGTGCACCCGTGCCCGACATGTACGCCGCGAGATTCACGACGTAGGTCTGCTGCGTAGTGATTTCCGTTTCGGACCAATTGCCGTAGTACAGCGGGTAAATCTCAAAGTTTTGCAGGAATGGTCCGCCATGATACTGAAGCGGCGTGGTCGCAGCCCAGGCGGGCCGGGGGACGAGCACACCCAGGATGCCGATCAGAAGCGCTACTGACAAACTTGCGATTTTTCGCATCTCAATTCTCCTTTGAATCCGGTCTTCTCTCCGGGCCAGAATTTCTGTTTCCGTTTGCGATCTCCCGTCAGTCCCTAACATCCCCATTTGCGAATTTTTGAACTATCCTCCACTGTTGCCGTCCCCCAACTTGAGCATGCAATTGCTTCATCTTTCTTTCCTTTCTGCGTCACTCCCAGGCCGTGGTCGCCCCGACGGCGGCGCGGCCGGCACGAAGGCTGAGAGCGGAAATCCCCCCAAGGCTTCCGCATCCCAGCCTTCAGTGCTTACGGCGCGCTTACCAGCAGCACGCGCGGCTGCTCCCCCTCAACCTGCACTTGCACGGGCCAGCCAATGCGCCTTACCGGAACTTTGCGGCCGAACCTTTGTCCCCCGGCCGGCGATTCCCCTTACACCGACCTCAGCAGCGAATCCAGGCAAACGAGTCCGGCCCCGTCCGGGCTTTGGGCGATATGCCACTGGGCACAATCGCGCAACGCCGCTCCGGTGACTACCGTGATGGCCTCGGCTTCCCGTGGATCCACCATGTCCACCTCGTGGCCGCATTCCTGGCACCAGGCACGAAGAACCCGGCGCCGCCGGATGATCAGAACCCGGTCGGTTTCGATGGTAATTTCGGTCCTTTTGTGAGCCGCCATTTCGCCCTCCAAATGCTTTGCTGGACATGCTTTGCTGGACCCCGAAATCGTGATAGATTGCTTTCCACGTTCGGCTCGACTTCTGGAACCCCCACCGCCGGACGGGAGGCATCCTGCCCGAAGCGGCCCTCAGAAGTCTTTAGGAAATTCTCAGAAATTTATCAGGCGGGTTATGAGCAATCAGGGGAAGGAGTTATACGAGTTCGGCTCTTTTCGGCTTGACTCGGGCAAGCGACTCCTGTTGCGCGACAACGAGCCTGTCCCACTCCAACTGAAGGCTTTTGAAACTCTTCTGGTACTGGTCCGGAACAGCGAACAAGTGGTTTTGAAGGACGATCTGATGAAGGCGGTGTGGCCCGATACCTTCGTCGAGGAATCCAATCTGGCGCAGAACATCTTCGTGCTGCGGAAAACTTTGGGCGCCGTGGTTGGGGAGCATCGCTACATCGTTACCGTTCCGGGTCGAGGCTATCGCTTCACCGAAAAAGTGCGCATCATCGCCGAAGAAGAGAGCCTGGTGGTGGAGAGCCACTCCCGGTCGCGGGTGGTCATCGAAGAGAGCAGGCCACGCCGGATGGTAGTGATGTCGATCGCAGGCATTATCTTCTTTCTCGCTCTGGGCGCGGCCGTCGGCTACCGTTACCATCGGCCGGGGCAGGGCAGTCTGGGGCAGGGTGACTTGGCGCAGGGGGGACAGTCCCCTTCGGCCCTGCCACTGGTGGCGATCCGACCACGGCGATCTGTGGCCGTGCTGGGGTTCCAAAACCTGTCAGGCCGGAGCGATCCGGCGTGGCTTTCTACGGCTTTCTCGGAGATGCTGACCACCGAATTGGGAGCTGGGGATCAGATGCGCATGGTCTCGTCTGAGGAAGTGGCGGGCCTGAAAGCCAGTCTCCCAGTCCTCAGCGGTGGCTCCCTGTCTAAAGACACACTAGGACGGATTCGCCAAGCTCTGGGCGCCGATCTGGTCGTGCTTGGATCTTACAGCGATTTGGGAAAGCAGGCCCGAGGACAGATACGCCTGGACATACGACTCCAGAACACGGCGGCCGGAGAAACCGTGGCCGTCATTTCTGAAGCCGGGACAGAAGCTGACCTATTCCAGATTGTCGCCCGCGCCGGGGCACGATTGCGCGAGAGGGTCGCGGTTCCGGAAGTCTCGGGAGATCAGGCGGCCGGCGTTCTAGCTTCCCTTCCCTCGAGTACCGAAGCGGCCCGTTTGTACTCCGAGGGACTGGAGAAGCTCCGTCAGTTTGATGCAATCGCCGCCCGGAATCTGCTGGAACAGGCCATTCACTCTGACCCGGGATATGCGCTCGCCCACTCTGCTTTGGCCGAAGTCTGGTCACAACTTGGTTATGAAGGCAGGGCGAACACAGAAGCCAGGAAATCATTCGAGTTGTCAGGCAAACTGCCACGCAAGGAGCGCCTGTTCATTGAAGCGAGGTCTCGCGCGATGAATAAGGAGTGGGACAAAGCCGCGGATCTTTACCACACCTTGTTCGAGTTTTTCCCCGACGACATCGAATACGGGCTGCGCCTGGCTGACGCAGAAACTCAGGCCGGCAAGCGAACCGACGCGTTGGCCACGATCCAGTCGCTCCGTCAGTTACCGTCTCCGTCCCGAGACGATCCGCGAATCGACCTCGCGGAAGAAATGAATTACATCCGGCTTGGGCAGTACTCGTCGGGTCGTGGCGCATCCGTTCGGGCAGTAGAAAAGACCCGCGCCAGCGGGTTCGAAGTGCTCCTGGCCAGAGCGCTCTATCTCGAAGCCGCTATTTTGGCCCCGCTGGGCGAGGGCGACAAGGCCATTGCCGCTACGCAGGAAGCCAAGGAGATTTACGCGCGAGTTGGAGATCAGTGGGGCGTGTCCAACGCCTTGGAATACATCGCGTATGTTCACTCCAATCGCGGGGAGTGGGAGCCAGCCGAGAAACTCTACCAGCAAGCGCTGGCGGTGAATCGCGCGATTGGAAGCAAGACCGGAGCGGCGATCGATCTCACCGCCATCGCGGCATCCCGCGAGTCTCAAGGAGACATTGAAGGCGGGAAGAAACTGGATCAGGAAGCGCTGGCCATCTACCGCGAAATCGGGGACAAAAACCGCGAGGGCTGGGCCCTGATGGGGGTGGCGTGGGCCGTCGCTTCTGAGGGCGATTTGGCGGAGGGCCTGAGCCTGGACGACCAGGCGCTGGCCATCTTCACCGAGGTGGCCGATGATGGTGGTGCGGCTTACGCCTTGAACGAGAAAACCAGCCAACTCACGATGTTGGGCGATCTGGACAAAGCCCAGCAGGCTTGTCAACATTCGCTTGAGCTGGCGCGGAAGAGCGGTAACCAGCACATGATCGTCGGCGATCTCTTCTACCTGGGAAATATCGCCAAACTGGAAGGCAAGCTGGACAGCGCACACCAGACTTTTTCCGAGGCTCTCTCCCTCGCCCGTGAAACCAGTAATTCCGCGATGACCGGTATGCTCGAGCAAGGCTTGGCGGAGATCGCGAATGAGGAAAACCATCCGGAAGAGGCGAAACAGCAACTTGGCGAAATACTGTCCTCTTTTCATGAGCATAAAGACCCAGCCGACGAGATCGGCGCGCAGAGCCTGCTGGCGCAAATTGCCTTGCATCAGGGGGACACAGCGGCCGCCACTCGGGCGATCAGTAAAGCTCAATCCCTGCTTGGCCAAAGTCAGGGGTGGGAGGAAAGTTGTTTGTTTCGGATCGCCAATGCTCGTGTTCAGGCAGCGCTCGGGAAACTTGCCGCCGCCCGCGAGTCTCTCAAGACGGTCATCGCAGAAGCCGGGAAACACAGCAACTTGCGTTACCAGTTGGAGGCCCGCCTGGCGTTATGTGAAATTGAGGCCAGGACTGATCCAAGCGCAGCCCGTGCTCACGCCAGGACTCTTGAGCAAGAGGCTCGATCCAAAGGCTTCGGGTTGATTGCACGCAAGGCACTCGCCGTGGGGGCGTGAACTCGTATCGCAGGTTCGCGTGATCGACTCGTCAATATTCCTTTGATACCGCCTGCTAAATCACGGCTGCAAGATCCGTTACTCCTTCAATTTCGACGAACTGGCTAAGCACGTGGGGAAACTTGGGGAGACGCTGCCCTCCACATAAATGCCGGCAGTCGCATCCTGAACGATAAAGTGCGGCGCCGCCATGAAGGAACTCGAAACAAGAATAGCTCGTGCAGCAGGGTTGCAGCAGGTTGCGGTGAACTGATCGCAAATGCTTGAAAGAATGGAGCCGACGAGCGGACTTGAACCGCTGACCTGCCGATTACGAATCGGCTGCTCTACCAACTGAGCTACGTCGGCCTGTCATCGATTCTAAACGGGAGCTTGGAAAGCGTAAAGCGAGACGCCGAGAGAGCGAGATGCAGAAAAAGCAACTCATGATCCGCAAAAGATCTGACCGCAGGACCTCCGTCGCGATGACTTTCATGCGCGCGAACACGCTCTGAATTCCACTACGCCGCTCGCCTCGCAACCATAGCTTCATATTCTTCCTCTGACTCCGCGGGCAGCAGAACCCACATCGTATAGATGCCGAGCGCCGTGCCGAACGGAATGTTCGTGAACAGAGCGACAAAAGCCAGCACCAGGACCAGAACGCGAGCCCACGGCTCCTTCTGCAATAAACCCCATCCCGCAAATAGCCCGATTGCGGCTTTGGCCAGCAACAGGATCGCGATCGTACTCAAGAGCGGAATTAAGAACGCCGGCGGCCCACCCTCTGGGTCTGCCCGGTGCAAGTGAACCATCAATGTGTTCGCTATGACGTACAGGACGATGCCGGCAATGGTGTTGAAGGCCGACAGCGCCAGCCAGAAGAGGCCGAGCAATCGAACATGCTCCTGCACGCGTCCCCGACGCGGTTGCGCCAGCGATACTGGGCCAACGATTTGCTTGCCGCACTTACTACAAAACGACTGACCGGGCTGCACCGCACTACCGCATCCATCGCAGAACATGAATCTCCTCCCCGACTGCTTTCTCACCGCTCCGCCCCTTCAGTACAAATACTCACAACCGATGATCCACAAGATGATACGCAGAAAACGCCGAGCAGTTCCCTTGCAGTGAAATTCGAGCGATCCCGTCGGCACCATTATTCGTGCATGCGAAGTGAAATACCAAAACGAAGAGGCCACCCGGCAACAGGGCAGCCTCTTCTTTCAAGGGAGAATAGTTCCAACGGAGCTTTGAAATCCGTCAAAACTTTCTGCGCAAATCTTATGAGTCTAAAAACAGGGGTGTCAAGCGATTTTTAGGAAATAAATGTCTTTGTTTTCAATATGTTACAGAACCAATCAATAGCGGCGCTGAGTGTGCCAATTTGAGACAAAATCCTCTGGGGAACTTCCTAAGCCGATCTATCTAAAGGCACTTACCCTGGTTTTGGAACAGGTTTCGCAGGCCGTTCGGACGAAGTTCGAGAATGTCAAGCGCGATTTTCGGGAGCTGATTGGCCGCCTTCAGTCCCACCTTGGGAGGCTACCTTGACCACCGTTTCCGTCAGTCGCAGCGAGATGAATTCCATCTGTTCGGGCCGATCAAAGACTTTGTCGGGATACCAGCGCTTCATCAGAATGCGGATGCCACCGAAGGCCACGCCTGCAACGATCGCCAGTCCAATAAGAATCCCGCAGAGCACCACGACGTTGAGAATCAACTGATACAGATCGCGAACCTGTGGATCTTCCGTCGGCTGGTTCCAGGTAACGCTGGCCTCCCAATTCACGTTGCCCAACAGAGCGTTCGCGTCGCTGCTGGAAACAGGTCCGGTAACGATGGCAATGATCGGCCCCGTGCGCTTGTCGAAAAATGAACCGGCATTCGCAATCCCCGAAACACCTGGCGGCGTCTGGGCGATGCCATTGGCGGCATCGATGCGCAGCTTGTGCGCGGCGGCCAGTTGCGGCGTGGGATACGAGATCAGCGTCAGCGTCGCTTCCCCGCTCGGTGTGTTGTACTGCGCCAGACTCACTTCGGCGCTGGTATTGAAGTCGACCAGATCGGCGGAAACCGAAGCCGACTGCGCCGCCAGCGCGGCCGGACCCATCACGTATTTCTGCGTGTTCGCGACATAGTCGCGGCGCGGCATGAATTCGATAAACGGGGGCAGGTTGCCAGAATTTCCATTGGGACGCGGCAGCACTCCCGCCAACACTCGCAATTGCCGTCCCGACATGGCCAATTCCTGGCTGAACTCCGCGTGCACCAGCACATTTCCGCGATAGAAAAGTACGCGCTGTCCCAGAAATGCCGCCTGATCTCCGATCTTGTCTTCTTCTTTCGTTGTGTCCGGCGTCATCGCCCGCGTCAGATAAAACGTGTACGCGCCGAAAGCGCCGGAAGCATCCGCAAAACGCGCGGCACTGATTTTCAGCGTGCGACCATCGTCGCGGGCGTAGGTCGCAATTGCTACGTCCGAGAAGCGATATTCTTTAAGCACCCCGGCACTCGTGGGGTCCGCTGCCGCGGCGTTTGTGCTGATCGAAGCCTTGCCCTGCATCTGCCATCCTTCAAACTGTTGCGGCAGCAGAACAGGAGCCTGCTCTGCTGCGTGCGGCGGCGCAGCGGGCTTATTTGCCGCGACTGCCAAACCCATCAGACAGACCACTGAGAGCGTAATACCGACTCTTCGGGAAAAGCTCATGAATCTCCCCGGGGACTTCAGAACTCCTGTAAGCAATTAGACCACAGAGAAGCGAGAAAGGTTTCCGAAGCCCCGCAAGCACCTGATTTGCCGGCAATTCGGGCGGTCTAGAGGATGGTTACCTTTGTGCCGAACGCCTACCCGTCGGGGCCATTCACACCGCGCGAATCTGCAGGCAAACTGATTGTGGGTGACGGAATGTCTGCAGGTTCTGGAGATCACTATCAGCGTCGGGGGAATCGCACCAAGGCAGTTCTTCCCGTAAGAGTAAAAGGCAAGGACAGCAGCGGGAAGCCTTTTGACGAGTTGGTGCACACCCTGGACGTGACCCCGGATGGCGTGCGCTTAGGCTCGGTCCGTCGCGAATTGAACCTGCTGGAAGAGATCACAGTTTTCTATCGCCAGCGAAGAATACAGTTTCGCGTGGTGTGGACGAAGAAGATGAAAGGCACGTCAGAGTTTCAGGTTGGGCTGCAGGCGATGACCCGGGACAGTGAAGCATGGGGGCTGAATTTTCCGGACTACGAGCGCCAGCCCGCTTCACAGTCAGTTCCTGCGCATGCTTCGGCGGCAGTATAGGAGAAAGGAAAAGTTATGAACCACTCATTCCGCAATTTTTGTTCGAACCAGTTGAACCAGCTTTGGTCCGATGAAGCAGGTCAGGACATCGCCGAATACTCGGTAATGCTCGCAGTAATCCTCGTCATCGTCGTGGGCACCGTCCGCCTGATCGGCTCCAACGCCGGCAACATCTTCTCGCAGGTCGGCAGCTCGCTTCAGTAAATTCCGAATCCCGAGCCACAATCCATTCCGTTCTCAACCGCCCGTCGATGAAAGTGCGATTTGTATCAGGGTATGCCTTCAGGCATACCGCAAGCGCCCGGTTATGCATGTGCCTTTAGGCGCTGGGATTGGCTGCCGGAACTTCACCACGGCCGATTAGGCGTTTGACGGAAACGAGATTCCCCAGAAATTCTTCCCTTTTTCGTCCTGTTCCACAAATTCGATTCCGTAGGTGGCAACTCCCTGCAGGGCGGGCAAGAGGGCGACCACGCGCGCCGAGACTTGCATGCCGCGTTGATTCTTGACCACGAGCACGCATCCAATCGGCAATTGCCGGTCGATCTGAACCGCAGCTCCATGCAGGTTCAGATTCGTGGCCTTGGCACTCACGTTGAACGTAGCTTTCTGGCGGTCTTCCCCCGCCAGCCCTACGACCGCGTTGAGCGCCATGCGGTTGCTCCGTCGCTTCGAAACCGGGTTTCGCGCAACGCCTGCTGTGGACGTGTGGTGGTGAGTACGATGAGGATGAGAATGCTCGCGGCGATCCAGATGTTTCAGATTCATGTCGTCTGACGAGATTAGATCGCGCAAAGACCCGCCGCAACGTACGTCAGTCACCCGGCATGGTTACCCCCCAACTCATTGATGGCATTGAGGAAAAACGCGGCACTTGATCGAGAGTGCGGTTGCCCCACCAGAGTGCGGTTGCCCCACCCTTGTCGCGTCCTTTGCGACAGAGCCTGCCCTGAGCGAAGCCGAAGGGGTGGGGATTTTGATTTCCTGGGATTAGACGCAGACTCCCGAGGCGCAAGGGCGTCTACTGCCCCGCCGCCTTCTCCATCTTGCTGGCCAGCTTCACGCCGCTCAATCCATTCGCGTAGTTGGCAATGCCGCGATACAGCGACTCGGCAATGCGCTGCCGGTATTCGCTGGTCTCCAGCCGATGTTCGTCCGTGGGATTGCTGACAAACGAAATCTCCGCCAGGATCGACGGCATGTTCGCCCCGATCAGCACAATGAACGGCGCCTTCTTCACCCCGCGATTGCGGATGGCCGGGCTCTTGGCCGCGAGGCCGCTGTGCAGCGACTGCTGCACATCTCCGGCAAATTCGCGCGACTCTTCGATCTTTTCTTTCAGCGCAATCTTCTTCACCAGATCCTGCAGTTCGTAGATGGATTTCTCCGAAACCGCGTTCTCGCGCGCCGCCACCTCCAGCGCTTCCGGCGACGAAGTGAAGTTCAGATAATAGGTCTCCACTCCGCGGGCGGCAGAATCCTGGCTAGAGTTGGCGTGGATCGAAATAAACAGGTCAGCGCGCCGCTGGTTGGCGATCGCGGTGCGCGTTTCGAGCGGAATGAAGGTGTCGTCCTTCCGCGTGTAAACCACTTCGGCGCCCAGCCGCGTCTCCAGGAGCTTGCCCAGCCGGCGGCCGACTTCGAGCACCAGATCTTTTTCCTGCAGCCCGTTGGGGCCGATTGTCCCGGTATCGTGGCCACCATGGCCGGGGTCGATCACGATCCTGCCGATCTTCAATCCCAGCGCGCGAATCAGCGACCGGTCGCCGCTAGCGGTTGGCCGGGCTTCGCGGATGTCGAGGTCCGAAGCCTTCCGGCTGGAACTAACATGCGAAACGGCAGTCGCGCTGAGATGCGACGCAGGCTTGCCCACCGAAACGGGCGGCGCGGAATCAGCCCCCGTGACGTCGTCTGAAACAGTCGCGTCAGAATCCTCCACCGGAGCCGGCTTCCGCATCGCCGCCGTCGGACTCACATGCGAGCGCTTGACCGGAGCCTCAAACTTCGCCACCTGAGCGGACGAATCGTCATCGTCATCATCCGCTTCGACCACAACCTTCTTGACGACTGTCGAACCGCTCTTGTCGACGGCCACGGCCCGCTTCCCGGAGTCCAGTGCAGGCTGCGCCTTCGCGCTCGATCCATCTTTAGGCGCGGCATTCGGCTCGTCGTGAATCTGCTCGCTCGAGCTGGCCGGCTTGCCCGCCAGCGCCTTCATGTCCGCCTTCAACTCAGACTTCGGGACAGTCTTCGCGACATCCTTGGGAAGCTCCTTCGAAACCTCCCTGGCAGCGCTGGCGATCGTCCCAGCCTTTGGCGGTTCTTCCACGTCAGCCGTCGCGTCCGCAGCCTCCTTCAGTTCCCGCGCGTGCGCCACCTCATCGTCTTTGCCATGTCCATCTTTGCCGTGAATGTCGATAATCAGCCGGTAAGGATTGGGCAGCAGGAAGGCCTCGTAATCGGAAAGATCGTCCACCTCCAGCACCACCCGCGTGCGCCCCGGCTGAAACTGCGCCACGCGGATCTTCTTCAGAAACCCGTCATCCACATCGAAGGTCTTCCCCACCAGCGTGGACGCCAGCTTGGTGCCGCGCAGATCGAAGAAGATGCGGTCGGGATGCGCAATGCGCTGCGAACCGAATTTGATGTCGCTCTCCAGGTCAATGGCGACGCGCGTATAGTCCGGCGTGGACCAGTGCCTAATTCGGGTCACGCGCGGCAACCGCCCGGAACGCGCCTCGGCAACATCCTGCCCCGCTGGGTCGGTCTTAGCTTCGGATTTGGAGTCGGGATTGGGCTCAGGCTGGGCGTCGGTCTTAGCCTCAATGTTTGCGTCCGAATCTTTACCCGCCGAGTCTTTGGGAGCCTTGTTCCGTTCTGCCGTCTCTTTACCCGGCTTCTTTTTCCCCTCGGCCTTTTTTGCGGCGTCCGCCTCCCGGTCCAGTTCCGCTACGGCCTGCTGCGCATCCTCCACCAGCCGGTTGTGCGGATATCGGTGCAGAAATTCCTGAAAAACGCCGCGAGCCTGTTCGGGATCGTTCAAATCATCTTTGTAAATTTCGCCGATGGTGAACAGCGCGTCGCAGCGATACTTGCTGCCCGGATACTCCCGCCGCAGAAACTTGTACTGCGCAATCGCCTCGTGCAGGATCTTGTCATCATCGAACCGCCGCCCCATCTCGACCAGCGTCTCGGCCACCGCCACTACGCTGGGATCGGCCTTGGTCGAGGTCGGCGCGCCAAAATAAACATTGCGATAGGAGTTGATGACGCGCTGGTAGTCATGCCGCGTGCGGTCCGCCGGAGGACGTCCGTTGAGAGCCTCCCGCATGCGCTCGGCAGCAGCGAAGCGTTCGCGAGCCCAGGATTCACTGTGGCTATGAGAAGAATGGGCGCGGGCATAAGTGCTCACTCCAGGCAGCGCCACCAGCAACAGCAGCGCTCCCCAGCGCAACCCGCGCTGGCTCGATTTCATTTTCAAAGTCGTCGGTCCGTTACTGTCTCGATCCAACGTTGCAGTTGAATAGCCTAGCTACCTGAGAGATTTCGAATACTACCGTACTGAGGGTGCCCCATTTCTCGCGCGCTCTTTGCGCGAGAAGTGGGAATTACAACCGCCTCTACAACAGATGCCGCAACCCTACTCCGTGTTGCTGATGTAAAGCACGCCCCGCGCATCCCGTTGAACCCGCACAGGATCATGCGATGGGCCGGACGGAGAAAGATCGAACCCTCCATAGTAGAGGTTGGTAATTCTCCGCACATAATTCTGCGTCTCGGCAAACCGTGGGACGCCCGCACTCCGCGCCACCGCTCCCGACCCCGCGTTATAAGCGGCCAGGGTCAGGTTCACGTCCCCGCCATAATTTTCCAGAAGCTGCTTCAGATGCCGCACACCCGCGTCCACGTTCTGGTCCGGGTCAAATGGATTGTTTACCTTCAACGACTTCGCCGTTTGCGGCATCAACTGCATCAATCCCATCGCGCCCTTGCGCGAAACCGCATTGGAATTGAAGTTCGATTCCACCTTGACCACCGCGCGCACCAGATTCGGATCCACGTTGTGCCGGGCCGCGGCCATCACGATCGAGGCATCAATCTCTTCCTGCGAAGCCTGATGTCCGCGGGCATTGGCCGCCACGATCTTCGCATTGGCCGATTGCGCCGAGTCATGTCCGTAATACTGGCTGACTTCCGCCGCCGCCGACTTTGCCGCCTGCATTGACGCCGTACCCGCCGAAGGCACCGGCTTCCAGCGGCTATCCTTGCTGCTCCAGTACACCAGCGACGACCGCTTGGGCGAGACCGCCGCGGTGGCATGCTTCTCCACCGGAGCCGGTTCGTTCACATAAATCTTGCGCCCATGCTCCTGGGTGGTGGTAATCAACTCGTGCTTACCCTCGCCCTCCGCCGCCCACACGGGTGCCGGAGCAAGAAAAAAGGAGGTCGCGGTTGCCGTGGTGGCCGTCAGCGTCAATGTCAGTGCGAGTTGCAGGCGCTTTCGCATAATCCGGGCGTTTCCCTTTCACCCAACTCGTGCTGGAGAGGCTTCAGACAGTCCACGCCCTCTCCACCCACCACCCGGAACCTGACGGAGAATCCTAACCAGAGTAGGACGATTATAGGCGGCAGGGGGTGCCCCGGCAATCTCTCCGAAGGGAGTAGAACCACCGGAGTAATTTATGGCAACCTATTGAAAACTATACGAATTAGAACGCTCTCAGGCGTTCTGACGAGCAGACAAAGGTAACTCCGGCACGGGTTACCGCCCCGAAGGGGCAGCCGATATTAGCCCAGCGCTTCAGCGCTGGGTGGACCGGAAGAGCCAGGAACAAGTCCCGGAAGGGACGACCTAAAACCCACACCGAACACGGGTCCTACCCCTTCTCCAGCGCCGCCGCAAACGCATCCAGCGACAACGACCGCAACAAATTCCGCCGCATCCCCCGCTCCACCTCGGCCAGCCGGTCGGACGCCGCGGTAATCCATTCGAAATCCGCCGACTCCGCCAGCCGCTTCAACTCCCCAGCAATGTCGGTGTTCCGAACCAGCTCCGGAGCCCCCGCTTCAATCGACGCCAGATCGCGCAACAACGAATACAGCGTCCGAATCAACTGCTCCGTCTTCTCCCGACCCTCCGCCCCCGGCCGGTACGATTCGGTCACCTTAAACAATTCGGTGTGCTCCCCGCCCAGCAGCGCCGACTTCAAAATCGCCAGCGCATGCCCACGAGCCGCCACATACGCAGCCAGATCAAACCCGCGCGCTCGCCCCACCGCTCCTTCTGACAACCGCGCCACCAGTGCCCGCTCCGCCGCTTTCCACTCCGGACGATTCTCCGCCAGATACTTCTCAATCTCTTCCCCCGGCAACGCCCCCAGCTGAAACACCATCGACCGCGAGCGAATCGTCGGCAGCAGTTCCCCGGGATTCTCCGTCAAAAGAAAAATCGTGGCAAACTCCGGCGGCTCCTCCAGCACCTTCAGTAGCGAGTTCGCGGCTTCCTTCATGAACGCCGAGTCCGTGAAAATGTAAACCCGTTCGCGCCCCTCCGCCGGCCGGTAATAAATAGTCTCAATCACCCGCCGCACCTGGTCCACTTTGATCATCATCTGCGGCGGATCGGGCGGAATAATGAGCACATCCGGATGCGTCTGCACAAACAGCCGCGTCTCCTTCTTATCCGTCTCCCGCAGATTCTCCCGCGCCTCCACCGCCTCGGCAAACCGCGCATCCAGATTGGAAGCCTGCCCAATCCGCACACAATTCGCGCACTTCCCGCAAAAATCCGGCAGCCCATCGGTTGTAGTTGGCGCAAGACAGTTCAGCGCCTGCGCCAGCATCAGCGCCAGCGTATACTTCCCCGCTCCCTGCCCCCCCGCCAGCACCACCGCATGCGGAAAGCGCTCCCGCGCCAGCATGTCACGCAAGCGATGAACCGTCTCCGCATTCCCGTGAAAATCAGAAAACATAGAGCCCCACTTCCCAATAAACTGTCATCCTGTCTCTAACGACGCGGGTGCGTGTCAAGTAGTGTTTGGCAACACTTCTCCGGAGGCGTCAGCAACCGCGCCATTTCGCTCTCGCGGAAAAGGTTTTGATGTCCAGACCAAGGCCGTGTTCCTTTAATCTCGCGGGGGACGCAGGGTCCCTCCATCCATCTCTTCGGTTCTTGCTCCCATGATTCGTGCTTCGAACTCCCCGCTCC
>DATMOP010000053.1:0-27178 GCA_035568115.1 Candidatus Acidiferrum sp.
AATATGGGCGGCCGGAACCAGACCCTGATCTTCCAGTCCCACGTTGGCCGCCTTCAGCAGCGTGGCCTCATCAGTTACGAAATCCCCAAGCTCTTCAACAATGACCGCTTCAAACTCTTCTACACCGCCTTTTACGATAACAGTCTTGATGTGGCCACTTTCACGTCGCAACGACTGGAAGGCAAGATAGATTTGCGGCAACAAATTGGAAAACAACAAATCAACCATTCCACTTCCATGACGTACCGCTTTGACTTCCGCCGCGTAAAGGCCAGCAACATCGTTTCCAACTTTTCACCCGCCGCGTTTAGCTTGTTCTCGCTACCCGCTCGCGTTGGCGGCCCGGGCTTTACCTATATCCGCGATCAACGCGATAGTCCCCTGGAAAGCACAAAGGGCCAATACTTCACGCTGGATGCTTTTGTTGCATCCAGTTACTTCGGTTCCCAGGCGGACTACGGCCGCCTCCTTGGCCAGGACTCCACTTATTACGCATTTGGACGGACCAATCATAAGTTTGTCTTTGCGCGCTCCACAACCCTTGGGGTGGAGCAAGGCTATCGAGGCACTCGAGTCCTTCCGCCGGGAGCCTGTCAAATCATCCACTTGATCTCGACCTGCCCAAATGAAACCGTCATTCCGCTGCCCGAGGTGTTTTTTGCGGGCGGCGGCAACTCCCATCGCGGTTTTGGGTTGAATCAGGCGGGCCCACGGGATCCCGATTCCGGCTTTCCCGTTGGCGGTACGGCGATGTTTGTGAATAGTGAAGAACTGCGTTTTCCGTCAGTCAGCCTGCCCTATCTCGGGGGAGGTTTTGGCTTCGCGGTCTTTCACGATATGGGCAATGTGTTCACTGCGGGTCACGATATGCTCAAAGGCTTTTTGCGTTGGCACCAACCCGATCCGGCGCAATGCCTGCAACCCGGCGGGATTATCGTCGCAGCGTGCGAGACATACTTCAACAATGCAGGTTACGACTACACGTCTCACGCGGTTGGGCTGGGGTTGCGCTATAAGACACCTATCGGCCCTTTGCGCTTTGACTTCGGATACAATCTGAATCCAACCAGCTATTTTCAGGGAACTACGTTTTCGCCGAGTACGGGCCAGGCGCTGACCTTCGAGACCCAGCGCATGCGCCACTTCAATATCTTTTTCAGCATAGGGCAGCCATTTTGATGACAGCTGGAACCAGGCGAACGATTACGGTAGTTGCGCTTCTGGCGTCGACACTTTTTCTTGTGCTCGCGCACGCCTTCGGCGAAGTCGCTCCCGAGGTGATTGACCGCATCATCGCTACGGTCAACGGCCATATTATTTTGCAGTCCGACTGGGACGAAGCCTTGTGTTACGAGGCGCTGCTTACCAATCGCACCCTCGCCCAGATCACCGACGACGACCGCCGCGCCGTTCTCGATCGCCTCATCGACCAGGAACTTCTTCGCGAGCAGATGAAGTCCGCTGATTTCATCCATGTTACCGATGCCGAAATTTCTGCCCGCGCCGACGATGCCCGCAAACTGTATCCTCAGGCTGCATCCGCCGATGCGTGGCAGTCTCTTCTCGCTCAGTTTCACCTCACTGAAAAGGATCTCTTGGCTCACATCCGGCAGCAGATCGACACGATGCGCCTCGTTGATGTCCGCCTTCGTCCCGCCGTCGAGATCGATTCCAAGTCCGTCGAGGCCTACTACCG
The DNA here is from genome assembly GCA_035568115.1 of Candidatus Acidiferrum sp. Classification (GTDB taxonomy): domain Bacteria; phylum Acidobacteriota; class Terriglobia; order Terriglobales; family Acidobacteriaceae; genus Sulfotelmatobacter. The sequence goes on from DATMOP010000053.1 coordinate 1,697, forward strand.
TGACCAGTTCGTTCCCAAGCTGAAGCAGACCGGAGCCTCCGCAGTTCCTTTCGCTGAAGTCTCGTCCAAGATTCGCGAGTTGCTCACCGAGCAGAGGGTCAGCGAGTTGCTCGTCTCCTGGTTGCAAACTTTGCGCTCCGAAGGGCAGGTGCGTATCCCCGGCGTCATGCCCCCTGCCAACGACCCCGGAGTCCGATCGCAGTGACCGAAGCTTCTACCAAGCCCATTCGCCGCCGCCGATGGAAATATCTGTTAATTGGTTTCGCGGCGATGTCTGTCACCGCCCTCGGCCTGCTCGTCTACGTCAACACAGAGTCTTTTCAGTCGCTCATCCGCCACCGCCTCGTCGCCGAAGTAGAGCGCGTCACCGGCGGCCATGTCGAAATCGGTAGCATCCACACCACTCCCTTTCGCTTGCAGGTTGACGTGCGCGACATCACCGTTCACGGCCGCGAGTCCGCCACCCAGGTTCCTCTCGCCCACGTGGACCGCATTGTCGCTCGGCTGAAGTTCAACTTTCTTCTTCGTTCCGAACTCGCTTTCAGCGAAATCGTCCTCGATCAGCCGATAGTTCACGTGGCTTTCTATCCCGACGGGACCACCAATTTTCCGCCGAGAAAACCCGCTGCCTTCAGCGGCCAGACTCCAGTCGAGCAACTCTTCGCGCTTTCCATCAACCATTTCGAACTGCGCCACGGTCAACTCCTGTGGGACGACCGGCACATTCCTCTTGACCTGGCTGCCCGTGATGCATCGCTCCATATGGACTACTCCTTCCTCCATGGCCGCTACGACGGCCACCTTCTGCTCGGATTGGTTGACACCAAACTTCTGGATTGCAAACCCTTCGCGTGGATGGGCAACGTTGAATTCAGCCTGCAGTCCAATTCCGCCGTGGTTCCGTCTATCAAATGGAACTCCGGCCACTCTCACTTCTCAGCCAGCGGCCAGATTACAGACCTACGGCGTCCTCATCTTCAGGCCCAGTACGATGCCCAACTCGATCTCGCAGAAGTTGCGTCCATCGCCCGCCGTCGCGATCTGAAAGGTGGCGTCCTTGAACTGAAGGGTCGCGGCGACTGGACGCTTGAGCAGTTCGCCAGCAACGGCCTGCTCACAGTACGCGATCTCGCCTGGCAGGACGATCAGATCTCGTTCTCAAAGGCTTCTCTCACGACCGGCTACTCTGTTACGGATCAGCAACTCAAGCTTTCTAAACTGCAAGGCAAGATTTTCGGCGGAAGCTTCACCGGCGATGCCGAATTGAATCAGTGGCTCGCGCCCGCGCAGCACCTGTCACCCAACGCTATAAAAATTCTGGATACCGCGGTGATCTCCGCCGCTCCACCTCCACCCTTGAAGAAGTCCCGTGAGAAGGCTGCGAAACCAAAGCCCCAGGCAATCCAGACTACAGTCATCCTTCTTCATTTGCGCGACCTTTCCGCCGAAGAGCTCGCCGCCGCGCTCAATACCCCCGCTCATTCGTTCCCTCGCTTCCATCCTGCCGCGTCTGCCTCCGGAACTGTTGAGACTCGCTGGAAGGGAACTCCTCGCGACGCAGAAGTTCAGTTCACCGTTGATCTCACTCCGCCCTCGCGCCTTGCCCCCGCTCAACTAGCGCTCAGCGCCCATGCCAACGGCGTCTACCACGTCGCCAGCAATTCTCTGGACCTGCCGCAGTTCACGCTGACCACGCCCACATCCCGCATCCAGGCTTCCGGCACACTGTCTGCCTCGTCCGCAGTCCGCCTCTCGATTAGCACGTCAAGTCTCGCGGATTGGCTCCCCTTCTTTGATGTCGTTCGCGGCCCCGCACTATTTCCCGTCACTCTAAACGGCAGGGCCACTTTCAATGGGAGCCTGAGCGGTTTATTCTCCGCTCCTCAACTCACAGGCAGCCTGCAAGTAGACGATTTCGACGTTGCCCTGCCCGCCACGGCGAAGACCGGTGAATTCCAGACACATTGGGATTCTCTTTCCACCCCAGTCCAGCTTTCCTTCAATGCCATCGCCCTTCGCGGCGCCACTCTCCGCCGGGGCGACACTTCGGCCGAGTTCGACGCTACCGCCACTCTCCAGCATGGCCATATCACCGGCGAGAGCGCCTTCACCCTCCGCGCCGACCTTCACAACACGGATCTAGCCGCCCTTCAGGCTCTCGCCGGATACAACTATCCCATCTTCGGTAAAGCCGATCTTTCTGTGCAGGCGACCGGCACGGTTTTCGATCCCCGCGGCGATGGACAACTCCACCTCACCAATGCCTCCGCTTACGGCGAAACCGTTCGGCAATTCGATTCCAACTTTCACTTCGCCCAAGGGGAGATTGCTTTCGATCACATGCAGCTCCTCCATGACGATTCGGCCATCACCGGAAGCGCCGCCTACAAGCCCTCTACTCGCGCCTTCCACCTCGACTTGACTGGCACCAATTTCGATCTGGCTCAAGTCCAGCGAATCCAGTCCCATCCTTTCTCAGTGGAGGGACGCGCGGACTTTACCCTCAAAGGCTCCGGCACTCCCGAAGCGCCTTCCATCAATGCGGACGTTCACATCCGCAGCCTCACGCTCGATCATGAACTTGCCGGCGAACTCGACCTGCAGGCGGTCACGCAGGGCAGCGAGCTTCATCTCACTGGCAATTCGCAATTCCAGCATGGGTCGTTGCTCCTCAGTGGCAATGTGCAGTTGCGCGACGGCTATCCAGCTGACGTCTCTTTTCAACTGGATCAATTCGATCTCGACGCTCTCTGGCGCTCCTTTCTCCATGGTCAGCTCACCGGACACTCTGCCGTCGCCGGTTCTGTGAACCTGCGTGGACCACTCCGCCAGCCCGAGCAGTGGATCATCGACGGCACTCTCACCTCGCTTGCCCTCGACGTGGATAACCTTAAAGTCCATAATCAGGATCCCATTCGCTTCTCCCTCGCCAATCGGTCGGTCAACATCCAGCAACTTCACGTTCTGGGAGAAGGCACTGACTTCACAGCGCATGGTTCCGTGCAACTCTCGGGCGACCGCGCACTTGATCTCACCGCAGATGGCCATGTCGACCTCAAGCTGCTCTCCAGCTTCGACCCTGATGTTACTTCGTCGGGTCTAGTCACCATGAACGTGACCCTCGGCGGAACGCTCGCCAATCCTCTACCTCAGGGTCACTTTCAAGTGAGCGGCGGTTCGCTTTCCTACGCCGGACTACCCAGCGGCTTGAGCGACCTCAACGGTTCTCTCCTGTTCACCCGCGATCGCATTCACATCGAGACGCTCTCCGCTCGCACCGGCGGAGGAACGCTCGACCTCAAGGGCGACGCCACCTACTTCAACCAGCAGCTCAACTTCAATCTCACCGCCACTGGCAAGGACGTTCGCCTGCGTTATCCTCCCGGCGTCAGCTCTACCGCCGACTCCGAATTGCATTGGATCGGTACCCGCACCGCTTCCACCGTTTCCGGCGACATCAGGATCAACAAGATGGCCGTAACCCCGGGCTTTGATTTCAGCGCGTATCTCGAGCGCAGCCGCCAGTTCGCCGCCGTGACCGCCGCCAACTCTCCCCTCAATAGCGTGAAGCTCGACATCCACGTCGTGACCGCTCCTGAACTCCAGATGCGCACTGCACTCGCGCGCCTATCCGGTGATGCCGATCTCCGCATCCGTGGCTCGGTGGGACGTCCCGCCGTGCTCGGCCGGGTCGATATTCTCGAAGGTCAAGCCACCTTCCACGGTACCCGCTTCACGCTCGAGCGCGGCGATATCACTTTCGCCAATCCCGTTGCCATCGAGCCGCAACTCAATCTTCAGGCCACCACTCACGTCCGCAACTATGACCTGAACATCACTCTCACGGGCACACCCAACCGCGGCCTCAACCTGAACTACCGTTCCGAACCACCGCTGCCGAAATCCGACATCATTGCCCTGCTCGCGCTCGGCCGCACCAACGAAGAGTCTGCTCAACTCCAGGAGCAGTCCGGGCAGAGCGTCTTTTCCGACCAAGCCAGCGCGCTCATCCTCAACCAGGCCCTGAATGACACCACCAGCAGCCGCTTCCAGCGCCTGTTCGGCGCCAGCAACATCAAAATCGATCCCCAGGGGCTCAGTACCGAGACCAATCCCACTGCCCGCGGACCGCAGGTCACCATCGAGCAGGAATTCGCCAACAACATATCCCTCACCTACTCCACTAATGTCTCGCAGAGTTCGCAACAGATTATTCAGGGGGAGTACTATTTCAATCGCAACGTTTCGGTCGTTGGCACCCGCGATCAGAACGGTGTCGTCAGCTTCGACCTGCGCGTCCGCCGTCGCAAAAAGTAGCCCAAACCGCAGCCCATGGCCGATACGACCACCGCCCGTCAGTTCATGGTCCAGTCCCAACTCCGCGCTCGCGGCATCTCTGACCAGCAAGTCCTGGACGCCATGCTTCACGTTCCCCGCGATCAATTTGTTCCCGAGAACTATGTGACCCAGGCCTACGAGGATCACCCTCTTCCCATTGGCGACGACCAAACCATCTCTCAGCCCTACGTCGTTGCTCTCATGCTCGAGTCCCTGCAACTATCCGCGAGCGACAAGGTTCTCGAAGTTGGCACCGGTTCCGGATATGTTACGGCTCTGCTGGCGGAACTTGCCGCGCAAGTATTCTCTATCGAGCGCCACCCGGCCCTCGCTGACGCGGCCCGCAAAGTTCTCACGGCGCTCGGCTACTCCAACATCCAGGTTTTCACGGGAGACGGTACGCATGGCCTTCCTACCGCCGCCCCCTTCGACGCCATTCTGGTCTCCGCCGCTGCCCCAAAAGTACCTCCAACGCTGCTCACCCAACTCCGCGAGAACGGTCGCATGATTATTCCGGTGGGCGCACTTGACTCTCAGCAACTCCAGTTCATTCGCATGGTCAATGGCCAACCCGTGATTTCTCTTCGCGAAGGTGTCCGCTTCGTTCCACTGGTTCCTAACCACGAGTGAAGGTTCCCTAAGTATTTAATGGAATCTATGCGGCGGCAGGCGCTGCCCTACGGAATCGAGAACTTGTCGCTGACCAGTTTGCAGCAGCGGTTGGTGAAGACGGGCGGACGACTGGTGAAACACGCCCGCTACTACTGGGTGATGCTGGCGGAAGGACATCTGACGAAATGGTCGTTCGGCAGTACGCTCAGCCGGCTTGCCGGGGCTGCAGGAACCGAGAAATCGATCCAGAGCCAACAGGGGACGGAAAGGTTTCTGACAAAACCGAATGGGGAGGCCGTAGCCAGCAGTTGGGGACTAACATTGCCACAGTCTGGAACCTAGCCCAAGCCTTGGGCCCAGCCAAAGAAAATAAACATGCGCCGGAATCACTCGATGGGTGTATATGGGTACGTGGTGTGGCGCGGTCGGGAGCTAAAAGGAAATTCCCGTTCAGGCCGAACCAAGACAGAGGAGGCTGACCTATGCGCATTGCGCGATGCTTGGCGCTACTCGTTTTGTTGTTTACGCTGTGCTGCACCCCATCGACTAAGACCAATCCCTACTACCCAGTGCTTACCCAGCATGTTGATGAAAAACGCAGTGGTGTTCAGTTAGAAACCGTTCTCAGTACTACGAATGTCAACGCTGGAACGTTTGGAAAAGTACTTACATGGACATTGCCGGTCAGCCAATATTCAACGCCTGGCTTAAAGGATCGTGTCTATGGACAACCGTTGTTTGTAAATAAGGGAGTGAACCACAACCTCGTCATTGTTGCGACAGATACAAACATGGTCTACGCGTTCGATGCCCAAGATGACGGCAAGAGTACGCCGGTGTGGGGCGCTCCGTTGGGTCCGCCGGAAAGTGCTATCGACAATTGGACAGATCCGCATTGCAATCGATCGCTGCCGGTCATTGGAGTACTCAGCACCCCAGTCATTGACCCTATTTACCAGCAGTTCTTGTATGTTGTTTCCAAGAACCGCAACACCAGTAACAAAGCCTCGCATGACGTGAGCTTTACGATTCACAAGATTGAGGTCGCCACTGGAATAGAAAAGGCAAGTCTGCCAATCGGCCAGAATGTGAACGGCTTCAACCCCTATTACCAGACGCAGCGGGCGGGGCTGGTATTCATTGCAACAGTTGGTCAACCTTCGGGTTTTGTATACGCTACCTTTGGAGCGCACTGCGATGGCGGAAGTTGGCACGGATGGATCTTCGGTTTCGACAGCGATTTGAAGACGCAGGTCGTCGCCCGCAATACGACTCCTGACGGCGTGGGAGGAGGCATATGGCAAGCCGGTCAGGCGCCTGCGGTGGCCCTTGCAACCAACACTAAAGAGAACACCATGTTTTATGTGTCCACGGGGAATGGCTCGGGGCAGCTTGTCAACAGCGTCTTGAAGTACCAATGGAGCGCTGGTGATGGAAGCCTGACCCCGGTTGACTCGTTTACCCCATACAACAATGCCGCGCTCAACCTGTGCGATGCCGACATTGCCAGTACCGGCCCGGTGCTACTCGACGGCGGGAACGGCTTGAAAGGGATGCTCGTCACAGGCGGGAAAGAAGGCATCTTATACGTCCTATCGACTGCAAACCTGCACAATGCAGCCGCCCCAGAGGGCACGCCAAGCGGGGATATCTGCCAACACAATAATGGCGGTGGTGGCTTAAATACGAGCTATTCGTGGAGCCCGAAAGACACGGTCGTTCAGGAGTTCCAGGCGGTTAGTAAGTTCAACGATCCAATGCTGGATCCGCCGGGGGGGCAGTGGGTATTTGGCCACATTCATGGCGCGCCGGTTTACACCACGCTTGCTGACGGTTCTCTGCGGCTTTATATGTGGCCTGAAATGGATTACCTAAAACAGTTCAAGTGGGTAAACGGAAAGTTTCAAACCAATCCGGAGAGCCAGAGCACGGGGCCCATGATTCCGGGTATGCCAGGGGGCATGCTTTCTATTTCCACTTCCTCGCCGAGCCAAACGGGTGGGGACGTAATCGTATGGGCGACCCATCCTAAAACCGACGCATGGGCACCACCTCCAGCGAATCCGAGCAATCAATCGATTCCAACGCCAATAGACGGAGTTCTGTACGCTTTCAATGCTTCAGACGTCTCCAAGAACCTCTGGAACAGCGACATGAAGCCTGGCGACAAACTCGGTGAGTTCTCGAAGTTTGCGCCACCCACAATTGCAAATGGACGTGTCTACGTCGCTACTTTTTCTGGTCAAGTGCAGGTCTACGGCCTGTGTGGAGCGCCCAGCATTTGCAAATGACGACGGCAGATTTTAACTTTTCCGCACGCTGGTATCAGCGTGTTCTACTCCGACAAGAGTAGCCTTCTCTTGCAGGTCCTCATTGCTATCGCATTTACCCGTCCGCGGGCGCGTTCGAGGGCGGCTGCGAGATCTTCTTAGGGTCTATAACACTACCGGACTTCGGGGAACCGTTGAACGAGCGCGGAGGAAGAACCTTCGTGCAGAGTCTGTGGAACGAGTCGTTGAGCGGAGTCTTGAGCGTATTGCAACACCGGACCCGGAGACATTCCGAGATATAGGGTCGCAGCCATGCATGCAGCTAGCGCTATACGCAGCGCGAACGGGACCTCCATCACCGGAACTTCCTTCCGCGACTCGCGCATGTACATCATCACGATGATGCGCAGGTAGTAATACGCCCCTACGCCGCTATTGAGCACGCCGATGATCGTGAGCCAGATCAAGTTTGCTTTCACGGCCGCGCTGAAAACGTAGAACTTGGCAAAAAAGCCGCCGGTCATCGGAATGCCGATCAGCGACAGCAGGAAGATAGTTAGCGTCGCTGCCAGCAGCGGGGAACTCCGGCCCAATCCTTCGTAGTCTTCAAGAGTCACGTAGCGTTCGCCCGCATTGGCGAAGTGGCTTACCACCGCGAATGCACCCAGATTCATGGCGGCATAGGCCGCGGTATAGAACATGGCGGCCGAAGTTCCCAGACCCGGCGCGGCTGCGAACGCCACTAACAGATAGCCGGCATGCGCAATCGAGGAGTAGGCCAGCAACCGTTTCACGTTGTTCTGGACCAACGCACCCACGTTGCCCAACGTCATGGAGAGCGCTGCCGATACCCAAATCAGCCAGAGCATCCCGGGCACATGAATGACGAACACGACACGCAACAGAACCGCGAAAGCCGCAGCCTTGGGCGCAGTCGACATGAAGCCCACAACCGGCGCGGGCGCTCCTTCATAGACGTCCGGAGTCCAAACATGGAACGGCGCGGCAGCCACCTTGAAACCCAGGCCCACAAACATGAACGCCACCGCCACATAGGCCAGCAACGGGATCGGACCAGCCTGCAACGCCTTGCTGATCTGATCGATGTTGGTTGAGCCCGTGGCGCCAAACATCAGCGCTACTCCATAAAGAAAAAATGCCGTGGCGAATGATCCCAACAGAAAATACTTCAAAGACGATTCTGCGCTCGCAGCCTCGTGCCGCCGGAATCCCGCCAGTACATAAGAAGAGATCGAAGAAATCTCCAGCGCGATGAAAATTAGAACCAGTTCAACCGCGGACGACATCAGCGCCACGCCGACCACGCCAAAGAGGATCAGAGCGTAGTATTCCCCCGCCCGGATTCGCTGCACCACCATGTATTCGTAAGAGCTCAGTATCACGACGGCGGCGATCGCAATCACCAGCACGTGAAAGAAAACGCTGAATCCATCCACTTGCACCATGTTCCAGAATGCCAGCCCCGGAGACTGCGCCATGAACCAGGTTGCCCCGAGTCCAGCCAGCGTTCCCAACAGCGCAATCGGCCCCAGAAGCTTCTGACTCGTCTCCTCGTCGAACAGGGGTTCGAGCGCCATCACGATCATGCCGAACGCTGAGAGAACAATCTCAGGCAGGATGCGGACGTAATCGGCACTCTGCGGCAGAACTTGCGAGAAGGCCGGAGCGAGAGTCGCCATCATTGTCTCGGACATCACTGTCCCACCACCCTGCTGACTACTTGCGAAAAGGGCAGCAGCGCGCCGTGAACCGCCGGATCAATCGCGCTCAGCCAAAGAATGGGAGCTACGCCCATCACCAGCGCCGCTGCGGCACATGGCCAGATCGCCAACTCTTCGAATCCGGAAAGATCGCTCAAGGAATTATTCACCGGATGCGTAACCTTCCCGTAGAAGACGCGCTGATACATCCAGAGAAGATAGACTGCGCTCCAGATGATGCCGGTGGCACCGAGTATTCCGTAAACTGCCCTGGCCTGGAAGGCGCCGCTCAACACCAGAAACTCACCAATGAAGCCGTTCAAAAGCGGCAGACCCGCAGAGGCCAGCACGATCACCAGATAAGAAGCGGCATAAACCGGCATGGGCGATGCCAATCCGCCGAACTCGCTGATCTCATAGGTATGACGCCGCTCGTGCAGAATCCCCGCCAACATGAACAGCGCGCCCGTCGAAATTCCGTGAGCCAGCATCACGAACATCGCACCATTCAGTCCGGCCTGCGTAAAGCTGAAGATACCGAGCACGACGAATCCAAGGTGGCTAACCGAGGAGTACGCGATCAATTTCTTCATATTCGGCTGCACCATGGCCACCAGTGCGCCGTAGACGATGCCGATCAAGGCCAGCGTCATGATCCACCAGGCGTTCTGCCGCGCCTGCTCGGGAAACAATCCCAGGTTGAAGCGCAGCATGCCGTACGTACCCATTTTCAACAAGACCCCAGCCAGCAGCACGGACCCTGCCGTCGGTGCCTCCACGTGCGCATCCGGCAGCCATGTGTGGAAAGGAAAGAGTGGAACCTTTACTGCAAATGCAAGTAAGAATCCGAGAAAAAGCCATTGCGCTGCCGCCGGGAACTTCGGCAACGCGCCACTGGTTATCTGCTCGCGAATGACCACAAAATCAAAGCTGCCGGTATGCGCGTAAAGCCACAGAATCGCCGCCAGCATGAACACCGATCCAATCATGGTGTACATGAAGAACTTCACCGCGGCATACACTTTGCGCTCGTGGCCGAAAATGCCGATCAGCAAGGCCATCGGTATCAATGTGGCTTCCCAGAAAAAGTAGAAGAGGAATAGGTCGAGAGAAGTAAAGACCCCGATCAGCGCCGTCTCCATAACGAGCAGCAGGATGAAGAATTCCTTCACCCGCTCATGAATCGACTTCCAGGAAATCAGCACGCACAAGGGCGTGAGAAACGTGGTGAGCACAACCAGCCAAAGCGAAATGCCGTCAACCCCCATGTGGTAGTGAATGTTAGGAGTGGAAACCCATTGCCGGTCGATAGGAAACTGAAAACCGGCTTGCCCGCGACGAAAATAAACCGGCAAATGCAATGACAGAACGAAGGTCAGAAGCGAGATAACCAGCGCAAAAATGCGAATGTCACGGTCACGCCGGGGAAGCAGTATCAGTAGCATCGCACCCGCCAGCGGCGCAAAGGTCACCAGCGTGAGAATGACGGAACTGAGATCGTCGGTCTTCATCGGGCTTCCGTCCACATCCAGATCATGAAGGCGATCACTACCGCCGAACCCGCCGCAATCCAGCCCGCATACGATCGAATATTGCCGGATTGCATGTGGCGAGCCTCGTCAGAAACATGCCGCGCCCCGTCGGCGGAGTCATTCACTGCCGCATCAATGATTTTGTGGTCCACGCCTTGCCACAGGATCCGGGTCGAACCATCGACCAGCGGCTTGACGAACAACGCAGCGTAAAGCTCGTCCACATAGTATTTGTGGACGACTGTTTGATAGAAGCTGCCAAGCGAGTCGGCAATCCTCTGGGGGAGTTCGGGACGCTTGTAGTAGAGCAGGTAAGCCAGCCACCATCCCGAGAACGCAACAGCAACCGACACACCCATTAGAAGCAATTCGGTACTGTGACTTGCAGCCTCGGCAGCCTCTCCCGAGCCAAAGACCGGTGCCAAAAAATGCTCAAAACGGTTTCCGATCCCTATCAATCCGCCTATCAGCGAGAGCGTGGCCAGGATCATGAGTGGCACAAGCATAACCACTGGGCTCTCCTGAGGCTCGCCGTGTCCATGGGAGCCACGCCCATGGGCGTCAACTTCTGCTCCGCGATAGTCGCCAAAGAACGTCATGTACAACAAGCGGAACATATAGAAAGATGTAATGAACGCCGTGACCACGCCGATTGCCCAATAGACCGGGCTATCCTGATAGGCCTTCCAAAGAATTTCGTCCTTGCTCCAGAAACCGGCAAGCGGCGGGATTCCGGCGATTGCCAACGTGGCGATGCCCATCGTGAGGAATGTCCACGGGATGTACGATTTCAGTCCACCCATCTTGCGCATATCCTGCTCGCCGCCGACGGCATGGATCACCGAGCCCGCCCCCAGGAACAGCAGGCCTTTGAAAAAAGCGTGCGTCATCAGGTGGAAAATGCCGGCCGAGAAGGCACCCACGCCGCACGCCATGAACATATAGCCCAGCTGGGAAACGGTTGAATAAGCGAGTACTTTCTTAATGTCAGTCTGCGCGATGCCGATTGTTGCCGCGAAGAACGCGGTCAGCGTGCCGATGACGGCCACAACCATCAGCGCTGTCGGCGCGCGTTCAAAAATCACATGCGAGCGAGCCACCATGTAAACGCCCGCCGTGACCATGGTCGCAGCGTGGATCAAGGCCGAAACCGGCGTCGGACCTTCCATCGCGTCGGGCAGCCAGACATACAGCGGAATCTGCGCCGACTTCCCGCAGGCACCCACCATCAGTAGAATGCCGATTGCTGTTAGCACCCCCGTGCTGACGGTTTCCGGACTCATAGGGGCAACGCTCTGAAACACCTGATCAAAATTCAGTGACCCAAAATGCTTGATCAGCAGGAACAGCGCGATCATGAATCCAAAATCACCGATGCGGTTGACGATGAATGCTTTCTTGCCCGCCGATGCTGCCGAGTCCTTCGTGAACCAGAACCCGATCAGCAGGTAGGACGCCAGTCCCACGCCCTCCCAGCCAATGAACATCAGCAGATAATTGTTGGCCAGCACCAGCGTCAGCATGAAAAACATGAATAAATTCAGATAGCTGAAGAAGCGGTAGTAGCTGGGATCGTCCCACATATAGCCGACGGAGTAGGTGTGGATAAGAAATCCCACTCCAGTCACTACGAGCAGCATCACCAACGAAAGTTGATCAAGGTAAAGCGCGAAGTCGACCGTGAAAGTTCCCGAGCGAATCCAGTGGGCAACGAACTCAGGCGGATGCGGAAATGAAACTCGCGCGGCCACGAGCAGCGCCCAGGCGAAGGCGGCGCCGGAGAAGAACAATCCCACCGTGCTCACCGCGCGGCGCGAAGACTTCTTCCCAAGAAGGCCGTTGATCGCCGCCCCTGCCAGCGGCAGAACCGGGATCAGCCAGAGATTGAGGTAGGCTGTCATAGTTTGAGCAGGTTCACCTGATCCACATTCAAAGTTTCGCGCGTCCGATAGACGGCGATGATGATCGCCAGTCCCACAGCCGCTTCCGCCGCCGCCACCACCATCACAAAGAAAACGAAAACCTGTCCTGACAACGCGTGCCAATGCGCGGCGAACGCCACAAACGAAAGATTCACGCCGTTCAACATCAATTCAATCGACATGAAGATAGTGATGATGTTGCGCTTGATCAGAAATCCAACCACACCGCAGGCAAACAGAAATCCGCTCAGCAGGAGGTAGTAGGAGAGAGGCACCATCAGTCCACCTTCCCCGCCGCAGCTTCCGGCTTGCTGGCCAGCACCACGGCGCCCATGATGGCGATCAGGATCAATACGGAAGTAACTTCGAAAGGCAGCAGGAAATCGTGAAATAGAAGCTGGGCAATATCTTTCGGAGAGCCCGGCAATGCGCCGATCGCCACGGACTCAGTCCCAGAGTGCCGCAGCACCACCCAGGCCATGAGCACGCTGGCACTCAGCATTCCCGGCACGCCCAACAGCAGAGCTATGCGGCTCCCCTCTGTGCCCTCTTCTTCGCCTGCATTCAGCAGCATGATGACGAAGACGAACAGGACCATAATGGCGCCTGCATAGACGATAACCTGCACGGCCGCGACGAACTCCGCTCCGAGCAGCAGGTATTCGCCGGCCAGAGCAGCCATCACCGCGATCAGCGACAGCGCGCTGTTGATCGGGTGCCGCTGCGCCAGCAGGTTGACCGCCCCGCCCACGCAAACTGCGCCGAAAGCCAGAAATAGGACTAGATGGAAACTCATGAATCGGTTCTCAGTTCAGTTCTCAGTTCTCAGTTCTCAGAAAAGCCGCTCTTCAGTCGGCGTCTTGAGCCGTTACTGAGAACTGAGAACCGGGAACTGAGAACTTGCTTATCCCCACCAGACGACTGCAATCGCCGTTGCCACCAGATTCGCAATCGCCAGGGGCAGCAGAAACTTCCAGCCAAAGGACATCAATTGGTCGTAACGGAAGCGCGGCAACGTCCCGCGCACCCAGATATAAAGAAAGAGAAATCCAAAAATCTTAATCCCGAACCACAGCAGCGGCAGCAGGGACTGCAACAGCGGCGGTCCAAACAACGGCCCGTGCCATCCCCCAAAAAACAACAGCGTAGCCAGGCACGCCACCGTGATCATGTTGGCGTACTCGGCCATGAAGAACATGGCAAACTTCATGGCGCTGTACTCGGTGTGGTATCCCGCGACCAGTTCGGTTTCCGCTTCCGGCAAGTCAAAGGGAATGCGGTTTGTCTCCGCATAAGCAGCCATCAGATAAACGAAGAAGCCGATGATCTGCCCGTGGAAAATGTTCCACCGGGGGATGAATCCCAGAAACGTACCTCCCTGCGCATCGACGATATCCCTCAGGCTGAAGCTTCCAGACTGGATCAGAACTCCCACCAGCGAAAGTCCCAGCGCAATCTCGTAGCTGACCATCTGTGCGCTAGCTCGAAGTCCGCCGAGCAACGAGTACTTGTTGTTCGACGACCATCCCGCAAGCGCGACACCGTATACCCCAAGTGACGTCACGCCAAGAATCAGCAGCAGCCCAATGTTCACGTCGGTGATTTGCAGAGGAATGCTGTACCCAAAAAGCGTGATCGAGTTGCCGAACGGAATCACCGAAATCGAAGTTAGAGCGAAGATCACAGCCATCATCGGCGCTGCCAAAAAAAGCGGCTTGTAAACGTGCGGCGGCGTGAGATCTTCTTTAAACAGGAACTTGATGCCGTCGGCCGCGGGCTGCAGCAACCCAAACGGGCCGACCCGCGTGGGTCCCCAGCGATTCTGCATGTGCCCCACGACTTTTCGCTCCAGCCACACCGTGTACGCGACCGCGGTGAGCAACACAAACAGAATGACCGCCGACTTGATCACCGACACAAGGATGAAAATCCCAATTGGCAATGCCTTTGCTTCCTCTCCAAGAACTCAATCAGTCTGCGGCAACCTCGGCGGGCTTGACTTCGTGACTCTCGACCACCGATTTCAAGGTGCGCGAATAACGTCCCAGGGTTCCAGAACTAAACAGATCATCATTTGCTGGTGAAATGGATTCGGGCTTGTGTGCCGTCCCAGGCCCAGCATTGGCGAGCGACGTATGTTGGCTGTTGCCCGCCAGCAAATTCATGCGGGAGACGTCATAGCCTGGAACCAGCCGCTGGATTTCATCCAGAATTGCCGTGGGATCGAACGGGCTCAACTTCGGCTCGAGTCCGTGAGCCTCAAGCCACACCGCGTGACGGTCGGCCTCACCCGACTGCGCTCCGCGAGATTGTCCCATGTCGGCACGCGTGCCGCCGCCGAAAGGCACAAGTTTACGGACGTCAAAGCCCATGGCGTCCGCAATGCGCACGATCATCTCGAAATCAGATTTCGTGCCCGTGACCTCGCCGGCCTTCTTCACCAACTGCAAGTCGCCGCAAGTGTTTGTGAAAGTCCCGGATTTTTCGTAAGCGTTCGCTGCCGGCAGCACAACGTCCGCCATGACTGCCGTCTCCGTCAGGAACATGTCCTGCACAACGACGAAACTGTTCGAGAACGAGAACGGATCGATATTCAGCCGGCCAACAGGATTCGAGCCGACAATGTACAGGGCTTTCAGTTTGCCCGCTTTTCCAGCCTCGACCATGCTCAACAAATCGAGGCCGGCAGCCTTTGGCACATCCCCCCATTCCCGATGGAACTCGCTGCTACCTGCGATTGGGTAGTATCCAGGAAGCAAGTCAGGATATAAGCCCATGTCCGCCGCTCCGCGGGAATTGGCGTAGTCTGCCAGACACACGAACTTTGCTCCGGAGATTCCAGAACCAAACTTCACCAAAGTGGCAAGATCGCCGCCGCGGATCTCTGATCCAAAAATCACGATAAGATTCTGCTCACCTCGCAGTTTGTCACGCAGAGCGATCCAGGCGTCCTTGTTTGTGGACGAACTGACAAGCGCATCGACCGCAGTGTTGCTACCAGCCAGAAAGGCCGCAACTTGCCCTTCCGCTCCGGCAGTAATTTGAGCAAAGTTCGTAGCCTGCCGCCGCAGTTTGATCGGCTTGGAGTTGATCACGTAAAGCCGCGCCCGATGCAGGCGCACGTTGTTGCGAATCTGCCACGCCAGCAGCGGATGCTGCTCGGTAGGATCATTGCCAATCAGTAGAATTGCAGGAGCGGTGAAGACTTCCTCCATGCTGGCCGTTGCGTCGGCCCTGCCGCGAACCGCTGTCGCTACGGCAGGGAAGTCCGCGGTCCGATGGTGGTCGAGGTTGTTCGTCTTCAATACCACGCGGGCGAACTTGGAAAGAAGATAGGCCTCCTCATTTGTGTTACGAGTCGATCCGATCACTCCGATCGCCGGACCGCCATCATGGTCGCGAAACTCCGCAAACTTCTTTCCGACCAACTCAAATGCTTCCTCCCACGTGGCCGGAGTCAGCTTGCCATCTTTGCGGATCAGCGGCCGCGTCAACCGTTCTTCATGGTTCGCAAAGTCAAACGCATAGCGGCCCTTAATGCAAAGGAAGTCTCCGTTGGTGCCACTCTTGTCGCGATTGTCGCCGCGGACGATTTCCATCCCAGTGTCTGCGCGGCGCACGCCCAGCGTGCTTTTGCATCCGTCCCCGCAGTGGGTGCAAATTGTGCCCACGTGCTTCATCTCCCACGGACGCGTCTTGTACCGATACGCGCCAGAAGTGAGCGCGCCCACCGGACAGATGTCGATGCACATGCCGCACTCTTCGCACTCCAGGTGATCCTCTTTATTAGGCGCGATGATCGAACTCACGCCGCGGTTCTGCACCCCCAACGCCCATACGTCCATGCCCTCGCCGCATACGCGTACACAGCGGTAACAGAGAATGCAGCGCGGCCGGTCGAAGAACACCACTGGCGACCACTGCTGTTCGTCCTTGTGATTCTTTGCCTCCATGAACTTCGATTCGGCGGCGCCGTAGGAGAATGTCATGTCCTGCAGTTCGCACTCACCGCCCGCGTCGCACACCGGACAATCCAGCGGATGATTTCCCAGCAGCAACTCCAGCATCGACTTCCGCGCCTGCTTGATCTCGTCACTGTCGGAAGTAACGATCATGCCCTCGCTGATCACCGTCGTACACGCCGTCTGCAGCTTGGGCATCTTTTCGATCTTCACCAGGCACATGCGGCAAGCGCCCTGCAAAGAGAGGTTGGGGTAATAGCAGAACGAAGGCACTTCGATGCCCACGGTCTTGCAGGCCTCAATCAGCAGCGTCCCCGCGGGGGCCGTAACCTTCTTGCCATCAACTGTAAGTGTTACGTCAGCCATGGGAAATTAGTGCGCGAATGCGGGTATCTGTTCGTCCACGCCAGCATTTTCGTAAGGACACGGTCGCCCCTCCAGATGATCTTCAAACTCCTTGCGGAATTTCTTCACAAACGCAATGGTCGGCATCGCCGCCGCATCGCCCAGCGGACAAAAGGTCCGTCCCAGCATGTTCTCGGATAAATACTGCATGTTGTCGATGTCTTTCTTCACGCCGCCGCCGGAGTGGAAGCGCATCAAAGTCTTCTTCAACCAATCCGTGCCTTCACGGCAGGGAATGCACCACCCACAACTCTCATGCTGATAAAACTTCATCGTGCGCAAAGCAAACTTCACGATGCACTGTTGGTCGTCGATCACGATCACGCCGCCAGAGCCCAGCATCGATCCAGCTTTTCCTACCGAATCGAAATCCATGTTGATGTCGATCTCATCAGCGGTAAGGCACGGCGTGGACGACCCGCCAGGCACCACCGCTTTCAGCTCGCGCCCGTTCGGAATTCCGCCACCGACCTCATAAATCATCTTCTTCAGGCTGTAGCCCATGGGCAGTTCATAAACACCAGGCTTCGCCACGTTGCCGCTCAGGCAGAACAGCCGCGTTCCGCCATTCTTCGGCGGGCCAAGCTTGGCGTACCATTCCGCGCCGCCCAGCATAATGTGCGGCACGCTGGCCAGCGTCTCTGCATTATTAATGACCGTCGGACCGCCCCATAGCCCGACTACAGCAGGGAACGGAGGGCGGATCCGCGGAATGCCACGCTTGCCCTCAAGCGATTCCATCAGCGCCGATTCCTCGCCCACTTCATAAGCGCCCGCGCCGCCGTGCCAGTAAATATCAAAGTCCCGCCCACTGCCGAAAATATTCTTGCCGAGAAAGCCCTTGCCATAGGCATCTCGAATCGCCTTCTGCATGATGATCGACAGATAGCGGTATTCCCCGCGAATGTAGATGTATCCGCTTTGCGCGCCCACAGCCAGCCCGCCGATCATCACTCCTTCGATCACCGCGTGCGGATCGTGCTCGAAAATCAAACGGTCTTTGCACGTCCCCGGCTCGCTCTCGTCGCCATTACACAGCACATACTTCGGCTTGGCCGATTGCTTGGGCACGAACGACCACTTCATCCCGGTCGAGAAGCCGGCTCCGCCGCGCCCGCGCAGTCCGGAGTTCTTGATCTCATTAATGATGGCGTCCGCTTCCATCCCAAGCGCCCTTTGTACAGCCTTGTAGCCGTCCAGTTCGAGATAGCGGTCGATGTTCGTCGCGCCCAGCCCAAAGCGCCGAGTGACGACCTTTACCTCGTCGGGATGTGAAACCAGAGATGCCATTGAGTGATTTTGCGATTGAGTCATTGTGCGATTGAAAAGGCGTTCGCTTCCACAGCCGCTAGTTCCGTTTGCTTTTCAATCGCCCGATCACCCGATCACACAATCGCTAAATTTTCTTGTACTCGTCTAAAATCGCATCCATCTTGTCAACCGTCAGGTTCTCATGAAAGTCATAATTAACCTGTGCCGCTGGAGCCCAACTGCACGCGCCGATGCACTCCACTTCTTCCAAGGTAAACAAACCGTCGGGTGTGGTTCCTTTGTGGCCGATGCCCAGCCTCCTGGCGCAATGCTGCAAGATTTCCTCGCCCCCACGCACCAGGCAACTGATGTTCGTGCAAACCTGCACGTTAAACTTGCCGCGCGGTTTGGTCGTCAGCATCGAGTAATAGCTGATCACGTTGCGCACTTCGAGTTCGGTGAGATCAAGCCGCCCGGCAAGCTCCGCGATAACCTCATCCGACAAAAATCCAACCTCATCCTGCGCGTAAAGAAGCGTAGGCACCAGCGCCGACCGCTTCGTTGGATAGTGCGGCACCATTTCCGCAAACCGCGCCTCGAATTCTTCGGAAAGTCTCACCGGTCAATTTCCCCGAGCACGATGTCGATGGACCCGATTGCTGCCACCACATCGGCGATGAGGCCGCCTTCGCACATCTTCGGTAGCGTCTGTAAGTTCGCCAGGCAAGCCGCTCGCATATGCACGCGATACGGTTTAGCGGTGCCGTCGCTGACGATGTAATATCCCATCTCGCCACGTGGCGACTCCACTGCCTGATAGACTTCACCCGCCGGTACCGCAAAGCCCTCGGTAATAATCTTGAAGTGATAGATGAGCGCTTCCATCTGCGTCTTCATCTTCTCGCGATCCGGCAGCACGATCCCGGGCGCGTCCGCCTTGATCGGGCCCTCAGGCATCCCGTCCAGAGCCTGTTTCACGATCTCGTTTGACTCGCGCAGCTCCCGCACGCGGCACATATACCGCGCAAACACATCGCCCTCCTGCGCCACCGGAACCTTAAACTTGAAATTCTCGTACCCCGAGTAGGGCATGTCGCGGCGCAAATCAATGTCCACACCACTCCCGCGCAGGGTCGGCCCGCTCGCTCCTAAACCAATTGCATCCTCGGCCGTCATGCGAGCAACGCCCTTGGTCCGCATCATCCAGATCGGATTTCCCGTCAGCAGGTTCTCGTATTCATCCACCTTCTCTGGGAAGCGCCCGGCGAATTCCCGCACCCGCTCGAAGAATCCCAGCGGTGGCTCCAGCGCCAGCCCTCCCACGCGAAAGTAGGAAGTCATCATGCGCTGTCCGCTGATCATCTCGAAAAGCTTGAGGATTTCTTCGCGTTCGCGAAAGCAATAGAGGAAGACCGTCATCGCTCCGATATCGAGCGCGTGCGTACCCAGCCAAACCAGATGCGAATTGATGCGTGTCAATTCATTCATCAGCACCCGCATCCACTGCGCCTTCGGCGGGATCTCCAGCCCCAACAGCTTTTCCACGGCCAAGACGTAGCACAGGTTGTTGGTCATGGGGCAGAGGTAATCGATGCGGTCGGTGAGCGGCACCACCTGCTGATAAAACTTGGCTTCGCAAGTCTTCTCGATTCCCGTGTGCAGGAAGCCAATGTCCGGCATGATCCGCACCACGGTCTCGCCATCGATCTCCAGCAGCACCCGCAGCACGCCGTGTGTCGACGGATGCTGCGGCCCCATGTTCAGGATCATGGTGCGATCCTGGCCGGGCTCAAGAACTGGAGTGGGCGCAAGGTGGGCCATAACGAAGTCTAGCGGTAGCCCTCCACTGGATAATCTTTACGCAGGGGATGACCTTCCCAGTCCTCGGGCATCAGCAGGCGCCGCATATAAGGATGCCCGGTGAAGCGAATGCCGAACAGGTCAAAGACTTCGCGCTCAAAGTAGTTGGCGCCGGGCCACAGCGAAGTCAGCGACTCAACCGCCGGACTGGCGCTGTCCAGCCGTACTTTCAACCGCACCCGCTCTTTTTTAGAAATCGAAAGCAGATGGTAAACCACTTCAAATCGCGGCTCAGCCGGATACCAGTCGACACAAGTCACATCGGAAAGGAAGTTGAACGCGCACTCGGCATCATCGCGCAGAATGGCGCAGGCTTCGTGGAGGCAGGCGCGATCAACGTAAATCGTCATCTCCTCGCGGTCGAACTTCACGTCCGTAACAGCCGCCGCATTCCACGCCAGCAGCCGCGCCACCGCCGGATGACCCCTCAGTTGCTCAAGATCAGTGATCGCAGGGGACAATGCCACTAGCGTTCTCCTCGCCGCACATCGCCTCGGACGGCGGATCGCACCCCGGACGGCCCCCAGTCCAGAACGCCCTTCTTCCAGACATAGAAGAACCCGACCAGAACGATGCCGATGTAGACGAACATCTCCCACAAACCGAAGTGTTTAAGATCGCGCAGAATTACCGCCCAGGGATAGAGAAACACAGCCTCTACGTCGAACAGGATGAACAGCATAGCCACCAGGTAGAACTTCACCGAGAAGCGTCCGCGAGCGTCGCCGATCGGCGCCATTCCCGATTCATAAGGCGACATCTTCGCCCGCGTCGGTTTACGCTCCCCGATCAGCCAGGAAAGCGAGATAATGGCGGTCGCAATCCCGCCCGCCAACAAAATATGGATCAGAAAGGGCAGGTAGCGAGCGAAGTAATTGTCGGGCATAGGACAGGCTATATATAATTCGCGCCAAGCACTGTTAAACATTCTAGATTAGGGGCAGGTGCGGAGGGTGTCAAGGGAAGGAATAACGATTTTGCAGTTTTGCCATCGGGCAATTTGGCAATTGAAATTCAAACCCTGATATCTGCGCAAAAGTTGTAAGCTCAGGGTGTGCTTCCGGCGTTAATTGCCCGATTACAAATCACTAGATTACAAATCTCTTATGATTTTCGGCTTCAACACCGACGTAAAACACGGCGACACCATCTACCACGTGCAGAGTGAAGCACGTGAGGGCGAGAAACTGCTTCAGACCCAAGTCTTCGTGCGTGGCAGGTGCGTGGGCAAACGGGCGATCTCTTATGCCAACTCGGCTGCTGAAGCCGGATTCGGCGATCCCCAAAAAGAGCAGCAACTCCGCGATCAGCATCGCCTCGTGTTGGAATCGATTAAAGAAGGGAAGTTGGAAGACGTTCTCGACAAATCGGAAACCGAAACTCTCGCCGCCATCAAACAACTCGACGTGCAATGGGAAAACGCCGCCTCGGTTCATGCCAACCGCAATCTCACGATGCAACTCCGCGTCACCGAAGCCGGCGCGGCAGTTCCCAGCGCCCGCCTCACGTTCCGGTTCGCCCGTCCCGACGCCGCACCTTTCTACACCCAGGCGGTCACCGACTCCGCAGGCACCGCCCAAATCTCGGTCGAAGTCGAGGAATCCGCTTTGCCAGACTCTTCCGTGATGGTGCAAGCCAACCATGAAGGCCGCACCGTCACCCGCAAGTTCGCCCTGCGGAGGACCGAATAGAGAGCCGTCGGTTATTGGAATCTGAACGACAATGAGAGTGCATATCAACGGAGAAGAACGCGCCTTCGCAGACCCGGCGCCACCAGCGAAGTTTACGCTGGCATCCTTGCTCGAAACTCTTGAGATGAAGTCCGACCGCGTCGCTGTCGAACTCAACCGCGACATCGTCCCCCGCGACCGTTGGCCCGAAACACTGCTGAAGGACGGCGATCGCCTCGAGATCGTCCACTTCGTCGGCGGCGGCTCCTCTCGCTGACGTCCCGGACGTAAGTCGCGCCAGCGGACTCCCCGCATTCTTCTAGTTACCCCTCCCCACACGATTGTTGATTGACACCTGCCAACTCCCGCCTAAAATGTTTCAAACATTGCACTCGCAGATTGTTTGAAACATAATCGGGGACGAATGCCAGATCGCTTTTCATCGCAAGAGGTAATCGCTCTGACCGGAGTGACCGCCCGCCAGCTCCAGTGGTGGGATGAGGGGGGTGTGGTCAAGCCGGAGCGTCAGGGCCACCGACGCCTCTACTCGATGCAGAACGTCATGGCCATGGCAGTGATCTGCGAGCTCCGCCGCAAGGGTTTCTCGTTGCAGGGCGTCAGAAAAGTGATGCGCTTCCTCGATCGCGAATTCGGCAAAGGCCTGGCGGAAATCGTCGGCCGCAATTCTGACGTTCACCTGCTTACCGATGGCACGCATCTCTACTTGGAAACATCGGCCCGGCAGATCGTAGACATCCTGAAGAATTCGAGTCAGCCCATTCTAGGAATCTGCCTCAGCGACGCGGTGCGGCAGGTGCGGGCTGACGTCATCGCCAGGAAAGCCAGTACTTCCGTAATAGCGTCGGCGGAGCGTCGGCGTGCTAGAAAAGTCTCTTAGGCACAACGGTGAGGATCCACAGGAGGAACTTATGGTCGCTGAACTGGATGTACTGAGTGAGTGGATTCCCGAACAGATGCAGCCCGGAACCGTCTTTGTTCTCGAAAACGCCGGCCAGGTCGGCGAGAAGGAAGATCCGTACTGGGCCGTGCTGGCTTGTCCCTCTTGCGGAATGCTTGGGCTAATCACGCGTAGGCAGATCAACGGCTTGGTTCCTGTCATCTGTGGCTCGGAGCATTGCTCTGCGCAATTCTTCATTCGTGAGGCCGAAGTCGTCGTGCGCAAACCTTTCTAGAAACAGGGCCGCGTTGCGGCCTTTAGCTTTTGCCTGCCTGTACTCCGCTTAACTCCACTGGAACTTGATCGATGATTTCGATTCCGAAACCTTCGAGGGCTGCCACTTTCTTGGGACGGTTGGTCAGCAGCCTGATACGGCGGAGGTTCAGGTCGGAGAGGATCTGGGCGCCGATGCCGATCTCGCGCTGCGTCTGGCGTTCGTTATCTAGCAGCGACGGCAGCTTGCGGCCGCGGTGGAAGCTGAGCGCGCTGCGCTCGCCTGCCTTCTCTATTGAGAATCCCTTGGACGTCTGATGCAGATAGATCAGCGCGCCGCGCCCTTCCTGCGCAATGCGCCGCAGCGAGCCTTCTAGCGTGGCGTGGCACTCGCAGCCGGTCGCTCCGAAGACGTCGCCCATCAGGCAGTGGGCGTGCATGCGGACCAGCACTGGTTCATCGCTTGCTTCCACATCCCCGCGGATCAGGGCCACGTGTGACTCTCCGCCATCGATCTCACTCTCGTAGGCGATGAGGCGGAACTCGCCGAAGCGGGTGTCGACCAGCGCCTCGCCGACGCGATGCACGTAGCGCTCATGCGCCATGCGGTAACGGA
Organism: Candidatus Acidiferrum sp.; assembly: GCA_035568115.1. Taxonomy (GTDB): domain Bacteria; phylum Acidobacteriota; class Terriglobia; order Terriglobales; family Acidobacteriaceae; genus Sulfotelmatobacter. Next base: position 25,027 of record DATMOP010000053.1, read on the forward strand.
TCAACTCCGCGACCGTCAGCATCTTCATGTCGTGCTGCTGGCAGAACTCGATCAGGTCGGGGACGCGGGCCATGGTGCCATCGTCCTTCATGATTTCGCAAATGATGCCGGCGGGAATCAGTCCCGCCAGCCGCGCCAGATCGACCGACGCCTCAGTCTGACCCGCGCGCACCAGCACTCCGCCCTTGCGCGCGCGAAGAGGGAAGACGTGTCCGGGACGCGCCAGGTCAGAGGCTTGAGTCGCGGGATCGATGGCCACCTGAATCGTGCGGGCGCGATCATACGCGGAGATGCCGGTGGTCACGCCCTCGCGCGCGTCAATCGACTCAGTGAATGCGGTGCCGTATTGCGAAGTGTTCTCGGCGCTCATGGGGCCGATGCGTAGATGGTCGAGCCGCTCTTCGGTCATAGTGAGGCAGACCAGGCCGCGTCCATACTTGGCCATGAAGTTGATGGCTTCGGGCGTGACCTTCTCGGCGGCAAGCGTGATGTCGCCTTCGTTCTCGCGGTCCTCGTCGTCAACGACGACGATCATGCGGCCGGCGCGGATCTCCTCGATGGCGGTGGGAACGTCGATGAAGGGCTGGTGGCTCATGGTGTTGGTGAAGAAGCGGGACACGTCCCCGCCCCGGTCGGCTAGCCGGGCAATGGTTTCCGCCGATACTGGCTTTCGCCTCTTAACACTCATTCAGCGTCGCAACTCTTGATGCAGCTCTTCCCAAGGTACAGTCACGGCTTTGCCGGCTTTCAAGTCTTGCATGCGACGCGCTACCTCTTCGTCCCAGGCTGCTTGAACGGATTCGTCCGTGTGGTCGAGACTATCGAGCAGAGTGTTGGCCAATGCTGCGCGCTCGTCAACCGTGAGGGCGAGTGCCCGTTTCAGAAGATCGGAAACCTCTGGACTCATAGCCCTATTTTACCTCGCGTCTCCTCGACGACGATTGTAGCAAATGCCGTTTATGAGTTGGTTAATAAGTACCGAGTACCGCGTACCAGTAACGAGCACGGTAGCTTCGATCTGCATACGGAGGGCGAATCCGGATCAGAAAAATTTGCGGATCGAATCTGCTTAAATCTCTGGAATCAATGACTTACGAGCGTTCGATCTGCGCTGATCCGGCTAAAATCTTGATTACAAGGAACTTGCCCGTAAAATATTGTGGGTAAAGGAGTTAGAGGAGGCTGGTAACGGTAAATCCTTTAGAATCAGTGGGTCAATTTCTGTCGGGACTGAAATTGACTGTAAATTATTGAGCACCTGAGGTTTACAGGCAAAATCTTGACTCGGAAGGAGTTAGCCGGACGATATTCAGTTTTCAATGAACTGTTACTGCAAGGAATAGTATCGTCCGATTAGTGGAGTCGAGTCAAGGGAAATCGAAGCGCTCGCCGTGGAAAAGTTCCGAGTCCGAAGTCGCGAGGGATTTCGATTGGACATTCTGCATTGTCGACCTACAATAGTTTTATGGAAATTTCTTTGGCGCCCGAGATCGAACAGCGACTTACGAAAATTGCGTCCGAAGCTGGTAAGGCGGCTGACCAGGTTGTGCAGGAGTTGGTTGCGGATTATCTAAATCACGACGAATGGTTCCGGCAGGAAGTGCAAAAGGGGCTGGCGTCGTTGGATAGCGGCAAATTTGTGTCGCATGAGGAAGTTGGCCGCAAGATCGAGCGCATTCTCAGGCCTTGATGACGGTTCGCTGGTCTCCCGAAGCCGCGGCCGATTTCGCGGCGATTGTCGAGTATATCCGCAAGCAGAATCCCTCAGCGGCGGATCGTGTAGCCAATAAAATCTACGACGGTGTTGCGTCGCTCGCGTCGTTCCCAAGGCAAGGACGTGTCGGCAGGACAAAGGGTACCCGCGAGTTAGTGTTTTCGCCTCTTCCCTATGTTGTTGTGTACCGAGTGGGGGAGGAAGCGTTGGAAGTTGCGAGGGTGCTGCATGGATCGCAGAAGTGGCCGTAGTTTCTTCGCGCCAAGGTCGTGATCATTCCCAGGTCTCGCAAAGGCGGTGTCAAGTCCCACGACATGCTTTACAGTTTGTCCCGGGACATCCTTTACGCTTTTTGCTTATGTTTCGGAGTTGGGAAGCCAGCGCGCGACCGCGGTCGCGCGCTGGCTTCCCAACTCCAGTTCACGGATCACGGTGCGG
>DATMOP010000054.1:0-2003 GCA_035568115.1 Candidatus Acidiferrum sp.
CGATTCCCGCCGCCGTCATGGAGCAGCACGATGTTACCGCAACGCAAATCGTTGGGGCCGCAGGGCGGCAGGTGCGCCAGCACATAGGTCGAGATCTCTTCCGCAGTATGACGCCGCGGCTTATCGCTCCAGTCGTTGGGATCGATGCGGTTCCCAACGGTGATATATCCCATGTCCTGCGGGATCTCCAGTGGCCGAACCTGGTCGGCAGTGTCTGGCTCTTCGTCAATCGCGTAAGGCGGCCGCATCAGCATGGCGCGAACGCCCACCAGGCTGGCAAACAGCCGCTCCGTGAGATTCAGTTCCAGCTTCATGTACGTCGCCGAGATGTTGCTCACGTCCGGATGCGTGAAGGTATGGTTGCCGATGGTGTGGCCTTCCCGGTAAATGCGTTGAGCCAAACCTGGGAACTTGTCGGTCTGTATGCCGATGAGGAAAAACGTCGCCGAGGCGTGCTCCCGTTTAAGTACGTCAAGAATCTTCGGGGTCCACTCCGGATCGGGCCCATCATCAAAAGTGAGTACCACTTTATTGGGACTGTAGCCGTAACGCGCCACACGGTAAGGTTCTGGAAGAGACTGAAAATTCTCGTCCGTGATCAGCTTCGTGTTGGCATCGATCGTCAAGTCGCGCGTGCCGTGAGTGGGGCGCTCTTCGATGCGAAGGATTTCGCCTTGGCCCTCCATGTCCACGTCTTGGCCGGGAGGCACATCACGCAGTTTGTCGGTCGCTGCTGCATCGCCGGGAACATCCCAGATACGCCACAGCGTGCGATCCTCGCCCCCCAGACGCCACAGGGCAAAAGTCTTGATGCCCAGCGTTTGCGCCGCGCGCATGTGGTTCAAAGCCGTAACCGCATCGAGAAACCAAACATCGTGCCGCAGGCTGTGCTCGTCCAGATAGCTGAAATGCGGATTCAGAGCATCATCGTCGAAGGTCACATCCTCATCGGAATCGCGCGCTTCCAGCCAGGCTTCCTGCGCCGAGACGCTGTGGTCCTTGGCATCGGGAGGCAGTTTGCCCTTCTTTGGTTTAAGCACCCAATCGTAGCCGTAGTTGGCGATGGCGCAGATGACTTTTTCCTTGGGGACAACGTTCACGACGAACTTGAGATTGTCGACGAACCAATCCTGGGAGGCGACCGGGCCCGAGGCCGCCCCGGGATAGTGCTCGTCGTAGTTCATAACCACCACGCCATCCGATGGAGCTGCGATTGCAGCGTAGTTGTATTCCTGATTGTGCGCGGGCACGCCGACGTAAAGCTTCATCCCGCGGGCATGCAGGTCCGAAGAAAGTTCATTCAGCAGCGCTACATAGCCCGGCTGCCCCACGCTGGGGAAGGCTTCAAAATCCACCATCAGCCCGCGAAAATGGTCCGACGCAAGATACACGGCGACCTGTTGTCGAAAGACCGAGCGAGCTGCGGGATTGTTTAGAAAGTCCGTGATTGCTCCCACCCACTCCACGCCGTCAAAGTTGTTCACCATGGGAAAAACTTCCATGGCGGAGTCCTCGGCCTTGAGAAGAGGCATCACGCGGTCGTCGACGGAGCGGGCGCGACTGTTTTGCACCACGTCGAAAAGCGTATTGGTCTGGTCGTCCACCGCCTGCAGTCGGCCGTCGGGAGTGAGCACGTGCAGCCAGTCGGGATACAGCAGATCGATCTGGCGGGAAAAATCGCGCAAAGACGAAAAGCTGGCCGCATCCCACGGGACGTAGAATGCGGCGCGGATACCCTCTTCCTGGTTTAACTTGACTTCGGAAGCCGGCAACTTCGACTTGCGGTGGGATCGGTTTGCCAATTTCTTCTGGCGGTCGCGAGCTTTGTCCTTCTCATTTTCTTTCAGAGCCTTAAAAGCGCGCTTCTGGGGTGAGAAAAGCAGCTCGGGCAGGTGCTCATCCCGCAGCGTGGTGTACCCAAAAAAGATAATTAGCGCCGAGAGCGCGGCGACGGTAGCGTCGACAAAACGCCTCAGGCGCTTCCACCGGGCACGTTGCGGATC
>DATMOP010000055.1:0-3929 GCA_035568115.1 Candidatus Acidiferrum sp.
TTCCTCCGCGGCTACGGCTGCTCTTGCTCATTGGCGCCGCGTTTTGAAGAGCCTTCAAGTCTTTCAGCGTGATGGTGCCCGTTTCGAGCAGGTTTGAAACCAGTATGCGAGGGGATCCGCCGAATAAATCCAGGAGGTCCCGAACCAGCCCGCTTCTGTACTCGTTCTGGTCGATCGCAGGCTCGAATAGCTGCGCATTACCAATTTTCTTCACTTTGCGCAGAGCACCTTTTTGCTCAAGTCTGTAGACGAGCGTCTGCACAGTTGTGTAAGCAACGCGCTCGTCCTCGGGCAAACTGTCGAGAATTTCGCGGACTGAACAGGTCCCCAGCTTCCAAAACTGCTCCAGGATTCGTGTCTCGGCTTTTGAAAGACGGGCTTTATTCATATCTCCTATCCACCCCGGCAATGCTACTACAACATCCGTTGCCTGGACAAGCGGCCAATTCTCTTCAGTTTGTGTTAGGGAAACCGAAATAGTTGCGGTCGAATCTTTCCTTATGCAGCGACCATCTGGCGTGACAATCAGATTGATCCGGACACGGCTGTTTCTCCATAATTCCTCCACAGTCAACCAACCCGTGTCTTTGTTCTTTCGACGAGACCGTGGGCGATAGGTTAGCCCCACTGTGAGGTACCAAATGAAGAGATTTGTACTGACCGGGGCGCCCGGCGGAGGAAAAACAGCCATAATCCGTCAACTGGAGCTTGATGGCTTCAGGGTTGTAGAAGAGGCGGCTACTGATGTCATCGCACTGCGGCAGGCACAGGGTATCGCTGAACCATGGACGCATCCCTCGTTCATCGATTCGGTCGCTGATCTGCAGAGACGGCGACAGCTTGGCGCGTCCCGCGCGCCGGAAGGGATACAGTTTCACGATCGTTCAGCCATCTGCACGGCTGCGCTGGCGGTGTACCTTGGACACCCTGTCCCGGATGGGCTTTCGCGCGAACTTGAGCGCGTCAGGACGGAGGCGATCTTCCAGAAGCGGGTTTTCTTTGTACGGAATCTTGGTTTTGTTACGCCGACCGAAGCGCGACGGATCAGCTTCGAGGAGACCCTGCGTTTTGAAAAGATCCACGAAGAGACCTATCGCAACTTCGGTTTTGAGATCGTCTTCGTGGAACCGGGAAGTCTGTCGGACCGAGTAGCTGCCATCAAGGCCGCAATTCCAGAGATCCACAGAGTACCGTCATCAAAGTATCCGGCTTGAATCGCAATCTCCCCCGAGCGGTCAGAGCGTGGCGTTGAAGTGCTCCCATTGCCGCTTCTGCTGCGCCATGAATGAGACGAACCCCGCTTCCTTCCTCAGACTGTCCAGGTTAGAGTCGCCCTCAAACAGCGGGTAGCAGGGGAAGCCGTCATCCGCGGTTACCTGCAACCACTTGAGTGCTTCCTGTGGCCGATTCATGAGTGCGTAGGCAGACGCGATGCTGTAGGACGTGTGATGAAAGTGAGCGTAACCTTTGCCCATCTCGATGGCGCGCCGGATCGCGTCTTCGGCTTCGCGTTCCTTGCCGGCCTTGGCCAGCATCATGGCCTTGACGCTAGTCACCAGCCCGCCCTCGTCATTGGGATAGCTTTTGAGGAATTGATCGATCACCGCGGAAGCTTCCGCGTTCCGCCCCAGCCGGAACAAGGCGGTTGATGTATAAAACGCCAGCAGCGAAGGGCTCTTTTCGAGCGGCGTGCTATTGAAGATCTGGAAGGCTTCCTCGTACTTACCCCGGCACATATCAATGACGCCCAGGCGGTATCGCGCCAGGCTGTTGGCCGGGTTGATGGCTAATGCCTTTTCAATCTCTTGCCATCCCTTGTCGAGCAAGCCGATGTGAAGGTAGACGAATCCCAGCTGGTGATGGGCTTCATCGAGATTCGGATTCAATTCCAGCGCCCGTTTGTACGACCGCACCGCTTGTTCATGAGGGAAGCGCTTGTACGGGGTCCACAAAATCAGACCGCGGGCAAAATAACCCTCCGCCAGATTAGGGTCTAACGCCAGCGCCTTCTCTACATCTACCTCGGCGTCCTCATTCAACTTTTTCTTCTCTGCTACAGGCGCGAAAAAACGTGCCTTGATGCTGTAAGCCCGGGCCAGTTCAGCGTAAGCGGCAGCGAAGTTTGGGTCAGCCGCTACGGCCTGCTCGAACAGTTTGGTGGCAGCTTCATTGTCTTCCGGATTCTCGCTGCTGACGATCACCATGCCGCGCATGTAGGCATCATAGGCGGCGGGGTTGGCGGACTTCGTGCCCGAGACAGCCGCATGCGGCAACCGAGGTGACCATAAGTAAAAGCCTGCTGCCATCGCCAGAACCACGGCTGCCAGGGTCAGTTCGATCTTTTTTCCTCTACTCCATCCCCGCGAAGCGCCGCCGCTTGCTGCCTTCGGTTCCTCAGATGTCGCCTCGAACCCGGACCTGGTCGCGGGCGCCACCTGTCCGCTCTCGTGCTCGCGCCGGATTTGCTCCAGGTCAGAAGTCAGATCGCCCATCGTCTGGTAGCGCCGCCCGGCATCCTTCTCCAGACATTTACGGATCAATCGGTCTTCGCTAGCGCCCACAGGAAGACCGGAGTGGCTGATTGGCGGAGGTTCCGTGGTCAGAATCGCCGAGATCACCTCCGCCGTACTCCTGGCCTCGAAGGGCCGTCGTCCGCTGAACACTTCATAGAGCACAGTGCCGAAGCTGAAGATGTCGCTGCGGCCGTCCAGTTCCTCACCGCGCACCTGCTCCGGCGACATGTAGGGCACCGTGCCCATCACCACTCCCGGCATGCTTAACATGCTTCCGGTCTGTGCGTCGCTTTCGAGAATCCCGGGATCACGCAGCATCTTAGCCAAACCGAAATCAAGGACTTTCACCTGCCCGCGACTTGTGAGCATGATGTTTTCCGGTTTGATGTCGCGATGAATGATGCCGCGCGCGTGCGCCTCGCTCAGTGCCTCGGCAACCTGTGCCGCAATCGCGAGTGCCTCGCGCAACTCAGGCCGCTGGCGCTTGAGCCTCGCTGCCAGGGTCTCACCTTCGATGTACTGAAGCACGATGAAGCTGTGGCTGTTATCCTCTCCGACCTCATATATAGCGCATATATTCGGGTGATCGAGAGTGGCCGCGGTCTTGGCCTCTCTCAGCAGACGTTGCCGGGCGCGTTCGTCGGTCGCGACGTCCGCAGGCAGGAACTTGATAGCGACCTTTCGGCTGAGCCGCAGGTCCTCAGCCAGGTAGACTTCGCCCATGCCGCCACGCCCAAGTTTCTCGATGATGCGGTAGTGCGAGATGGTCTGGCCGATCACTGGAGTGAATCTTAGGACCGGAGGTAGGGCAAGTCAATGAAGACCGGGGAGTTGGCGGTATCTAGAACGATTGCTGTTGTAACGTCGCCTCTGCAGCAATGCCGGAGGAAATACTCGATACGGTATCCGAGAGGTTTCTGCTTTCGGCAGCAACCTACAGCGCGAGTCTTGACATAATCTTATATTAGACATAATCTAATTGTTCATGAACGCCGAAGCCATCAAACGGTCCCTGGAGGGCAGCGGGCTGCGGTGCACTGCACAGCGCTACGCTGTAATGGCATGCTTGATGGATCACAAAGGGCACCCCACGGCTGCGGAAATTTTCAAAGTGGTGAATCGCATGGATCCCCGCTCTTCCAGGGCGACGACTTATAACAATCTGCGGGACCTGGTGAAGGCGGGTTTGGTGCGTGAAGTAGCCGTCGAGGGCCGCGCTGGGCGGTTCGATCTCACCGGCATGCGGCACCACCACTTTATCTGCGATCGCTGCGGCAGTCTTGAAGACATCGACTGGTACAACGTGCCCAGGCCAGCCTCGCGTTCTCTCGGTAAGCGAATCGTTCGCGAATGCCAGCTAATTTTCCGCGGGCTTTGCGCGAAGTGCGCCCGGCGTGCTTCCCGTTAATTCTGGAG
>DATMOP010000056.1:0-90672 GCA_035568115.1 Candidatus Acidiferrum sp.
CCGCCAATGTTTCCCGCCGCCGGCTCCACGACCGCCAGCGCGAACGCCACGGCCACCGCTGCGTCCACCGCATTCCCGTCGCGCTTCAAAATCTCCACGCCCGCCTTCGACCCCAGCTCCTCGTCGGTGGCGACCATAGCCTTGGTTCCGCGGACCGCCTCCCGCGGCCATTGTTTCGCCGCCGCCGTGGGCGTCCGATACTCCGCCGCCGACTGCCCGGGGGAAACTCTGGCCGTCAGGAAAAACGCGGCCACAGCCAGACCCAGGATGCTAATTGCTGATGTTATTGGTCGTCTCATAACAGAAAAAAGACACTAAGTGATTAAGCCCGCATCGTCAAGACAAGCCGGGAGCGATGTTCTCTCTGTGGCAGTTCCGAATAATTCCCCTTCCCCGCTCAATGTGATTTAATCCATTCGATTCGCACTGAGGAGGTCACCCTCTTGAGAACGTCCGCAAGAAAACTGCTCGTCGCCGCATTGCTCATTTTCCTATTTTGCGCGCCCGTCCCAGCCCAAACCGGCCCGCCGAGCGATCTTGACTCCTACGTTGTCCGTGTACTGAAAACCTTCGAAGTTCCCGGCCTCTCCATTGCGATCGTCAAAGACGGCAAGACCGTGCTCGCCAAAGGCTGCGGCGTTCGAAAGCTCGGCGCAGCGACTCCCGTCGATGAAAACACGCTCTTCGGTATCGGATCCAACACCAAGGCCTTCACCACCGCCGCGCTCGCATCGCTTGTCGACGCCGGGAAAATCTCCTGGGACGATCCCGTTTATCAGCGCCTCCCCGGCTTCCAGATGTACGACCCCTACGTCTCGCACGAAATGACCATACGCGATCTGCTCACCCACCGCAGCGGCATGGGACTCGGCGAAGGCGATCTCCTCTTCTGGCCACATTCCACGTACACGCGAGACGAAATCATCTACAAGCTGCGCTTTATGAAGCCCGCCTCCAGCTTCCGCAGCCGCTTCGCCTATGACAATCTCCTTTATATGACGGCCGGCCAGATCATTCCCGCCGTCACCGGAACGTCCTGGGACGACTACGTCCGCCAGCACATCTTTGCGCCGCTCGCCATGAACAACTCCACCGTCAGCAACGCCGCGTTCAAGCCCGGCGACGACTATGCCTTCCCGCACTCCCGCGTCGATGGCAAACTTCAGGTCATCCACTTTGAAGTACTGGACAATGTAGGCCCAGCCGGCTCCATCAATTCCTGCGCCGCTGATATGGCGAAGTGGGTGCAGTTGCAGCTCAACCGCGGAAAGTTCATCGACCGCGAGGGCCGCCTCATCAGCGAGCAGCAATCGAAAGAGATGTGGACGCCTCAGACGATTCTTCAAACCGGCAACCCTCCGCCGCCGCTGGCAGGATTAAAATCAAACTTCGCGGACTATGCCCTCGGATGGGACCTGCGCGACTATCACGGACGCAAACTCGTCGGCCACACCGGCGGCGTAGCAGGCTTCGTCTCCCGCGTAATGCTGGTGCCGGAAGAAAACCTGGGTGTCGTAATCCTAACCAACGCCGAAGAAGACGGCGCGTTTGATTCCATACTCTTTCACCTGCTGGATCACTACTTCAATCTCCCGCACACCGACTGGATCGCATCGTTCAAGTCAGTGAAAGACACGCAGGAAAAAGACGCCGCGGAAGCCATGAAGAAAGCGGAAGGCACGCGCGCTGCCGACTCCAAACCTTCCCTGCCCCTCGAAAAATATGCCGCCGCTTACAACGACGCCTGGTATGGTCCCATCACGATTCACCGGGAAAACACCGGCTTGGTCATCACCTTCGATCACACGCCATCCATGATCGGAGACTTGCAGCACTGGCAGTACGACACTTTCAAAGCCCACTGGCGCGACCGCACCATCGAAGACGCCTTCGTCACTTTCTCTCTGAAGCCGGACGGCAGAATCGAAAGCGCCCGCATGGCCGCAGTTTCTCCGCTAGCGGATTTCAGCTTCGACTATCAGGATTTGCTGCTCAAGCCGGTGGAGGTGAAGTGAGTGAGAAGCTGGGCTGCTGACCCGCCTCCCGTGCGATGCCTCACGCCTTCATTCGGGCACGGGCCACAGATTCCGAGTCGTTCACCGATCCTGCGGCTTTTTCTATGCCGTCGTGGCCAGGGCTTTCGCAGGCTCTGCAAGTGGAGCTTCCAGAGTAAAGAAGAAGGTAGCGCCAACATCAATTTGCGCCTCGGCCCAGATCCGTCCTTTATGTTTCAAAATCACTCGTTGCACAATCGCCAGTCCCACTCCGGTACCCGCGAACTCTTCTTGCGAATGCAGCCTCTGAAAGGGAGCGAACAACTTGTCGGCGTATTTCATATTGAAACCGGCGCCGTTGTCGCGAATGAAGAATACGCTCGTTCCGTCCCGTTGATTGTGGCCAATTTCAATGAGAGCGCTCGCGCGCGCAGCCGTAAACTTTATGGCGTTCGCGATCAAGTTCCAAAAAACCTGTTTTATCAGGCTGGCATCGCACTCAACATTGGGAAGAGAAGAAACCTCGAAGTTTATCTTCCGCCCATCTAACTCAAGCTGCAACTCTGAGATTACCTGCTTCACTAAGGCCGCCAGATCGGTTGGATGCAGCTTCAGTTCTTGCGCTCCCAGCCGCGAAAAGCTCAGGAGATCGTCCACCATTTGTTGCAAACGCAGGGCGCCGTTCTGGATTTTTTCCAGGTAACCCCGCGCAGCCGGAGTCAAGTCCTGGGCGAATTCCTCGGACAGCATCCCGGAAAACCCGATGATGTGGCGGAGAGGTGCGCGGACGTCATGAGAGACTGAGTAACTGAATGCTTCCAGTTCTTTGTTCCTTGCCTCGAGTTCCGCAATTTCACGGGAAAGCTCCCTGTTCAGGTTGAGAATTTCCTCCTGCGCCCGTTTGCGTTCGGAAATATCGTGTATGAACGCGTTGAACGAACTTCTTCCCGAACTGGAGACATGCGAAATCGAAAGTTCAATCGGGAACTCGCGGCCGTTCTGGTGAAGGGCGGCCAACTCCAATCGCCGGTTCAGCAACACCGCCTTCCCAGTCTTGAGAAACCGCTTGAGTCCGTATACATGAGAATCGCGGTGGCGCGGCGGAATAATCGTTGCATGCAGCGGCTGGCCCACAGCTTCTGCCGAGGAATACCCAAACAACACTTCCGCCTGTGGGTTCCAATCGGTAATAGTGCCGCGCTCATCGATGCCGATAAACGCATCATGAGATGCGGTTAGAATCTGTTGGACATGCTCTCTGCTCTCCCGAAGTCGCCTGTACAGTACGGCGACTGTGCTTCCAATGACCAGAGCAATGCCATAGAACAGCAAGGTAAGCAGGCCGACCGGCCGTTCATACTTCCAAAGCTCCTTGTCGATTTCCTCGAGTGGAATCTCCACCAGGACGGCCCAACCGAGCGACGAAAGCGGATGGCGGCTTACCAGCGTCTGCTTTCCATCCTGCCAAACGAACTCCGCGCCGCTTTGGCCCATGATGGCCTTCCTTACGCTCTCGTGCGCGCTTACATCCCGGAGATAGGCGGATGGATCGCGATCCGGCGCAACAATGATGATGCCATTGTGGTCCACCACCGAGATCCAGTTCGTGGCCCCGAGTTGCATCGGAACGAGCCAGCTCCGGATGGTTTGGGGTGTATAGGTTGTTGCCAGCACACCGCATTGTCCACAAGCTATCGGCGCCGCCACAGTAATAACGAAAGCCTTGGGCATGTTCACGTCTCGCGAGCCGGTCGAAACCTGCGCGGTGCGACTCTGTTCGGCGCCAGCAAACCAGTCGGAGGAAGCAACGTTTCTGTTGAGATCGGCGCCGGATTCGGGATAACCTACGCGGAGAAGCCCCTTGGAGTCGTACATGCTCCAAAATGTGACTTCGTCTTCCAGGTCGTGTGCTTCGCGCAGTCGCGCGGTCAAGTCCTGAATGTCGCGGTGCGCCCATACATCGACCGTGACCGGGTCTGCAGCAAACGATTCAACCGCTAATCGAGCATCGGTAAGTCTGCCCTCAATCACTCTCCCGGCAGTATCCGCGGCCTGCTGACTCTGGGCCAATACGCTGTTGATCTCGATCTTTCGCACCAGCCGGTGACTGGCGTACAAAAACAGCAATAGCGGAAGAATGGAGCCCACGGCCAAAGCAAGATACAGGCGCCAGCGCCTGACGAATGCTATGACCCAGGGTTGCCTCGGTACTGGCTGTACACCGGACATCGAATCTGTCGATTTGAGAGCAACAACAACGGATACAATCCCATTCTCTTAATCGGCAGGTTCCAATTTTTCCTTAATTTTCCGAGCCCATGCCGGAGACCGGCTCATGCCTCATGGCTCCTTGCTCTCACTCGCCGGCGGCCCAAAGCCCCAACCTTCGCGGATGCCTTGCCGAAACCGTTCCCGCTCCTCAGGCGTCATCCTCGCACAGCGTTCCCGCATGCGACCGCGAAACTTGGAGCGGTGCCCCCCGTGTCCACCAAAACCGCCGAAGAGGATCCGGCACAGCACCAGAATCCCAAGCCCTTGCCAGAACGTGATCTGGCGCCAGCCGAAGAGCGCCGGCAGCAGCCAGTTCCACAGTTTCATCACCACCTCGCCGCCGACCGCGATAAATAGCGCCATCGCCAGAATCGCCAGCGGGCCCAGGTAAAACCATCTTTTCTTGTTCATATTCGTTTCCTCACGCTTTCGTAAACTCGTCGTAAATACTTTTCAATCGTTCCCGCAGATGCAGCACCGCGTAGCGTTTGCGCGAGAGCAGCGTGTTCACGCTCACACCGGTTTCAGCGGACATCTCCTTGAAACTGCGCCCCTCGATCTCGTGTCCCACAAACGCCTCGCGCTGCTCCTCCGGCAGTTCATCGAGCGCCTGTTCCAACTCATCAAGCAGCACGCTGCGGGCGAAGAGCGCTTCCGGCCCGGCATCGGGCGATGGCAAAAGGTCTTCGATCCGCAATACCTCGCCGCCTTCCCCCTCGACCGCGGCATCGCTAAGGCTCTCCGAACCAACGCTCTCCGAACCAAAGCTCTCCGGCCTCTTCTTGCGGAAGAGATCAATGATGCGGTTGCGCGCGACGCGAAACAGCCAGCCGGTCACGTGGTCAATCGGCATCAGCAGCCGATTCGCCTCCACCAGCTCGTAGAACACTTCCTGGAGAATGTCTTCCGCATCGCGCGGATCAGGCACACGCCGCCGTATAAAATTGCGCAGCCGGGACTGCTCCCGCCCCACCACCTCGGAGATCCGCCGGTCCTGTTCCAGGCTCATCCGCTCCAGGCTCGCCGCGTCCTTCATCTACAGATGTAGACGAATGGGGCGCACAAATATTGTAGGCGTGTGGGACGGACTCTACGGTCTGTCGCCTTTGAAGTTGTCTAGGAAACTATGGGATGTCGCGCCGTCGGGAGTACCGTGGAAGAGCGGCGCTTCCAGCGCCCCGTAAGCGGTCCGGAATGAACCGTAGCTTAAGGCCGTAGGTGGGCTGTCTACGCCTCCCATCACGACTGAGGCTGCCGCGCACTTCGCGGTTTTCGAAGGGTGCGCGCTCCAACTGCGGGGCAGCGGGAATTTACCGACCTTCCCGCAGCCTGAACGTGCCATGACTTCGCAGAAACTTTCACACTATCCCGAACTCACTCCGCAGAATAGAATAGTGCCCGGGTCGCTGATGTCGAGGGTATCGCGTCGGGCTACAGGTTGGTGGAACCCGATCAAGGCCATCGGAGCATCAGGAAGTCCACAACTACCGGCTGACGGAAAGCGCACCTTTCGAAGACCGCGAAAGGTACGGCAGCCTCAGTCGTGGCATCGCAAAGATCGGCCAGTCAGCCACCGGACCCCTGTCTATCCGGTTATCTTTGCAGGACTCCAGCCTTCGTAATGTTTCCGATAGGCCAGATGGTACTCGGCAAGTTTCTTTCCAACCTTTTGTGATAAGTCCGCCGACGAAGAATCAGGTCGAGGCACTCCAACATTCGTAATTGACCAATGAAACCTGTCATCAACAAGCGTTGGTTCCAAAGACCAAGCCACCGGTGTTAACGGTGATTGTTCATCATGCCAGTGCTTACCCAGCGGAGCTGGTCTACGATCAAAACGAATTAGGCAATCCTGCGGTTTTCCATTTCTCTCACGGTGCAGGAAGTAAGCAGCAACGTCACCTAAGACCAGACATTCTGCGTCAGGAGACCACTCTAATTTGCGACCGTCAAACTCTTTACCATCCTGAGCAAGAGCAGCGACAAAACCCTTCAGCACCACCCATTCAGGCCCCATCTCTTCGGCAAGCCTCTTGCGATCATCGCCTTCCTTCTTGTGCTTCGCTGCAAAATCATCAAAATCATTAACCATGTTGCTTCACCTCATGTTGGTTATGCGGCCCTTAATCGAAAGCCTTGGTTCGTGTAATACAGAATATTCCTACCTCGGTTGGACCCAACTGTAAGTTCCCAATTGTCACGTTCCAGCCTGTGAAGAATCTCTTTCGCAGTCCAATCGTCGAACACTTCACGCGCAAAGATGACAATGTTTCGCGGTTGATCCGCACGGCTTGTCAGGGCAAAGTGCCATCCATCAAGTTGCCACTCGCATTCAACTTGCCAGCCTCGGCCTTCAAGCAACAGGCGCAGTTCATCCGCCTTTGGGTCCACAGTTTTTCGGGGCATAGAAACCACCTCTGGACCGAGCCTACCACTGTCTTGCTGATGGAATCCACCGAATGTCACAACGTCACTATGTTGCTTTTGGGGGCTGGCTCACCTTCGATTTTATGCTGACGCCACTACAACTGAGGCTGCCGCACCTTTCGCGGTTTTTCGAAAGGTGCGCATTCCGTCAGCCGATGGTTGTGGGATTTCCCTTCGTGCGGGCGTGGTCCTTATCGAAGGTCAGGCTACGGGTGTATCTTCCGTTCGTTTGGATTTGAATCCCAAGTTTTCCACAGCCTCATTGTGACATCTGACCTTGCGCCCCGCATCCAATTCGCGCGATCATGGCCGAGGCAGTGACGGTCCGCCCAGCGCGAAACCTGCCCCGCTAAGCGGTTTGTTATCAAGATTTTGGTATCTAAGTTCTTTGACAACAAGATTTTGCGAAGTCCACTTTCACGAAACCCGCGCTGGACAAGGCTTTCCGCCGGATCGGCACAAATTTTTTTCATCCGAAATCCGCCCGATCCGACGAACTGGTCTGGTTCCGCCGGATTCGCCCAAACTTTATTTTGAGGGAGAATTCCACAACGCCGGGACTCGCGGCACTCACCGCAGAAACACGTGCGCCGCATCCTCAACGTGAATGCTCGACTTCCGCCGCGCCCCGCTGGCCACGTTGTAAGCGACCAGCAGATGTCCCTCGACGATGAGAATCTCTTTGTCGCTGATCCAGCCGACGAGGGTTGCATGCGGAATGAATGCGATGCGCCGCGGAGACTCCTCCACGCTCTTCACCTCGACCGCCGGCAAATCGAGCAACGCCTTGCGAATGCGTTGCGACTCTTCCGGATTCGCCTGTCCCTGCTCGGAGAGTTGAATCGCCTTGTTCGGCTGCGCGGTAGCGACGGTGGTCAGCGCCAGAGCGCCGAGATCGGGCGACAACTTGCCGCTCTCAGTGTAGAAGCTAACGTCGTAGTCAGGATTCTTGTACGCGGCAAGTTCATCGAACACGATCAATGTCTTGCCATGAAGATGCAGCAGCGTCTGATCGTCGCTCTGATTCTCCCAGCCGCAGCAACCCGTGTCGGGAATCGCTTCCAGAATTGCGCCAGCATTCGCCGCGTCCAGCACACGCCGCAGCGGCGGATCAACCGCCGTCGCCGCCCACTTGCCGCCGCTCTCTTCATACAAAGAGCTTGCCTTGTAAATGGGTTGAGTCTTTCCCGCAACGAATTGCGTCAGCAGAAAGAACTTGCCAACGCCATCGTCCGGAACCCACACCTCGCAGTAAGGACAACTCTCCTCACAGCTTCCCGTCGGACACGAACACTCAGCCAAGGCGATCGAAGCCACGTCCTGCCGGCCCGCACCAGCAAGATCGGTTCGCCAGCCTGACCAGGTTGTCTTAGTTGAGAGATCGACGCCATCACGCTGCAAGCGGCGAGCCTGGTTCGAGAACCAATAAAGATGCGTGCCATCGGAGGAGAGAGCAGGAACAGGAGCAGACTCGGTGATGGCAAAGTTTGATCCTGTTGTAGCGGTGGTGCGGGAGACATCGCGCGAAAGCGTGGTCGCCGTGTGGCCGTCCCAGAACCAGACCTTGCGCTCGGCCGCGAGATCGCCCTCTGCAAGCGGCAAAGCGATGGGTGGAGCAAACAGCATCTGTCCCAGATGATTGACAGACAAGTTCTGCGGCGATGCCACAGCATCCGCAGGAACCTTCACAGTTTGCTTGGCCGCGAAGGTTGACGAATTGTACTCGACCATCTCGCCCGGCGCGCGCAGCACCCAGAGGCGCTTGCCCTGTGCCGACAGTGAGACCGCTGACAGAAGGACAACGCAAACAGCCGGGATCAGTTTTCTCATGAGAGATGGCGGTCCGCCGCAAGCGCCAGCATGATTGTAAACGCCAGACTCGCTGCCCTCGCGCCGCTTGCGTACAATGGATGCTGAAATCATGAGCACACATCCCGAGAGACCAATGACAATGACGACGACAGCCAATCCGCCAGTCCGTCCGCAAACCGCCGCCGACGTGATTCCCGCCGTGCCGCTCACGACCGAGGGCTACAGCGTCCTGCACCAGATGATGCGCTTCCGCTGGACAGCCTGGCGCGCTCTGCCCGATTCGACACGATCGGCAATCGCGCAAGAAGCTGCGGCAGCACTGGGCGAAATCGAGAAGAACTCAGGCGGGCAATCTGCGCTCTTCTCGTTGATCGGCCACAAGGGCGACTTGATGCTCGTACACTTCCGCAAGTCGTTTGCCGACCTTAACCAGGCGGAACTCAAACTGGCCGGCCTGCGACTCAGCGATTACCTCGAGCCCACATCTTCTTATTTGTCCATTATCGAACTCGGTCTCTACGACTCCACGCTCAAGATTTACAAAGAGCTTGTGGATCAAGGCATTCAACCGTACTCCGACCAATGGAAGGCCGAGATCGAATGCAAACTCGGACGGCATCGAGAAGCGATGCATCCGCGGCTGTTCCCCGAGATTCCGCCGAACCGGTACCTCTGCTTCTATCCCATGAACCGGCTGCGCGGTGAAGACAAGAACTGGTATACGCTGCCCCTCGAAGAGCGCGCCCGCCAGATGGGCGAGCATGGACTGGTAGGCCGCCGCTACGCCGGCGAAGTGAAGCAGATCATCACGGGCTCAATTGGCTTTGACGATTGGGAATGGGGCGTCGATCTGTTCGCCGACGATCCGCTGGTCTTCAAGAAGCTGATCTACGAAATGCGTTTCGACCACGTCAGCGCCGTGTACGCGCTGTTCGGCCAGTTCTTCGTGGGAGTGCGCTGCCCCGCGGCTGCGTTGGAGAAGCTGTTGAGCGGCGAACTGCCGAAGTAGTAAGAACATAATCACCACAGAGTCACGGAGACACGGAGAACATCTTAATTTTGCTTTTCTCCGTAACTCCGTGCCTCCGTGGTGACTTAAAGCCGGAGAGCTCATGGCAACGCTCGGACTCATCGAATACAAAGACGCCAGCCCGGAAGTGCGCGCGGTTTACGACGACATCATGGCCACGCGCAAGACCGACTGGATCAACAATTTCTGGAAAGCCATCGCGCACAATCCGGCCACACTCAAGCGCACCTGGGAAGACATCAAGCAGATCATGGCTCCCGGCGCGCTCGATCCGCTGACCAAAGAAATGATTTACGTCGCAGTCAGCGTTACGAATCAATGCAACTACTGCATCGCCTCGCACACAGTATCGGCGCAGAAGAAAGGCATGACCGACGCTATGTTCCAGGAGTTGATGGCAATCGTCGGCATGGCCAACGAAACTAACAAGATGGTTACGGGATATCAGGTGGAAATCGACGAACAGTTCAAGACCAGTCGTTAGCCGTTAGTCGTTGGCAAGAACAAAAGTGTTGGGACAGCCACCTCGGCTGTCCCAGTCCTGCACTGCGGCCTCGCTTCACTTAACGATCTTCACCTAGACGATCTTCAATTTGACGATCTTCATTTGACAATCAGTCCCTGCACCAGCGTTCCCGACGCACTGTATCCGGGCCAGGAGATCGAGAACGCGCCCGTGCCCGCTCCACCCGCAGTGCCGGTCGCACTGAAGATCACGCTCGAGCCGTCTTGCAACGTCCCGACACCTGTAGCCTGAACCGTATTGGTCCCCACTTTCACCGTCGAGAATCCGGTCGTATCTGTAAGCAGGATGTGAGCGGAAGTATCGAGATAACTCAGCGTCCCCTCGCGGATACCCGAGACTGTCTTCGTTCCAACCAGGAAACCGACATTCCCAGTGCCGCTTCCAATGTTGAAGTAGCCAGCGCCTGTACCCACATTCGGAATCAGGCCCGGCCCGGCAGTTTGTTTCGAGTACCAGGTAAAAGCAGAGCCGGCGGTCACGTTGTCTTCCGAGAACGCCATGTGAATCATGCCAAGCGGATCATGCGTCAACTCGGAGTACTCCGCCAGTTCACGATTGCCCGGAGGAACACTGAGATCGCAATTGAGACCTTGCGTGCAAATGGAGCCATAATGAACAACGCCTGCCATCTGATCCGTCGTGCCCGTGCTGGTGCCGCTGGCCACCACGTATTGCACGGAGGGCTTGGTGGTGGTTGTGTTCACAAACGCGTAGAAGATCTTCCACTTGGCACTGGCGAAGATTGTTTGATCGTTCGGGTTGCCGACGACGTCTGTGCCGTACCAGAAGACTCCTATGTTGCCTTGATCTCCAGCGGTGAGCCACGGCAGCATTCCGGTCGCGGTTGCGGGATCGCCCGGATTATTTACTTGCAGCGCCTTCGACCAGGTCTTGCCGCCATTCGTTGACCAGATGACGTAGACGTTCTGGCCGGTTTGATTGCCGTTGGTGTCGAGTTGCTGCATGCTGAAAGCAACATAGACATTGCCATCGTTATCGACTGCGATAGGAGTAAAGACGTTTCCTACCGAAGCGCCCGGAGGCGCAGTGAAGGCGAGGATTGAGGTGAAGTTGAGCTTCGAGGGCGGCCCGCCTGAAGGAAGTACGGGAAGATTGCATGGCGCCGCGCATGAAGCAACGTACAGATCCACTCCATTGGGGGAAGTGAAGGTGGTGTAAACTGAGCTATTGGGACTCGGTCCACCCAAAACTCCCGGATAGGCAACGATGTTGGAATGGAAGCCGGTCTCCGGTGTGCCGGCCAATATCGCCTGATTGATGACTGCGCCGTTCGGGTAGGTGATACCGCCATCGTCCGACTCAGTAACGATCAGGCTATCGGTACCAGTTAAATCAGCGCCAGCCTGGAGCGTGATCAGATAGTCCCGAGCGGTGCCAGCTGCTGCGAACCACATACGGTCCACAACTTTCGCGGGGGAGTCTCCGGGAACAAAGCTGTTACCCTCGTTGGTGGAAGTCTGGAGGTCAATGTCAGCCAGGTTCAAACTGGAGTAATAGAGCCGTCCGGTGCTGTCGCCGAAGAGTTGATCGGCGGCGAAGGGAACACCGACGGCCAGGTCTTCGTCTCCTCCGCCCGCTCCTTGGTCAGGTTTCCCTAGAAAAGTGAAGGTGTTTCCATAGTCGGTAGAGCGCCACAGGTCCGATCCCGCCGGAACGCCTTCGATGGCGGATACATAAATGTTGCCAAAGGGATCAATCACAATGCCGGGCTCAACATCCTGCCCCGCGGAACCACTCGACGAAGTTGCGACCAATTGCTGGTCTGACGTGAACTGGAACATTTGCGAACCGAACTTGCCGTCTGGATCTGCGGTATAAGTGCTGGCAATCGTCTGGATGGCTGGAGGTGTGGCTTGCAGTGTCACGGTGCCGGTATAGGCCGTCCCGGGCGCGCCAAGCGACATGCTGGAATATATTGTGTAAACCCCATTCGCGGGATGTTCGAGCCGAGTCAACTGGCTGGTCACGAAGCTATTCGCGGAAGCGTCAATCACGGCGCCGTTGAAGTAGTCGTACATATCGAACTCATTCGTGTTGCCAGTCCATCCGAACGTAATGTTCACGCGAAACTTTGGGTGGGCTGTCCGAAATGAACTCGATACGTTGACGGTCAGAGTAAACACATCGCAGTAGCCCGCGGTCTGGCACGTGCTAGGGTCGAAGTTGGCCGGATTCTCGGTGACGGTGGTGCCGGTGTAGGTCAGCGTGCCGTTGCCGGAAAGCGTACCGGAAGAGGGCGTGGCTGCGAGTGCGAACTGAGGCAAGATCAAGATTGAAACGGCCAGCAATGCTGCGACGGCACAGCCAACGACAAACCTACCTTTGCGCATGTGGATATCCTCTGCCCCTGGGCTAGGGGAACGGTTGTCACCGAAAGAGTTGACTTCAACCTTCGAATTCAGAGTTTGAGACGACTACCAGCGGTGGATAGTACGGTTAGGCATTTACAGAGTACATAGGGATTTTCCTGACTTCGGCGGGAATTAAACTTGAGATGACTGAATTAGCAGGCTGGCGGAAGGACAGCATGGCGACGACTTCCAGGGCCAATAGTGATCAGTGGGGCCGCATGGAAGTGTTGCGGAACTTAAACCTGAATTCGTGCGCCTTCATGTCCACTTTGCGGCCGCGGAAGCGCACGCCCTCTGATTCCAATCGCAGGCGCTGCTCGATAGCGGAATCACCGCGCAGCTTGATCTCTCCGCCGGCGCCCAGCACGCGTTGCCAAGGTAACCCGAACCCACGATTCAACACCCGCGCCACCAGCCGCGCTGCGCCCGGAAGACCCGCTGCTCGCGCCACCGCCCCGTACGTGGACACCTTACCTTGGGGAATGCTTCGAATGGCGGACTCGATTCGCATCCGCATCTTCGACGATTGGTCCGGAGGTTTTTTAGCTGACCGCTTTCGCGAGTCCTTGCTTCCCTGTTTCACAGCGCGATCCATCCCAGGCGAATTAGCCACAGCGATCCCACTAAGACCAGCAACCACAGGATAATCCCTTGCAGAAGCGGGCGATGCCCCACGCGCTTGATGGTCGCGACCGAGATGCCGCTGCCGATCAAGAATAACGTTGCGGTCAATCCAATCTTCGCAACTTTCACGGCGACAGCATAGACGTTCGCGCCACCGGGCAGATATGTGTTGCATACGGCAGCCAGGCAAAACAAACCGATGAACCATGGCCATTGAATCTTCGCCTTGGCCCCGCGCACAACAGCGGTTCCGATCGAGAGTGGAACAATCCACAACGCGCGCGCCAGCTTCACCGTGGTCGCGACGGCTAGGGCCTCGGCGCCATACTTGGCCGCCGCGCCCACTACCGAACTGGTGTCATGAATAGCCAGAGCAGCCCACAGCCCAAACTGCGATTGCGTGAGTTTGAGCGCTGCGCCAATGGCGGGGAAAATCAGCAACGCCACGGAATTCAGCACGAAGACGGTGCCCAGCGCGATGGCCATTTCTTCATCGCTAGCCTGCGTGATTGGACCGACGGCGGCAATGGCGCTGCCGCCACAAATCGCAGTGCCTGTGGAGATCAGAAATGCCGGCACTCGCTGCACGCCCAGCAGCGTGCCCAAGCCCATGCCGGCGAGCAATGCGAAGCTGATGCCGAGGAGGGTGTAAACGAAACCGCTGCGTCCCGCCTGCACAACCTGATGCAGGTTCATTCCGAAGCCCAGTCCGACAACGGAGGCCTGCAGCAGATACTTGGAGAGGTTTTTTGTCGCGCTGCTATACGGATGAGGAAGAGCCAGACCGAACACGAGTCCCATCGCCAGCGCGACTGGCGGAGATACGAGCCCGCTGGCACTGATCAGCAGGCATAGAAGAAAGATGATGCGTGGGAGCATTCAGGGGATGCCCAGCGCGGCTCATGCGCCGCGGACGGTGGGCTGATCTTACGCCGCCTTGCGGAAAGATTCGACGGCCTCCGCCTCTGAGTTGTATACGTCAAAAACCGTGAGCAGCTTGGTGACTTGCAGCAAGTCCCCCACGCGCTTGGTCAAGTTGGTCAGTTTAATTGTGCCGCCCGCATTTTGCGCGGTGGTGCGCAGGGCCACCAACGTGCCCAAGCCGCCGGAATCGATGTAGCTCACCTCGCCCAGATTGAGGACGATGCGATTGTTCTCTGACACGGCCTTCTTGACCGCATCCCGCATGAGCGAAGATTCTTCGCCAAACACGATCCGGCCACTGCAATCCACTATTAGAATTCCATCCTTGGTTCGTGTTGCCAGCTTCAATTGCATAAACACACGCTCCTTAGCACGGCCCATGCCAACTCCGCAGGGTCTCACCGCTACCGCACTCCAGTTGACGAACTAGCGTATCGCTTGCCGTGGGGTCTTAGCAAGCTCTCGGTGCGGACCAATTGGCGCGGATCTTCCGTCGGCTAGCGGCGGACATCAGCGCCGTTTCTAGCCAACACTCGGCCTTGTTCGGGCTTGGCACTCTTCCATACCTGAGTTAAATCTGACGGCTTAGCCCCCAGAAATTTGACCGCGACCGCGGAACACAGATTGCTTCCTAGCATCATAACTGCGTGGCCGAGCGAACGAACCTCGTCACGTGATATCGCGATCTGTCGCCCGAGCTTTGCATGGGTGTCGCCGGTATCGGCGATGTACTTGGCCGTCACAACGCCTCCGTTGTGAATGATCAGGTGTCGCCGTTGTTCGAACAGCGTCAACAATTCCAATTCATCGACAGCGATAACGAGATCTACGCCACATTTGGAGCGGAAGAGCTCTATACGATCCACGAGCGTCTTCCACCCGAATTCGTAAATGAATTGTTCTGCGAGCGTCCCTGCCAGATCCCCCATGCTCCCAAAACTTAGGGCGGTCTCCCAAGTCAACTGTCTGCCGCTGCGTAAGACCTCGGGCCTTGTTCGGCAGATGACCCTCAATGTATCTCCGAAAAACGCATCCACGTGTGCATACAACATGGCGACGGCTTGGTAGCGGGTCAGAATCTGGAATTGTTTCCCAAGGTCTAGCGAGGGCGATCGGATTCTCCTCCGGAGGTCCTGAGCCAGCATCAAATAGAGCGCATCGATCGCGATTTCAGTGGCTTCATTGTCAGGCTGCCGCGGCATGCGCTTCGGTTTTGTCGGAACGGCCGCGTGAAGAGAGCCCCTTGGGGGAACAGGATCGGTTTCTCCAGCGTCGGCGCGTGAGGCGGCAACTAACAAAGCGGAGCCCATTTTATTGAAGACTTCCCTTACCGCGCTGGCGGCTGAGGGCGGAAGGCCCTTGGGAAAATCATGAAGTGAATGCTCTGCAACAGCAGACACAAGTTGTGTCTGGTGGATAGCTCGTAGGAAGCCGAGATACATTCTTTTGTACGAGCCAACGGCCCGCGTCTTGGACCCCTTGTTGGCTCTGTGCAGAAACACGGTCGCCCTCCCCGCCGCTAGAATTCGCTACATCGACCATTGTAGTACCGACCTCCTTGCGCCTTAAGAGCGCGATGCGAAGTCGAAAGCGCACCCGGACAGAGGCAGCGAGATATTCTGCCCGTGGCGGACCCCGTCCTTCCAATCGCGTATAATCGTGTCTTCCTGCTCATGAGCTACACCGTCCTGGCGCGCAAATACCGGCCGCAGAAATTCTCCGAGGTGATCGGACAAGAGCACGTCACGCGCACCTTGCAGAACGCGCTCGAACAAGGGCGCACGGCACACGGCTACATCTTCAGCGGACATCGCGGCATTGGAAAGACCACTGTGGCGCGCATTCTGGCGGCGGCGTTGAATTGCCGGTCTTCCTCAAAGACAGGCGACAAGCCGGTGGTGGAGCCTTGCGGCGTGTGTGAGTCGTGCACCGAGATTCGCGCCGGCAACGCGGTGGACGTGATCGAGATCGACGCTGCTACCAATCGGGGCATCGATGAGATCCGCGAGTTGCGCGAGGCGGCGCGCTACCGTCCGGCTCGGGATCGCTTCAAGATTTACATTCTCGACGAAGCTCACCAGATTACTGACGCCGCCTTCAACGCTTTGCTTAAGACTTTGGAAGAGCCGCCCGACCATATTGTCTTCATGCTGGCGACCACGCAGCCCGAGGATATTCCGCAGACGATTCGCTCGCGCTGCCAGCACTTCAGTTTCCGCGCCGTGAAGTTCGACGACATTGTCGGACAACTGCGCGATCTTGTCGGCCGCGAAAAGATTGAAGCCGATGACGATGCCCTCGCGCTGCTGGCTGAAGCCGGAGACGGATCCATGCGCGACGCGCTGTCGATTCTCGATCAGGCGATTGCATCGTCGAGCGGAAAGATTACGGCTGATTCGGTGCGCAACCTGGTCGGTGCAGCGCCGGCGCACGTACTGGAAAATGTGATGCAGGCGATTGCGCGCGGCGCCAGCGAAGAAGTGCTGCGGCAGGTCGACCACCTCATCGGCGAGGGACATAGCCCGACGCATTTTGCCAGGCAAATGGTCCGCTTCCTGCGCAATGCGACCGTCGCCAAAATTGCGGGCAAGGACTCTTCCCTGCTCCAGATATCGAGTGAAGAGCGCGAGCGCGTGGAGCGCGTCGCGAAACTGTTCGGCGAAGAAGATCTGACGCGGCATCTGCAAATCATGCTGCGCACTCACGGCGAACTGGGATACAAGCAGGAGCAGCGCTTCCACCTGGAACTCGGGCTGCTGAAGATGGCGCACGCACAGCGGTTGCTGCCGATCGAGCAACTGCTGAGCGACGTAGCTGCTTCTTCGAACGCTACAGGGGACGGGTCGAGAACGCCGGCGCGGCCTTCGATCGTGGCTTCGGCCTCGGGTGTCGCGGGTGAGGCTCGGCGCGCGGAGGCGGTTGCGCCCGCGCGGCAGAGTCAAGTTTCTCCGTTCGCGGCTGATTCCGCGCGCAAAGGCGGGCCGCGGCAGGAGTCTGCTTTGGATTCAGTACCTGCGAATGGTCCGCGCAGCGTCGGAGGTGGAGGCTCAGCGGCGCGAGTGATCATGGGCGCTGCCGCGCCTGCGAATCTCAGCGAGAGCGCACCCGAAGTTCCGCAGGTGCAGCCGCCACAAATGCATGTTGCGCCGCAAACCCAGGCAGCGGTCGTGGCATCAGGCACGCCTACCGAGAAGCTGCAAAGCGCCGTGCTGCAAGCGCTGATGGATGGCAATCAGCGCATCCTGGGGTCGATGCTTGAAGCGGGCGAATGGTCGGTGGAAGGCAATGAAGTTGTGATCAAGGTAGCGGAGTCGCAGACCGTAGTCGACATGTCGCTGAGCACCGATGCCAGGCGGCTGGCGATTGCTTCGGCCAGCGGCATACTGGGACGCGCCGTGAAGCTCAAGATTGTTGCAGGCGCAGCGATGACAACAGAAGGAAAGAGTAACGGGACCGCTAGATCGGGCGCTGTGAACTCGGCAATTGGCGGCCGGGGCCGTGCCGAGCAGGATGCTGTCGTGCGCCGCCTGCAAGAAAAGTTCGGCGCCGCGATTCGCACGGTGATTGACTATAAGGAAAAACGGTAAAGCATTATGGGTGGGTTCAATCTGCAAGAACTAATGTCAAAAGCCAAGGCGCAGTACGAGACGCTCCAGAAGAAGATGCAGGAGACCGTGGTCGAGGCGTCGTCAGGCGGGGGAACGGTGACCGCGAAGATGGACGGCCGCAAGCAGCTGTTGAGCCTGCACATCGATCCTGAAGCGGTGAAATCGGGTGACGTCGAGATGCTGCAAGATTTGGTGCTCGCTGCGGTGAACGAAGCGGCGCGCAAAGTGGATGGAGCGATGCAGTCGACCGTGGGCGGAATGCTGGGCGGGATGGGCGTACAGGGGATTGAGTAATTTTGTGATTTAGTAATTGGGTAATTTGCCAATTCCCCCGACTGCAAAATCTGCCGTAAGTTTTTCAAATTACTAAATTACCCAATTACTACATTTTCTCTATGTCGAAATTTGCGGAGCCGATGTCGCGGCTGATTGACGAGTTGAAGAAGCTGCCGGGCGTGGGCTCGAAGAGCGCGCAGCGGCTGGCCTTCTACATTCTGCGCTCGAGCGACGAAGATGCCGAGGCGCTGGCGGCGGCTGTGCGCGACGTTAAAGCCAGCTTGCGGCTATGCTCGGTGTGCAACAACATCACCGACGTCGATCCCTGCGTCTACTGCACCAGCCTGACCCGCAACCAGCGCCTGGTTTGCGTGGTCGAAGAACCCACCAACATTGCGGCCATCGAGAAGACCAAGCATTTCAACGGCGTGTACCATGTGCTGCACGGATCGCTTTCTCCGCTGCACGGCGTGGGGCCTGAGCAGTTGCGAATTGCGAACCTCATCAGCCGCGTCGATGCGGGCAACGTGGATGAAGTGATCGTCGCCACCAATCCCACGGTGGAAGGCGAGGCCACCGCGACTTATCTCTCGCAGCATCTCAAGCGCGCGGGCGTGAAGGTGACGCGCATTGCCATGGGCATCCCGGTCGGCAGTGACATCGAGTACACCGACGAGATCACGATGCTGAAGGCGATGGAGGGGCGGCGGGAGTTTTAGGCTGCCTTCGGCGCAGAATCAGTGTGGCAGCGCAACTATACCCCAGGGCCCGTCGCCGACCTTGATTTTTGTCGTCACATTCAGGCTGCTCAGATTCACCGCCGACACGTCATTCGACGGTCCATTGGCGCTGAAGAGGGTTTTGCCGTCGGGAGAGAGGTCGATGCCCCAGGGTCGCTCGCCAATTTCCTGCGATCTGGTGACATGGTTGGTGGCGGTGTCAATGACGAAGAGTTTGTGTCCGCGGCCCGTGCTTACGTAGACGGTTGCGCCGTCAGGAGAGATCAGAACAGACATTGGTTTGATCTTTCCCGGCTCGCCCAGTGCGATGGTTTGAATCGCTTCATTCTTTGCCGTATCGACGACCGTGACGGCTGCGTCATTTTCGGCACTGACGTAGGCGCGGGAGCCGTCGGACAGGAACGCTACTGAACGAGGGCGGCGGCCGACTTTGATGGTTTTGATCAGCGTGGCTGTGGCGACGTCGATGACCGAAATTGTTCCGGTGTTTTCCGAAGTGACATAGACGAACTTGCCGTTTGGACTTACCTTCACTCCTTCAGGCTCTTCTCCTACCGGAACTGATTTCGTTACCTTGCCGCTGGCGATGTCAACGAAGCTGGCCTTGGAGTCATCCTCGTTCGAGACGATGATGGTGCGGCCGTCTTTGGTGATGTCGAAATTCTCCGGGTCGGAGCCGGAGGGAATGAGTCGAATGAGTCTGTTCTGCTGCACGTCGAAGACGCCGATGCCGTCGGCGGTTTTGTCGGGCGGAGGGAGTTTGCTTTCATCCACTCCGGGGCCCGCGATGGGCGAGCCGCTTAGGGCAATGTAGAGATACCTGTGGTCAGGGCTGGCGTGTATGCCGCGCGGACGCTTGCCCAGAGGAATGGTGGCTATCACCTGGAAAGTGGAGGAGTCGATCTCGCTGAGGTCCCCCGATTTCTCATTGGTCACGAAGATGATGAAGTGCGAGGAGTCGGAGGGTGTTCGGGGAACGGTCTTGTCAGAAGAACGCGAAAAGATCGAAGCGAGAACGACGAAGCACAGCGCGGTAATCTTCCGAATTGACTTGGACATAGCTTCGCGACGATCTGACCGGCGACACCCTGCTTACGGAGTGACCTGGTAGACGACGCCGCAGTAACCGTCGCAGCCGTAGAGGCCGCCGTTCAGAGTGGTACCGTCCAGGTTTCCACTGGAGTCTATCAGGATACGGCCTGCGGGTAAGGCGCCGTTGACGAAGAATGTAAAGTCGTACAATGTGGTCTCCGTCCAGGCTCCGCCCTTCACGGCCGGCGGTGTCAACTGGAACACGATGCCGCTGCCGGCTTTCATCGGATTGCCGGCGGAGGTCGTGCCGTAGAGTGAACCGTTGGCGGGATTGAAAGTGAGTCCGGCTGCCGGATTTCTTCCGGTGGTGCCGTTGAAGTCGAGGAGTACGTTTTCGATCCAGGCGCCGGTTGCAGGTTGCAACTGATATACAACGCCATCGCCAACGCCGTTGCCTCCGGCGGTGGTCACGCCGTAGAGATTTCCGGCAGTATCGAAGACGATGTCGCCAACCGGAGTGATGCCGGAACTCAATGAACCTCCGCCGAAAGAAAACAGGATTGACTCGGTTCCCTTCCCGCCAGCTTTCGCGGGCGGGATGAACTTGTATACAGTGCCCTGATTGAACGCGCCGCCTAATGAAGTGACGCCGTAGAGATTTCCCGTGGAATCGAGGACTAGCGGGCCGTTCGGAGTGCTTGCATCCTGGTTATTCCCGAATGAATACAGCACGGTCTCGGTGAAGGTGCCGCCGGTTCCCGGCTTGACCTGGTAGATAACTCCGCTGTCCCAAGCGCCTCCCTGTTGGGTGACGCCGTAGATTGTTCCCTGGGAATTGATGACAACCGCCGCATTCGGGAGCCGGCCGTCAGTACCAGCGCTGGTGAAGGCATACAGAACCTGCTGCGTCCAAGCTCCGCCTTGCTGTGTGGGCGGGACGAGCTTATAGAGCACTCCACAAACGCAACGCGAGTCACCACCCACGTAGGTAGTTCCGTAAAGCGCGCCAGCTCTGCCCATGATGAGACCGGAACTCGGAATATTTCCAGTGCCGCCCCAGGAGAGGAAGTTATAGATGGTGGTCTTTGTCCAGGCGCCGCCGGCCTGCGCGGGAGGCGACAATTCGAAGATGGTGCCGACTCCGTACGTGCCACCGCCCCGGGTTGCGCCATATAGGTTTCCCTTTGCATCCTGGACGAGACCGCCTTGGGGCCAGAAGCTGTCGGTCTCAGTAAAATCAAAGAGGGTGTTCTCGGTTTGCGCGCTCGCCAGTCCGGCAAGCGAGATCATTCCGAGTGCACACATCCCGAGTAACAGAGCCTTGCTGAGAGCCAACCTTCGACGGCACATACATTCTCCTGAAAAAACCGACGGACGCTTTGTGTGACAATCTACTGCGGACAAGGGCAGAGGCCGTAGACATCGAGTTCGTTCTGCGTTCCGACATAGACCTTGCCATTGACGATGGTCGGAACCTGAAACTTGACCGAGGGACCAGCGTTATCCCGGCCGGATGAGGCTTGGGTGGAGTTATACAACTCGGAACTCAATTTTGTAGCGTCATAGGCATGCAGCACGATGGGCGCCGTTCCCGGTAGAATGTCGGCGTTCTCGGTTCGGTCGAGCGCCCAGAGGATGCCATTGCTCGTGCCGTTCGATGAGATCGCCGGCGTGGTTCCGTTCGTCAAAGTGTTCGTGGTGTTCATCACACTGGATGCGCTCACGCCTGTGGAGGAAACGGTGAAGGCGCGGATGGAATCGTCGACGCCTGCGCTGTAAATGTACTGCGTCGTCGAACTTGCCCAGTAGGCTGGGGAATTCTCGGAGCCATGCGCCGGAGCATTGGAGAGCGATACCTGCCCGCCGACGTGTCCCATGTTGTCGCGGTTCACAATATAGATGCTGGACACAGAGTCACAAACAGTGGAGGATTTTGCGGCGGCGAAGATTAAGTCGGGAGTGACGCCGCCCTGTGGGGGCAGAATCAACGGACTCGACGATCCGAAATCCAGGCCTTGCGCGAAGCGGCACGACTGGTCGCTTGGAGTAAAGTAATCCGCGGGCACGAGCGTGTAGGTGCCCGTCGAGGAATTCAGGGTCAGAACCAGTTTGACCAGAGTGTCTCCCCAATTGGTGATGCCGTCAAAATAGCCATCGCCTGTTATGGCGTAGATATTCCCATTCGAGTCCGCCGTGATTGCACCACCGCCGCCCCATACTCCGCTGTGCCCCTGCCCCGGAAGGCCGGCTATGACATGTTTTCCACTATCCGTAAAAAACGAGGCTACTAATTGCAGAGTCGAAGCGTCGTAGGCGAGCACCCACCCCGAGTTGCCCGCGAAGCCCATGTAGACGATGCCTTGGGCGAACCCAGGCTGATTCACCAGCAGCAGACCGGGACGGCCCTGCTGATGCTGCGGCGCGAAGAGAAGAGTCTGTCCAGGAAATGCGCAGCCGCCGTTGCCGGAGCCCGAGCAGATCACTACTGGACTGCCGGATTGCTCGGCGCCAGTCATAATATTCAGCGCATGCAGGCGGATCACATACGAGACCACGCTGTTGGTGGTTTCCATGGTGCGCGCAACCACGTAAAGAGTATTGTTCGCCAGATTGATCACTGGAGTGCCGGTGATGCCGACGATGGGAAACAACTGGCAGATTCCGGCTCCAATCGCGCAGGGCACGCCTACTACGCTGGGAGGATTCAAGAAGGATGCACGCCAGAGTGGATTCGGGTTCGCCTTGGCACTGTCAGCGTCGAACGCATACACGCTGTCGTTCTCCGTGGCAACGTAGACCACGTTATGGGTGCCCTTGGAAGGAATAATCACGTTCTGCACGTAGAGCGGTTGGGCGTAGAGTTGACCGTCCACGGGATAGCTGAAGAGTTTGCCGAAGGAACCGGAATTCACGTTCGCCGGGGTCAGGATGGTTTCCCGCAGATTTTGACCCGTGTGCTGATTGTCATTTTGGCGGGTTAAGACATGCATAGCGGTTCCGGCCGGGGCCTGTGCTTCCGGAGTTTTCTGGGCGGCCGCGGGCATGCCGGCGAACAGGCTGACGGTGAAGCTGGCCAAGATGACGGCCAGCCCAACGGAGAAATTTCTGCTTCGCATTACTGATTCCTCCTCGGCGCAAAGCACGGCAGAACGCGCTGCACTTTCGCCGAGATCTGTTGAACCCAGACCAGCGAACGTCCCGGAAGTTCAGGGGACGACTTCGAAAACTGTTCCCTGGTGGCCGCTGCCGCCCGATGAAGTAGTGGTGAAGACGTCGCCGGCTGAGTCTACAATTGCGCCCGCCTGCGGGTACGCTCCATCGTTACCCGCGTTGAACGAGTGCAGTTGGGTTTCGGTCCATCCCGAGCCTGAGGGCGCTAGCGAAAAGATGGTGCCGCAACCAAACTGGCAGTTGGCCGACTTGCCCCCATACCAGGTGGTGCCGTACAAATTTCCGGCGGAATTCAAGGTGACGCCTCCCCATGGATTGTTTCCGTCGGGGCTGCCGGTGAAAGCGTAGAGGATCGTGGTGGTCCAGCTCCCGACCGCAGGAGACAACTTGTAGACCACGCCCACGTCAAAACTCCCAGTGGGGCCTTGGCCGGTGCCATACAGATTGCCTGCGGAATCAAGAACGAAGCCGGAATTGGGGTAGAAAAAGTCCCCGTTCACCGAGCCGCCGGTGTGAATCACGTTGAAAGTCCAAACGCCGCCTGTGCCCGGGGAGAGTTCGAATGCAGTACCCAGGTAATTGCTGCCGGCGTATTGGGCCGTTCCAAAAAGATTTCCGGCGGAATCCATCACCACGCCGCCGAAGGGATTTCCGCCATCATTGCCACCAGTGAACTGGTAAAGCGTAGTTTCCGTCCACGCGCCACCGGCGGCCGGACTTAATTCGAAAACCATGCCGCAGTTATTGAGAGCACCGGCTGGGCACTGACCCTGACCGCCCTGCTGGGTGGTGCCGTAGAGGTTTCCGGCACTGTCGAAAATCAGACCGGCGGTTGGCGCTCCGCCGACGGCAACCTGGAAGGTGTAGAGAATCTTTTCTTTCCACGGGCCGCTGCCCGAGGGGCTCAACTCGTAGACAATCCCGCAGCCGGGCAGTCCATTCGAACAGTAGTCGGTGTTGCCTCCGAATTGAGTAGTGCCGTAGAGATTCCCGGATTTATCGAAGACCAAGTTTCCGGAAGGATATATTCCATCGCCGTTGGCTCCCGTGAAGTCGTAGAGCACGGCCTTGGTCCAAATCCCGCTCGCAGACCGGGTAAGCCGGAAGACTTCGCCTGCGCCGAAAGATCCGCTTTGAGAAGCAGTGCCATAATAATTGCCGGAACTGTCGGAGATAAGGCTTCCCAGAGGAATTGCGCTATCGGTGCTGGTGAAATGGGAGATGGTAGTGGAGAGCCATGGACCTCCGTTTCTCGGCGTCAGTTGGATGACAGTGCCGCAGCCATTGCCATTGAAGTTGGAGTATTGGCAACCGAGCGACGCGCCCTGGAAGGCCGTTGCATATACCTTGCCGGAGGAGTCGACGAGCACGCCACCGATTGGTTCGGAGCCGTCGATCCCGTTGCTAAAGTTCTTGATGACGTGCTCGGCCCAATTGCCACTTGACCTCGGTGTCAACTGGTAGACGATTCCATATCCGTTGGTGCCACCGGCTAGGGTGCTGCCGTAGAGATTGCCGGCAGAGTCGAAAGCGATGGCGCCTTCGGGAATAACCCCGTCGTTGGAGCCATTCTTGAAGCAGTAAAGCTGCTTCGCTGTCCAAGTGCCGCCGGAGGACGGCGAGAGCTCAAACACCGTGCCGTTGCTACTACAGGTGCCTCCGCCCGAAGCTGTACCGAAGAGGTTGCCTGCGGAGTCGATAATCAGGCCGGTTCTAGGCAGGGCTCCCTCATAGGGATAGCCGCGGAATGAGTGGATCACTTTTTGTGTCCAGCCCGAGGAGCCGGGCGACACTTCGTAAACTACGCCGTTGTAACCTCCTGAAGCGTTGGTCGTGGTTCCGTAAAGATTTCCCGCGTTGTCGAAGACCGGGGTTGTCGAGGGGTATGCCCCGTCGGCCCCGCCGGTGAACGTATAGAGAGTGGTTTCGGTCCAGTTTGGACTCGAAGGCGAAAGCTTGAACACCAGGCCGTAACCGCCGTAGTAATAAGTGTAGGGAGCGGCGCCGTAGAGATTGCCTGCTGAATCGAAGATCACGCCTCCGGTGGGCTGGCTGCCTGCGCCGCCGCCGAGAAAATTGAAAATCACGGTTTCGGTCCATCCACCTCCCGACTTCGGCGCCAGCTTGAAGACAGTGCCACAGCCGTTGCCGCAGTTGGCTACGGTTCCGTTTCCGCCGCTGCTGGTGGTTCCGTAGAAATTGCCGGCGGAATCCAAAGTCAGGTTGGCGTAGGGTAAGGCGCCATCGAGCGGGGCTCCGGCGAAACTGTACAGGACGGTCTGAATGAATTTTCCTCCGGAGGTCGGGCTTAACTCGAATACTTCGCCGAACCCATGGGCGCCTCCCAACGAAGTCGTGCCGTAAAAATTGCCGGCAGAGTCCTCGATCAAGCCGGACTGCGGGTTCGCGCCGTTCGCGAGGCTCACGAAAGAGTGGACAGTTTTTCCCGTGACCGCGAATGCGCTGGCGGCGGAGACTATCAGGACGAGCACCAGGACTAATTTTGAGATCGACGAGTTCGAGATGGAAAGAGAAGAAGTTCGCGTCGTCACGGATGCACCTCGCTGGATGGAATCATTCGTTTCTAGCACTGGGAAACTGAACCGATGAAGGCGCTGCCGGGGAAGCCGCTGCCCTAGGTTCCTGGCGTGAAACGAAATCCCGATTGGAAGAGACGCAGAACATGATCATTCCGCTCGGAGGACTTGTCAAGATGAAGGTTTCTGCATACTGAGGTCACGATTAGTCAGTAAGTGAGTAGACGATGCCGCGACGAATGAGCAAGGGTCGTCACCAACTCCGCTACTCCAATGGAATTCTTCGCGCAGCAATCTGTCTTTCTTAAGACAAGTCGCGCCGATCCTGCGATATTCGGCGCCCGCGCTTCGCAACGGGCGCGAACGTGGACATCTCGCGCGTAGCCGGACGCCAGGGTCACGGTGTGATCTCGAACACGGTGCCGTCGCTAACTGTGCCCCCAATATTGGTCGTGCCATAGAGATTGCCGGAAGAGTCGGAGACCAGGCCGGCATAGGAGTTGTAACCGTCGGTGCCGTTGGCGCTGAAGGTGTGCAGCACCGTCTCCGTCCAGCTGCCTGCTGCCGGCGTCAACTTGAACACGATGCCAACGTTATTAGCTCCGCCTACAGGCGTCGTGCCGTAGAGATTTCCAGCGCTGTCGAGGACCAGGCCGGAGACAGGATTGAACCCGTCGGTGCCCGCTTTGTTGCCAAAGGTATGCAGTATCGTTTCCGTCCAGCCCACAGTTGTTTTCGGCGTCAGCTCGAACACCGTGCCCAGGTTGGTGCCGCCTTGATACGTCGTACCGTACAGATTGCCCGCGCCATCGAGGATCAGTCCGGCGGCGGGATTGAACCCGTCGTGGCCGTTGGCGTTAAAGTGGTGGGGAATCCTCTCGAGCCAGGTGCCGTTAGGCCTACGTGTGAGTTCGAATACGGTGCCTTCAAGAAACGTGCCCCCGAAGTACGTGGTGCCGTACAAATTGCCGGCTGCATCGAAGATCAAACCGGCCAGGGGTTGGTAGCCGTCGGTGGTGGTTTGGCCGAAATTATGCAGAATCTTCTCGGTCCAGCGCCCGTCCGGTTGTGGTGTTAGCTCAAAGACCGTGCCGCAGCTGTTAACGCCGCAGGTATAAGGGCCTCCAAACCGAGTGGTCCCATAAAGATTACCCGAATTATCGAAGATCAGGCCGGCGGAGGGATTGTACCCGTCGCTGCCGTTGTTGTTGAAGTCATGCAGAATCAACTCGGTCCAACCGCTCGTGGTGGGCTTCAACTCGAACACCGTGCCGCTGTTGTAAGCGCCGCCCGTTGGGGTCGTGCCGTAGAGGTTCCCGGACGCATCAACGACAAGGCCGGCGGAAGGGAAGGTCCCGTCTCCCGTAGCGCCGAAACTGTGTATCACGTTCTCGGTCCAGCCCCCGCCCGGTTTGGGGGTTAGCTGGAACACTGTCCCGCCGCTGTTGGGGGCGTAAGCACCTCCTTGATTCGTCGTGCCGTAAAGATTGCCGACGGCATCGAAGATCAGGCCGTCGAGTGGGCCGGACCCTCCCACAATACCGTTAAAGCTAAGCAGTACTGTTTCCTGCTGGGCGACCGCGTACGTGCCGGTCACGAGCAGGGTCGCGGTAATAATCGCCGACACCACAATCAATCCGGTGGAAGGCTTATTGCTTCGCATGGGGAATCCTCCTGGAGTTTCTACGCGACGAGTGGATGCGCGCTGGATCCTAAGTTGTTAAGGGACGTGAATCCCAGTAGCTGCAGACGTGAGATGTAATCTCACTTGGGGAGGAGAAAGAAATATAGTCGGGCGGACAGTGGCAGTCAAGGGCGTTTCTGGAATTTGTTGATGGCCGGCCGAGGGCGTTTGCGCTGCACAACTTCGTGTGCAACTGTGCAAAGCTTTTCTCTGTACCGGGATAAACGCGATCGGAGCGACTGGCCAACTACGCACTTCATCGAGTCAACTTGCTGTGATTCATATGGTTACAGAACGTTCCGATTGTGAGGCTTGAATCCTGTTCATGGCATGCGGCTTGCATTCAGGAAGGTGTCTGTTCCGTCGCTTTCGGATCGTCAGTTCGGATCTGCGTTTGCGATCCACGATCTGCGGACTGGGTTGAGTAGGCACGAAGCCGGGCAAC
This sequence comes from Candidatus Acidiferrum sp., assembly GCA_035568115.1. Taxonomy (GTDB): domain Bacteria; phylum Acidobacteriota; class Terriglobia; order Terriglobales; family Acidobacteriaceae; genus Sulfotelmatobacter. The sequence goes on from DATMOP010000056.1 coordinate 27,474, forward strand.
CGGACTGGTCCTAACCCAACCAGATGGCCGCCTCAACACCAGTCGCTGTGAGAAACCGGGCCAACCAGCCCGGTTTTCTTTATTGTTGCCGGTTTGTGGAGCGTCAGCTTTTCGGGAAGCGCCACGAGATCAATAGATTGCGCCTGATTCCAGGAAAACGTTGAGTTCTTCTTCGGCGGAAGCCAGTCCCTCGGGGAGAGTGCCGCGGTTGTATTCCGCCATGCGGTTCTTCCATTTGAGGAAGTCGGTGATGCTTTGCGGTTCGACGCGGACTTCGACGCGCCGCAGGCTGGCGAGCAGCAGGTTCATTTCGTAGCGGAAGCCGATGGCGCTGCGAAGATTTTTGGCGGAGGGCTGCACGGTTTCGATTCGGTTGTGACGGAGTTCGAGCAGGCCCCAGCCCGCGGGAAGCTCTTCGCGGCGAAGTAGTCCGGCGGGCACGAGGTAGAAGCGCTCGCAGCCGACTCCTTCTTCCGGCTTGAGACGGCAGGGCTTGGCGCGGTCGGCCAGGAAGTCGGCGCGCGTGACTTTGCACTCGACCAGCACGGAATGGCAGGCGCGCTTCCAGCCAATGGCGTCGGGCATCTCGCCGCTGACGCAGGCTTGTTCGGAGAGCACAACTCCGCAGCGGTAGCGGCGCAACCAGTGGACGGCCTTCGAGACCAGTTGGGCGTGAGTCATGGGATCGGCTTTTCGAACTTCGGCTGGCCGCTCGAAAGGACAGTTGTATCCGTAGACGCGGCTTCGCGGAAGTAACTGCAAAGCTACTGGCCAGAGGTCAGCGTCGCAGCGTGCAATTCTCATAAAACCCAACGTGACCAATATGGTCATGTCTGTTACAATGAGTTTATGCGTACGGTCAATATCAGCGACTTGAAAGCGCGGCTCAGTGCTCACCTCCAGCATGTGCGAAACGGAGAAGAAGTGCTGGTCTGCGACCGCAACAAGCCAGTGGCAAGGATTGTTCCCTGCTCCGCGGACGACGAACCCGAGCGGGAGCGGCGGCTGATCGCGCGCGGCATTCTCGTGCCCCCGAAGAAGCGGCGGCGGTCGCCGTTACCGGCCCCTGCCGGAAACGTGTCGGATGAGGTGATGGAGAGGATATGGCGCGAAGAGCGGGACCGCTAGCGCGGACTTCCGCCTTCTGGGATGCAAGCGCGCTGGTTCCTCTTTGCGTCCGTCAGGGCATCACGCCTAGCGTTGAGATCTTGTACGAAAGCTATCGTGTGGTCATCTGGTGGGCGACTCCGGTTGAGATTGCCAGCGCACTGGCGCGGTTGGTACGAACCAATGAGATCAGCACCACCGACTGCGCAAAAGCCCGGCAGGTCTTGGTGGCGTTGGCTGACGAGTGGTCGGTTATCCAGCCATCGAATGCGCTGCGCGACCACGCAATGCGACTCGTCGACCGTTACGATTTGAAGGCCGCCGATGCAATGCAGTTGGCGGCAGCCTTCGACTGGTGCGATAAGGTTCCCCTCGGTGAAGTCTTTCTGACCGCTGACCAAAAGCTGCGGGAGGAGGCGGTGCTCTGCGGGTTTGACGGGAAATTAATCTAGAGTTTACGAGAAGCCGCACTCTTCATCGACTTCACCACTATCGGCCGCCGCAGCACTGTTTCTAGCAAATGGCGTTCGGCGGCGATGGTTTGGGCTGATTGTCCTAAGGCCGAATAGCCCTCGGCGGCGATAATCAGCGCTTCGTTCACTTTCGTCGTGAACTGACCATTTTCAACTTGAACCCGGCGGATGTGGCCATCGTGGGCGGCGTCTAACGCATTCGCTAGACGCAAGACTGCGGCTAGCTGGATGGTTGCTTTCTGCTCGTCGGCGAGAAGATCGCGTAACGCCTTGTGTTTCCTGGTAGGCAAAGCTCCACGATGGAAGCGGGCGACGATGGCGGCGCGTTGCAGGTCGGCGGTCTTCCAGCCTAGCGGGTTGCCGTGGGCGCGAATCAGGTCGAAGGAAGTTTTGTGATGTCTCTTCTCGCCTTTGGACTTGCCGACATCGTGCAGCATGGCGGCGGCTAGCAGGCTGGAGCGAGCCGAGATGCCATCAACCGAAGGCTGCCATCCGGTGGCCAGGAGGCCGTCGTAGAGTTGAAGAGCGAGGCTGGCTACACGCTCGGAGTGGGGGAAGTCGGGATCGAGGCCATTCGCCCAGAGCTTCATGCGGCGGGTGGCAAGAGTCTGAATCTGTTTGCCTTGCGGCAGCGAGGTGCGCCAGACCTGCCAGAGAGAATCAGGGCCCGTCATTTTCGCGCGGAAGCGCTCGATACGTTTGGTGCGCTCGGAGAGGATGCGTTCGTGCCAGCGCTTCCGTGAAGCAGCATCAGGAAAAACATGGCTTGAGACGGCCGTGGCCCAAAACACGTCGAGGTCATGGACCTCGCCAAGTAAGTCCTGCACTTCTTTGAGGTCGTTGCTCCAAGCCTGGTGCTCTGCGGGAAGAAAGTTCTCGACGATGTAGCGGAAGCGCTTGATGCCGATGCGGAGAGAGTGGAAGGCGGCCTGGGAGCGGTTGCGCAGAGCCCGGGTGTGGAGCTCGCGAGCTGCGGTCCAGCGCTCAAGAGCCAGATGCTTGAAAAGCGGGCTGCCGGGGCGGATACGGGCGGCGCGGGCGGGAAGAGAATTGCTCCACTGGCGCCACTGTTTGCGGTCGAATTCTTCGAGGGCTGCATGAGCTTCGCGCTCTTGCTCGCTCTCGCGTTGTTGGAGGATTTTCAGCAGGGCATGGGCGGCCGGATCACCGAGGGCTGAGTACGAGATGGATTCATCTGGGACGGCCTCCCCGTTCTGATCACTTTCCGACAAAGCCGGCGAGAGCTTGCCCTGAGCTTGCCAAAGGGGCGTCCGCTCTACGCTGTTTGGTTCGAGCTTCTCGACCCACTCCGTCATTACGTGGATGTCGCGCAGGTCGCCCAGGCGCTGGAAGAGGCGCTTGCCGGCTTTTCTCATCGCCTTCCAGTTGGGATCGGGATCGATCGCCATCAATCCGTCGGCCATGGAGCGGCAACGGCGCAAGGAGACGCGGAGGTCGTGGACCGGATCCGGGCCGAAGTCGGTGGAGACGCGCTCGCACTCCTCCAGAACGCGGAGCATCCAGAAACGCAGGCCGGTGGTTTTCTTGGCGCGCATTGTCCGAGTAGCTGTTGCAGACACGGGAGTTCCGAGAAGGCTGAGATGACGCTACCACCATTTTCGCCGTAGTTGGCTGCAAACGCCAGTGCGGGGGAGATTCCCCAACACCTTTCACCACAGAGGCTCGGAGGAACACAGGGTAAAACGACGCTGAAATTTGCTTGGGCTTACTTCGTTCCGCGCCGTGTCAGGAATGAATTCTCCACCAAGGGTCCGTTACCTCCGTAATGTGCAGACCCTTACCTGTTGGATTTAACCTTTTGTTGCCCATATCCAGAGCTGCGGGTCGAGGGGTGTCTTATCAACGACGCGACCACATTTCATGCCAATCGTGCGGCCTCCGCGCGCGCTTTTGTGCATAGCCTGAACATTCTGATCAAGTACGCGCGCATGTACGGCCCCGACCACAAGCGCACGGAAGCGCAGTTCGAGACCGCCTGGAATGAATTGCAGCAGGGTTTGCCCAAGGCGGGGGATGGCGGCTTTTTGCTCGGAGTATCCGACAACAAGTTGCTGCTCGACGGGATTCCGCTGGAAGCCGGACAGACCGAACGCAGCTTTGGCCAGCTTTTGAGCACAGCCGGGTTGGCCAGCCTGCACTTCTCTAAAGACGTTACGGTGGAAGATTTTGCCCGCCTGGTGCGAGCCTTTACCCTGGCTGGCTCTAAAGCCCAGGACGTAGCCAAGCAGATCAAAGAAGCGCTCAGCAGTGGAAACCGACAGAGCACAATCAAGATTAATGAAGTGAAGTTTGTGGCGGCAGATCCGCTGACGGGCGATATCAGCGTGGCAGCCCAGATCGCGGCGCAAACTCTAGGACCAGAGTTCAAGCAATGGTTGAATGATCCGCAGAAGCTGCTCCAATTGATTGCGGCGGCGGAGGGTGCGAACGCTGGAGGCGGAGGTCAAGGCGGCGGTGCTGGCGTTCCGTTTGGAAGTGTTCCGAACGCTTCCGGTCATTGGGTCGCGGGGCCAGCAACCGGGGCGGGCGCGGGGACGGGAACGGCTCCCGCTTGGGAAGGTGGAGTGGTACCTCTGCAGGAAGCGGAGGTCATTCAGGCGATTCGTCTGCTGACGCGGTTCGGCCAGGTGCAGGGCGATCCCAGCATTCGTCCCGAAGACCTGCAGAAAGAAGTAGGGGAAACCGATCCCAACACGCGGCTGAACCTGCAACAGTTGCTGGGAAGCCTGGCGGCAAAAGCGACTACGGAGCAAGAAGACACGCCGCTGCTGATGAAGGCGGCCGAGCACATGGCGATCCGCTTCGCGCTGGAACGCTATTCGAAAGGCGAAGTGAAAGTAAATGCCGTGCACCAGATGATGGAGCACATGAGCCGGCAGATGGACTCGCTGCGCCAGATTTTGAAACTGCAAGAAGACAAGATGAACAAGGCCGGCATCCTGGTGGAGTCGCATGCCGACATCCTGGACCGGATGTTCTGGGCGGAGGTGCCAGAGTCCGGGAAAAAAACGGTGCTGCTCTCCAATGAAGCTCCATGCGTGCCGCCGCGAAATCTGCGCCAGTTCGTGGAAGTCTTGCTCGACCGTGACGACACCCAAACCTCGGCTGAAATTCTGAACAACTACTCGAGCTGCCTGGTAAATAAGGATCAAGAACCGCGCCGCAAGACGGCGATTGGATTGAGTCAACTGGCGGACCTTTATGCCCGGCTGGGCGGCGAAGCGATGGGCAAAGCCATTCAACAAGTAAGTGAGCAGTTGTGCGTCGAGAAAGATCCTGAGCTGCAGAGCCTGCTGAGCGCGGCATTCGTGCGTCTGAGCCAGGAGGCCAGCGAGGCCAAGAATTATCAAGCGGTCAATGCGGTGTGCAACGGGATGGAATTGCTGCAGCAGAAGCGTCCCGTGCTGGTGAACGACTTGCGTCCACGCGTGGGCGTGGAAAACCGGATTCCTGAGTTCATCGAGGAAGCGCTGCGCTCTGATCCAGCACCCGCGGATTTGCTGGTCGTCTTGCAGCGCACGAGCCAGTCTGGGGCCGAACATCTGGCGGACCGCTTCTTCCGCTGCATGCGGCGGGATGAGTGCGACCGCATGGTCGAACTGGTGAAGGAGATGGGAAGTCCGGCTCTGGCGCAATTGCGGGAAATTCTGCGCACCGGGCAGCCGCGACAGGCCGCGGGCGTGGTGGGGCTGTTAAGCCGGCTCGATGTAGGAACATTGCTGGAATTGCTGCCTGCGCGTTTGCCCGAATGGAACCGCTTCTACCACGACATTGTGGTTCGCCAGATCGCGTATGGAGCTGCGGCTGATCGCGGCAGAACTCTGCTGGAACTGGCGGAGGTGCTGGATGCGGTGGTGCTGCCGGAAGGCATTGACGAAATCGGAATGAGCGGCGACCTTACAGCCGCGCCTCCTCTGCTGGCGATGGCCCGGCCGGGCGAAGCGGCTTCGCGATCGCCGTTTGTGCAATTGAAGGCGATCGAGTCCCTGGGCAGGCTGCGGGATAGTGAGTCACTCACGCTGCTGCGCGAGATTGTGGAGGCGAAGAAAACGTTTGGCTGGGTTTATCATCGCGAGCTGCGAATCGCGGCGGCACAGTCCCTCTCGAAGACCGACCCGCGCTACAGCAGTCAGATTCTCTCCGATACCGGCATTGAGCCGGCGGAACTGGCCATCGCGCCTCTGGATACGGCCCCGGCATGTCCGTGGGTGCGGCAACGGCGCTATGAGCGCATGGTGCTCTCGCGCACGATCGGCGCAACCATTGGGAGTTCATGGGGAAAGTCGAAGATTTTGATCCGCGAGTTGAGCCTGGGCGGGGGCATGGGCACGAAGGAAGACAATTTGCGAATCGGTAGCGAGGCTGATCTGGAGATTTCGGTGGGCTTGCGGTCGAAGATCAAGGCGCACGTCTTGCTGCGCCGGGCCCGTGTGAATGAAGTGGGATTCGAGATCGTCAATACCGACCTGGAAAGCCGCTACCGGTTGCGCCGGCTGCTGGTGGAAGCGCTGGACAAGGGTCCGCAGAACAAAGAGCAGCAGTGGAGCGGGGAGCGGAAGATATAGGCCCTGGCAGTCCAAACAAAAGAGCCTCTGTTCGAGTGCGCGAACAGAGGCCTTCTTGTTCCAGTCAAAGTTCCGCTTACTTCACCTTCAAGAAGATGATCGCGAGCGTGTAAAGCGCCAGCGACTCAATCAGCACCAGACCCAGAATCAGGGCGAATTGAATGCCAGGGCGGGCAGCAGGATTGCGTGCTAAAGATTCCGTGGCAGCGGCAACGGCCTTGCCTTGGGCCAGGCCGCATACCGCGGAAGCGATTGCCATGGAGAATCCCGCAGTGATGGCAATCCAGTTGGTTTCGCTGGCTCCGCCCTGCGCGAAGGCAGGCATGGCAAAGCACAGGGCTGACAGGGTCATGAACAGATAACTCAGTTTACGCATGTTGTGTTTCTCCTCGTATCAATTTCCGTCAGTGGGTGGTTGACGCCATACCGTGCAGACGCCCTCACGCTTGCGGATACACAAAATCGAAATCAGTGGTCTTCACTAGTGCTCTTCGGCTACCGCGCCAGAGACGTAAATGATCGTCAGCAGCATGAACACATACGCCTGCAAAACTGCCACCACGATGTGCAGGCCGCTGAAGATAATGGGTACGCCGATCGGAATCATGGAAAAGAAAACCAGCGTGATCAAATCACCGGCAAATATGTTGGCCCACAGACGAACCGTCAGCGACAGCAATCGCGCGAAGTGGCTGACCAACTCGATGGGAAGCATCAGCATGGCCAGAAGAATTTTCGCGATCAGCGGCATCCCTTCCATCGGAGGGCCGAAGAAATGCATGAGGTACTTGATTCCGGCATGCTTGAATCCCTGAGTGTGGTAGTACAGGAAGGCGCAAATGGCACAGCCCAGCGGCACAACCGGCACACCCGTGGGCGACTCGAAGCCGGGAATCAGTCCAATGAGATTACAGACAAGAATGAAAATAAACAGAATGGCGAAGAACGCGGTGTAGGGCTCACTGTGGTGCCCGATGATTTCCCGGCTCTGGTCGAGGACGAAGCCCTCGATTGCTTCAAAGGAGTGCTGCAAGCCGTTGGGCGAATCTACCGACAGGCGTGAGCGCAGCAGGAAGAAGAGCCCAACCAGGATAAAAAGTACGAGCAATTCCATGGCAAACGAATTCGAAATGGGCTGCTGCGCATGCTTGGGTTCAATATGCAAGGCCCGTAAGAACGCAGTGACTGGGCCATGGAACAGGCGGTTCAGAATTTCGGTAAACCAGAGTTGTTCCGGCATAAGTCGTTGGCGCTGCTAGCTCCCAGGTTTTGCAAGGTGGAACGCGGACTGCTTAGTTCCTTCGGGTTACGGCTACATAGGTCTCATACGCAGCTTCGCAAGCAATAGCACCGACGGGCAGGAACAGCCCTACAAAGAGTCCCCGGAGGCTCGCTGGAAAACTGGTTAATATACCATACGCGGCGGCGCCCATCAAAACATAGCGTAGCAGGAATCGCGCAACGATTCCCTTCCCGGACTGGGGTTTACCGGAATTGGTAACACGATCTGCCAAGCCGGATACGCCGCTCTTGAGCCAGTGGAAGTTGAGGAAGGCGATGATCGATCCCGCCAGAAAACCCAGGGCAGAAGAATGCCCATACTTCCCCCAGGCCGCGGCAGTCAGTGCCAGCCCGAGCCCTGCCATGAACCATGGAATCCGGTTGGCCGCGCCGGAATAGAAGTCGTCTTCCGGAGCGACCGCGGGACCGGTGGGGTTGTCGGAGTTCGAGTTCTCGAGTTCCATGCTACTAAGAATCATCGTACGCGAGCAGTGTGGCTTCTGCGAGCACCGGCATAGCCTGGCGGAACCACAAAGCCTGAATCGCGGAGGGCGCGGAGCTATGTGTGGCGCGCTATTTTGTGTCGCGCTGCACGGTGCGGATCACTTCGATCAGGCCCGCGGCACTGCCCAGCAGCAGTCCGATGATGCTTATCCACGAAGTATGCAGCCAGCGGTCGAGTAGAGTACCGAGAAGCCATCCTACAAACGTTGCGCATGGCAGGACAAGTGCTAGTTGACTGTAGCGGCCCACCATCACCCACGTATTTTCTTTGCGTGGGGAGTTTTGGCGGTCGGGAGTGGGATCGGGAGAAGTCATGGCACGTCAGGTTCGCTGACCGGATTCTACGCTCGCCAGCCCTCGTCCGTGGTGGATTCCGGCCGAGCTTCGCTCTGGCCGGGACGGGCGAATGCGCCCGTCTCCACATGGCCATTCTCACATGGGCATTTCCATCTGATTATTTCTAGACAAGCATTTCTAACGGATCAGCTTGGCTACCGCCGAACTCTGCGCCAGGCCCAGCGACCAGTTCACGATGTTGATGAAACGGTCGGGCATGATTCCGATGAACACTGTAGCGAATGCGGTCACAGCGAGCGCGGCTCGCATGGTCCAACTCACGGGCAGCACTCCTCGCTCTTCGGGTTCGCCCATGAACATGGCGTTGGCCATCTTCAAATAGTAGTAAAGTCCGAAAACGGAATAGAGCACTCCCAGCGACGCCAGCGCGTAGTGTTTGGTTTCAATCAGGCTGAGGAAGATGAAGTACTTGCCATAGAACCCGGCGAGCGGTGGGATTCCGGCGAGCGAGAGCAGGAAGATCAGCATCAGGATGGCTTCTACAGGAGCGCGCGAGTAGAGGCCGTTGAGATCGTCGAGTTCGTCGCCGATTACGTTGCGGTAGCGCAGCGAAGTGATGACGCCGAACGCGCCGAGGTTCATGAAAGTGTAGACCAGCAGGTAGATGAAGATACCCTTGAGGCCGTCAGCGTTGAGTTCAGTGGCGGTTCCCGAAATCAGCCCGAGCAACATGTAGCCCACGTGCGCGATGGACGAGTAGGCGAGCAGGCGTTTGGTGTTGGTTTGCGTGAGCGCGGCGAAGTTCGCGCCCGTCATGGTCGCGATGGAAACGAAGACCACCACCGGAACCCAGATATAACGCATGCAGACCAATGCGCCCAGTTGGAACGGGCTGAGGATCAGAATGCGCAACAGCATGGCCCATCCCGCCGACTTGACTGCGACCGACATCCATCCGGTGATGCAGGTGGGCGCGCCCTCGTAAGCATCCGGCGCCCATTGGTGGAAAGGGACGGCGGCAATCTTAAACAGCAGCCCGGTCATCGTGGTCAGCAAGGCGATAATCGCGACCGGATTGTGTGGATCTTTAGCAATGAGTCGTGCAAGCTGGCGGCCGATCTCGCCCAGGTTCGTGGTGCCAGTCAGGCCGTAGAGCAGCGACAATCCGTAGGCAAAAATGCCGGAAGAGAATGCGCCGAGCAACAAGTACTTCAGGGCCGCTTCGTTCGAGCGGCGGTCGCGTCGCAGGAAACCCACGAGTACATAAGTGGAGATCGCCATCAGCTCCAGGCCGATAAAAATAAGCACGATATCGAAGCCGGAGGCCATGCACATCATGCCGGCAACCGAGAGCAACATCAGCGCGTAGTACTCGCCGTGGTTTTCATGCTCCGTCTTCATGTAACGCGCCGACATCAGGATGGCAATCGCAGTGCCCGCGAGGAACAGGTAAAAGAAATAAATGGCGAAGCGGTCGATCAGCATCGTGTTCATCATGCCGAGCGCCCCAACGGATTTGCTGGCATCCATCGAGCCTTCGATTCGGTAAACACCGAAGGCCGAGAATAGAACTCCCGTAAAAGCCAGGAGAGGATTGACCCACTTCTCTTCCGTGGAGAGGAGCAGATCGATGAGCAGAATGCCGATGGCAAACATGGCCAGCAGCATGACAGGCAAGACCATGATGTAATCGTTCGCCGTGAAGGTGAGCGCGCCCACTAGTACTTCCCTTTCGTTTGCGGAGTGCTGGTATTGGTCCCTGCGGCGTCCGCTGGGGTAGCGGTCATGTCAGGCTGGACAGCAGCGTTGGTCGCCTCCGAAGATTGCGGGCGGCGAACGTTTTGTACGATCTGATTCACCGGCTGCTCAAGTATCTGGAAAAACGGTTTGGGATACAAGCCGATCCAGAACGCCATGATGAGGAGCGGCACGAACGTCAGCACTTCGCGCGGGGTCAGGTCATGCAACTTTTCGTTCTTCGGGTTCGTCACCGTGCCGAAGAACACGCGCTGGTAGAGCCACAACAAATATGCAGCTGCGAGCACCACACCGGGGACAGCCCACGCGCCCCAGCGCCAGTTTTCCATGAACGTGCCCTGCAGGATGGTGAACTCTCCGACGAAACCGTTGAGCAGCGGCAGTCCCATCGACGAGAGGAACATGATCATGGTAATGGTCGCATAGACAGGCATCACGTTCGAGATGCCGCCATATTCGGCGATCTCGCGGGTGTGGCGGCGTTCGTAGAGGATGCCGACAATCAGGAACAGCGCTCCAGTCGAGATGCCGTGATTGATTTGCTGCAATACAGATCCGCTCAGGCCGGCGGAGTTCAGCGCGAAGATGCCCAGCGTGCAGAAGCCAAGGTGGCTGACAGAAGAATAAGCCACCAGCTTCTTCATGTCCTTCTGCATCAGCGACACGAGCGCGCCGTAGATGATGGCAATGATGGAAAGCGTGATCATCCAGCCGCGGACTTTGGTATGCATCAGCACGTCGGGAAAGAACGGCAGCGAGAACCGGACGAAACCGTACGTTCCCATCTTCAGCAAGACGCCCGCCAGGATGACCGACCCAGCCGTCGGTGCTTCCACGTGTGCGTCGGGCAGCCAGGTGTGAAAGGGGAACATCGGCACTTTGATGGCGAAGGCGAAAAAGAACGCGAAGAACAGCAGCGTGGCGATGGTCGGGCCGTAGGCCGGATCGGAATAAATCTTCGGCGCAGTTTCGTAGAGAGCGGTCAGGCTGAAGGTGTAAATCCCGGTCAGGGCATGATGGTGGAAATAGAGAAACAGGACGCCCAACAGCATTAGCACCGAGCCGGCCAATGTATAGAGGAAGAACTTGATCGCGGCGTAAAGCTTGCGCGGCCCGCCCCAGATACCAATCAGAAGATACATCGGGACCAGCATGGCTTCCCAGAAGACGAAGAAGAGGAAGAAATCCAGCGCCATGAAGACGCCGAGCATTCCAGTCTGAAGAATGAGGAACCAAACGTAGTATTCCTTAACGCGGGTCTCGATCGCGGTCCATGAAGAAAGGATCGAGATCCAGCCCAACAGCGTGGTGAGCATGATGAGCAGGAAGGAAATGCCGTCGATCCCGATTACATAGCCCGCGCCGATGGAGGGGATCCAGTTGTTGGGCGCGCCCTCGATGAACTTGAAGCGGTCGGGGCTCTGCATCTGCGCCCAGAACATCGGGACCAGTGGCAGCGAAACCAGGAAGCCGCCAAGCGCGAACAGATTCGCGATCCAGCGGATGGCGTCCTTGTTCTCCTTGGGAACGAACAGGAGAATAAACGCACCGACCAGCGGCGTGAAGAGAATGATCGAGAGTATGTGGTTTTGCATGAAGTTCAGCTTCTAGCTTCCAGCTACTTTTCAGTGATACACGTAATAAAAAACGAAACCTACCAACCCCGCGGTCATCACCAGCGCATACCACTGGACCAGACCCCACTCGAACAGGCGCGCGGGATACGACAGCATGCGAGCAAGAATCGCGGGGCCGTTCACTCCGATGCCGTCGATGATCCACTTGTCCCACCAACTGGAAATTGTCGCAGTGAGGCGCGTGATCCAACCGGCCGCGTTGACCGCGCCATCGACAACATTGGTGTCGAACCATGCGGACGCTTCGCCGAGCCCCAGAACACCGAGGCGGACATCGCCCAGCTTGCGGCGTCCGGTGAAGACGTAGTCGTAACCTTCGTCCACGTAATATTTGTTGAGCAGCAGGTTGTAGACAGGCGGAGAGGCGGCGGCGATGGGCTCGGTATATCCCTTGTCAGCTTTCGCGTAAGCGCGCCCTGCCATATAGTAGCCCAGCCCGGCAGCGCCCACTGACAGCAACATCAAGAGATATTCGGTTCCGCTCGTCTTCTCTTCTTCTTTCACGCCAGCGGCCAACTGTGCCGGTTCTTCGGCCTTGAAGACCTGAGCTTCTTTGGAGAAGACAGGATCCAGAAATGCCTCGAAGCGATTCGTTTGTCCGTGGATGCCGACCAACCGGGCAAGGCTTTGCGGGAATCCGAGGAATCCGGCAAAGAGCGACATCACCGCGAGAATGACGAGCGGCATCGTCATGGAGGCCGGCGACTCGTGAATGTGGTGCTCCACTTCATGGCTCATGCGCGGCTTGCTGTAAAACGTGAGATAGATGAGGCGGAACATGTAGAACGCGGTCATCAGCGCCGTCGCATAGCCGATGATCCAAAGCAAGTGGTAGGCGACAGATTCCGAAGTCCAGGCCTGCCAGAGAATTTCGTCCTTCGAGAAAAACCCGGCGAAAGGAGGAATGCCGGCGATCGCGAGCGTCGCGATAAACATGGTCCAGTAGGTGGTCGGAATGCGATCACGAAGCGCACCCATGTTGCGCATGTCCTGCTCGCCACTCATCGCATGAATAACTGAGCCGGCGCCGAGGAAGAGCAGCGCTTTGAAAAATGCGTGCGTGAACACATGGAATACGCCGGCAGAGAATGCTCCGACGCCGAGCGCGAGGAACATGTAGCCGAGCTGCGAGACCGTGGAGTAGGCCAGCACGCGCTTGATGTCGTTTTGCACGAGGCCGATGGACGCGGCGAAGATTGCAGTCAGAGCGCCGACGACGGCAACGGTCTTCATCGAAGTGGGCGCCAGCACGAAGAGAGCGTTCGAGCGCGCGACCATGTAAACGCCGGCAGTCACCATCGTTGCCGCGTGGATGAGCGCGGAGACCGGCGTGGGGCCTTCCATGGCATCGGGCAGCCAGACGTAGAGCGGAAGCTGCGCCGACTTGCCGCAGGCTCCGACGAAGAGCAGGAGCGTGGCCGCGGTGATGATGGGGTCGCCGATCGCGAAGCGTCCGCTGTGCGCAAGGTGCGTGACTTCGGTGAAGCGGAGTGACCCGAAATACCAGGCGATGAAAAACATTCCAAGCAGGAATCCGGCGTCGCCGATGCGGTTCACGATGAAAGCCTTGTTGCCCGCGTCAGTGGCGGACTTGCGGTGGAAATAGAAACCGATCAGCAGATACGAGCACAGTCCGACGCCTTCCCAACCCACGAACATCAGCACATAGTTGTTGGCCAGGATCAGCGTCAGCATGGAGAACATGAAGAGGTTCAGGTATCCGAAGAAGCGGTAGTAGCCGCCCTCATGCGCCATGTATCCGGTGGAATAAATATGGATCAGCATGCCGACGCCGGTAACAAACAGGAGCCAGATGCTGGAGAGCGGATCAAGCAGGAACCCGGCGTCGGCTTGGAACGCAGCCTGCGACCCGTCATGCGTCACGTAGTTCATGTGGCCGGTATCGGTGCCGAGCCAAGTGTAGAGGATCGTCTGATACGGCTTATGGAAATTATCCGGCGTAGACGACCAGGCTGAGTATTGCCACACTGCGCCGCAGGCCATTACAAACGCCAGCACGATGGTCCCCACGCAAACAGCGCTGACCGTGGCCTTCTGCAGCCTGCGGCCGAAGAAGAACATGATGACCGCGCCGAAGGCCGGCAACAGCGGGATGAGCCAGATGTTGGAAAGAAAAAACATGTCGTTAGTCGTCGGTCGTTAGTCGTTGGCCAATTGTGCGCGACGAATGCTCGGTACTAGGTACACGGCACTGGGTACTGCACTTCTACCACTTCAGCAAATTCACTTCGTCTATGTTCACCGTCTCCTTGTTACGGAAGAAGGCGATCAGGATTCCGAGTCCAACCGCGGCTTCAGCAGCGGCATCGGTGATTACAAAGATGGCAAAGACCTGGCCGTGCAATCCTCCCCACATGCGGGAGAAGGCCACCAGGTTCAGGTTCACGGCGTTCAGAATTAGTTCGATTGACATCAGGACGATGACCACGTTGCGGCGGGTGAGGACGCCGATGACACCGAGCAGAAAAAGGGCTGCGCCCAGGACCAGGTAGTGCAGCGTCGTGATGTGCAGCATTGATTCCATATCGGATGCAAAGACGTAGCAAGCTGCGTCTCTACGAATCAGATCCTCTTCTTCGCCATCACCACCGCTCCGATGATCGCCACCAGCAGCAGGAGCGAGGCGATCTCGAAGGCGAACATGTATTGTCCGTACAACATGGTGGCTATTTTTTGCGTGTTGTCGTTTTCTACGGCCGGCAGCACGTGCTGCGGAAAAATGCTGCTTCCTTTCGCATATACCGCGATAAATAATCCGCCCAGCGCCGTTGCTGCAATGATCCCCACGATCCACTGACTGTTGAACTGCCGCTCTCTGATGGAGCGATCGATGCTGACCAGCATGATCACGAACAGAAACAGCACCATGATGCCGCCCGCGTAAAGGATGATCTGCACGCCAGCGACGAACGGCGCATAGAGCATCAGATAAAGAGACGCCTGCGCCAGCAGCGTAATGATCAGGGCCAGCGCCGAATGCACCGGATTCTTGCGCGTGATCACCGCGATGCCGCCGATCAGCATGACCGCGGCGAACAGGTAAAAGAAAAATGGTGTGGCTACAGGTGCCATATCTTTTCTTGGAGCAACGCTACACCAGCCGTGAGAATCAGAACGCCCAGTCCCATTGGCAGCAGAACTTTCCATCCCATCTGCATGAGCTGATCAAAGCGATAACGCGGGAACGTGCCACGATACCAGATATAGAGGTACATAAACCCGGCAACTTTCGCCGAGAACCAGAAAATATCCTGCACACGCACGCTGACCGGAGGATAGAACATAACCAAGCCGATCAACCCCAGCACCACGCCGAATCCCGCGAGCCCGATAGTCTGAATCCGGAACAAAGGATGCTTGGGCATCCGCACCGTATTGAAGAAACAGATCGCGGCGAAAAAAAGAAAGGTAACGCCTGGGAAGAAGGAGAAAATTTGGTCCGAAGGCGAGCCGCTCAGCCAATTCGGAAACGGCCGCAGCCATCCCCCGAGCCAGAGCGTCACCGCGATGGATGAGACTGCAATCATCGCGGAGTATTCGGCCAAAAAGAATAAAGACCAGCGGAAGCCGCTGTACTCCGTGTGGAAACCGGCGGTCAGCTCCGATTCGGCCTCGGCTAGATCGAAGGGTGCGCGGTTGGTTTCAGCAACCATGGCGACGGCGAAAATGAAAAAGGCGACGAGCCCGAGCGGAAAGAACTTGAAGATGAACCATTCCCCCTGCGCCATCTGCGCCTGAACGATGCCGATCATGCTGAGAGTTCCGGTTCCCTCGGAATTCAGACTCGTCATCAGAATCGCCGACACCACCGCCAGCCCCATCGCAACTTCATACGACACCATCTGTGCACTCGAGCGCAGCGCGCCGATCAGCGGATAGTGCGAGTTCGAGGCCCAGCCCGCCATCACAATCCCCAGCACGCTCAGCGACGACACGCCGAGCATGAAAAGAATCCCAATGTTCATGTCGGTGATGGCGTGCGTTGGCCCAAATGGCACGACGACAAAAACTGTGAACGCCGCCAGCACCACGATCAGCGGAGCCATCCAGAAAACAAATCCATCAGCCTCGGCGGGCATGATGTCTTCTTTCAGCAGCAACTTGATGGCGTCAGCGATAGGCTGCAGCAAGCCGTGCGGACCCACGCGCATGGGCCCTAGCCGCACCTGCATGTGCGCGAGAATTTTGCGCTCCAGCCAGTTCATCGCAATCACGGCGACGGAGAGCCCCAGAAACACCAGCATGATGTAAACGAAAGCCCAGAACATGTTCCCCGCCACGCCAGGCGTCTTATCGCTGGTGAGGTACGACGAAATGTATTGCAGGATCTCGTGCATCAGCGGTCCACCTCGCCGAGCACGATGTCGAGTGTGCCGATCACGGCGATCACGTCTGCCACCAGCTGACCGCGGCACATCACATCAAGCGCCTGCAAGTTCACGAATGACGGCGGACGCACACGCACGCGGTAGGGCTGTGTGGAACCATCACTGACAATGAAGTAACCCAGCTCGCCTTTGGGCGCTTCGATGGAGTGGTAAACCTCGCCCGCCGGCGGCTTCATCACCTTCGGAACCTTCGCCATGATGGGACCTTCGGGAAGCGCGCCGACCGCCTGCTCGACGATCCGCACCGACTGCCGCATCTCAGCCATGCGCACCAAATACCGGTCGTAGGTGTCGCCGTTTTCTCCAATCGGAATGTCGAAGTCGAAGTTTTTGTAGTTGGCGTAAGGCTGCGCCTTGCGCAGATCCCACTTCACGCCGCTCGCTCGCAGCACAGGCCCAGTCACGCCGAACGCGATGCAATCCTTCGCGGAGATAATTCCTACATTCTTGGTACGCTCCACCCAGATGCGGTTGGTGGTAAGCAGTTCTTCGTACTCGTCGATCTTCGGCCGGAAGAAAGCAAGGAAGTTTTTCACTTCCTTCTCGAATCCGCTGTACGTTTCGTACTGAAGCCCCCCGATGCGGAACGCGTGCGTCGTAAGCCGCGCCCCGCAATACTTCTCGTAGATCTTCAGAATCTCTTCGCGATCGCGGAAGGTGTAGAAAAGCGGCGTGATGGCGCCGATATCGAGCGCGTGCGTGCCCAACCAGAGCTGGTGGCTGGCAATGCGGTTCAGTTCCGTCAGGATGACGCGAACATGCTGGGCGCGCGGCGGCGCTTCCACGTTGAGCAGCTTCTCCACCGTCTCGCAGTAGCCCAGCCCATTCGAGACCGCGGCCACGTAATCCATGCGGTCCACGTACGGATTGAACATCGTATAAGTTCGATGTTCGCCAATCTTCTCGACGCCACGGTGCAGGTAGCCGATCACGCACTCGAGGCCCAAAACCTTTTCGCCATCGAGCCGCAGAATCACGCGCAGCACGCCGTGCGTCGCCGGATGCTGCGGGCCCATGTTGATGACAAGCTCGTTGGCATCAAGAAACGGCTTCTCTGGAGTTTCCAGATCGAGATGCGAGAGCGAACTGTTTTGTTCCGTCATTTGTCGTTACTGGCGCTTTTCACTGGCCGCTTTCGATTCCCAGGTTAATCTGCACCCACTCGTTATCCTGCTGCAAGATCCCATAATCCTTGCGCAGCGGATGTCCCTTCCAGCCGTCAGGCAGCAGAATGCGCTTCATGTCGGGATGTCCATCAAACTTGATGCCGAACATGTCGAAGACTTCGCGCTCCAGCCAGTTGGCTCCCGTCCAGATTGGGACGGAACTGGGCAAGCTCGCGCCATCCGCGATTTGCGTTTTCACGCGGATGCGTTCATTGCGCGCGTGGGAATACAGCACCCACACAACGTCGAATTGTTTTTCGCGCGCGGGATAGTGCACCGCGGTGATGTCGACGCAATAGTCGAACTCCTCTTCGTTACGCAGAACCTGAAGAATCTCAGGAATCAGCGATCGATCCACCACCATGTAGTTCTGCCCGGCGTAAGTCAGCGGCTCAATGCCGGAACCGTAATTGCCCTTGAGCTTGGCGACCATGGGCGAATCCCACGGAACCGGCGCGGGCGCAGGTGGTTTGGCGGGCGCGGCGGGCTTCGCAGCAGCAGGTGTCGCAGGCGCGGCTGCGGGTTTCGCAGGAACTGCCGCCGCGGGAGGTGGAGTAGAACCTTCAGCAGGAGTCTTGACGTCCGCCTGAACGGAACTCGGTGCCGTAGCTTTCACCTCGCCGGGAACGGCGGGTTTATCCGCGGACGGCTTCGGCTCGCCTTCCGGCGGGGGAGAAGAGGGCGATTTAGGGTCGTCCGGCATAGCTCGGAACGCGCAAACCTCCGGCTCGGAGGAAACGAAGAGAACGTTAACTTTTATCAGCTTGAAGATACCGTGTCAACGTTGACGGACGGTTTTGACAATGCAAATCCGTCGCTCTTGAGAAAATGCCCGTTCATCGCGCTCGAAACGGAATCCGGCCCCAGACGCGGCAAGACGGGCTGCATTCCAGCAGCCCGTCTGTCCAGCAGTCGAACAAAGAGTCACGCCCGCTTTTTTCTGATCAGTTATTCCGTACCATCGAGTCCAAGGCCGGGCAGTGGCTGGGTCTTCTCCGCCTGAACTGACTTCAACAGCTGACTGTCGATCCCCAACTCCTGCAAGATGGTCGGAGCAACCTGCGAGGTTGCGACCGGGCTCTTGATCACCTTCGATGCCATGCTGGGGTTCGAAACGATCAAGCCAACATTCGTGTCGCTGTAGTTGAA
The DNA here is from genome assembly GCA_035568115.1 of Candidatus Acidiferrum sp. Lineage (GTDB taxonomy): Bacteria > Acidobacteriota > Terriglobia > Terriglobales > Acidobacteriaceae > Sulfotelmatobacter. The sequence goes on from DATMOP010000056.1 coordinate 45,841, forward strand.
GCCGCCGTGCTCCATGTTCTTCGCGGTCGAAGCGGTATAGATCGTGCCATAATTCGGCCGCACGATGATGTCAGGCGTCCGGCTGTCCTTCAGCGGATCATTGAACCTGAGTTTCAGTTCATCGCCACCCAGCACCTCGTCGATGAATAAAGCTTTGGCGTTGGTGTTGAGATAGGCTCTAGCCCCGCTATCAAGAGTCTGGTCGGCAAGCCAAATCAGCGCGATATCGTCATCATTCACAAACCCACAGGGCCCGGTGGCGCAGGCATTAGCGTTAGTGATCGCGATCGCATATTGGTTCGTCTTGCCATCGGGAAGGGCAGCCACTACATACGCGAAGTGACCTGGCTTGTTCGCCAGCAACGGATTGATGGGCGACTGTCCATGCTTGGCGGTAACAATGAACAAAGTTGAGTCGTAAATGTTCTGATCCTTTAGCGATTGAATCATCGCGGCCAGGGCTGCATCCGTCTGATCGAGTGCGTAAGCCAGAACGCGAGTCGGAGTGCCGGAGCCATCCTGATAACCGCCGGGCTGTCCGTTCAAAGCTCCGTTGTCGATCGTGCAGCTGCCGTCGTAGTTATCGGTGACCAGCTTCTGTCCTACGCTCACGCCCTGAAAGTTCATGCCGAAAACTTCCGGGACGCCAGGCCCCGGCTTGCCATCGTGCGTAAGGCCGTGAATTTCATTGATGATGCCCTGCACCTTCAGCCGGTCGTTTGCGACAGTGCAAACCACGCTATGCGTGTTATCGAGTCCGCCCACGTTGGTGACTTCGGGCGTATATAGATCGTCGACGCCGGTACCCGTAGGCCCGTTCACCAGATCGTAAGCCGGATGCTTGTCTTCCCAGGCGGTATGCCCGCCCGCCGCTTTGACCACTTCGAAGATGGTGTTGGTCCGCAGCGCGCTGTGCGGCCACAGAGCCACGCAGTTGCCGTGCGCGTCGATATGACGCGGCAGTTTTGTGGGATCGATCACGTTGAGCGAAACGTTGTGCGAGTCGTATTTGTCGATGCTCTCATCGAAAACCATCATGTTGCCCGCGCCGCCCGTGCAAGTCGTGTTGGTGGGATCGAAGATGGTGCGGTCGTAGCTGACGTCGTAAAACAATCCGGAGGTGAGCGGTGAGCCGCCGGTCACCAGAGCCAAAAGGCCGGGAAAGGAATCGGAATTTTGCGGTGTGTTGGCGTCGGTATACATGGTGCCGTGGCTGGAAAGCTCCGCCAGCGCGGATTGCGGATGCGATGTAATGTATCGCGTGACGTCGAGGGCATGCAGGCCGTCGACGCTGACCAACAGTACATGTTGCACGACTTTGTCGGACTTTTTCCTGTTACTGCCCGACGCGAAAGTAAGAAGGGAGGTGAAAAGCGAAAGACACAATGTCAAAACGAGGCTGCGTTTGCTCACACGAGTACTCCTTTGAAGGGGGATCTATCAACAAGAATGGAGTAAACACGCTGATTGCTACGGTGCGGTTAATGGAAGGTGAATTTATTGTGAACGCCGCAGTCGAACTATGAGCGCGCTTGCGCCTGGTAGGTTTCGATTAGGTCGCGGATGCGTTGTGCGTCAGCTTTACGATGGCCGTGGCTGGCAATGGGGTCGGTCCCGCCGGTGGATTCGATCCGAATCTCGGACCACATCACTCCAGTCGAGATATGTACCGAGGCAATCTTCGATATGGCGATGCTCTCTTCGTTGCTGCCAAACCACCGCGACTTCACACGGCTCACGCGCAGCGGGCTCACGACGAGTGTGGTCGGGAACAGAAAATTGCCCGTGGTCCAGCGGCTGGCTTTAAACGTTTCGACCGACGGCTCGGCCGCGGGCGTGGGCGGCGTTACACCCATTCCAGCGCGCCCTTTTTCCAAACCCAGATATAGCCCGCGATCAGGATGACCAGAAAGATCAGGATCTCCACAAAACCAAAGACGCCGAGGTACTTGAACTTCACCGCCCACGGAAACAGAAAGATGGTTTCCACATCGAACACTACAAAAAGGATCGCGATGATGTAGTAGCGAACGGTGTAACGCCCGCGCGCATTGTCGATGGGGTCGATGCCGCACTCATAAGGCATCAGCTTGGCCTTGCTTGGATTGTCCGGGCGGACCAGCTTGGCCGCCAGCAGCGTGACCGGAAGCAGCACGCCAATCACTGCCATGAAGATGAAAATGGGAACGTAGTTTTGCGGCATAGAGTGTTGCGTCTTATCCGACGGGCAAACTGATTAAGGAACCAATATAGACGCCGATGGCGTGCAATTTCAAGATCAGATGCTATGTGCCTGCGACAACGCAGAGTTGCAAAATTCTGCATCTTGACACCCTTCGGACGGTCCATCTATATTTGCTGGCCTCTCCTCCCCCGCACGCATTGAAGAGCGTCCCAGTCACAGTTGTTGGCGGCATTCTTCATGACATCGGCCACCAAACCAAAAAGAATCGAGGTGTTGCCATGCGTTTCTCCAGATTCGTTACTGTGTTCCTACTCGCGTCAGTTTCGCTGCTCTCCGCGCAGACCTTTAACATCCTTGTGAGCTTCAACGGTGCCAATGGCTCAGGCCCCGACTATGTCACTCTCGTGCAAGGCCGCGATGGACGGCTCTACGGCACCACTTATGGCGGCGGCGCCAACGGTTTGGGCGCGGTGATTCGCATCAATTTGACGACCCAGAACAGCTTTGTCGTGCACAGTTTTGATGGCACGAACGGCAGCAGTCCGGGAGCTGGCCTCACCCTGGCCACCGACGGCTACTATTACGGCACAACGGTCTTTGGAGGCAGCGCCAACGTTGGCGTTCTTTACAAGATCAATCCGTCGGGAACCTACGTAGTGCTGCACCAATTCGCCGGCGGTAGTGACGGAGAATATCCATACGGACCGCCCATCCAGGCCGGCGATGGCAACTTCTACGGCGCCACCTCCGGTACGCCTAACTCGAGTAACGCCACCATCTACAGACTCACCAGCAGCGGTGTATACAGCGTCATCTACACGTTCGACCAGCCGACCAGCGGGGTCGGCGGTCTGGGTCTGACCCAGGGAACCGATGGTCTGCTGTACGCGGCCGCCAATGGCGGCGGCTCCGCCGGTTGCGGAACCATCGTGAAGCTTACTACCTCGGGAGTGCTGAAACAAACCCATACCTTCAGCTGCCAAAAGGGAGGAGCTTATCCCGTTGCCACACCCACGCAAGCCTCCGATGGCAACTTTTACGGCACTACACAAAATGGCGGATTTAACAACCGAGGAACGTTGTACCAGCTGACCAGCGTCTTCGGACTGAACGTTCTGCATGACTTTGGAGTGACTCCCGGCGATGGCTCAAACGCTGACGCCGGCCTCGTTCAGGGCAGCGACGGCAACCTCTACGGTGTCACTTATACAGTCCCTGTGATCTATAGCTGGAACCTGGCCGGCGGTGGGTACACCGTGCTGTATACCCTGGGGAGCGGTTTCTTCATCTCGGGCCTGATGCAGGATACAAATGGCCTCTTCTATGGAACCTCCCAGCTAGACGGCACCCACAGTGACGGGTATGTCTATGTATTCGATATGGGCCTCGGCCCGTTCGTCACCTTCGTGCGCTCGCAAGGAAAGGTCGGGGCAATCGCTCAGATTCTCGGGCAGGGGCTTACGGGCACAACCGCCGTTACCTTCAACGGAGTTCCCGCCAGCTTTTCCGTGGTGAGCGATACTTACATGACGGCCGTGGTTCCCGCCGGTGCTGCCACCGGGCCAGTGACTGTGACCACATCGTCCGGAACGCTGACCAGCAATAAGAATTTCAGGGTTACCCCGTGACCGTTGCCTCAAGGCATTTGTCGGGAAGCACGAATATGTTCCTGGCGAGATCCGATTTCAACGTGGCATCCCGATAGTAGCGGGTCAGGATGCCACCTTTCCAAACCAGCAGATCGGGATTGCGTTGCGCGAAATCCACCCACGTTGCGAATTGGCAACTTGCCATCCGCTCCTGGATGAGAAAAAAATATGCACAGGTGATGGTTTCGTTGTAGAGCTGCGGCTTGCCGCGGGCGGCGGCAAATCGCTTCAGCGCGTTGGCAAACTTCTCCAGTGCTTGCAAAAACGGATACTCGCACAGATAAGCGAACGCCAGCCGGACGTGGTCGGAGTGATGGAAAGAGTCTTCGGGAACAGCGTCATTCTCGAAGCAGCGGATGAGTTCTTCATTGCTCATGGAATCCTCGTAGCGCCGCCGCTCCGACAGCAAGACAGCTCTCGCCAACGGCGACGGCATGCCGTTCACCGTGAAATGTCAACAAAACCAGCCAAGTCCTATGCTCCCTTGCCAATCGCCACGGCGCACGCCGCCGCAGTGTAGACGGCCAGACTCCCAACGTTGAACATCCCGTGCAGCATGTGGACGATGATCGCCAGCACGAAAATTCCCGCAAGCACCCACGCGCCGCGGACTGCGGTTCGCGGAATCAGCAAGAGGACGGCGCCGATGATCTCGCCCCATCCCAGAACTTGCCGCAGAATATCGGGCATGTGGGTTCCGGCGAAGTCGTGGCGGGCGCTGGGCATCAAGAATAAAGCGGCTTCGATGAGAATTACGAGTCCCAGAGTCCATTGCAATCCCGTCAGGGCGCATTTCATTCGACGCTCGGTCATAGGACACTCACTTTCTGGAAGCTAAGGGTTCGGGAAGGGCACGGCTTCAGTTTCTAGCCTGCCCTGAGCAAGCGTAAGCGCGCCGAAGGGTGCCGCCAACCATCCCAAATGGCGCGGGCTTTAGCCCCTGAGGAATGACCCTATTTGTCGGCACTTCGCTTCCGCCCCGGCCGCGCCTTGATCTCCTTCAGCCTGTGACTGGCGCTCGAATTAAGATCAAAATCGTAAAACCGCTTCAACTCCTGAATGCGCTCGAGCGAAGCGGCGCTGAACGGCGTCTTCCCGTCGAAAGCGTGAAGCACAATGCCCTCCAGCAGATCGCCGAGGGTCATATCGTGGTACTCGGCAAAGGCCTTCAGCACTTTGAGCAGGCGCTTCTCCATCCGCACCCCGGTTTGCACGCGCTCCACCAGCAGTTTCGGATCATCCGTCATGTGTACCAATGTACCATGATATACAGGTACACGCAAGTGCTTTGATCCGGCGAACGAAGGCACACGTCCCGGCGCAGGTTGTTTATAATCGCGTTTCAACGTTTCATCGTTTCTCTGCGCGAGTAGGCGCAATTCCCTGTCAAAGGATTCTCTTGGCATTCGACGACAGCATTTACGAACTGCGGCGCCACAAGCTGAAACAGATCGAGGCCCTTGGCCAGACCGCGTACCGCAGCAAGTACGAGTTCACCCACACCATCCCGCAGATTCTGGCGGACTACTCCGACAAGACTGCCGAGCAACTGGAAACTCCGCGTGTCAACGTGCGCGTGGCCGGACGCATCATGGCGATCCGCCTCATGGGCAAGGCTGGCTTCTGCCATCTGCAGCAGGATGGAAAGCGGCTCCAGATTTACGTTAAGAAAGACGCGGTCGGCGACCAGGGCTTTGACTTGTACAAGCTGCTCGATCTCGGCGACCACATAGGCGTCAGCGGATACTTATTCCGCACGCGCACCGGCGAACTGACTGTCCACGTGGAAGAGATCACGTTCCTCAGCAAGGACCTGCTGCCTCTGCCGGAAAAGTTTCACGGCCTCACCGACGTCGAGTTGCGCTACCGGCAGCGTTACGTCGATCTGGTAATGAATCCCGACGTGCGGGAAGTTTTTCTGAAGCGCAGCAAGCTGGTGCAATCGCTGCGACGCACGATGGAGGCGCACGGCTTTGTCGAAGTCGAAACTCCGATGATGCAGCCCATCGCCGGCGGCGCGGTGGCGCGTCCGTTTGTCACGCACCACAACACGCTCGACATGGATTTGTACCTGCGCATCGCGCCCGAACTTTACTTGAAGCGGCTGGTGGTGGGCGGACTCGACCGCGTGTATGAAATCAACCGCAACTTCCGCAACGAAGGCCTGGGCTGGCGCTGGAATCCTGAGTTCACCATGCTGGAGTTCTATCAGGCCTACACCGACTATCAGGGCGTGATGGACCTCACCCAGGAACTAATCACGCAGGCCGCGAAGGACGTGACCGGCGGAACGAAAACGAAATGGGGCGACCAGGAGATCGATTGGGCGAACTGGCAGCGCCTGACGATGCGCGAGGCCATCATTCACTACTGGCCGGAAGCGGCCGGCGCGAAGCCTGCGATGAGCGACTTCGCTTCTCACGATGACGTCAAGAAGCTTGTAGAAAGGTTCAACCAGGCGCACGCACACATGGCCTACGATCCGAATGAGTCGGTGGGCAAGACGATTGCAAGTTTGTTTGAAGCAGTCGCCGAGGAGCACCTGACGCAGCCGACCATCATCTATGAGTTCCCTACCGCGGTGTCGCCGCTGTCGAAGCAGAAGCCGGATGAGCCGGAGTGGACGGAGCGGTGGGAAATCTTTGCGGGGCAGATGGAGATCTCGAACGGGTTCAGCGAGCTCAACGACCCGGAAGATCAGCGGCGGAGGTTTGAGGCGCAGTTGAAGGAGCGCGAGCGTGGCGACCTCGAGGCGCACCAGATGGATGAAGACTACATCCGGGCGCTGTCGTACGGGATGCCTCCTGCTGGCGGCGTGGGCGTGGGAGTTGACCGGCTGTGCATGCTGCTGACCGATTCGCACACCATCCGCGACGTGATTCTGTTCCCGCTTTTGCGGCCGGAAAAAAACTTAACCACAGAGGGCACGGGGGACACGCAGGGGAAAGCCTAAGTGTTCCAGTTGGAACATTCGTGCTGAATGTTCCAGTTTTAGCATTCATCGGTGCAATTCTGTGCGGACTAAATTGTATGTATAACGCCCGCAATCCAAACAATCCAGGGTAGTTAGTGACGGTCGGAGGGGAGGCTCCAAATGGGGACAAACGGCCGGAATGTTCCGGGAAAATTGGCGATAATGTACGTACAATCGCGCGCTCTAAGCTGCAGTGAGCGAAGCTGAGGTGCTTGCTACAAAGCTATTTGCTTCCTGGTACCCTACAATGCACTAGAAGTAGTGCAGCGGCATTCCTATACTTCGTTCATGTATTTGGGCTCAGTAGTGGCAGCGCTGCCGTAGTGTCTGTTCTGGACATTGGGTCGGCAGCGCTTTGCTTTTTTCTCGGGAAGCCGTCTCGTGAATGCGCCGCTGAGGGCGTACCTCAGAGGCTAAAGCCAGGCTCGTTATGGCCCGTAGCGGCACCCTTCGGCGCGCTTACGCTTGCTCAGGGCAGGCTAGAAACTGAAGTCGGGCCCTTCCCGATCCTTCCCCAGCCGACAGTTCCAAGAGCGAAAGCGCTTTGTCAGGCATTGGAGGAGTTTCTATTTCGACATCTTCCCGGAACCTGACGTGCGCTGCGGGTCGTAGGCGGGTTTGTCAGGGCTGAAGTTGTTGCTTAGATAATCTATGAGGGCGTCGCGGTCGGCGGCGTCGACCACTGCTCCCCATTTCACCATCTTGTCTACTTCTTTGGTCCACGTGGCTTTGCTCAGGCGCTGCTGGAGAATGATGCGGGCCTCGTGACATTCCAGGCAGGCGGTGGTGGCCTTCGCTTGCATGGGACCGGCGGGTAGCTCGGCGGTGACGCTTGCGCTTGCGGGTTTCTGAGCTCGCGCTGAGACAAACGCAAGCGTGAGCAGGACGATGGTGGCAACGGTCTGACGCAAAATGCGACCACGGGGGCTGAAGCCCGCATCATCCATGCCGCTTGACGCGGCGCTGAAGCGCCGCTCTTCCACGTGGCTGCGAGCGTCGGCGGTGCGCCCTTCCGTACTGCGCGCTTCCACATTCGTGCGCGACTTCAAACTATTAGGCGACATGGATTTTCACCTGATCGATGGCGTTGTAGAGGTAGCCGCTGGGATTCCAGACTGCGGTGGAGGGCTGAGTGCGGCCTTGACTGTCTGTGGCGCGTGACAGGATGGAGTAGTCGCCGCCCTTGGCGGCCTTCCAGTCGTAACTCCACAGACGCCAGGCGTAGTGGGATTGTTCGTGACCCAGTTGAGCAGGATTCCAGGTTGCGCCACCGTCCGTGGAGATTTCTACTTTCGTGATATCGGCCTCTCCAGCCCAGGCTGCGCCGTGCACAACGATTTTTCCGGCCTTGACGCTGGAGCCGTCGTTCGGGGCAGCGATCACCGACTTCACGCTGAGTGCGGTGAGTGGGTGCGTATCTTCCGGCTTGACGGCTTCCCCGCGTGGTCCGGGCTGATTGGGAAAGCGGTAGGCGGGACTCATGAAATTGCCGGCGAATTCTGTTTCGAGCACTTTGATTTCTGTGAGCCACTTGCAGGAAGCAGCGCCAATCCAGCCGGGGACTAGAGCGCGGGCCGGGAAACCGTGATGTTTGGTTAGCGGAGATCCGTTCATGTGGGTGGCGATGAGCGTGTCGGCATCGACCGCCTTCTCGATGGGGATGCTGCGAATGAAGGGAGGAACCTTGCCGGGAACTTCGTCGAGGCCGCGGAACATGACGTGCTTGCCGGTTGTCTTCACTCCGGCGCGCTGGAGCACATCGCGCAGGCGCGCACCGGAAAATCGCGCAGTGCTCACCGCGCCTTTCCCCCACTGAACGCCGGGGACTTGGGGACGATGCAGACTGCGGCCATTGCCGGCGCATTCAAGCGTGTTGACGACGGAGTGCGCCTCCAGTTTGGCAAGCTCGGCGAGGCTCAGGGTGAGCGGCTTGTCTACCTCGCCGCCGAGGGAGAGGCGCCAGTCGCTGGGATCGAGTTCGCTTGGTTCGTGCATATGGTTGCGCACGAAGAAGTGCGGGATTGGAGTGAGCCACGTGCTGAAATATTCGACTGGCGTTTCGAGATCGACGAAGCGGAAAGAGCGAATGATCATGCCATCTTCGCCGGGAAAGTCCACGGCTTGTTGCTGGGGGAAAGCCCAGGACAAGATGGAGGGAGTAGCGCCTGCGGCAATTGCACCCAGGGAGATTTGTTTGAGGAAATTCCGTCTGGAGTTCATAGTCGTCCCTCAGAGGCTACAGCCGACGTCTTTTCGGCGTCCTAGCGGCACGCACTGAAGCCGTGCCGCAGCTGTGTCCATCAGCTTACTAGCTTTGCGACTCGCCTCCGACGCGCAAAACTTGCAATGTGATGTTGTCCGGGCCGCCGCGTTGCCGAGCCAGCTTCACCAGAGTGGCACAGCATTCCGCGGGAGCGTTGCCGCTCACTGCTGTCTCGAGTTCTTCTTCGGTCACGACGCTCCAAAGGCCGTCGGTACAAAGCAGGAGATTGTCTCCGTCCTGCAAGGCTACGCCTTGTTGTGCGCCGTCGACGGCCACGTCTCTTCCCGCTCCTAAAGCGGCGGTCAGGATGTGGCGTTGCGGATGTTTCTCGGCGTCCTGGGCGCGGACGATGCCACTTTCGACCAGACGGCCTACGTAGGAGTGATCGCGAGTCAGACGCAAGATGCGCGCACTGCGCACCAGGTAAAGGCGGCTGTCTCCGACGTGAGCAAAGTAGAGCTGATGGCCGCGAACAACCAAGGCGGTGCAGGTGGTCCCCATGCCATGGAAGAGAGGATGCTGCTCGGCAAAATCCTGGATGCGGGCGTGAGCCGCGGCAAAGGACTCGACCAGAGCGGACTGGGGATCGTCGCGGAAGGCGTGATCGTAGACTTCGCGAACCGTGTCAACCGCCATGCGGCTGGCTTCCTGGCCGCCCTCGTGTCCGCCCATGCCGTCAGCAATGACTGCGAGCCGTCCCTTACGCTGGAATTCCTCCTCGCCGCCGGGCTCCCAATAGAGGTAGGAGTCCTCGTTGTTTTCTCGCTGGCAGCCCACGTCGCTCAGGCCCGCCACTTCCACTCCGGGTTTCACATTCATGCAGTCTACAGACACTTCTTCGCAACCTCACCAGCAGCGCGGAGGCGATCAGAGATGGCAAGCTGGAGCTCAATTCCTGCCGGAAGGACCGAGGCCGCGATATGCCCGGGCCATTATAGACAGGAGTGAGCGCAAAAACGCAATCTTCGACCAGGAGTTCGGGAAACGTGACAGACTAAGCCACAGGTACCAGCCCAGCCTGCTGGAATTCCGGAAAGGTGAAACGTTTTCCTTCCAACGAATAACATGGGAATGTCATCTTTCCTGCTCGCGCCAGCGCCACGCACTTGGATGGAGAATGGTCAGGCGTATAATCTTGCGGCTGGAGGGCCCCTCATGAAACTTACGGATACGATTGCGATGGTGATGAAGAGCAAGGAGAACAGCAGGGTTCTCTCCGCAAGGCCCGAGCAGTCCGTTTACGAGGCAATTGAGAAGATGGCGGTAGAAGGCGTGGGAGCGTTGCTGGTAATTTCCGACGGCAAATTGGTGGGTATCCTGTCAGAGCGTGACTATGCGCGCAAAGTGATCCTGAAAGGCCACTCTTCGAAAGATACTTTAGTCCGCGAAATCATGACCTCGCCTGTCGTCTTCATAACTCCGCGGCACACCGTGGACGACTGCATGTCCATCATGACCAAGCACCATTTTCGCCACCTGCCGGTAATGGGAGAGAACGACACCGTGGTGGGCGTGGTCTCGCTGGGGGATCTAGTGAAGTGGATCATCTCCGGCCAGGCCCAACACATTCAGGATCTGGAAGGCTACATTACGGGAAGATATCCAGGGTGAGGGCGCAAGGTTCAATCTTCGCCAAATCGGCGCTGAGATTGAGCGCCCGCTCCATCCCTCGTGGTTGAGAATTACCTCAGTAACCTATTGCCGCCTAACGATTGAGTGGACAATATACCGGCGGCAAGGCCCGCTCGCTCGGCCGCGAGGAAGGTGTGTGCATGAAAGTAGCGCGCGCACGCGGGGCTTACCGGTGGCACTCATGGACGATCACAGGGGCAACGAACGGTTTGGTCGCTACGAGATCCTCGCCGAACTGGGCCGGGGAGCGATGGGCGTGGTTTACAAGGCCCGCGATCCCAAGATCAACCGCGTAGTCGCAGTAAAGACTGTTGCTTTAGGCGGGCAATCGCCGGAAGACGAGCTTGAATACCGGGAGCGCTTCGTCCGGGAAGCGGAGGCGGCAGGCCGTCTTTCACACCCCGGAATAGTAACCATTTTCGATGTGGGCGAAGAGCCGGAGACGCGTGCCCCATACATCGTGATGGAGTATGTCAGCGGGCCCTCACTGGAAAAGCTGCTGTCGGGGGAAAACCATACTTTACCGCTGGAGAGGGCTCTGCAGTTAACGCTGGAGCTGGCGGAAGCGCTGGATTGTGCGCACAGTCAGGGAGTGGTTCACCGCGATCTGAAGCCCGCGAACATCTTGATCACGGAAGAGGGCCATGCAAAAATCGCCGACTTCGGAATCGCCAAGCTGAATCTTGCCAACCTGACGCTGGCAGGGCGTGCGCTGGGCACACCGGCCTACATGTCGCCGGAACAGCTAAGCGGCGAAGAGGTGGATGGGCGTTCGGATCTGTTTTCACTGGGTGTGATCCTGTACACGGTGCTGACGGGCTACAGGCCATTTCAGGGAAACAGCGCTCTTACGGTTTCATTCAAGGTGGTCAACCGGGACCCGGTGCCGGCAAGCATTCTCGACACTGAGTTGCCCCCGGGACTGGATTACATTATTGCGCGAGCCATGGCGAAAGATCCGGCCCAGCGTTACCAACGCGGCATGGAGATGGTGCTGGATATTCAGGAGCTGCGTGAAGGACGAGAGCCGTGGAGCAAGACGAAGCAACCGGGTTCGTTTGCCGGGTCCGACGCGGTGCAAACGGCCAGCCTGAGAGCCAAAGCTTGGGCCACGGGGCAGCGCGCGGTCACATCCAAAGCTCCTATAGGAAACCGCCCTGCGTTAGCTCTGAGCCGCGATGCACTGGAGAATTTGCTAAACAAAATGCGCCAGAAGTCTTTTGCCGGTGCAATGCTCCTGCTTGGACTTATCGTCTTTGGGCTTCAGCTGCGCCCCTTGATTTGGCCGGAGAAAGTTGCCACACGGTACACGGCGACCGAGTCGCTGCCGCTGGAAGCCCAAGCTGCCTCGGGCAAGGAAGCGAACGCGGTCATCGAGCCGCGGGCAGCCGCGGCCACCCCGGCCGCCCCAGCGCCGGCGCCTGTGGTGAAAAAGCTCACACGCCGTGCGGCCGCAGGTGGCTCTGCTGCTCAGGTGAAAGTGGCGCGTGCGGTCCCACCAGCAGATCATCCCTCCGTTTCTCCAATTTCTCCAGCTTCTCCGGTGCATCCAGCTTCTCCCGCGATGCTGGACATTGAGGTCGAACACAAGTTCGCGGAGGCCCATTTGTCCATCTGGGTGGATGATCGACTGACTTATACCCACCTGCTGGAGGGAGCGGACAAGAAGCACCTGGTCGTGTTCCACAAGGTGCAGGGCCACGAGTTCCATGCCATGCAGATTCCGCCCGGGAAACATCTCCTGCGAGTGCAGGTTACCGCTGACGCCGATCCCTCCGAGCGGTCGGCGACAATCGACGGAGAGTTTGCCAGCGGAACAGAAAAGATGCTGCGCGTCGTTTTCAGCAAAAGCGGCGAGATGAAACTAAGCCTCGAATAGCTGGTAGTTTGGATCGCCCTGCCAGAAGCGGTTCAGCGATCACAACGAATAGGCGATGTCGGGGGACGGTTCCAGCGCATATCCGGAGCGGGCAGCGTCGTCATGGAACATCCGCACAGTCTCCAATGAGTAGTCGTGTAAATCCTTGCCGATCAGGCTGACCTTCTTGAGCACATCGGAGGTCACCGTAATAATGTGGCACCCGATTTCATCGGCCTGGAAGATGTTGAGAAGTTCGCGCGGACTGGCCCAGACCAGTTGGGTATTGGGCTCAGGCGCCATCAACTCGATCGCGGATTTCATGAGAGGAACGGGATCGCGGCCGGTATCTGCAACTCGTCCGGCAAAAACAGAGATGTAAGACGGGGCACCACCCAGTAGGGCTTGCGCGATGTGGCGCACCTGATCGAGCGCGAGCACTGCGGTCGCATTCACTTGAATGCCGTCCGCGCTCAGCCGGCGGATCAGGTCATACATCGGCTCGCGGCGAGTATTTGTAACCGGAATTTTTACGTACACATTGCGCGCCCAGCGGGCGATCTTGCGGGCTTGCCGCTCCATCTCAGGTTCGTCGTCCGCAAAGACCTCGAAGGAAATGGGACGGTCGGGAATCTGCTGGAGAATTTCACGCGCGAAGCGCTCATAGTCAGTGACGCCCGCCTTCCGCATCAGAGTCGGATTCGTGGTGAAACCCTTGATGTAGGGTTGCCGGTAGAGCTCGAGCATGCTGGCCTTGTCGGCTCCGTCGGCAAACACCTGAACCTTCAACTCAGACACGGACTTCATCTTTATTGTGAGACTCCTTCAAACTGGAGCTAAGAATCCAGTCGGCGGCTTCGCGCAACGATCGCACGGTGGCTTCCGGTGGATGCGCCGGCTTTCGCTCGCGATAGCCGTAATCGATCAAAACCGTTTTGCAACCTGCATTGTGGCCGGCATCAATGTCGCGCCAGCGATCTCCCACCACAAAACTGCGAGAGAGATCGATGTTGTGCTTGCGCTGGGCCTCCAAGAGCAAGCCTGGATTGGGTTTGCGGCAAGCACAATCATCGCTATCGTCATGATAACAGACGAAAATACCGTCGAGTGCCAGAGAGGACGCGAGCGTCCGATGGATGGCCTCAATGGCATCGCGGGTCTGGGTGCCGCGCGCGACATCGGGCTGGTTGGTGACAACGAAGAGAGCAAATCCGTGCGCTCTTAAGTCCAGCAAGGATGAGGCAACGTCCGGAAGGATTTCGAATTCTTCCACACTGGACGGTGGAAACGGCTTGCCATCGCGCACGACAGCGCGATTGAGGACGCCGTCGCGATCGAGGAAAACGGCTGGGCGGAGTTGGCAGTCAGCGGTTGATTCCCACTTGGTCTGCTGCTGTTTTACGGCTGGGTGCGAGACCAGCAGATGCCACAATATCGCCTGGAAAGCTTCAGTGTGCGGCGTGATGTGAGCCGGATTGACCGTTGGAATAATGACGCAGACATCTGCGACTCTGGCGGTGTGGCCGCCGTCACGGCCGACGATTCCCAGGATTTTCGCGCCTACAGTTCTTGCATATTGCAGAGCGGCTACCAGGTTGGGGCTGACGTTTTTTTCGAGATCTCCACCGCCGACAGAGAATACGAGCACGAGATCGTTGGGGCGCAGGCGGCTGACTTTCAGCCAGTTCTCGAACACCGTTGCCCAACCTTCATCGTTGGTTCGAGCCGTGAGTTCCGACACATTATCCGTGGGTGCGTAGGCTTCGATACCGGCGATTTTGCGGAAATCATTCACGGCATGGGAAGCGTTAGCCGCGCTTCCGCCCACACCAAGAATGAACAAACGTCCACCGGTGGAGCGCGTCAGAGCCAGCAAGGAGGCAGCCTTTTCGATGCTGGCGGCGTCCAGGCGGTCGATTACTTCCCTGGCTTCAGCCAGAAACTGGCGCGCGAATGTATTCTCTGCCGTCATGCGTAACTAGGTTTGGTTCACTCGCTGTGCAGCGAGGAATTCTGCCGTCGCCCGCAGCCCCGCGGGTGATCCGATCTCGTAGAACCGCTCGCGTACTTCAAACGCCGCGAGTTGCTTGCGTTGCAGGAGATCTGCGTACAGCTCGGTAAGGTCGCACGCTTTTCCGGCCGGCAAGCCTCGAAATGCTTCGGCGCGAAAAACTCCGAGTCCGTAGTCGATATAACGCATGCGTGGAGTGCAGCTTATCTTGTTGTAGGCGAGAATCTTGCCCGCCTCGAACTCGATGTTGCTGGTGTCCCACTTCCCTTCGTTGCGAAAGACGGTCATCATTCCCAATACGGCCGCAGACTCGAAGTTTCGGGCGATGGCAGCGTAGTCACAGGGAAGATAGGAATCGCCGTACATCACGAAAAAAGATTTGCCCAACTTGGGCAAGGCACTTCTGATAGCTCCAGCGGTGCCCAATAGGGTAGGCCCGTCGAATGAGTAGTCTACCTGAAGGCCCAAGACCGAGCCATCGCCGATGGCGCGCTGGACCAACTCACCGAGATGTCCCACGCAGAGGACAACGCGCCGGATGCCCTTCGACTGTAGCAAGCGCAATTGATGCACGGCAAAGGGCTCGCCGTTTACCTCCAGCAGCGATTTCGGCACGGTCTCGGTAATAGGCCGCAGGCGGGTAGCGAGGCCGCCAGCGAGAATCGCAACCGCCAAAGCTGGATTCAAGAAGGAATTCTCCTACGAATGAGCCACCACTGTGGTTCCGGCGAAATCAAACTGCATGCGGACTTCGCGCAGGCCCGCACGCCGCATGACGGCCCGAAGACGCGTTTTCTCTTCCGTGTAGAACATTAGAAATCCACCGCCGCCGGCGCCGATCAGTTTGCCGCCGAGTGCGCCATTGGCTCTTGCGAGTTCATAGAGCTGATCAATTTCTCCGCTGCTCATGCCCGGAGAACGCTTTTTCTTATGCTGCCAATGCACGTTCATCAAATCCGCGAACTTGTTCAAGTTGCCTGCCAGCAAGGCGTCCCGGCTCTCCATTCCCAACTGCTTGGTGAAATGCAGATTCTCAATCATCTCAGAGTTGTTCTGCTTTGTTCTTGAGTCCTGGTCGCGGAGGATGTCAGAGGCGTTACGCGAGCTTCCAGTGAAAAATAAAAGCAGGTTGTCTTCCAGGTTAGCCAGGGTTTCGGCGGGAAGTTTCAGAGCTTCGACCACGACACGATCATCCGGCAGAAACTGGAAGCAGGTGATGCCGCCAAACGCGGAGATGTACTGGTCCTGCTTGCCGATGGGTTCGTTGAGCAACTTCAATTCGATGTGACAAGCCTGCTCCGCCAGGTCTCGCGGCAGCACGAAGTCTCTCTTAAGCGTATGCAGAGCGCACAACAGGGCAGTCGTGAAGCTTCCGGAAGACCCCATTCCAGTTCCGGCTGGAATGTCGGAGAGGCTGACAATCTCAAGGTAGGGCCCTGTTACCCCGGTCAATTTCAACGCCTCACGGATGATGGGATGCTGAATCTCATCGACGTGTTCTACATCTTCAAATTTGGAGTACTTGACAATAATACGGGGACGAAAGGCCTCGTTGATCGTGATGTAGACATAGCGATTGATCGCTCCAGAGATCACGAAGCCTGTATGCTGCCGGTAATAGGAGGGGAGATCGGTGCCGCCACCGCCGAGACAGATCCTCAGCGGACTTCGGGTGATGATCATCGAGCGAGCCTCACGGACAACTCGATGATTCTGGTAAGCGCATCGGCACAGCCGTCGAAACGAAAAGCAGGACCTCCATCCGACAAATGCTCACACTCAGGGCAATGTGCATTCGCAGGAGTCATTCACAAATCATATGCGAAGCTGCTGTCGCCGGTCGAGTGCAGCCCAAAGCTACGTATCCCCGCCGTACACCGCCATTGCAATACCGTCATTCCACTTCAAAATCAGCCGTTCGGGTCTTGCTGCTGTTGCCGGCTGAATCGACGGCCGTTAACTCCATGCGATAGGAACCAGGACCAAGAGACGCAACCGGCAGCTTGAGCCCCAGTGGAATCACGGGATCGCCAGCTTTTCCCTTGGGTGTCCGCTCTCCAATGTGAACTTTCTCCTTTCCACTCTTGCGTTCCACGATAATCAATTCATACGCAACCTCCGGAGGATTCGGGTTTTTCAGGAGTGGTTCGTAGACCTCCGCATAAATGCCGGCGGCATCTGTCTTCTTGAAATGGTTGGAGGCGGAAGGTGAAATCTGCATGCCCTGCACCAACAAAGGAGTCCGGTCTTCCAGCAATTGGCTATCGAGATCGGCGGCGATGTCGGCAGCACGACGGATGTTGTTGCTGAGGGCAACGCCGCTAATGCTGAATTCCTGACCACGGTACGGGTCAATGGAGAGCGGCGTTTCAAGTTTCCCAAAGCTCTCATTGCCGGAACTGAAAACAACTTTCAGTTGGTATTGACCTGAGGCGACGCCAAACTGGTTTTCATATCCAAAGGGCTGTTTCTGGAATTGTTCCACCTCTTTCTTGCCGTCGAAATCAAGATTCAGTGTATCGCTGAAGCGCGCGCCAATCGATCCGTCCGGCTTGTAGGCGATACCCAAAATGTTCAGGGCTGCGTGCTGTTTCCCTTTTACCTTCTCGAACTTCAGCGCCGCGGAAGGAATCTCCACAGCCAGATGGACGTGAGCGGTGTTGGGCGAAGTGTAGAAAAAAGGCGCCTGCATCAGAGCGGCGACGTTGCCCTTCATCTCGCCGCTGGCGCGAGTCTCCAAATCCTTCTCGATGGGGTTGCCGGCCAGAAGATCCACGGGCTTGGCGTTGCAATAGCCGCTGCGGGCGCGGACATTGATTCCTCCACGATCCACTTTCACCTTCAGCGTGTGGCAATTCCCTTCGGCTGACGATGCGGGCTTGTAACCGAGAAGGTAATACTGATTTTGATCTTTCGCGATGCGTTGCAGGCCACCCAGCAAGTCGTTGGTATTGAGGATTACGAATCCGCCGGTTCCGTCGGCAAGTTGATAAAGCACTTGCTGGTTGTCAGAGGCGCTGGGAGGAAATTGGGGAACAATGATTTTGGGTTGAGCGTTGGGAGGACCGTATGGGTTCGGCGTGTACACGCCACCCCCTCCAGTTCCGCCACCTGTCTTACCGCCGCCTCCAGTCGTTCCACCACCACCGCCCTTGCCACCACCACCGGTGCCTCCGCCGCCGTGACCACCGCCGCCGGTCCCGCCACCGCCATGACCGCCGCCACCTCCTCCACCCCCTCCTCCTCCTCCCCCGCCATGTTGCGCTGGAAGCGCCACGGCAGGTTCAGCAAAGGCAGCCAGCCGCAGGAGTGGCCGACGGGAGTGCGACCCCGAATAGTGAAATGTGGCAGGAACGAATCTTCCTGCTGAGGAATGGATTGAAGGCAGAGCTAAACGGCTTTGGGGCGCTTGCAGTTCTGGAACCACCAAACCGCGGACATCAATAGGATAAATTGCGACGTTGGATTTGTTGCAGGTGTCGATAACCGCGCTCACTTCCGAGGAGTATTCCATGGTCAGGGGGAAACCGGAGGTCAACATGACCAACGTCTTGCGGCCGGGTACGGTAGCCATACCCTTGGCCAGACTTCGCAGAGCCAGCAGCACACTGTGAACACCGAAATCGGCTTCCGCATTTCCCAGAGACGGCGCCGCTGGCGGAGGAGAGAGGGACGCAACCATAACCGGGGTTTCCGGGTTCGGCGAAACGAAAGATCCCTTCAACCCCTTTACAACTTGCTTGAGCCGCTGGGCATCGGAAGTGAAATTTTGCGAGATGCGTACGCTGCCGCCGAAATCCGCAATGGCTATAAGACGGTCGGGGGCGGCGTTGGCGTCAATAAACTTTGCCGCGGCGTCTCTAGCCTTGGCTTGATCTCCCATGTCCATCGTGGAGTTGTCGAAGAACAAAACCATGTAGCGCGGCTGCGGGTTGGTGGAGCCAGCGCTCTCCTGGAAAGAGAAACTGGAGACGGCCTGCTCCCTGCCATCTTCCCAAACCTTGAAGTCGTTCTGGGCGAGATCGCGGACGTAGTTGCCCTTCTTATCGGTCACCACTGCGTCCACCAGAACCTCACGCGCCTCGACATGGATGACCCCGGTATCGGACGTAGTCGCCGCGGGCTGTTGGGCGTGGGCCACGGGCTGGTGAGAGCCCAGTTCGAGGAACATCCAGCAACTGACCAGACAGATCAGGCCAATCAGAAGAACCAGCCGGCGATGGCGCATATCTCACCTCCAACCTACCTGTTAACGAATCTCAACCGTCCCGTTTTCCGCGGACATTAATTGCCCTTCCGCGTCCCTAACCACAAGCCGGACCAGATAGCTTCCTGGCTTTACGTCGAAGCTCGTCTTGAGCATAATGCCTGCGGCCAGCTTGTGTTCCAGCGTTTCATCTTTCCAGTGCATGGTCACTGTCTTTTCCGTCCCCTGAATGAACTTGCCGTTGCGATTGAACAGGGCGGATACACAGGTCAAGACGTTGTCATTGCGGCCTTCAACCTTCCGGAAATGCAGGTGTCTTACGTCCACCTGGGCGAGAACAATAAGTTTGGCATCCTCGTCACTCGCCTTGAAAAACTGGGTGTGCAGTTTGACCGGAAGATTGTGCAACTCCTCCTGCGAGTAGAGTGCGTCTTCAATTTCCTGCTTTGCCTGCTCGTTCGGATCGGTAAAATTCTTGGGCGCATAATAGCCGCGGCGGGCTTGCAGGCTCAGCTTTTGCGGGCTCTTTAGCGTGATCTTGAGAGTGTGAAAGGCGCCATCCAGCTTGAGATTCTGTGGCGCGAATGCCAGAACGTAGGAATATTCCGGAGTCTCGGCAACGCGCCGGAAGCCTTCGTCGAAATCGTTGTTGTTGTGAAAGAAAACACCGCCAGTACCGTCGGCCAAGGCAGCGAGGAGGTCGTCGTCAGCAGCGGCAGCCGCAACCTGGATCAAAGTCTTGCTGACAGGCGGGGGAGGCAGTCCGGGCACTCTGCCACCCGGCGGAGCCGCAGGCTGACGACTGGCGTCTCCGTAAGGGATGATGACGTATAGTCCGCGAGCCTCCAGCGCGTTGATCACGATTTGCGAGCGCACGGCACGATCGATGATCTCGTTGTATTCGTACTGCATGTCCGGAGCGATAAATCCGGGAGAAACAAGCACAACGCTTCGCTGGCCAGGCATCCTCGAGACGTTGCGGACTATATCCCTTAGCGAACCGAGAGAGATATGGCTTTCGTGCTGGCCGGCATTCAATACGCCTGCGGCGATCGCATTCACTAAGGCTGCGGAATTGCCGAGCGTTACTCCCTGCTGTCCGGGCCCATTGACGGTGGTCGGAGCGCAATCGTTCGCCTCTTGGATGGCAACCTGCGTGGCCATAGCATCCAGTTTGTTGACAATCAGGTCTGCCTGGTAGTAACTGATGTCGGGGCACTGCTGATTCTTGAAACTATTAGAAGAGATGGGCCGAGGCTGCAGATGAAGCAAGGTTTGGTGCAGCCTGGTGCGATCGTCGGTAAACTCCAGATTCGTAACGCCCGATGTGGTGAAGATGGCGGCGCGATCCGTGGGGCGCAGCGTGGAAAAATGGCGTTTCGCAGCCTCGCGCACGTGAGCGAGATCGCCGAATTCCAAATGAACATCGTCGAACAGGTAAGCTACAAAACGTTCGGGCACAGCAGCAGCCCCTCCAGTATTAGGAGGTGCTTCGCCAGAAGGAGCATCGCCGAAGTTCTCGTGCGATGTTTGGCGGGCCTTCGCGGTCAGGGCGCCGGGCTCTTCGACTTCGAACTGGGTGATCACTTGCGGCTTACCTTTGTCGAAAACCTGAAAGTCCTCTTTGTGAAGATTGCCGACAGCGTGGCCCTGGGAGTCGCGGACCACTGCGCGCACTACAACGAGCTTTACGTTCACCTTGAATGTGGTGGGTTCGTCGTGAGAAGCGAGTTCCGCGGATGTCTGATTACCTTCAGGGTGCGTGGCTGGGGCCGGAGCGGGAGTCCCGGGAGAATTGCTTTGCGCGAGCGCACAAGTGGAGCAAAAGAAGAACCAGACAATGCAAAGGAAAAAGGCAGGAGACACCGCGCGGACGAAGATGGAACCCCTCGCCTGATTGCAGCATGTAACGAGCCGCCTGGCTTCCGGAGAACTTCTCATAAGACTCCAGCGATCGCCGGGGAAGGCAGGGCGCCCCTCAGTCGATGTATCCCACAGGTCGGGATTCCTCAGCACTACAAGCTTGCCAGACAGTGTACACCCATCCCGGCTGGCTGACGCTTCTATCCGTTACCAGGTAGTGGGCTACTTTGATGTAGCCCACTACCCGTTACCATGCTAGCTTGCAGGATCAGTCGGGAACTATGACACTTGATTGGACCGAGGGCGCCCTGGCGGAAGGGCTGCGGCTCTATGATGCGGGCGAGTTCTTTACTGCACATGAAGCATGGGAAAGCGTGTGGCTGAAGTCGCCCGAGCCGGAGAAGACGTTCCTGCAAGGGGTGATTCAGGTGACAGCGGCATTCCATCACTTGCGGCGTAACAACTCTTTAGGCACCGTACTGTTGTTGCGGGCTGCGCGTCGACGGCTCGATCGCTATCCGCCGGGCTTCGGGGGAATTTCTGTTACGTTGCTTTGTGAGGATGTGGACGAGTGCTTACGGAAATTGGAGGCAGGCGAACCGGCATCCCAACTTGTCTCACCGCGCATACGGCCCGGCTAGATTCAAACCTTCAGCCAGACAATGGGGAAGCTGTGGCCCAGTTTGCGGAAGTCGGAATCGCTGGTCACTAGAGTCGCTTTGTGCTCGATCGCCAGCGCGGCCGCGAAGGCGTCCACGTAGTACAGCTCGTACTTGACCTTGATATCGGCGGCCTGGAAAGCTCGTTGGGTGGTGGCGTCCAACAGCTGGATCGGCAAAGGCCTTACCGCGTGTACCGCCGTGAGTGCTTGCTCCGAACCGTACTCGCGGAGAATCAAGCCATACACCTCTCCGTAATTCACTGCCGACATTAGTATTCTTGCGCGCCCGCGCATGGCTTCTGCCAAGAGGCTGCTGACTTTGCTCGCCCCCGGCTTGTCCCGCAGAAAAGCAAACAGCGCGCTGGCGTCGAACACGTACGTTTTCATTTATCGTGCTCACCCTCTTCGCGATGCTCTTTTTCCCAGAGAGCGAGCAAATCTGGCCCGTCTGCCAGAAGGCCCCGGACACGATCGATGTACTCTGCGGTGAGAGGCTGCAGGACGATGCGACCGAATTGATCCTCAAGAATCCGAACCTTGGTGCCAGCCTCGATCTTGTGTTTGCGGCGAAGCTCCGCTGGAATCACAAGTTGGCCCTTTGATGTGAATGTAGAACACAGGTCTTTCATGTCTTACATTATATCAAAGTAAGAGGCCTAGTTCTGTATGTATGTTGGATTAGGATTCCGCGCTTCAACCTGCCGGATCAGGCGCTCGCAAGGCGCGGCTTTTCCCTTCTGCCTTCAAAGTGGGCTTCGATCTCTTCCAGGGTCTTGCCCTTTGTCTCCGGCAGGAACACCGCGGCCGTGATGAAGTAAATCACGGTGCACGCGGCAAAGCCCCAAAACATGGTGGAATAGCCATACTTACCGACGGTGGGCAGAAACACAGCGGCGATGCCAGTGGAGACGGCCTGGTTGAGAAGCAGCGCGATGCTCATGCCGTTGGAGCGAATGCGGGTCGGCATCAGTTCGGAAAGCGCCAGCCAAACACACACACCTGGGCCGATGGCAAAGAAGGCCATGAATACGAAAAGAGTGATCGCGACCTTCCATCCGCTGCTCTGGCTGGGCAAGGGAGTGATCAGGGCATTGTCAATTCTGAGAGGAGCTTGCCGGGCGGTGTCGAGATCCCCGAAGGGATTGGAAAAAAATGCGACCACTTTGTTGGCGGGGACACAGCTTTCGCGCGTAATCTCGATCGGGGTCGCGGCAGTATCGTCGGAACGCGCAGCCTTGGTGGCAGCGCGGAAATCGCCATACGAATAAATGACGACCAAAGAAGTCGGCCGCGTACCGATTTGTTGAGCAACGTCTCCAGCTGAGTTCAGCAGCCTTTGGGCCAGCTTCTGGTCATAGGTGAGGATTATCTTCTGGTTTGCATCGACCATGGATTGAACCGTACTTCTGGAGTCCACTCGCAGGCGTTCCGTCTGGCGAAAGAGCAGGCCGGTGCAGATCAGGGAGAGAATGATCCCGGCTGTTCCCAGCGACAGCAGAAATTTGCGTCCCTTGCGATCCACTAGCACGACGCCGCCGATGGTCACCAGGAAGTTGATGATGGTGAAAAGAACATAGCCCCAATGCGCCTGCACATCGGAGAGGCCGCTCTGCAAGAGAATGTTGGTGTTGTAGCCGATGATGGAATTGATGCCTGTAGCCTGGTTGCAGGCGAGGATCACACAGGCGAGAACGAACGGGATGACATATTTGCGGCGCAACAGCGATTCCTTAACCTTGGTTCCGGTTGAGGACTGGGCTTTCTCGGCGGCGGCCGCCTGCTCCATTTCTCTGAGTTCGAGATCGGCCTGCTCGGTGGTGCGGGAACGAAGCAGGGCCGTGTAAGCTGCATCGCGCTTGCCCCGGCGAAACAGCCAGCGCGGGGACTCCGCGACCATGAAGCTGCCGATTACAAACAAAATGCCGGGCGGCAGCGATACCCAGAATATACTGCGCCACGCCGTGTCTTTGAAAGCGAAGAGCCCGGCGGGATTGAGTCTTGCCACTTCGTCGACGCGAAAACTGAAATACATGCCAACCATTGCGGCCGCCGTAATGCCAGCCGTGAGCAGCCATTGAAAGATGCCTGTTCCCTTCCCTCGACTCGACGCCGCCAGACACTCCGCCAGGTACAGAGGAACCACCACGCCAATCAAACCAGCGCTGATTCCCTGCAACAGGCGCCCCAGAATCAATGGCTCGTATCCGTGCGAGAGCGCAATCACTGGAATGCTGACGACAAACAGAACGCCGCTGAGCGTCATCAGCAGTTTGCGCCCCATCCAGTCGGCTAGGGCACCCGCAAACAGGGTTGAGATCACGCTGCCGAGAAGCACAGCGGCGACCACGCTCGAACCCTGGCCCGCTGTCATCTTGTGAGTCGCCTCCAGGTAGGGATAGGCGCCGGCGATGATGCCCACGTCCACTCCGTACAGCAAGCCGCCCAGTCCTGCGACGAGCAGTAGAAAGCGGTTGTAGCTGGCCTTTTCGTTTTGAGCCACGGTGGCCGTCCTTTCGGCGAGTCGGAGAAACAGAAATTTATTTCCCGTGAGAATACTACTGCACGTTGCGATCTTCGCAGTTTATCGCGAGATCAGATCATCGCCTTCCTGTTCGATCTCCGAGACGGAGATTGGAGCCACATCTCCGTCGCGCAGCTTGTGGTTGAGTGGTGACAATCTTGTTTGTTTGAAGGTGGTCCACTCGGCGATGCGGGCTTTGATCTGTTGGCTTGACTCTCTATAGACCGCAATCGCCTGCGAAGGCACGGCGCGATCTCCGCTTTCGACCGCTCGCAGCGCAGATGCCAGGCCGGTGTAGGCTTCCTGTAACCCTGGCATCGCATCTGCCGCGGGTTCCTTGTTTGTAAGAATCTCTTGTATTTGCGATTGAGCGTCTGCGAGCGCCGTCTTGAGCGCGGTTTTTTGTTCGCCGAGTTTTTGCTGAGTGTCGGCCAGTTTTTTCTGCACCGAGGAGATCTGGGCGAGAACGCGGCGCGCATCGAGGGTTTCAGTGTATATCTGTTGAGCGAGATCCAGTTGCTGCTGAAGTATCTCAGCAGTCGCGGACGAGCGCGGATCCATGGCGACTTGCAGCGGCTGGTTCTGCGTCTCTCCATTCACGGTGAGGCGGACCTGGTAAATTCCTGGCACCGCCCGCGGGCCACTGGGATTGCGGTATTCGGACTCTTCATCCGCGCTGGGGCCTCCGGAACTGCGCCACGTAAGATTCCACACGAAGCGGTGCATGCCCGACGTTTTCTCCAGGACTTCAGGCTTGGCAAACCATCGCTCGGCGACGGGAAGTGGCGGATGCTTCCCCGGGATTGGATCTTCCGAAGAAAATCTCCTCACGAGCTTCTGTTGAGCATCGAAAATCTCAAGCTGGATCTTGTCTACCGGAGCTTTCAGGAAATAGTCGATCATCGCCCCATTGGGAGGGTTCTCGGCCGTTGGCTCCTCGGGAGGAATTGGGGTGCCGGGGAATGAGTCGTTGTCGATGCGATAAGCATCCGCGGGATGGTAGAGCCAGAAGGCCTTCGCCTTTCCTGCCTCGGACACTTGGCGCAGCGTGGTAATGTTGTCGAGAATCCAGAAGGAGCGCCCATGCGTGGCCACTACTAGGTCGTCACCATGGATCGTCAAATCGCGGACGGAAGTAAGCGGCAGATTAAGTTGCAAAGATTGCCAGTGATCGCCGTCGTCGAAAGAAACATAAGCTCCCAGTTCCGTTCCGGCGAAGAGTAGCCCCTTGCGCTTAGGATCTTCGCGAACCGCGCGCAAGAATGCAGAAGATGCAATGCCGTCGGTAATCGGTTGCCAGGTAGCTCCATAATCTCGCGTTCGGTAAAGGTAAGGCGTTTGATCGTCGAGGCGGCTCCGGTCAACCGCGGCATATGCAACCGCCTGATCGGAACGTGATGCTTCGATCAGCGAAATTCTGCTCCAGTTGCTCAGTCCCGGAGGCGTAACGTCTTTCCAGGTTTTTCCGCCGTCGCGAGTCATGTGAATCAATCCGGTATCGCTTCCAGCCCAGACGAGTTTGCGGTTCAGCGGCGAGGGTGCAATAGTCAACACCACTCCATAGCCTCGCTGCTTCGCGTTCTCGACAGTAGGCGGGCCCTCTGGTTTCTTATCGCCCGGCTTCTGAGTCGATCCGGTGAGGTCGGGGCTAATCGTCTCCCAGTGCAGGCCACCGTCGGCGGTCTTCATCACGTATTGCGTCCCGAGATACAGCGTCATCGAGTCTACTGGAGAGAAGACCAAGACCGGAGCCCAGGGCGCACGATATTTACGCTGGTTAATTTCAGAACCGAATGTCTGCACCGGCCACGGAGTAATATCCTGGCTGAAACCAGTTCGCCGGTTGTAACGATCAACGCTGCCGTAAGCCCCACTCAGATAAACGATGTCTGCACTATGCGGGTCGGGCGCCATGTATCCGCTCTCGCTCGCGCCCGCGGGAAACCAGTCCCGGGGGGTGATCTGGCCATGATCAGTGCGGCTTGGAACGGCGGCGCTTCCGCTATCCTGCTGCGCCCCGTAGACGACATAGGGAAACTGGTTGTCGGTGGTAACGTGGTAGAGCTGTGCTGTGGGCTGGTTGTACCAGGTGCTCCAGGTCTTGCCGCGGTCGAGGCTGATCGTGGTTCCCTGATCCGTTCCGAGAACCATGCTGGAGGAATTCTTGGGATCGATCCAAAGTTGGTGGTAATCGTCTCCGCCCGGCGCGCCGCGAACGACGGAAACTGTCTTGCCGCCGTCCTCCGATCGATAGAGCGCAACGTTCGGCATATAGATCACATCGGGATTGTGCGCATCAATCGTGATGCTGTTGAAATACCACGCCCGGCTGGTGAGACGCGGGTCCGCGTTCGCGAGGGCCCACGTGTTGCCTCCGTCGTCAGAACGGTAAAGGCCTGATTTCTTAGCTTGAATCAGAGCGTAGACGCGCTTGCCGTCCGGCGCAACTTCGACGCCGACGCGACCCCAATCCCCGTCGGGCAAGCCGTTCGCACTCAGGCGTGACCAGGTCTTGCCGGCATCTTGCGACCGGTAGAGACCACCACCGGGTCCGTCGATGGGAGCGTAGGTACTCCAAGGCGGACGGTGAGTATGCCAAGTGCCGGCAAATAAGAGGTGCGAGTTACCGGAACAGATCGCGAGATCTGAGACGCCGATCTCAGAACCTGCATCGAGAACCTTTGCCCAATGAGTTCCCCCGTCTGCGGATTTGTAGACCCCGCGCGCTTCGTTGGGACCATAAGCGTGACCAAGGGCACCGACATAGAGGACATTCGCGTCTCTCGGATCAACCACGATCCGGCTGATCTGCCGCGTGTCCTCCAAGCCGATATGTGTCCACGTAGCGCCCGAATCAATCGATTTGTACACGCCGTTGCCGGATGAGAGATTCGAACGGATATCGGACTCGCCACTTCCAACGTAGATCGTTTTCGGATCTGAAGGAGCCACCGCGAGTGTGCCGATCGAGCCGACGGGCTGCTTATCGAAGACCGGCGTCCAGACGGTTCCGGCGTCGGTCGTTTTCCAGACGCCGCCGTTGACCCCGCCAAAATAGAAAGTGGTGGAATCGCCCGGCACGCCTGCCACGGCAACCACTCGACCCCCACGGAATGGGCCGATAAGACGCCATTTCAGGCCGTTGATTAATTCCGGCGGAACCGACTGGGCAAGAGATGAAGCTGTAAGTAGAAGAAGAGAGAGTGTAGAGAGTGTGAAGATACGATAGCGCGAACACCTTCCGAGTCTAAGCAAGTGGTAGTCCCCTGGGTTGAATACACAGTCTACTGCATGCGGCCCAGCTGATTCCCTCGCACAACCACCACTCCCTTTGATACGCTGCATACACTATGCGCCTTCACAAAATCCTGTTCATCCTAATCGCCGCAGCCAGTTCCCTCTTGGCCCAGAACCTCAAGCCGGTGGCCGACCGCGTCGCCGCTCAGAACGCTCTTTTCGAGGAGCAGTACGAAACCGATCTCCGCAACTTTCCTGAGCGCGCCACCGCCTTCGGCGACTACCGCTACAACGACAAGCTGGCCGACCGCTCACTCGACGCCATCGCCCGCTTTCACAAGATCGACGTGGACTTCCTCACGCGCCTCGAAGCCATCCCGAGCAGCGGCTTCTCCGACCAGGATCAACTCTCGCACGACCTTCTCGTGCGCGTCCTCCAGCAGCGCATCGCCGACTACGACCTTAAAGAATACGAGATGCCCATCAACCAGCAGAATGGCGTCCATACCAGCCTCGCGGACCTGCCTCTTTCCGTCCCCTTCGACTCCGTCAAGCATTACGAGGACTACATCGCCCGCCTGCATCAGATCCCGCGCGTCCTCAGCCAGACCACCGAAGTACTTCGCGCCGGCATAAAGGACAAGCTCATGCCCGTGCGCTTTCTCCTGGAGAAACTCCCCGTCCAGTGCCAGGGCATCATCGACGCCGACCCTTTTCTGCAGCCCTCAAAGAAATATTCCGCTGACATTTCCGCTGTAGACCAGAAGCGCCTGACCCAACAAATCACTGACGCCATTAACGCAGACGTCATCCCCGCCTACAAAACTTTCACGGCATTTCTGCACACGGAATATGCCCCGCAAGGCCGCACCACTCTCTCTGTCCAATCGCTGTCAGACGGCGAGAAGCGCTACAAGAACGACATCTACGGCCGGACCACGACCCGCATGACGCCGGACGAAATCCACCAGATCGGGTTGCGCGAGATCGACCGCATCCAGGCGGAGATGACCGTCATCGCGAAAAAAGAAGGCTTCGCCGACCTCGCCGCATTCCGGGCGTCACTGAAAACCAATCCCAAATACGTTCCGACCTCCGCCGACCAGATCCTCGACGATTTCCGCCGCTACATCGCCCAGATGGAACCGAAACTTCCGGAACTGTTCACCCTGCTTCCGAAATCGCCGGTAACGGTTGAAGCCATTCCCGCATTCCAGGCGGCCGCCGCCACGCACTACGTCACTGGCACCCCGGACGGCAAACGCCCAGGACGCGTGGTCGTCGCCACCTCGAACTTTGCGGAGCGATCGCTGATCAACGACGAGGCGATCGCCTACCATGAGGGCATCCCCGGACATCACATGCAGCTTTCCGTCCAGCAGCAGCTTCGCGGTATGCCCAAGTTTCGCTTGCACAGTCTTGGCTTCAACGCGTACGTCGAAGGCTGGGCATTGTACGCGGAAGAACTCGGCAAAGAGGTCGGCTTCTACCAAGATCCGGTCTCGGACTATGGCCGCCTCTCCTCTGAACTCTTCCGCGCAGTACGTCTGGTCGTCGATACCGGAATCCACTCGAAAGGATGGACGCGCGATCAGGTTGTAGATTTCTTCCGCAAATCCGGCGCGGTGGACGAGCCTACTATCCAGTCCGAGACTGACCGCTACATCGCCTGGCCCGCGCAGGCGCTGAGTTACAAACTCGGCCAACTCAAAATCCGCGAACTCCGCGAACGCGCCCGGAAAGAATTGGGCCCCAAGTTCGACATCCGCAAGTTCCACGATGAGATGCTCGATGGCGGAACCCTTCCCCTCGATCTCCTCGAGAGTCGCACCGACAAGTGGATTGCAGAGCAAAAATCAAAATGAGCGCGCAGTGGGCACTCTCAGTCCCGCTCTTCATGTAAGCTTGACGATTGGTCTGCGCCGGAGGATCACTTCCGTCTACAAGGCGGGTGTTCCAGCGTTCAGAGAGATCTCGAAATCATGACTGGCACCCACTACCCTCGCCTTGTACTCTTCCCTCTACTTCTTGTTTTCTTGATTGCCGCGCCTTTCTCCCTGGAGGGACAAGCGGGTTCTGCGGACGTCACGGCAGTCCAACTGAATCACCTCACGTCTTTTTCTGCCCTGCCGAATGGGATCGAGGTACGAGATGGCGAGGCTCGCATGCAAATCGCTGCACTACGAGAAGAGGTCGTGCGCATTCGTGTCTCCCGCTCCAAAGAACTGCCAGAAGACGCCTCGTGGGCCGTGTTCAAGGAGGCTAGGCAGAGCACCGTTGCGGTGATGCCAGACGATACTACAACCGTGGTTGGCTTTCGGACCAAAGCTCTCCGCGTCTCCGTCAATCGACAGACCTTCGCATTGACGATCGCCGACCAGGCTGGAAATGTGCTTCAAGAGGACGTACGGCCGATCGAGTTTCACGGTGACTCTTTTCGCGTTTACAAAGCGATGCCGCTCGATGAGCACTACTTTGGTTTGGGAGACAAGCCTGGACCTCTCGACCGGCGTGGACAGGCATTCACCATGTGGAACACGGATGAGTATGGCTTCCAGGAGTCATCTGATCCTCTCTATAAGACCATTCCTTACTTCATGGCCTTCCGGGCCGGCCACGCGCTCGGAATTTTCTTGGACAACACCTGGCGAAGCAGCTTTGACTTTGGCAGACAAACACCGAATACCTATTCGTTCGGCGCCGTAAACGGACCTTTAGATTATTACGTGTTTTACGGACCCACTCCGAAGCAGGTTGTGGAGACATATGCTTGGCTGACTGGCACAATGTCACTTCCGCCACTCTGGGGTCTCGGATTTCAGCAATCCCGCTACAGCTATACACCGCAATCGCGAGTGATCGAAGTGGCAGAGCGGTTCAGGGCGGACCACATCCCCGCCGATGTCATCTACCTCGATATCGATTACCAGCAACAGAATCGTCCGTTCACCGTTGATCAACATCGCTTCCCTGATTTTCGAGGAATGATCTCGAAACTTGCTTCGGAGAACTTTCACGTTGTCGTCATTACAGATCTGCATATCGCCAACTATCCCGGTCACGGCTACGAACCCTACGACACCGGCCTGGCGGGCGACCACTTCGTAAAGAATCCCGACGGCAGCGTTTACTCGGGAGTAGTGTGGCCGGGTCCGAGCGTCTTTCCAGACTTCACGCGAGCGAAGTCTCGGGATTGGTGGGGCGGCCTCTATCGAGATTTCTACAAGATGGGTATTGCCGGCTTCTGGAATGACATGAATGAACCGTCAGTCTTCAACGTTCCTACCAAAACCATGCCCGAAGATGTCGTCCACCGCATCGACGAACCCGGATTCATGAAGCGTACGGCTACCCATGCTGAGATTCATAACCTCTACGGGATGGAAAACTCCCGCGCTACGTTCGAAGGATTGCAACACCTCAATCCAGACTTGCGGCCATTCGTGCTGACGCGCGCCAGCTATGCTGGCGGACAGCGTTACGCCTCGACCTGGACTGGCGACAACAGCAGCACGTGGAATCATCTTCGTCTGACGACACCAATGCTCGAGAACCTGGGCCTCAGTGGCTTTGCCTTGAGTGGCGCCGATGTAGGCGGATTTGCAGGAACACCGCAACCGGACCTGCTTACGAAATGGCTTGAGATCGCTGCGTTCCAGCCAATCGACCGGGACCATACCGAGAAAGGAACCGGTGATCAGGAACCATGGGTTGGCGGAGCCGAACCTGAGTCAATCCGCAGGCGGTTTATAGAAGAGCGCTACCGCCTGATGCCGTATCTCTATACCCTCGCGGAAGAAGCATCGCGCACAGGAATGCCGATTGAGCGGCCCCTCTTTCTTGAATTTCCAGATGCCGCGAGCGACCATCACCCCATCGACGTCGATCCTCAGGTAGCGGGCGAATTTCTTCTTGGCCCCGATCTCCTGATAGCAGCGCCGCCGTATCCCGACAAGCTTGATAATTATGTTGTCGAGTTTCCTTCGGCAAAATGGTACGACTACTGGACAGGCCAACCCATCCCCCAGCCCGCGCCAGTAACTCGGGAAGCAAACGCTCCGCTTGGTCCAACCGATTTAGTGCCGCTCGCAGTTGGGATACACCCTGATGTCGCTTCCCTGCCAGTCTTTGTCCGCGGCGGCGCGATTCTTCCGATCGCGCCCTTGATGCAAAGCACCAATGAGATTCCGCAGGGGGCTCTCACTCTGCGCGTCTACTCTGGCGATGGATGCGCAGGCCATATCTACCTGGACGATGGCAAGACTTATGCCTACAGGACGGGAGCTAATCTGCGAATGGATTTCCACTGCGAAGTTAGTGCCGATGGCATAGTCCTCCGAGTTGGAGAGCACAAGGGATCTTTCCCGGCATGGTGGCAGCAGATTCGCGTTGAGATCTACGGCTGGTCGCCCCGCAAACGCACGGCCCACCTCAACGGTAAAAGCGCAGATGCAACGATGGATGTATCGCCGACCAAAGTCGCTCTCACTATTCCAGATGACGGACGAGGCGAAGTACTACAGCTCGAATAGCTTCTCATCTGCCTCTCACGAACGGACAACAATTTTGTTGTCGAAAATTGCGTCTGGTGAGTTCGATCGCCCGCAAATCGACATGTTTCGGGGAATCGCCTGCCCTCATCGCTCGTCCCGATCCTCTCGTTCCTTCGCGCCGTCTGGACAAAGTCGCCGTGTGTGTTGAAGCTCCCGTCGGGGGCGGTTTTACCGGGCGGCCTGGTAGCGCTCATTGCGGCGACGGCTGCGCCGCTCCATCCGATCACCCAGCACCTCTCGATGGTGTACTGGCAGGGTGGCGACGAGAATGTCGAGCGGATTCTCTTTATCGAGGGCAGTCTCGAGGACGCCGAGCGCTATGCCGCCGCGGTCGAGCGAGCTCTCGCCCGCTGGGACGCACAATTGCCCCACCCACTGCTCAATCGCCACCGCGGTCTACTCAAACGCATCTCAGATTGCTTGTGCCTGCGCCAAAAGTACACGATGGAACCTATGCTCTGCGGCGCCGATGGCATCCTGACGTGTGCGAATGTGAGCAATCCTGCACAGCACTGCCGAAGCAAATGAGCGAGTCTGGAGACACTTAGGAGATTGATAAATGAACAGAGTACTGGTCGTGATGCTACTTGTAACTATGTGTGCCTGCGGAAACTCACCCTCAACCCATCTCTCAAACCCGAACGGAAAAGGTCCTGCGCCGGTAGACCTTAAATCAGCGTCTTCTTTTGCCGTCCTAACCAAGTCTGGAGTAACGGATGTGCCAGCATCCGTTATCACTGGAGATGTAGGGGCAAGCCCGATCACAGGAGCAGCTGATAACCTGACCTGCGCGGAAGTAACCGGTAAGAGTTATTCTGTCGATGCCGCCGGTCCACTACCGTGTCGGATAACTAACGCTACTTTACTGACGGCCGCCGTCAAAGACATGATGACTGCATACACCGACGCGGCGGGGCGTACACTTCCAACTTCCACCAACCTGGGAGCTGGTGAGATCGGAGGGCTAACTATCGCTCCGGGTCTTTACAAATGGGGTACTGGTGTAAGCATATCAACGGACGTGACACTTTCTGGCGGTCCGAATGATGTCTGGATATTTCAGATAGCTCAAACCTTAGATCAGGCTAGCGCAACGAAGGTAGTCTTAAGCGGTGGCGCACAAGCTAAGAATGTATTCTGGCAGACCTTCGGAGATGTAACCATTCAGGCAAACGCTCAGTTCAATGGTGTTATTTTGTCTCAAACAGCCATCAACCTGAAAACGGGAGCATCTGTGAACGGTCAGCTGTTAGCGCAGACCCAAGTCACTCTTGAACAAAATACGGTTACGCAATAATTCGTATACCGTAGGTAGGCGATTGATGAAATCGCCCACCCTCTTGTTGGATCATGAGAGTGGAGACGGAATGAGTGATGTTCAAACAGTTGAGGTGCAAAATTAGTGGCGACAGCACAGAAGACCAAATGAACTCTATGGCTTACGGCGTTGACTGACGAAATCAGGCCATAACGCTCATTGAGAATTGGCCGGAAACCCTCATCTTTGTGTCCGAGCTGGGAAATTCACCAACTCTTTGTCATCGCGCCCCCGGGGGCTCTTGGGTGGTTGGAATTCCGACTAGGGAGCGATAGAACGCAACGGCCCGGTTAACCGAGGAAGACTCATTTCCCGCGATCAGCCCGTTGGCGTTCTTTCCAGTACGCACGATGCTGTAGTAGCGCCAGACCTTATCCGTTTCGCGATCCAGAAAGTACATCGACTGCAACTCGCCGGGGTGAAGGATAGGTATAAAGTAATAGCGCATCGTGCTAACATTCTCGACATCGAAGACAAGTCGGCTCGCCGAAACCTCGACAATGTGCATTCGGTAAGTGGCTTTGCCAGAAAGATTATCGATCTGCTCGAAATAGAGCACCTTGCCTTCCTTCATCTCATCAGGCGTGAAGTCTTCGCGGCGTTGACCAGGTTTCGAGTCGGTCAGAGCATAGGCGTTCACAATTAACGTTCGCCACTGTTTGCGGGTAGTCGACCAGTAGCGCATGCCTGCGAGTTGTGAAATTGCCCCGATGTGACGAAGCAAGCCTTTAGCTTCTGACTCATCGGGAAATCGCGCCACTATGGTGACCAACGACATAAAGCCGGCTTCACCCCAACCGAAGCATCCGGGCGGTTTCCAGTTGCGACCCAAATCAGACTTGCTCCATGATTTCACGACGGCCTGCTCATTCACACCTGGATAAGCGGAAACGGGTTCCCTTCCACACGGCGGCACCGGTCCGGGCTGGGGCTCAACATCAGTGAGAGGCCTCAGTTGCAGCGCAATGGGAGAAATCAAGAAGCGATCTGCCGGCTGGGTTAGGATGCCGGGCACTATTAGGGCGCCGAGGAGAACCGCGCTGCCGCGAAGCCGCATCAACAGGAGACGTTTACAGCTTAAATAGCGACCGCAGAGAATCGTCATCAACATGGCTCTCGGGTGCCAGCCAATGAACAAATTCTCTGGCACTAATGTGCATCGGCTTTTGAACTTCCCTTTTCTCAAGTCCCGACTCAAGGTCTGCTTGTTTGCCGGTGTTGGTAATCACCTTCCAGGTCTTCGCCTTCATTGGCCTTTGCCTCTCTGCGGCGGCTGAGTGCGACCTTCAGCCTGACTTTGTCACGGGTTGTAGGCGCAGTCGCTCTCGTTTATTTAAGAGCCGATTAAACTCGGCTGCAAGCTCTGTCAGCTTCTGCGAGTCTGTCTCTTTCGCGACCTGTTCGGCCACCGATTCCCAGTCGGCATTTTCGTGCAGGGCCATATCGTAGACTCCAATTTCGGTATAGCAAATAGCCTACCGTTGGGGGCAAAGTTGTTCTGAGCACAATTGCTCAGTGAGACTGGCAGCAAAATCTTCTCTTTTCGATTTCATTCAAACCCGTCAATGAGCGCAATCGCGATTTTACACCAACTATCGGGCCGCTTCGGTTGCGTCTGTCTGGGTGTGATACCCTCCGTGCGAACCACCGACACAGAATGACAAATGAAAAAAGGAATAAAGACGAGCGTATCAAAACCCATGCCGATTCGGAACTGATTAAACGGGCTTTGTTGGAGGCACTGAGTCGTGGCCCTGTGCCAGCTTCGTCGCTACCAGAACAGCTAAGACAGTCGCCAAGCTCCGCACATTTCCCGCAATGGTTAAGATTGCCCCCAAAACTGGCGGATGCCGTTCCGCCAGTCCTTCAAGACGTGCACTGACATTGTGAAGTTGGTCAACTTCATCCAGAAGCGCTTCAAAAGCCATGGTTGTGCCCCTTTCAAGTGGGGCTAAGGGAAGGAAAACTTCAGATGGACTGCTTAGTTCAGAGAACCTGAAAGAGGAGACGGTGGTAACCACCCCAATCTAAAGTATATCACGCACCCGCCAGGCGAGTCGCGCAGCACGACACGGAGGAGCGAACTGAGAAGTTCCAATTCGCCGTTGTTGGTCGATGAAACGCGATCCCGCATTCTTCGCATTCACGCAATGCGTTCGCTTCCGGTTACAAAGCAGTGTTCGCAAAAGCAGTGCTCGCTGCGCTAGCCAGGGACCAGGGGCATCAGTTCCGTCATGTCCAGTACCGGGAAATCGGCGGGACGATGGAGGAGATTACAACCCCAAACGAAAAACGGGCGCACGATAAAATCGACCGCCAGAGCCAGATTGGCAAGACTCTTGAAACCCAGGACCGCTGTGCTCTTGAGCCGTTTGCACCTAAACTGATTCATGAATCCCCGGAACTGTTCAAAAGTGCACAGCCCCCTGGATTCTTCCAGAAGAGCAACGTTATTCGTGAAGAACGATGTCGAGCAGCGAACTGTGAACTTCCAACCCACCACCGTTATAGTCAATGAGGCCCAGCTGTCGGAACCGATTCATAAAGAAGTTAATTCGAGCTCGGGTTGTACCGACCATTTCCGCCAATGTTTCTTGGCTTATCTTCGGAACTACGTTCTCCGATCTCCCTTCCTTTCCAAAGCGGGCCAGCAGCAAAAGGGTCCGAGCCAACCGCTTCTCAGCAGAATTGAAAAGCTGGTCAACTAAGTCTGCCTGAGTCTGGTTGTAACGACCAACTAGGTACGCGACAAATAGGTCCGAAAACACGTGCTCGCGGTGAAGTACGTTCAGCATCGCATCCTTTTCAATTCTCAGGACAAAACAGTCCGTAATAGTGGTGGCAGACGCAGGTCGCAGAGGCTGGTCAGAGGCAATACACCCCTCCCCCATGAAGTCCCCACCTCCTAGTAGGGCGATGGTAGCCTCTTTGCCATGCGCAGATAGGACGGCGAGCTTTACTCGGCCTGTTTGAATATAGAAGACGGCATTGCTAGGATCTCCTTGCGCGAAGATCACTTTATTCTTTGGATATTGCAGGATTGTTCTTCCCAATCCGGTTTGGGCGAGAAACAGCTTCGGATCAAATGTCCGTGCTTTGCTAGACGACATACAACGCTCCGCACGGGAAACCCCGATGTGAAAATCGTGCACCCGCCAGCGACAAAAAGCAATACCAAATAGTATGTTCGTTACAAAATCCGGCGAAAGAAGCCGCCCTGAGGTTGAGCGACTCGAAAAGCTCCGCGAGGATTGCACCGATAGCGGTATTCGGAAGCGGATCGAGGCTTGGATTGAGGCCGAGACAAAGAAGCTGAAGTCTGCGGGACACGCGATTAGTTGATGGTCCTTCATGTTCTAGACTTAGACCACTCGTTTTGGGATGGGACGCCGGGTCTCGCTGCACTTCAAGCAGGAGCATTCAAAGAGTCTGTTCCCCGCCATCACAATGTGACCGCAGGAATCACACTTGTACTCCGTCCTCGCCTTTGGTCATCAATTTGAAGCCACCGCCCTCAACACAATATGGGCAGCGGGTTTTCTCCATGGGCCAAAGGGTAGGGGGGAAGGTCATAGTGAAGTCTTGGCCGGGAAGCTCTTAACCTTGTTCCAAGGCGCTCTGTCGCAGAAAGTCTAGCACGGTTCAAAAAAAGATCTGTTCGATAG
This sequence comes from Candidatus Acidiferrum sp., assembly GCA_035568115.1. Lineage (GTDB taxonomy): Bacteria > Acidobacteriota > Terriglobia > Terriglobales > Acidobacteriaceae > Sulfotelmatobacter. The sequence continues at coordinate 82,438 of DATMOP010000056.1, forward strand.
CACACACTCTGCGAGATTGATCTTCTGCTTTTGCTTTGTGGGGCACACAATTTCCCGAACACAAGGGCTTACACCATGAATGAAATCTTAACGGCTCAGGAAGTGGCTGCAATGTTACGGATCAGCACGCGGCAGGTGTACGAGTTGGCAAAGGGAGGCGCCAGGCAAGAAAAGAGGCCGGACTCAGAGATTGAGTCCAGCCGGAGTGTGAACCGGTCGTGAGGGTCGAATGACGTACAGTCGCTAACCCATGACCGCGTTCCGTTTGTTGAAACTAACAGCAGAATACCCGCTGCGCGGTTCTAGTAGCTGGTCAATATTGAACACTTTCCGTGGAAAATGACAGACGACTTCTTCCGACTCACGAAAATGGATTTGTGGCATTGACCCGGTCAACGAGGTTAAGGCGATTTTGCGACAGTAGTCCGTCAAGAGACTGCTAAGTCGGTCCATCTGGCCGGAGACTCGCTGAGGCTATGGCATTGCCGTTGGCAATCAGTCTACCCACCACACGAGCAACCGATTCCAGTTTCCGCAGATCGTCGGGAGTAAAGTCCGGTCCCGCCGCGGCTGGGCGTGGAGCCTTGCGGGAGACTTGAATCACCCCAACTACTTGTCCTTCCCGACAACAACCGGCGCAGACATGAGCTTCTGAATTACCTGTGCGTCCAATCCGGTGTCGCCGAGTTTGACGAGTTCAAAAATGCTCGAATGCTTTACTTGCGTGAAGCCATTGAAAAGCTCCGCCTGCTTGGTCCGCGCTGTGCGAGCCGCTACCGCCGAACTGGAAAGAGGGATCGCTCCCGCCGTCTTTAACTCAGCGGGGTATAAGAAGTTCAGCAGACTTCTGCCGAGTTCCAGCAGTGCGACTTCCGTTTCTCGGACGTTGAAAATCTTGGCCACGCAGATGCAAATCGACTCCGGAGTGCTGTCCGATGAGTCCAAGCCCTCAAGCTGTTCGATGTCACACATCTGCCTGAGAATGACTGACGCGAGGGTGACGGGCAAGGTAACTAACGTGCCCCATATTCTTTTTCCGTCTTCAGCGACTGGGCGGGCTCAGGCTATCTGGATGTGACACCCGGTCGGTCTAGAATGGCTGATCAGGAGGTGAACTCAGTATGGCTAGGATTTGCATTCTGCTTCTGACTCTCGCCGTTGCCGCTTTGGGGCAGACGTCCACCGATCTGAACGCCAAATACCCTAACGTCATAGCTTACAGAGTCCGCCCTCACGTTCTGATGACGGCCAGATTCGGCAGCGACGGCCAAGTGTGCGAGATGACGCTGGAGAAGGGACAACGGACCGACACCAGCATTCTGGATGATCTAGTGAAAAGGTGCTTGTCCATGTGTACGGAACCCGGCAACTTGGGGCGGGGCAAGTTGGGGAAGCTGGCTATAAAGTGATAGTTATCACATGGCGAAGCAGAACATGCAGCGGAGTCCAGACGGTTGCCCGCTAGCCGTTTTGGAAACGCTGTGGCCTTGATAGCAAGGCGTTCCGAGTGTAATGGCGATGTTACGCCAGTTGAGGAAGGGGATCGCCAGTGAAGTGGCCTTGATAGCAAGGCGTTCCGAGTGTAATGGCGATGTTACGCCAGTTGAGGAAGGGGATCGCCAGTGAAATGGAGACACCTGCCAAAAGAATTGCCAACTAATCTAAAATTAAAACATGCGGGCGGTGGCGATAAAAAAGAGTAGTCGCGAGAAAACAACAGGTTTCCAAGAGATGGGAACGCTCAGGTGCGATGGTTGCGGCGAGGAGTTCTTCATCGGCCACGACCCAAAATCGGCAGACAGGTGGGTTGCAGCAAAGCAAGCAAAATGGCTAGAAAAAGTCTTGGAGGAAGAGCACGAGCGCGACAAAAAGCACTCCGACCGAATTGAACTACCCGATTAGCTGTCCGGGCAGAACTGAGTGTTGTCGAAATCAGATGGCACTCACGAGTTGTCCGTTTTGCACAGTAGCCCATCCGAGCCATTCACACCTGCTGCTTGAGTCGAGCTGAAGAACCAGATCGGACTGCGGCGCTTGCGCCTGCGGAGACTAAGGTTCGTACGGGAACAGTTCTTCCTGGCAGCTGCGACCCAGAGCATCAAGCGGCTAGTGCGGTTCCTCAGCCAACCGACAATCCCTACTATGGAAGCTGCCTCTTAACTGAGGTGAGAGAAAAAACTCGAAGAGCAGCCTTAATCGCACCCAAGAGTACATTCCGATCACGGTCTTTTTCAACAGACACAGGCGATAGCACTCAAAACCCTGGTTACAGGGTCAATGAGTGCTATGGCGATTGTTCGCCAACTATCGGATGTGCTGGGCGTGACTGACGTTGAGTCAAAGCCTCCAATGCCGACGCAGCCACAGTCGTGCGAAGGATTCTTGTTCGAGATGGTACTCGATCCCAGGCGCGCTCCGTTGTCCCAAACAAAAGGCCAGCATCGAGGTGCTGGCCCTAGGAGAACTGATCGAACTCTGTCATTTACTGCAAGTCTCGCTGACCATCTTGAGATCGGTTACCCGCAGGTCGCCGTACTCCTCTTTGCCTGCCGCCTTCTCCACGTGGCCTTCTTTCTTCTCCTCTGCTTTTTCTTGGGTCTTGGATTCACGGTGAGCGGAACCGGTTAGCGTCACCTGATGACCCACATGCTCATCGAGCTTAACGCTCTTACTGGTCACGTCCCAGGTCTTTCCGTCTTCGCCCGTAATCGACAACTCGCCAGGTTCATGGCCTTTCTGCAAACAGCCGGTCACCGTCTTGCTGGCGGTCGCAGGCTTCTGGCTTTCCTGTGCGGTGGCTTTTGTATTGTCCTCTTTCGCAGTTTCTTGAGCTAAACAGACCAAGGTTGTCAAACAAGTGAACGCCAGCGTAGCAAACATCAGTCTTTTCATTTTTCTCCTTTGGCCAGAGGTGGACTTCTGAGTTCGGACGAGAGACAAATGAACGAAGGGGCTGGTTGAAACCGAAATTCCTGAACGTTGAAAAGGGCGGGCGTGAGGATCAAACGTCGCCAAACAGACCGACACTAACCCATGCCTGCCCCACGAACGGCGGTCCGCCCTCTCCCGGGGGACTGTCAAGTAACAGCAGTTTGCACCATACTGCTTCCCCGAATGGTGTGGCTGTTCAAAATTGCTCATTTCTGAAGACAATCTGAGGATTCTTCACATCCTTCCTGTTCAGGTTCCCGCTGGCCCGCGCTCTCCGACGCGAATCTGGGGGTCAATGAGTGGTATGGCGATCTTACGCCAACTATCCGGCGAATGCCGTCCAGTCGGGGCATGTCATCTCGCTGCGAGTTCGCTGCTGAAATGATCTTCTTCGTCAACAGATCACGAACGGGGCAACCACTTGTCGGGGTCAATCGAGAACGTCTCCAGTCGAGACGCTATGTCCATGGCATTGGGTTAGGCTTGCGTGAGCACGGTTACGACAATCAGCAACAGTGAACCGAAGAGCAGCGCACCGCTGCCCAGGAGCACGATTTCGCTAAGCAGGTCGCGTTTCAGCAAATCTGCGCGCAGCATCTCACTTCTCCCGCTCCGACAAACGCCCTGACAAGGTGCCCTCCAATGTGAGGCACACCTAATGCTACAGCGCATGCCTTTGGATAGATGGTCACAAGTGACCATTTATCGTAATCGGTTGTTCTGTAGCATTGATTTGCCTCATGAGGGGGGCTTACCACGTCTGCAAATCCCTGCAAAAGCTGCTTGGCAACACCCCGAATCGCTACGAAAGTGGTTGCTCATGGCTTGTGATCAAGCTGATTCCGGCGAGCTTCAGCTGACCCACAGGATCCCAGCCAAAACGTTGGGATCGCGCCGGTCCACTGCGACTCTTGCCGCCAGTGTCTTGAAGAAGCAATCCCAGCCACTGCGTCTAAAAACCCGGACCGTAATTGCGCTGCTGGTCACAAGCAACGTGCTGGGCAATTTCACCTTGAGTCGTGGGCTGCACGAAGTCGGCCGGCTGGTTTCTTTTTCGCCCTGGCCCTACATCCACGCATTTGTAAACCCACTCGTGGTTTTAGGGGTGCTACTGCTGATCGTGTGGCTGATCTCGCAGCTCTCACTGCTGAGCCGGGTGGACCTCAGTTATGTGCTGCCCGTAACCTCGGTGTCGTATGTGCTGACGGCGCTGATGGGAGAGTTCCTGTTGCATGAACCGGTCTCCACCGAGCGTTGGATTGGAATTGGCCTGATTGGCCTGGGCGTTAGCCTGGTGGTCCGCACCCTGCCGCGCACCGCGCCAATGCTGCACAAATCCGGCGATCTGCCCTGCGAGGCGGCGCGATGAAGTGGCTGCTCATTGCGCTGATCGTGATTCCGGGCACAATTGCGGATGTGCTGAACACCATGGGCATGAAGCGCAACGGCGAGGTGTACGACTTCCGGCCACGCGCGATTTTTCGATTAGTCGCTTCCCTCGCACGTAATCCTTATGTTGGTGTTGGCGTGCTGGCCATGGCAGTTTCATTTTTCGCGCTAATGGCGCTGCTTTCCATTACCAACCTGAGCTTCGCGGTACCAGCCACGGCCTTCAGCTACGTGCTGGAAACAGCGCTGGCAAAGTACATCCTGAAAGAACATATCGGGTGGCGGCGTTGGGCGGGCGCTTCGCTAGTCGGCTGCGGAGTGCTGCTGGTATCCCTGGGCGTGTGACGGGCAATCCGGACGTTAACTGTTGTTATCAAGCCATTACACGTTTTGACCGCCTGGTCAGTGAGTGTAACGGCGATTTATCAACAGTTACAAACGGGGAACGAAGCGACGGGTGCACTAATTCTCAATTCCTCATCCTAGCAGCTGGCCATCAGACTGATTTGGTCTCTTGTTGTCGGCGCAGTTTTTCTCGTTCAAGTAATATCCGACCGGGGTCTGGGCAAGATTGCTCAGGCTCCGCTCTGTTTCCTTGCTTCTACTTTGAGGGGGTCACTTTGGATTATCGCTAGATGCCAGCTTCTTTTTCTCGACCTCAATCCAAGCCTCGATCCGTTTCCGAATACCGCTATCGATGCATTCCTCGCGGAGCCTTTCAAGCCGCTCGATCTCAGCCTCGATTTGCGCTATCTCTTCCGGTGAAAGCATCGTAGTCCCTTTTCTCTGTTTGATTCCACTACTTACACCCTTTTCACCCTGAAGAACGGCTTTGATAGCAGGCAAAAGCTCACTTCCGGCATCTACTTTGAGGACGTGTCCTTGCGCTCCGTTACTCAAAGCTGCCCGAACTAATTTGGCTTCGTTGTTCTGAGTCAAGAAAAGTATCTTCGCGCCTCGGCATAACCGATTTGCAGCTTCCATTCCATTCAGGTTAGGAAGGCCCGATGTCGAGCAGAATCAAGTCTGGGTTTCAGTTCTTCGGCGAGGTGGACTGCTTCTAATCCATCCGACGCTTCACCGACAACCCGCAATTCCGGGCCGAGTTTGGCGCACGGCGCAGATATGCTGTCGCCACGGATCAAAATTGATCGACTACGAGAATGCGAACGGTGGAATGCCCCGCACGCGACCGCCGATTGATCGCTAGCAGACAAACCCTAGCAAAGCACTGTTAGGACACTGGCGCTGCCTCAGCCATGCGCGTGGCGAAAACCCAGTAATTCTCAGGGCGAGCATTGAATGAAACTAGGTCTAGGCCCCCGGCATCGGAGTCATGGTGAAGGTTCCGTTGCCGCTGCATCCCCCAGTTGCTCCCGTCACCGTCCAGGTGCCGGTGATTTGACCGCCGCTCACCATGCCGTCCAGGGTCAGCGTGTTAACGGTTGTCCCCGTGGAACTGACCACGTAGTGGAACTTACCTGAAACCTGGCCGTTGAAGTTCCCGCTGAGCGTGAATGAGCCGCTCTCGGTTACGGTGGGGAAAGTACAGGTTGTGCTGTTCACTGTTAACGTGAAACTGCTCGTACCCAGTGACCCGTCACCATTTACCGTGAGGTTTGTCACAAACGCGAACGTCTCGGTCCCCGAACTGTTCAGGGTCGCGTTCCAGGTTCCATTGATATTGCCGACCACGTTCGAATTCGATCCGCACCCCGAAAGGGCCAGACTCGCGGCGAGCAATATAACCGCTGCAATTCTCTTCATAAAAAAACTTCCTCATTTTCTCGCGATCCCTGAAGTGGCACCTTTTTAGGTGTATTGTTGTCATCCTTGAGGGCGCGAATCGAGTTCACCGTTTGTTGGCCCCGAGGGAAGGCGCGTTAGCTCCGCCTCCTCGTGACCAACAAACTCCAAGTCTCCTACGCTGTTACGAGTTCGCGCGCATGAAGGGTCGAGGTGACCACGTCAAAGGTGTGAACCTGCGGCGTTCCCTCGATAAATCTTGCCAGCGTCTTCAACACCTGCGGATAGGTATTGGTGTTGTAAGTGTCGGCATCGTGCTTGTTCGCCCACAGACTGATTGCGGTCACATCAACTCCGCCGGGACCGGCGAGAGTGATCTCGTCCTTAAAGCCATTCTGCTTACGGAGCAAAGGAAGGACGTCCTTCTCAAATGCTCGAGTATAGTCGGACAGCATATTGGATTTCAGATGGATGGAGATATTGCGTGCAAACATAGGCAACCTCCTTAGGGTTGGGAGTTGCTAAGAGAGACGACTTCAGATGGGCTGACTTAGTTCAGGAAACCTGAAAGAGGAGAAGGATGCTCACTCTAATTCAATTAGTGCATTTAAGTGGCCCCTGCGCATCGACGCGCAACTTGTAGTATCGACACGTCAGAAAGCAGATCCAGCAAAACAGAGTCTGGAGTTCCATCGTGTACTTTTGGCGGAAAGCAAGCACAAACGGCGACCTTTAAGACAGATGGCGTAATCAGGCCATTTACACTCATCCCCTTTTGGGGAGCGGCTCGACTCCCGTCGCCTCCACCAATACCTCATTTATTATCAGTAGTTTACAGACAACTTTTAATTTCGTACAATGACATTCTGCAGCGGCAGTTTCTCCGACAGACTTCTCTAAACCAATCGAACAATCGGATTATTCCTGGCAGGAATAGCTGGGGAGAAACGGAGTGATTGGGGACTGCCGTTTTGGGGCAGGCTCACGTAAGTTCCTGTTTGCCGACAATGCGAGAATCAACCCCGTGAATGACCGCAGGCGCGTTTGTCGATACTGATCCGACGGACGAACCGCTAATTTCCAGCTTGCCCGTCACTCGACCGCAATCTGGTCCCGTGATGGCGTGTATAGGCGTAGCGAGCTTGCCTTCAGCGGCTCTTTCGGAGAGCCTTTATTAATTATCCGCAATGAATCTACCTCGTCGCGGTGGTGTTCATCGGTTTCGCCAGATCCTTTACCAGAGGCACGACAAAGCGCAGTTCACTGCGTTCGCTGCCGATCGCGCCTCTCTTTCAGTGATTGAGCGCTTCGCCGTCGGTTCTTCGCGTCCATGCGCGACGATAGCTGCTTAGTCTTCGACGCGAGCTTCTTCGACTGCTAAATAACTCCTGCTTCCTCCGCATTCACGCGTCCGGGGATCTCTCCTCTCTCGCCTGTGTTGGGCATGTTGTAATGATGTCTGAGTGGCGTCATACATTCTGGTCAGTTTTTTACAGTCAGGTACACACTACGTGGCGCTTGAGGCAACTGCTCAGACGAAGTGCGTTGTCCCAGCGCGGGAAACGCTGTGTTTCGCGGCTTCTGGCGTTTGCCAGATTAAGGGGGGCCTCAATAATGTCTGGACGCAACAAGGAACGGCACCGCATAGGACGCATTGGCTGGCTGCGCGCGGGAGTATTGGGCGCGAACGACGGCATACTTTCAACATCGAGTCTGCTGATTGGTGTCGCAGCTGCGCATGCGACTCACAGCAACGTATTAGTCGCGGGAGTGGCTGGCCTGGTCGCTGGGGCTATGTCAATGGCTGCCGGTGAGTACGTGTCTGTCCAGTCACAGGCAGACACTGAACAGGCCGAACTCAAGCTCGAACGCGAGGAACTCAAAGCAGATGACGTGGGAGAGCAGAAGGAACTGATGGCAATCTACGTCTCTCGCGGGCTCGATCCTGCACTCGCAAGACAGGTCGCCCACCAACTGATGGCCCATGACGCAATAGGCGCCCATGCTCGCGACGAACTCGGTATCTCTGAGACTCTTCGTGCGCGTCCGATTCAGGCTGCGTTGGCGTCTGCGGGCAGCTTCGCTGTCGGAGCAGCCATGCCTCTCGTGGTCACCGCCCTGGCCCCGGTGGCGGCTTTGATCCCTCTTGTTTCTGGAACTTCACTGGCG
>DATMOP010000057.1:0-23565 GCA_035568115.1 Candidatus Acidiferrum sp.
ACGCAGCCGAAACAAATCAACACGGTCTTATTTCTCATAAATCACCTTCCTGTGCATGGGTTAGCGAGCCTTTCCAGCCCGCCGATTCTGCCTCATCTTACGAATCCCTTCCCCACCTCGCTTCTTCGCTCTTGCGAAACTAGATCAGTGCTGAGGAAGGAAGCAAAGTGTGAAGGGTTTACTGGCCCGCCGGCGGATCCTTCATGATGGTGTCGAGCAGGTTGGTCCAACGATGCTCAAAAAGGTGGGCGTCCGGATGTTTGGGACCGTAACTGCCGAGCCATGCCGAGGCTGAAGTGATTCCCGAGCAGCCTGTTGTGGCGAACCGGATCACCGAGTTGTTAAGATTTTCGGCTGTGCCGCCGAATTGCTGTCCTGGGTGGTTGCTCAGAACGACTCCTGAGAAGCGATCGCCATTGGCGGCGCCAATCGAATAGCGATCGCCCTTTTTCAGTCCATCCACCGATCCTTCCTGCAGAAATCCCTGAGGTCCCGCCAATCGCCTCCAGGCTTCTTCTTGGGAGGATCGAAAAACTGTCCGCGCCCACGAAACAGATCGTTCTTTCCCGGTGTGGTTTTCCAGATAGAACTTCAGAGTGCTGAGGTGAAATTCAAACGGCGCATCGATCTGCTGGAAAACGAGGTCCCACTCTGGGCCCGTGCCAAATCCCGAATACTCAAGGTGAAGAGCAGTCGTTCCCTCGCCGGGCGTTAAGGTGTAATCCAAGTATCGCGGCGGCATGTTGACGAAATCTGGGGGTTGAATGAATGCGCCAAATGGAGAAGTTTCCCGCGTGCGGAGGTGGCTGTTCGGCTCCCAAACCTCAATTTCGGATTCCTCCATGTGGTTCCCTCCCCAGGAGACCCATATGGAGCCGCCTACACCCGGCTTTACTCGCGCGTCGAGAGAGAGCCATTGGATCAACTCCTTTACATCTGTAAGCGCCTTCCAAACTGCCGCCGGGGGTGCGGCGATTTCGAGGTCATGGATAATGGAACGGAGATTTGCGTTTGCGGTTGATGCTGTCGCGCTCATGGTGGAACTCCTTTTGCGAACAATTTCGGTCTCTTGCAAAATTTTCTGTGGGCTCATCCCGCTAAGCAAGCCCGGCCGAATGGCCGGGACTTGCCCCTCGGGGTCTGAGGACCGAATCCGCTACGAACGGCCGGTCCAGATCGCCGGTTGCACTCCGTAGTGACAACATCGTTGCGGAACGTTAGCCGCGATTCATGTTGCCAGTTACCGGCGCCCAACACGCGAAATACTTATCTGCTTGAACGGTTCGGAAAGTTTTCGTTTTCGGTGAATCGCCGGTCCCTCCACCATCGGCATGTCGTGAAACGTTCAGAGCACCGGGGGAAGAGCGCCCCGCGCCATTCCCGGCCGATCGCCGGTGCTCCTCACGTTTGCGGCAACTTCACCTCCGAGCAGGACGCTGCTCCGACGCCTCCCTATGAAGGAAGTTCTTTCTGTTTCTTTCTTCCCAACTGCTCACTGGGAGCGCTGCGAAACTCCACACTTATTTTTTCCGGGAAGCCGAAGGCGCGGCTTAGCTTGCCGCGCAATTGAACATGGGCGCGCCGCAGGCGCGTCTTGACCGCGGATTGATTCAGGTGCAATGCTGTTGCCGTCTGGTCAATCGATAGTCCCTCGACGTCGCGGAGCACAAAGACGGTCCGCAATCGCGGACTGAGAGTCAGCGAAGCCTTCATGAGAATGTGGCGCAGCTCCGAGGAATGGCAGAGTGCCTCGGGATTCGGCGCCCGGTCTGGTATCTCGCCAAGCAGTAGGGGATTTTCTGAATTGAGATCCTCGGAAGGCCACATAGGGGCATCCGAGCGATTCCTCATCTTCATGCGCGATTCGTTCACGTTGATGCGGAACAACCAGGACGAGAACTTTGCATTTCCCTGAAATTGATCGAGCTTCCGATAAGCTTTCAGGAAGGCCTCTTGTACAGCATCCTGGGCGTCTTCGTGGTTGTGGGTCAGGTCCCGGGCGACTCGAAGCAATTTTTGCCGGTATCGCCTCACCAATTCCTCGAATGCCGCCGCATCGCCGCATTTGGAAGCATGTACGAGCACGAGATCGTCGACTGCCTTTCGCTGGCGCTGGGAATTTTCCAGGCTGGAGGAGAAAGGCGATGGCTGACCGCAGCGAGGTGTGTGGGTTGAAAGCTGCATTGGGATACTCCTCTGGGTTGCTATCCTCTATCGCTCTGCCGCCTGCGCTTGAGGCCGACCTGCGCGAAACATGGAAACTATGGCTTCGCCTTTTGGACTGCCCAACCCGGTGCATGGGTCCCAACCGGGGCCTGCGCTGTAGGCTCCGTTGTTGCCCTCGGTGACGTTATGAAACAGAGCTTCACGCGCATTGGGCGCGTAGAGCAACGGAGTGATATAGCCCAACCGCTTCCCGTTTATCTGGTTGATCAGAGAAATAAGAGCGGCCCAAAGCGGAGCCACTGCGCTCGTACCTGCAAGCGTCCCGGGTGTCCCATCTCCGTAAACGACATAGCCGGTATGGGGATCGGCATTGCCTGCAACATCGGGCACTCCGCGCCCTACGAAGCGGCTTGGATTCTTAGATGGAGGCACGCCGGCCTCGGCTTGGAATGCAGGCTTGGGAAAGATTTCACTGACCCCTCCGCCCGTGGCTCCCTGGTGTTTGTCCATGTCATTCCAAACGACTTCCTTGGAGTACTGGTTATTCGGCGCGGTGAGTGAAGTTCCGCCGCAAGCAAGCGCAAACGGGCTGGTTGCCGGATACTCAACGTGTTGTAATCCGTCACTTCTTCCGTCGGTTGATCCGTTATCACCGGTTGAGCAGCAGACCGTCACGCCCAGTGTTGCCGCATCCTGCAGCAACTTGTTGAACTGCGTCACGAATTGCTGGCTCCACGTAGATTCCGAACTGCCCCAACTGACGGAGATCACTCCGGGATCGTTTTGAGCGTCATGCACGGCCGCAGCCAACCCGTTGTAAAAACCTTGGTCGTTGTTCAGGGTGAAGTACACCACGAGGGTAGCCTTGGGAGCGATGGCGCCTGCCACCTGGATATCGAGCAAGACTTCGCTGTCGGGGCCCATAAAACTTCCGCAGGGAGTGTTGCCGGCGCCATCGACCGACACCGAGACGATTTTGGGGACATCCATCTTCAATATATTGCGGAAGTAGTACTCCATATCTGCCGAGACAAAACCTCCACCGAGTTCAAGGATTCCAATGGTTTGTCCGCTGCCATCGGCGTTCTGGGGGAAGCCATAGATCTGCGCCACCTGCGGTGGAGTGAATGTGCCCGGCTCCTGGCCGGTGCGTGAGTGCGTCGCGTCAGGGATCGGTCGCCTGCGCAAATGCGGCTGCGCCTGCGGACGGTTGTCTAACCCCATGACCGCCTTCACCACGTCGTTCAGTTCGGCCGGAATCTTTACCGCCCCGCTGCGCCCGCGGAAGGAGAGTCCCGAACCTTCATACTGCTGCAATTCAACCTGGAATGCCTTGCTGAAGTTTGCCACCGTTCCGGTCAATACTACCGAGCGCTTGGCAAGGCTTTTCTCCACAATCGTCAGGTTGTACTCGTGAGCGAACTCCTCGATCTTTCCTAGATCTTCTGGGATTGCTCCAAAAGTGTTGACAAATTCTTCTCGCGACAAGCGCCGCTCGGCGCCTGCCGAACTGGGTTTTTCCTTGGCAGGCCCTTCACCTCCTGCGCGGGATCGTAAGAGCACCGTGACTCGCAGCGTCTCTTCCGGGTTGGCCGCACCTTTGGCTTGGGCTTCGGTGGGCTTGACGCGTTCACTTCCAGTGAGAGAGCTATATTCCTTGTATCTGGCCATGATTCTCTTTCTGAAACTGCGGAAATGTGACGAATAGGAAGGCGAGTCGAAAGAATGGACATCCTTGGAGCACCCTTCACAAAGCATTAAAGTGCAATGTTGGGAGCGCTGCCTTCTCTGAGGTTGCGGAGTTGCTGTGCTGCCCGGAACATCGCTGCGCGCGTGGCTTGCCTTGCAGTACCGGGACGCTTGCGGCTATGTTTCCGAGTAGAGTCCGAGAGCCGAGCGTAACGATCTGGGAATGGGCTCGGGCACGGTGTCTTCGCCGGTTCGCCGCATGCATGCAATTCGCTGCTTGCCTTGGGCCACCAGTTCCATGCAGCCCTTCCGGTTAACGCGAAGATATTCGAACTTCATTGTGATGTAGTGTTGCGTCAGTTCCTCGATGAACATCCGAATTATGATTTCATCGAAGGCCCAGACTTCTGCGAAGTAATCGCAGCTGCAATGCGCGGTGACCAGGCATAAGTCCCCGGACAATTCAGCGAGCAGTTCTGGAGTATGCTCGCGCAGGAATGCCTCGCGGCAGCGTCCTTGCCAGCGCAGATGGTTAGCGTAGTAAACGTTCCCCACTAGATTGGTCTCTTCAAAAGACACAATGTGTCGGTACTCATAAGGGCGGGACATCGGCTACCCTTCGAGGGCAATTGGCGCGGAATCGTAGAAGGTTTCGGCAGGTTTCGGAACCCTGCCGTGTACGAAAGCTATCGAAACAGCAACACGCTGCCGGCTCGATTTGAGCTGAGCAACCAGGGTGGCGACGGCCCATGGTCCCGCCGAAAGATGCAACCAGCCGTTTTTCTCCGCCGAGGTGAACACTAACGAAATGTCTCCCGGGACCCCGGCTTTCTTCAATGATTCCAGCGCCGTCCAAACGCGGGTGGCGGCTGCATCCTGATCCTCCTGCCCCTCCGTCGAAAGCAACTCAGAGAGAGAAAAATGTTGATGTCCGAGCATCTCTCTCCACAGGGATGCCGACCGACCGCTAACCAATTCGACGTCGCAGCCAACGTCGGCCGGCCCAGAAATCGCCAGCGTGGCGCCATCACAATGCGAAACCGAGACTGCGCGGCCGGGCAATTCTGGTTTCCCGTCACTCCTGCGAAGCGGGAGCTCATCTCCCCCGGCGACGAGGCAAATGGCGCTGTCCCCGTTGCTGCCGCCATCGCGACTGAATATCGCGCTGATGCCGCACTGCGGCGCCATGGCGTGCAGATAACGTTCCAAGTACGGACCGAACAGAGGCACTGGCCATGCGTCGGGGCTGGGCAGCTCCTCCACAGCCTGCAACTGCAATCCATGCCACGTTTCACAGAGCGTGCCGTCCGCCGCCCTCAACTCCAGGTTGTATACGAACCGGTCCCCGTCGCGGCTCCGCTCAAATGCGCGGAGATTGTAGGGAAACTGCGCATCGGTGGCCTGGATGACAATGCGGTCAACTCCAACCGGCAGAACTCGCCGATGCGGTATGCATGCCTGAATCGCGTGAATGGCGGCGTCGCGTACGCCCGGGTGCCCAAGAACGAACGTTCCCGGTAAGTAGCGTGCAAACCAATCTTCGCTTTTGTTGGGTACAATCTGCGCCACGCAGCTACTCGCCGTAAGCTCCGTGTAGTGGGACAAGCATTGGAAGCGAGGCCCCTGGAACAGGATTCCGCCGTACAGATCCTGGGCCGGATTCAGGGACAAGCGACTAGCGCCCGCATCTTTGTCGTCCACTGAAGCTGCCTGAGGCGGATAATTTCTGAACGAGCAGCTCGCTCGAAAGTGGTTCACGGAAAATCCGGTGTCGCCCGTGCGCAAGGCGACTTCTACCCGCTTGCTGGATTCCGCGAGCGCAACTGCCCTCACCACTGTGGTCCCGCTGCCGGCGACGATGGGGCGCGAGAATTCCACCCGCTCAAACACCGGACGCATACTCTCTCCGGCCACCGCCATGGCGGCTTGGGCCATTTGTTCGAGACCCATCACCGCGGGCAGAACCTGTTCGTGATGCAGTTCGTGATCTTTCAAGTAAAGGTCGGTCTCGGCGGACAAATGCGCGTCCGCCACCAATTCCACGTGGGGATAGAAAACTCGCGGTTTCTCAAGGAATCGCAAATGTGGCAGTGGCTCCGGTTCCAATTGCAATGTAGAAGGCCGCCCCAATCTACTGGTCGCGACCACGGCCACTCCGGGCAACTCGCTGCGAAGAAGCCGGAGGAGAAACTGCGTGCCGGATTCCGGAGGAATCATCGAGATTCCCTGGGTTTGCAGAGTGGCAAGGTTAGCGACATTTGCCCCCATGCCCACGCCGGACCATGCCGACCATTCAATTGCCATGCAGCGGCATTGCCCATGCTCCGCCTGCCATCGCTCGGTCAGGTGCGTCATCCACTCGTTCGCCAGCGCATAATCCGCTTCCCCCGGAAAGCCGGTGCGGGCGATGAGCGAGCCAAATGTAATCAACACGCGTAACCGATCCGGGGCGAGAAGAGAGAGCAGATTTCGCAAGCCATCGACCTTCGGCGCCAGAGTCCTCCGGCAGGCCGCCAGGTCCAACGACTGGATCGATTGTGGAGTATTGGCGCCGGCTGCATGAAGCAACGCGGTAACCCGTTCCAGTCCGAGTTCGCCTCGTTCCATGGCTTGCTGGAGAGACTCCAAATCGGCAACGTCGGCCGACGCGTAATGGAAGTCGATTCTCGCCGCCTTAAGCCTCTTGAGGTTGGCTCGCAGGATGGGATCGTTTTTCGGCGCCGAGCGCCCCAGCAGCAGCAGGCGAATCCCGGTGGCCAGCGCCATCTTTAATGCACATTCGAGGGCAATCCCTTTTCCGCCGCCGGTAATAAGGAGAACGTCGTCGCGGGTGAAAGGAGCATACCGCCGCTCAGATTCCTGTGGTACCGCAAACAAATAAGGTTGCAGCCTCCGCCCACTCTCGTCATAGCAGACCTCGCTGTGGCCTTGCGCAGCAACGGCTTCCTTTAACACCCAATCGCACGATTGGGGATGAGCGAACGGTACGCGGACGATGCAGGTCGTCACCCGGGGCGCTTCCAGATGCAGCGAGCGGGCAAAGCCAGCGCCGACTCCACAGGATTGCACGACCACCAACCGCGCCGCCGTTTCGCCGCGGAGAACGGATTTGGTCGCTTCGAGCAGCAGTTCGGGAACCGAGTTGTCTGGCTCTGCCGGCAAACATACAAAAACACCGCCTGTCGCAGATGCTGCGACCGCGACCGTCAAAGCCTCGGCCAGGGGATGGCCGGGCGCCGCCAGCACCTTCCCACCGCCCGCAATCTGCAAACTCTGCTTTTCCGGGAATGGCGTTTCCACCATCTTTACCGTGAAAGCACGCAACCATGAATCAAGCCCAGTTGGAAAATCCTCGGGCTCGAAGGAATTCTTGGCTCCCTTCAATTCTTCCAGCGCGCGGGCAATCTCGCCGACGCTCGCGTCGGCGTAATTCATGACGCCTGCCGGAGGAGCCGCGGCCATGGCCTTTGCCGCCTGCACCACGATTTGTCCCACCGCGATTGAGTTGAGATGAAGATCGCTCAGCAGCCGGTGACTGTCGCGAACGGATGTGGAGGGCAGTTCCGCACGTTCCGCCACCAGGCGTCGAACTAACTCCAGCGGCTTCTCTTTCGCGTCCGCGGGCCTCTCTTGCAGCTCCTGGCTGGGAGCGCGTGGCGTGTATGCACCTATGTTCCGCTCGAGAGGAGCGGGCGCCTGCTCGCAGGGATTGGCGATGAACTTAAAAGGCCGATCGAGATGAATTGGGCGTACGAAGCGGTTTTCGAAGAGCGGATGCAAATCAACGGAGGCGCCGTGTACGAAAAGCGCGCCAACAGCCGCCAGCAGTGGGCGCAATGATGGAGCGCCGGCATCGATACTCAGCACGGGATCGCTGCCAAGGTCGGCAAGCATTCTCGAAAGCACACGGCCGGGCCCCACCTCAATCCACAGTCTTACGCCGCGCTGGTTCGCAGCGCGGACTGCGTCTGTGAACCGGACTGCTTGCGTGACTTGCTCGCAGAGCAACTCTCTCAGATCAGAAGCGGATTCAAGCAGGCTGCCAGTTACCGTGGAGGCTACGGTCCGGCCAACAGCGTGAAGCGTTTCGTCATCCAGCGCTCTGCGCAGCGCCGGAACAACTGGTTCCATTAGCGGGGAGTGGAATGCGTACGCAACGGGTAGGCGCACCGACTTGATGCCACGCTCTTGCGCCGCCTCGAGCATCCGGTTAATCGCCGTTGTGCTGCCCGAAATCACCGTCGTCGAAGGCCCGTTGATCGCGGCGATCACCACGTCAGAGCCCTCGAGCAACCTGGCCGCCTCAAGGCTGGAGGCGGTCAGGCTGGCCATGGCTCCGCTGGGCCGTGCCAGGGTTGCCATAAGCTGCCCTCGAGAACGCGCGATCCGAAACAGCGTCTCCTCATCGAAGGCGCCGGCCCAGTGCAGCGCACAGAGTTCGCCGAGACTGTGTCCGACCGCCACATCGGCTTCGATACCCATCGACCGCAATATCCGCAGCGCCACCATCGACCAGCCCACGATTGCCGGCTGCGCGATCGCTGTAGAGGTTTGATCACCGGTCGCTGGAATCGCACCCTGCGCAAAGAGCTCTTCAGCCGGCGCAAATCGCCGGCGGAAAATGCCTCCGTCGAGGCTGAACGGACTGCCTTGGCCGGGAAACGCGAAGCCTATCTTCGGGATGCCGAGGGGGCGGCCTACGGTAAGTCCGATGGCTGCCTCGAACTTCGCGGATATTCCATCCCTCAAGTAAGAATTCAGTTTCTCCAACGATGACGCCAGTTCGCCGGGGGTAGAGGCGGTGACTGCCGCACGCGCCTCCCCCGGTTCGAGGCGCGCAACCAGCTGAGCAGCCAAATCACTTAACTCCGCCAGGGACAAGCACGGGGCCACCTCCGCCACCGCGCTGAGTTGGCGGCGCAAGCTCTCCGCATCCGGCGCAGAGAAAACAAACAACTCACAATCCTGCATCGATGCGGCAATCGACCGATCGCGTTCACACAACTGGCCGGCGCGCTCAGCGGTCACTCCTTCCAATGCAATGTGCACGTTGATTCCGCCAAATCCCATACCGCTGACGCCCGCTCGCAAGTCGCGGCCGGCGGGCCATGGTTCGGCAGTGCGAAGTGTGCGCAGCGCTGGGGTCTCGCCTGCGAGTTCGGGATGCACTTCGACTGAGCCTGTGGTGGGAGGCAGGACCTGCGCTTCCAGGGCGCACACGGTCTTGATCAATCCAGCGAGGCCGGCCGCCGCTTTGGTATGGCCGATATTGGCTTTCACCGATCCAATCACCGCAGGTGCGGTGGCTCGGGCTTCGCGCCGCGCTACTGAGATCGAGCGCAGTTCAGTCGCATCGCCGACACTTGTTCCCGTGCCGTGGCCCTCAAAGTATTCCACCGTCTCGATTCCGATCCCCGCCTTGCGGTAGGCGCGTTGTAGTGCCAACATCTGGCCGGCCACTTCCGGGCGAGTAATTCCTCCGCTTCCGTCCGAAGAAAGACCCCACCCGCGAATCAAGGCGTAGATATGCCGCTTCTGGGTGATTGCATCGCCATGCCGCATCAGGACTACAAAGCCGCAACCTTCTCCGGGGATAAAGCCCGACGAGCGGGCATCAAAGACGCGCATCTCGTTCTCCGCCAGAGCGCCCACCTTCGCGAAGCCGACGAGTTCGAAAGGATCGAGACTAATGTCGACGCCACCAGCCAGAGCAACGTCCATGTCGCCCAGGCTGAGGGCGGAACAGGCATGGGCAACAGCCAGCAATGACGCCGAGCACGCGCCATCGACCGTATAGCCCGAGCCCTTCAAGTCGAAGTAGTTGCAGATGCGGCCGGCGATCGTGTTGGAGAGGCCGCCCGCAAGGGTTTCTTCCGTAATCGGAGCAAACGGAGCTTTGTAACTTTCTTCCAGGGTGTCGAGAAAAGTTCTGAGATGTTGTGCATCCCAACCCTCCCGGGCAAGAGCGGCTTGCAGAACCCGGGCCATGTAGGGCCAGCGCAGCCGAATTTGGTTGGCGCGGGAGATTTCACCGGTCAAGGTATTGCCAACCAGGACGCCCGTAGTTTCACGTGGCAAGCCGGAGCCTTCTTCGAAGCCGGCGTCCGACAATGCCTGCGAGGCGATGTCAAGAGCTAGCCAGTGCGCAATATCCACGGAACGGAAAGCGGTGCCGGAGATCTTGAAGCGCACGCGATCAAACTCATATCCTTCGAGAACCCCGGCCTGGAAGGCGTAAACGCGATCCGGGGCGGCGCGATCAGCGGAGAAGTAATCCTCGAATCGTAGCCGCTCCGGGGGGATCCGTCGAAATGCGCGCCTCTGAGAAAGAACATTCTCCCAGAGTTCTGTGGGAGTATTTGCTTCGGGATACCGGCAGGCCATACCGACAATTGCGATGGGTTCCATCAGATCTCACTTATCCGCGCGGAAGCGGGGGTGGCGTAATACTTGTTGGTGCGACTGCATGCTCATGATGCGAGCGGCTAAGATTGGCGATCAGTCAGGGTGCTGACTCAAAAACAATCGGACGTCAGAAGTGAAGCTCACCTATTCTTGGCCTCATAAATCGTGATCAGCTTGATGATCCCTTCGTTAGTGCCTTTTTGCAGATCTCGAATCTCACTTGAGACCATGATTTGCTGGTCTAGGGTGCGAGTGATCGTCTGTGCCAAAATCTGGAGGATAAGATCCCGCATTTGTTCCCGCCAGAACTCAACGGACTGCTCTCCGGCCGCCGTCGGCTTCTCACTTTTTCTTGACTTCAGGAAGTTGAATACTTCGCGCAAAACCAAGAGGGCCAGGAGTCCGCCAATGCCAACGTCTTTCCATTCAGGCAAGGGAATCCTCCCGACGACGCGTCACGACTACAACGATATACATTCCATCGGTGGTGATCATTGGACCGAAGGTAATATCGGCCAGAAATTCCTTGCCGTTTTTCTTTCTCGCGCTCAACTGCAGGCCCGAGCCCATCACGCGCGTGTGGGGCTCTTCCACGTAGTATGCACGGTGTTTGACGTGTATCTCGCGCAGGGTTTCGGCGATGAGGATTTCGACTGGCGCTCCGATCAGCTCGCTCTGATCGTAGCCAAACAGAAGCTCGGTTTGACGATTGACCAAATAAATAATGCCCTCGTCGTCCGCAACGATAAAGGCGACCGGAAGACATTCTACGAATTTGGCGAGGACCTCCGCTTTCAGCGAGGCTCGCATTGTAACCTGCCCTATGTCCATACCTTACCGGGTGACGAATGATGGCTCCGTGGCCAGACAATCCGCGCGGCGCCAGGAGCAGAGGAAGCCTGCTGATGCCCACGTTTTTTCCACTCAGGCACTGGCAATCGCCTCGCGACGACGCACCACCATGACCACGATATAGAGTCCGTCTGTGGTCACCAGGGGCCCCAGGCTAATCTCAGCCGGAAACTCAATGCCGTTTTTCTTTTTGGCGCTGAGTTGCAGTCCGGTGCCCATGGGCCGGATATGTGGTTCGTCCACGTAACTTGTCCGATGTTTGGCATGTGCCTCACGCAACGCGTCAGGAACTAGCATCTCCACCGAGTTTCCCACCAATTCGGTCTGGTCGTAGCCGAACAAGAGTTCGGTCTGACGGTTAATCAGGTAGATGTCGCCGTTCCCGTCCGCCACAATAAACGCGACCGGAATGGCATCGATGAACTTGGCGAGCACCTCCGCTTTCAGCGTGGCTCGTTCGGTAATCTTTCCTAAAGTGTTCATAATGTGGATGGTGTCGAATTCACTGCTCCTCGCTTGGATGATCAGCGATTCATAGAAATCAGTTTCGATGGAATTTGGATGCTAGTCCGTTTGGCAGTTACCTGCTTCTCCTCGCTTGCGGGCCTGTTATCGTCGAACGGGAGCCCTTGATTCCAGGCAATTCCAAACCTAGAGTAGGATCGTAACCAGAGCTCGATTGCGTTCAAGGGCTGGGTGTTCAGCGAGTAAAAGCGGTTTCGCCCTCGCCGCTCCTCTTTCACCAGATCTGCCCGCTGAAGCTCCTTGACATGTTTGGAAATGGCAGCGCGCGAGGCCGGGAATGCGAGCGCTATTTCTCCCGCCGATTGAGGCCCGGGACGCAGCAATTCCAGTACGTCGCGTCGCGTGGGATGAGCAATGGCTCGAAATACGATCGCGACTGAGGAAGGCACGGGTGCGTCCTCGGGTTCACTCAACGTCAACATTGCCATGCTTTGAGTCATCGACTACCACGTCCGGAGGAAACAACGTTGGTGTGGCTTCGAATCTTCGGTTGGATCGGAAATCGTATGTGGACCCGAAGGATAGCCTCGATCAGTCGGCTGCAACTTGCGCGGGCTCTCTGGGAACCCGGTCTGGTCGCAAATACAGCCTGTGCAGCACGGACAGATAGAGTCCGATTCCGCGTAACGTGCACACTACGACGAGCGCGATGAATAGGCCAAACACGATGTGCCTCATTTGCAGGATGCCGTATGCGAACGCCACCGCCACTCCAAAAAGTATCTGACGCCTCGGATTCAGCGGAGTAGTTGCGGGATCCGGGATCATGTACAGAGTGAAAACAATAAAGGCCGCACTGGTCATGGGCACAAGCGGGACGTACCAGGGATTGCCGTAAAACCAACTGCGGAAGAGTCCCTGTGCCATAAAGCCTCCGATCCACGCCAGGCAAAGAGGTAAGCGCCCGGTGAATCGCGAGTGAATGACGATGCCGGAAAGAAGGATGATGCCCGGTACCACCCAGTTCCATTCCCCCGTCAGGTTCCGTGTGAAGTGGTAGGGAGGAGCGAACCCCACCCACGGAAACAGTAAGAGAGTTAGAGTTACGCCGAGGTTCGAGGGATTGTAGAAGTGCTGCGATCGGTCGATGCTTACCGGAGCGCGAAACAGAACCTTGGAACCTATGGACACAGCCGTGGCGAAAATAAATGGCGAGATCCGTTCGTTTGGATACAGAAGCATAGAGCAGGCCAGTCCAGTGATGATCGCGGGCGGAACAAAATCCGCCCAGGCGCGCCATCCCAGGAGAAAACGCGGCTTCCGGCGATGAGACTGTCCATCCACCCAATCAAGCGCGATCTGAAAAAAGAGCGCCGAGGCAACGCCGATCAGCGGGTGAGCCCAGGCTTGCTCGAAACCAAGCACCGTGTGGCCCAGAATGTTCCACAGGATCAGGAGTCCCGCGAAATACCAGAGCGCGAGCAGGCGCAAAGATGGGTTGTGCGAAGGATAAAAAAGCAGGGTGTTATTCTCGCGGTCGGACATTAGTCAAACTCCTCTTCACAACCTAGCTGCAACGTGTGCCATCCCGGCTGGAGCGCGAGTCTGGTTCTGCAAACTCTCCCGTTGAGCGCTCTCCATTGCAGGTCGACGGCGACTTTATCGCCCGGAGGCAGGTTCCCGAGACCGAAATGGATTTCGTGAGAGCGTTTCCCCGAATGCCCACTGCCGCCGTCGACCTGGCCAACTACAAGTTTGCCGCCCGGCAAGCGCAGCATTGCCTGCGCCCCAATCGCCGGCCGTCCGGGCAAGTCCGGCCCTGGATGGCCGGGGCGCTCCGTGATCGCACTCATCGGGTGCATCGGAAGTAAAAGGTGCAAACCAAGAAATGCCCCGGGATGCGGACTTTCGTTGTGCACGAAATAAGATGGTCCCCACTGATTCGCCAACACAAAATCGAGCCGGCCATCGCCGTCGACATCCGCCACCGCAATCCCCCGCGTGATCATCGGCTCGCCAAATCCGACCTCGCTGCCCAGGTCAAAATAGCGGCCCGATTCTGAACGAACAAAAAAAGCATCGTGCTCCTGTCCGCTCAGATCAGCCCCCGGCTGGAAGCTTGGCCAAAATCCGGGATCGTGCATGATGCGGCTATTCGCGGTTCCCAGCGCCTGCAGTTCCGGCCAACGATTGGTCTTTCCGCGGATGAAGCCCACCGCTTGCACGGCCTCAAGGGTGCCGTCATTGTCGAAGTCAGCCAGCCGCGCATCCCATCCCCAGCCGCTGTGAGAAAGCCCCAATTTTTCACTTGCCTGAACGTACGGAGCAATCCCCTTTTTCATGTCGCCAACATGGCCGGTGCTGGCCCACAGGAAATGGCTTTCCTCCAGCCCCCATTGGCTCGTGATATTGCTGACATAAATGTCGAACCATCCATCGCGATTCACATCGGCAAAATCGACACCCATTCCCTTGAATGAATCGCGGCCCAGCACGAACGAGGACGGAGTGAATGCCGTCCGTTTTCCTTCAAGAGAAATAAATTGAAGATGGCCTGGTGTGGAGAGATTCTCCAGCAGCCGGTCTGGTCCGAAGTCGTTGGCAAGATACACTTCCGGCAACATATCGCCGTTCAGATCGGCCGCTCCCACTGCCAGGGTCCAACCGTGGTCGATCTTGGGACTGAGGCCGGCGTCGACTTCGCGAAATACGACGCTTGGTCGCGTGCCGCTGGTCGCGCCGCCCCACAGAAAAAAGTGCTTGCGCCCGCCGTTGTAGGCCGCGCCTTTCGATTCGTCCATGGATTCGGTTCCGGAAGCTTGCGCATCAAGGATGTGAGCGCCATCCTGAAAGTAGTTGGCAATCAGAAGATCGACGTGGCCGTCGCCGTCGAAGTCCGCCGATGTTACTGCATTGGTGTACCAGCGTTGATACGGAGAGACCAGCTCCTCCGGCAGATAGTCGCTGGCGGAAATTCTTTGCGCGCCCCCGGGAAGATTTTCCTGCTTGCGCAGAAACAACACCGGAGTCCGGCCCCAATAATAAACGAGGATGTCCATCAGGCCGTCTTCGTTGAAGTCACCGAACAGGCATCCCATGGGCGCCATGGTGGCCGGGTCGTAAGGCAGCGGCGCCGGATCGAGCGTGAATGGCTCATAGCGATTGCCTGTTTCCGGCACCGGCATGATCGTCACGCGATCAAAACGGGGATCCACATGACATAGATCATTGGGCAAGCCATCGCCATCGAGATCTGTGAGCGCAGCCGATGCACCCAGGGTCGAAATCCATGCGGAGATACGTTTCAGACTCGGATGAACCGCGCGTACATATTTGGGAGGTTCACCGCTGGTGATTGGAATCGGGATCTTTCGAAACGCAAACCGGGAAGCCAGGCTGGCGCGCTCTTTGGCCCCCAGAGTTGGCAGTCCCGCCAGAAAGTAAGCTGCGCAGATAAACAACAAGGCAACGCCCGCAGTCATTTGCTGCCACAGTGATTGCTTTTTCATGGATCGCCTCAGTCGGAAAGGTACATCTGAACGCGTGTACGCCACACCTCGTATGCCGGTTCCGCATCTTCAACAATCTGGCCGAGCATCAGGTCGGAAAGCGCGGCAGCTTCAATGGCGGAGAGCCCGGCGAGCAGGCGGCAGGCCTCCTCGGTGTAGTCCGTAGGATTTCCCGCACGTGAACGCGCTTTGGCGGCGAACACAGCCCCCTGCGCCAGATGCGGCCACCACGGTCCGGCAGCACTCCGAAGGGAACGAATTCCTTCATGGTCGGCGCCGCCCGCGTATGCGCAGGCCAGGCCGACGCCGCTCCATAGATCCTTGCGCCGGGAATCGGGAAACCCTTCTACCAGGGTGAAGATGGCGTCTACATCGGCGCCGCTTACAAACCACACACTCCGCCCCAACCCTTGATCAAAGGCGCGCGACGCATAACCTTTCAGCTGGCGCGGATGCGGCCTTCCCCCTGCGTATCGCTCCCAATGGAAATACCCCTCGTGAAATCCCCAGCCATCGACGGCCAGCCATCGCAGCAAGGGATCGAGCTTGGAGAACCTATGGTTGAACCTGAAGCGCAGGCGCGCCATCGACCAGCCGATCCCAACGATCACCATATATGTGTGCGGCTCCGCAGGACCGGCGAGAAATCTTGCCGTCCGCGATGGTTGCCAGGGTGTGAATTGATCCAGCAGATCGAGAGCCATCGCCGCACCTTCATAGCCGAAGCCGCGAAACTCTGCGTCGATGGCGTCGAGACGGAGGGCTAGAGTATTCAGGTCAACCCCCGCCAGAGCCGCGTGATAGCCGCGTAAGAAAGTCTCCCCCACGCCTTCCAGCCGGGCGCGCACCTGCTCCGGAGGAATTAAGAATCCCCGGCGAGCCAGGCTGACTTCGAGCGGATTGATGTGCAGTAGAGTTCCCACAACGGAAGACACTGGGGGTTCCTTGTATTGCAGAATTACCGGTTGCGCCGGTCCGGCAAAGTCTTCCGACCGCCCCCCGATTCCTGGGAGGCACTACGCCCCTTGCCTTCAGGGCGATTCATACCACTGTCCTGCAGTATCGTCTTACCTTCCTCAAGTTCCAGCGATTGTGAATACTCCGACTTTACGGCGGACGCATTTTCGCAGGCAGGACCGAACGTGAAGGCTAGAAACAGAGTTACAGCCCCATTTGAATCCCGAGCCAGATAGCAGCGGCAGTTACCGGTTGCCAAATTTTGCCGCTCCTGTTCGCGTAGGAAGCCAAGATCGACCTGAGTTTCAAGAGCCGGCGTTTCCAGTCTCACCAATTGACGTCTCACGCTCGTTCTCCTTCGCCTCTGCGGCTCCAATGTTTCGATAGTTTCCGCGGAAGTAAAGCAATGGTTCTCCCTGGCCCGGGATAATTCCCTCGACTTCCGCAACGAACAGCGTGTGATCCCCAGCCAGGTACATTTCGCGGAGACGGCACTCTAAGAATGAGAGCGCCCCCCCAAGAACCGGCGTTCCACGCTCTGTCAGGAAAAATTCGGCCTGCACGCCGGGTTTCTGCATCCGCTCGGCGCCGTGTAGAGCGTAGTACTCCGAAATCGGTCTTTGGTTTTCGGCCAGAATGTTGGCGCCGAATCGTCGCTTCGCCTGCAGATATTCGTGCGTACGGTTGTGGCGGTTGATACACACCAGCATCAGCGGCGGCTTCAGCGACACGGAAGTGAATGCATTGGCAGTCATGCCGTGAACTTGTCCTTCCTGGTTGACAGTGATGACCGTCACTCCAGTCGCAAAGCACCCCAGCGCCTTGCGAAAGCCTGCCGAGGTAACGGTCACGAGTTCGCGATCGGAAATAATCGTTGCCACTCTTACTTCTCTTTGGTACTTAGATTGAGGTCGCTTTCTGAATCGTGGCTCGCGCGGGATGAGCAGCGATGGAGCTCGAATATGCTGTCGAACTTCGACCGCGAATGTACAAAACGAGGCCACGCGCGGCCGAAACCAGGGTCAGTGCAAAGAAGAAACCGAACACTACATGCACGCTGACGAGCACGCCGTATACCACGGCTACCGCAAGTCCAAAACCTATCTGGCGGTGCCTTTCGAATGGCGTCGTGGCCGGGTCCGTGATCATGTAGAAACTGAACAAGACGAAGGCAACGCCCGTCATGGGGCCCAATGCCGAGATTAGGGGTGTTCCCAGGAAAATGCTTCGCAGCGCCGCCTGTGCCAGAAACCCCGCCCACCAGCCCAGAATCAACGGCAAGCGCCCAGTAAAGCGGTAGTTCACCATCGTTCCCGAAATACAAATTACCGCCGGGAGTATCAACGACGCCGCTGGCGTCAGATTCTCAGTGAAGTGATAAGGAGGCGCGATCCCAACCCATGGAAAAAGCAGCAGCGTGACGGTAATGCCGAAGTTCGAGGGATTCAGGAAATGGCGCACGCGCCCTCCCGCCGAAAACCGCAGCGTCGCCTTCGAAACCATCGCTACGGCGGAAGCGAACATGACTGGCAGCAGGTTATCGCTGGAGTAGAGCAACATGACCACGGCCAGCGCGGTAATGTGAGCCGGTAATAAGCAATCGAAGAACTGCTTCCAGCCTTCCAGAAAATAAGGGCGC
The DNA here is from genome assembly GCA_035568115.1 of Candidatus Acidiferrum sp. Classification (GTDB taxonomy): domain Bacteria; phylum Acidobacteriota; class Terriglobia; order Terriglobales; family Acidobacteriaceae; genus Sulfotelmatobacter. Next base: position 17,683 of record DATMOP010000057.1, read on the forward strand.
CTGTCCGCGGCTTCTGCACCCATCCATGCTGCGAGCAACTCGAAACCATAGGCTACGGCCAGAGATGCAAAGGGCTGTGCCCATGATTGCTCGAATCCAAAGACGGTGTGTCCGAGGATGTTGAAAACGGTAATCGCTAGAGCAAACCGCCTCAGCCCGCCCAGACGGCGCGCCTGCCCCCACGAATCGGGCGTGTTCATTTCGCAGCGGTTCCCAGAAAAACGGTGTGCCAGCCAGGCATGAGATTAGTTTCGTAGTGTTGGATGAGTCCGTCGCGATCACGCCACGCGATGGAAACCGCCAGCTCTCGACGCCCAATCGCGCCCAGGCCGAAATGCAAGTCTGGACTGCTCTTTCCCGAGTGCCCGTTGCCGCCGTCCACTTGTTGCACAAGCCTTCGATCATCGGGAAGGCGAACGGTCGCTCGCGCGCCGATCGCGGGATAGGCAGCAATATCTCTTCCAGGATGGCCGTCGCGGATCATGGTCGGCATGGGATGCACCGGAAAAAGCAGGTGTAGTCCCAGGAACTCTCCGGTCGTTTCGCTGGCATTGTGAAAAAAGAACGAATCGCCCCATTGGTTGGCCAGCGCGAAATCCAGTCGGCCGTCGCCGTCAACATCGGCAGTCGCCACTCCTCGAGTCACTTGAGGATCTCCGAGTCCGATTTCATGTGCTAGGTCAAAATATCGTCCCGAACTTGTGCGCACAAAAAAGTGATTGTGATTCCCGCCGCTGATGTCGATGCCGGGCGTGAACTGGGGCCAGTGTCCTGGGTCTCGGACCATCACGTCGTTGGCCAAAGCGAGTTCGTGCAACTCCGGCCAGCGATTGACTTTCCCTTGCACGAATCCATTCGCCTGAACAATCTCAGGTGTGCCGCTGTTGTCGAAGTCCCCGAAGCGCACATCCCATGACCACCCGCTTCGAGCCAATCCCAGGTGTTCCCCCTCCTCGCGATAAGGGGCGAAACCGGAGCGCATATCTCTGACGCTCCCGGTGCTCACAAATATCAGATTTCCTTCTTCGAGAGCGTAAGTATCACTAATGTTGCCCACCATGAAGTCAGGAATTCCATCGCCATTGAGGTCGGCACAATCCACTCCCATGCCCTTATAGGAGTCCTGCCCCAGCACTTTTGATTTCGGAGTAGTCCATCCCCGGTGTCCGCGCAGAGGCTGAAAGAGAAGATGGCCGGGAGTCGACAAGTTGTGCAGCAATTTGTCTGGACCGAAGTCGTTGGCAACGTAAATCTCCGGCAGCAAGTCGCCATCGATATCGCAAGCGGCCATGGCAAGTGTCCAGCCACTTCCCAGGGTATCCATCTTGACTATGTCAAACTGCACCGTGGGTTGCTCGCCCGACGAAGCCGATTTCCATAACAGAATGGGTTTGCTCCCGCCGTTGCCGGCGTGAGACATCGAGGACTGCATTTCTACTGGCCCTGCGCCACCCAACACGACAGATCCGTCTGCGAAGTAGTTGCCGAACAGAAGATCTGCATGCCCGTCGCCATCCAGATCGGCGGTCAATCCGGCGTTCGTGTACCACCGTTCGGCGCCTGGAACCAGTTCTTGTGCCACAAAACTCGCCCGCGTAAGCGGCGCGCCCGCCTCCGTCTGGCGGCGCAGGAAAGCGATGGGCGTGCGCCCCCAGTAGTACACCACCAGATCTCGCAGACCGTCCTCGTTGAGGTCGACCATCAGGCAGCCCATGGGCGCCATGCTGGAAGAGTCGTATCTCAAGGGATATGGATCCAGCGTGAATGGCTGGAACCGCTTGCCGGTCCCAGGTATCGGGCTAACCATCACCTGGTCCGATCGCGGATCGACCAGACACGCATCGTTCGGCAAACCATCTGCATCGAGATCGCCCAAGGCAATCGCTGCACCGACGGCTGACACCCATGCCGCAACTCCACGGAGCCGCGGATTCACTGCGCGGTAGCTGCTAAGGCGATCCCCGGGTTTCGAGAACAACGTGCGTTCGAAGTGGAAATGCTTTGCAAGATCCGCGGCCTCCTGGCGACTGAGTTGCGGTAAGCGTGCGTACCACCACAGGGCCGCTACCATCCCCCAGAGTAAGACAGGCTTGGAAATTGATCTCACGAAGCGGTCCAGACTTCAGTCAAACGTTTTGTCCCGGCATCAGGCGGCGTGATTCGTTGAATCACTGGAGTTGCTGCGACTGTACTGGGAAATCGCTCGATGTCCATTCGCAAATCTGGCGCGAACAGAGAGCCTTCGTGAACCGCCGCGGACAGGCTGCCGCCACTCGAGCCCCAGACTCTCCACATCTTCAATGCCGAATGCGTAAGCGAGTATTACTCGCGATTGCGAAATGGAACAATCCTCCCCGAGGTTCAAAAAAGGTCCACCGATGGATCAAGATGTTCAGGGGAGTGTCTATCCGCGGCACGACACGCGGACAATCTTTTTCGGTCTACTGATGAAGCCAGAGAGTCGAGACACTTCACGCGGGCTTCCGCGTAGCAGGACTTCTGCAGTTTGTCTTGCGGATGTAACTTGGCGAGTGGTTAACCGACCTAGTACCGAAGCCTATGATCTGAATCGATTCTGAATCTTCGGGAGGATTGCTCACGCTTGAGAAGTGAAGTATATGAGTTAGATCGATTCTAGCTGGCAGACCGCAGACATGAGGCGGCAGTCAAACTGCCGAGGCGCAGACGATGACAACAGACTACGAGGGCCGTTGGCTCGCCGTCCAAGTGCGTCCAGCCACGGAATATGCGGCACTAGCTGGGCTTCAGAGTAGAGGGTATGAAGCGTATCTGCCCACTTACTACTCCACGCGGCGATGGTCTGACCGCGTCAAGAGGCTCAGACTTCCTTTATTTACCGGCTATCTATTTTGCAAATTCAACTCGGCCATCAGAGTGCCCATTGTCACCACGCTGGGAGTAGTTCGAATTTTGGGAGTAGGTGGCGCGCCAATACCCATTGAGGATGACGAAATACTTTCTTTGCAGGCCATTGAGGCCGCAACGTGTGTCCACTCTTATCCCTGGCCCAAGCTGGAAGTCGGTGACCAGGTTTGTATTTGTGCAGGACCGCTGCGCGGACTGAAAGGAGCATTGCAACTGGTCAAGGGTGAAAACACACTGATCGTGTCGGTCGCCCTGTTGCATCGCTCAGTTGCAGTGGAGATCCAAGCCGACTGGATCACGCCCGGAGCAACGCCCGGATACTGAAGTGTTATGGTTCGAGGATAACTTTCTTCTCGACCGGAGAAAAACACGGCGTGAAATTGTTCGGATTTCGTAACATCGCACAGCGCCTACCCGCGCGGGTAGTTGAACGGTGAGACATTATGAGTATTCTTACTGACTACTGCCATCATGATCATTTGTGAGGAACTCATTGCCACCCCTGTGAGAGCCGGAAGGTCACGATGCCGTCAGCGCAATACGTGTTGGTCAGCTTTGGACTTGACCGCCTTTTCCACGAAATCGTTGCGGCTGCGCTGTCAGAGCGCGGCTGGCGGGTGCTAGAGTTCGCCCAGATTCAACTCCACTCCAATTGTCCGGTCGATGTGGTATTGGTCTTCGCCTCCGGTGGACAGGAAGCCATACTCCAGGTGATAAATAATGCTCGCGCTGAGTTCCCCGGGGCGAAGCTTGTTCTCTTGAGTGCGGAGATCAGCGATGCCGACATCATCCGCTACATCGAGGCCGGGATGAACGCGCATGTGTTCAGCACCCAGTCTCTCGCCGACCTGGTCAGGACCGTACAGATGGTGCACGATAACAAGACAGTGTCTTCCGCCCGTGTGACGCAACTGGTTCTGGGCGATATCGGTCGGCTGACCCGGCAACGTAATCCCGGAGCCGGCGCCCAACTCACACACCGAGAGGCGGAAATTCTGCAACTGGTGAGCGCCGGCTTCGGTAACAAAGAGATCGCCAGCCAATTGGGCATTGCTGCCAATACGGTGAAGAACCATGTCCACCACATTTTGGAGAAGCTGAAAGTAAAGAGCCGCCACGAGGCTTCCTGGCTAAGTTCTCGTTTGCGGCAGGGCTTTCCAATTGCTGGCTAGACCGTGCCTTCTTTGTAGCGACATAAGAATGCGGCTCAGCGCCGTCGCCAATCGTACGCCCTTCGTCTCGCGCCCAGGCCATTGCAGATGTCTTCGCAGCGAGAATAATTAGGTACCCCGAGGGAAGTATGTCGACCGAACCTGGTTCCAGGATTGCTGTCTTGTCCGCCTATCGATACCGTGCCGAATCCCTGGCTTTCACTCTCACCCAGCAATGCCATCTCGAGACTGTTGCCGTGGCTGACCCGGCGAAAGAGTTGCCCTCAGATTTCGGGGTCATCCTCATTGATCTCGACATGGGCGTCGAAAGCGCGTTGCGCTTGACTCGTTCCATCACGTCCAGTCAGAGTGCGGCCAGAGTCGTCCTCCTCGGTGTGGTGGAGTCGGAAGAAAGCGTCCTCAGGCTCGCCGGAGTAGGAGCGGGCGGATATGTCTCTGCCGGGGCCACGCTCGCGGACTTTCTTTCCGTAGTGCGGTCAGTTCAGAAAGGCGAATTCGCCTGCCGCCCCGATATCACCTATGCTTTGTTCTCGCACCTTGCTCAACTGGCAAGCGGCGACGAACAGAATGTGTCCGGTGCATCCGTGCTGACGACGCGGGAAAGACAGATCTTCGGTCTGCTATCCCAGCGCCTTATGAACAAGGAAATTGCGGCGCGACTCTATCTTTCCGAGCACACCGTGAAAAATCACGTTCACCACATTCTGAAAAAGCTCGGCATGCGCAATCGAAGTTTCGCCGCCCGGTCGCCGGCCATCCTGCACGCGGCGGAGACGATCTCAACATGTGCCATACAGTAGGGCGACCGTCCCATCGCGTGTCCGCGCGCATCTCAGCCGACGGTCAAGCGGATTGTGAGCGGGACCTTCGCAGCTCTGTGCGGGTTTGGCCCGGAGGCCGCCGACGGCCAGGCTGCGTCAGCGGACCTTCAATGCCCGCTCCCAACCTGCTCGAAATCGAGACTATGACGGCCGAGTGGCGATCGTGGACCTGAAGTTTCCGAAAGATATTAGACAGATGGAACTTGATCGTATTTTCACTGACCCCTAAAACTGTCGCGGCCTGTTTGTTCGATAAGCCGTGTTCCAGAAATCCAAGAATGCGGCTTTCACGCTTCGTAATGGATTCCTTTCGTCCGCGCGCTGCCTTCTCCCCCGCCGCAAAATCTTCCATAGCCTCTCTGGGGAATTTCAGTCGGCCATCGAGAACGGTGCTAATTGCCTCAGCGAGTTCCTTGACCTCCGCGTAACGGATAAAGCCGCCGACGCCCTGTCTTACTAGAAACACCGCTTGATGATGGGAGAGCTTATGGCCAATCAGCAGGATCTTTGCGTTGGGAAACCGGTCCCTGATCTGGCGGATAGAGGTGTGCAAGGGCATAACGAGCGTGCCGATATCCACAATGAAAGCAGCAATCTGGCGGTTGGAGGAGTGGGGACCGGTCAACAACCCTCCGTCGAAATGGACCGGGATGAACATTCGTCGGAGCAACCGCTCGAGAGAAGGAACCGCTAACGGATTTTGCTCGATCAGCCCCACCTGCGTCTTTCGCCGCGCCGGGATCGCTATACGGCCTCCTAAGAAAAATCCCAAATAATATCATTGAGCATCAACAACCTCTTTTCAAGGTTTCTGAGGTACATGGGAAATTTGGAATTCGAAACAATGCCGCGCAGGAAATAGGACATGGCAGGGCGGGCAGATGGTGTGAAATCTTCGCGGCCTGGGGCCGGGAGTTGCGGCCCCAGGCGCGGAGAAGCTTACATGCGTTCGGCAACGTTGAGTTGCAGTTTGCCCAGTTCCACGACGGGTTTTTCGCTCTCGT
>DATMOP010000058.1:0-2178 GCA_035568115.1 Candidatus Acidiferrum sp.
GGAGGGGGTGTGTTTTGCAAAGGGTCAACCAAGTCCTGCGTGTCGCGGCCTTGGCTCGAAGGCTCGTTTCGTCTCGGAGCACCGACGGCCGAACCAGTCACTGTCAACGAGACACCTCTATCTCAGCTATCTCGGAAGCTAGGTACTAGGGAGCTTGAATCCCTCCTTATGGGTGGCCTTTTCTCCGCAAGCTAAGGCAGTAGAGAAAGCGTGTCCTATTTTCGCATTCAGAAGTGATTTGCTTTTTCTGTTTAACTTGTAGTAGTATTGCTACAATATGACAAAGAAACCGCAAGGCCCTCAAGCCGCACGCCTCCGCCAGCGCAAATTTCAGCTACTCCACCGTTTCCCCATCCCGCCCGATGTGCTGCCCGGAACCCTCACCCGCAGTTTCACGCGCTGCGGAAATCCCCGCTGCCATTGCGCGCACGACAAAGGGCATGAATCCTGGACGCTCACCTTCATGGCCCAAGGCCAGCGACGCACCGAGCGCATTCCCAGGGATTGGGTGGAGGAGGTAGAGCGGCGCGTCGCCGCCGGACGCGAATTTCAAGACGCCGTGCGTGAAGTGCTGGCGGCCAACGCCCAGCTGTTGGTCTTGGCCCGCCAGCAGCGCAAGAAAAAGAGAAAGCCCGACTGAGAAGCCCTACCCCACGTCGGCTGTGGAAGTTCGTCAGCCAGCACCTCCATCTGGCGTCCTACTTCCGCTGCCCCGGCGATGGGCGTGGCAGTCACAAGATCCCGGCAAAAGATCTGTTGTGGTCCTTCGTGCTCGGCACCATCTTGCGCCAGTGGGCCTTCCTGGCCATTGAGTTCCTGGTGGGATCGAAAGCGCGAAGAAACCTAAACGTCAGCCGATCCTTCGGCGACGATGCTTTGGGTTATTTCACCGCACGTTTAGATCCGGGGCCCACACGGGTCGCTCTGGCCGCCGTGTTGCATCGCGCCAAACGCAACAAAGCCTTCGAGGACTGCCGCTTCGTAGGCCTCGCTTTGGACGGGACCACCGGCGGGCGGCGGCGCAAGAAGGGATGCCCCTTGTGCCGTCCCCACCGCAATGCCAAGAAAGAAATCACCGGCTACCGGCATCACCTCGTGCTCGCATCCGTGGTCGGCGGCGACCTCATCCTGCCGGTGGACGTGGAACCCTATGGCTCGGGCGACAGTGAATACCGCGCCGGGCAGCGTCTGCTAGCTCGCGTGCGCCAGAACCTGGGAGCACGCTTCATCAACTATGTGGTGGTTGACGGAGAATTTGCCACGGCCCCTTTCCTGCATGTTGCGGGAAAGGCGGGTTGGCCAGTAGTGGCCCGGCTGAAGGAGAATCTGCCCGAATTACTCCGCGCGGCGGAAAAGCGTTTCCGTTCTCGACCGTCAACCCTGGAATTCCGGGACGGTACCGATCGCCTGGAGATCTGGGACGCCGACGACTTTGATCCTTGGGAAAGCTTGCAGTGGGAAACGGTCCGTGTGCTCCGCTATCGCCAACACAAACCGGATGGCGAAGTCGTCGAGGCCTACTGGCTCACCAACCTCTCTTCGCGTCGCATTAGCCGTCGCTGTTTGTACCACATGGCCAAAAGTCGATGGCATATTGAAAATGAAGGCTTCAACGATGCTAAGAATCGTTATGGACTGGAGCATATCCGCCGCCACCAGGAGCGCAGTTTGCTCATCGTCTGGCTGCTGACCTGCCTGGCGCTCACGCTGGAGCGACTCTACCGGCTGCGCTATCTGCATCGTGGTGCACATCCCGTCCGGGCAGCGATCCATCTGTACCGCCTTCTCCTCCTCACCTTGTCCATGCCGGTCGTCGCCGATTCCAGTTGATAGCAACGCAGTCGCTTCGTTCTGCTTTACTACCTGAATTTTTCCACGCCCACTGCAGCGGGCTGGACAGGTGCGCGCGAGCCGGCAAATTCGGGCAGCGAAAATAGGGTGCGATCGCCAAGCGCGCCCGCTCCAGCGGGTCATCCCCGGCGAAAACGGCTGTCTAAGACTGCCCCCTGCTAAGCTTCCGAAACTGCTGCCAGAGGTCCAGCGGTTCCGCATCCGTGATTTTTCTGTAGGGTAAGTTCCTCTTCCGCTTAGAATTACCCTTCTTGGATTTCCGATAGCAGATTCGCATTCTCGTTTTGGCTCTTGACAACGATCTATTCTTATATACGATAGTGTATA
>DATMOP010000059.1:0-2060 GCA_035568115.1 Candidatus Acidiferrum sp.
AGAATATCCACGCCTGGCACAGCGGCAATCTCCGCAATATTTTCGATACATGAAGCCGTCTCAACCTGCAGCGCGACGATGCCGTTGTTGTTGAAGTTGCCGGCGTAGCCCAGCAGTCCCGCCTTGTTCATGCTGCGCTGCGGGAAGTAAACCGACCGGGTGCCGACAGTGGGATACTTGGTGCAACTGATCGCCTGCCGCGCCTCTTCAGCAGTGTTGATGTAAGGGACCAGCACTCCGTCGGCGCCCATGTCGAGTGCTTGCTGGATTCCCGGGCGATCGTCGTACCCGCCAACCCGCACCAGGGATTTGGCGCCCCCGTTCGAGATTCCCGCCAGCATAGCGGAAAGTTTTTCGTAGCCCATGGGACCGTGTTGCGTGTCCACGAGCAGCCAGTCGTAGCCGCTGTGGGCTAATTGCTCGGCCACGGTCGGACTGTGCGCGTTCAGAAACAAGCCCATCTTAGGCAGGCCTTCGCGCAGTTGCTTCTTGAAATCTGCGCCACTGAGGGTGGCTTCGGGCATAACTGATTCCTCCTGAGAGTGGTGAAAGTTCTCTAGTGTAACCTACGCGGACGCGCGAGCGGAGGGAGCATACGTGGTTTGTGAAAGGTCAACTGTGACCCGCGGATATGCGGCGTGTCCGGTTCGTGGCCGGCCTGCGAATGTTTAGGTCAAGTTCTAAGACCTTGACCAGTCGAAGGCGACGATCCATCCCCAACAGTTTTCTAGTCCTCGGTGGTGGAGTAGACTTAGCCCTGATACTAGTTTGCTGGAGACGGCGCTATGCCCACCCCGAGCGATATCATCATCAAAGACCCGGATGTGCTGGGGGCACTCCTGTTTTCCGCGGCACCCGTGTGCCTTTTCAGGCTTTGTTGGACTATCTCGAAGGTGGACAAACCCTCGACGATTTTCTCGATGATTTTCCGACTGTGACTCGCGAGGCAGCGGTGCATGTCCTGGAACATGCGAAGTCGCTGGTGGTCAGTCAACTGCCATGAAGTTGTGGCTTGACGAGTGCGTCCCCAGAAAACTCAAGAACACTTTGACCGGACACGAGTGCCAAACTGTTCCTGACGCGGGATTAGCCGGAAAGAAAAATGGCGAACTGTTGGCGCTGGCGGAAAACGCCGGATTCGAAGTATTTGTGACAGTCGATCAAGGTATTGAATTGAACAAAACCTTAGCGGGCGCAAAATCGCCGTCATCGTCGTAAGCGCCAAATCAAGCCGTCTTGCTGACCTGCTCCTCACGTACCCGACATTCTGGAGCGACTTGCGTTCGTCAAGAGCGGAGAACTGGTCCGCGTCAATCACTAATTGTTGTGCTGCACCGGGAATTCACGCCACGCGTTCGGTTGCTTCGAACTTTGTCCCCAGCACCGTCAGAAATTCCGAGAGCCATGCGGGGTGGGCCGGCCACGCCGGCGCGGTGACCAGGTTGCCATCAACGCAGGCTTTGTCCATCGGCACCTCGACGTAGGTGCCTCCAACTGCGGTAACGTCGGGCGCGACCGCGGGATAGCAACTGCAGCGGCGCCCTTCGAGCACGCCCGCTGCGGCTAGAATTTGCGCGGCGTGGCAGATGGCGGCCACCGGTTTTCTCGCCTGGAAGAAATGGCGCACCAAATCAAGAACCTTCGGATTCAGCCGCAGATATTCCGGTGAGCGGCCCCCGGGAACGACCAACGCATCATACGTGTCTGCCTTAACGTCGTCGAAAGCGGCGTTGAGCATGAAGTTGTGGCCGCGTTTTTCGCTGTAAGTCTGATCGCCTTCGAAGTCGTGGATGGCGGTGCGAACGAACTCTCCGGACTTCTTCCCCGGACACACCGCGTGCACCGCGTGTCCCAGCATTTGCAATGCCTGGAACGGCACCATCACTTCATAGTCTTCGACGTAATCGCCGGCCAATAAAAGAATTCGTTTTTGCGCCATGGTGGATTCCTCTGACAGCTATTCTGCCAGATTGAAGCCGAGTTTGTTTTTGAGTTTCGAGCTTACCCGGCGATGGGCCGGAGGTTGCGCGGGCTGAGGTTGCCCGCGCTACGCGGAATCA
>DATMOP010000060.1:0-68670 GCA_035568115.1 Candidatus Acidiferrum sp.
TGAGCAGGGGAAGGGGAACTGCCCCCTTCCCCTGCAACCCCATCCCCAAAACCAACCCAACCCTTTCGGCGAGGGCACAACTTTGAAACCGGACATTTCACCTGCTACAAAAACCGGACATTTTAACTTGCTACCGACAGCACAAATTTTCGATTGCAAATTTTGATTGCTCCGGCCAATTTCGCTCAAATGGTCTGAAAGATAGTACCCAGTGAATGCAAAATGGCGAAGGCCACAGGGCATGACGTGTCTCATCTGTCATCCGGGGAGGTTCAATGATTTCGGTGATTTTTGCTCGGAAACGCCCGGAAGCGCGCTAGGGGAAATCGAGGACTTGCGATTACTTGTCACGAAAGCCGTGTGGCGAACGGGAATCTCCTGCCGTTATGCCCCATTACACTTATCATGGCCTTGCGCTGAGCAGCCGGTTGTTTGAACTTAACAATCGATACGCCATTGAGATCGAGCCGTCACCAATGACGTTTGAGACGAACTGATCTGCAAACGCCATCGGAACGAACTCACATCGACTGCTTGATCAGGCCTGCACTCCCTGCATACTGCCGCTGTCGACCCGGTCTATCTGTCCTGCGCCATCTGGTTTTGGAATCTTTCTGGCTTCGTATCGGTCGATGACCAATTCGTCGCCAATCTCTGTGCGGCTCCGGAAAATGGTGTGAGCGGGGAGTTCGATGACGCTCTCGGCGCGCAGCTTGGGCAGAATGACCCGAAAAGGCTTGACCATTTCCTTTATGCTGACCACCTTGAAATTCTTGTCGATCATTACAACATCGAACGAAAACAGCATCCCGATGGTGTGGATCGCATTCGCCGGGTAGATCCACACCCCGCTGTCGGGTTTGAGGGCGCGCCTTCCGAGCAAGCCGATCAATCGGCCCGCAACCGAGTCGGCAACGTTGACTCGAAAGGCGAGGAACGTCTGTTTCGTTTTGTTGTAAACAAATACTTGCCGCGACTTTCCAAACATGACCGCCCCCAGGGGATGAACGTTCTGAATCTAGCGAGGAGTTTTTTTCTTCATCCTGTAGATCAGGATTAGAAGTGTGCATACCGCCAGAATGCCTGCGATGACTCGAATCAAAGTAACGTTGTCCATGGTTTTCGCCTCAGTTTGATTTGTACGTCTTACGTCTAAAGTCTCTAGCGCAAAAAGTGTGCAAGAAAATCCGCGACCGCGATCATGGCCGGACCCACGACCACCACTCCCATGCTGGGGAAAATGAAAAACACCAGCGGTGGAACAAGTTTGATGGTGGTCTTGGCTGCCATCTCCTCAGCCTTTTGCCGGCGTTGGGTTCGGAGAGCGTCAGAGAACGTTCCCAGTGATTTGGCCACTGGGGTTCCAAAACGATCGGTCTGAACCAGCATCGCCGTGAACGAGCGCGCACTCTCGAAGTCGGCTCGCTGTGAAAACGACTGCCAGGCGGCATTGCGCTGAACGCCCGCGCGCTGCTCAAAATTGATCAGCAGGAATTCTTCGCTGAGCGCGGTATGACTCACGCGCAGTTCCTGTCCCACTCGAACAATCCCCTGGTCGAGACCGAGACCGGCTTCCAGGCAGATGGACAAAAGATCGAGGCCGTCGGGAAGGCTCAGCCGCAATTCTTCTCTCCTCTTATTGATGGCGTGTCCGAGCCAGAAATCGGGCGCGAAGAATCCGACAATCACCGCGATGAGGAAAGCGATGACAACGTTGTCAGTGAATAGAAGAGCGACCGCAATCCCGAGGACAGCGGGCACAACCAGCCGGGAGCCCAGGAAAATGTCGGCATGATACGGCTTGCGATAGCCCGCCAACAGCAACCGGCGCACGATGGCCGGGTCGGGTTCGGCGGAAAAGAATCGCCGGAACCAGGTGAACGGTTTGGCGACAAAGTCGGCGCTGACCTTGGAACGCCACTCGCCGGGAACGGATCCCGTTTCCCGGACGCCGCGAGTGACTTCATCGAGCAGCACGCTCTGCGCGGAGGGCCGGCCCAGCATGAGCAGCAGCACCAGTGCGAACACCGCAAACAGGGTCAACCCGAAAAATATGGCTAGTTGCATGATCTAGACCTTGACATCAATGATTTTGCGGATCAACAGAACGCCGATGACCATCAGCCCCAGGCCGCCATAAACCATCTTGATGCCCAGGGGGTTAGTAAACAGAATCTTCTCGTATTGATAATTCGTGAGACTGATCAAACCAAACATCATGAAAGGGGACAAGCAGAGAATCCAACCGGTAATGCGGCCCTGGGCAGTGTAAATCTGTAGTTGGCCGCGCAGGCGTGCGCGTTCCCGTAGCACGGCCGAAGTCTTGTCGAGAATCTGAACCAGGTTGCCGCCGGACTCTTTCTGCAGAAGAATCGCGGTCGCGAGGAAGCGCAAGTCATCCACGGGCACGCGGTCCACCAGGTTCAGGATGGCTTCGCGCATGGGAAGACCAAGGCTCTGCTCTTTGTGCATACTCCGAAACTCGATGCCAACGGGATCTCCAATTTCCGTGCTCACCATCTCCATCACGGCCGAGATCGAATGTCCTGCGCGCAATCCTCGGGACATCAGGTCGACGGCCTCGGGAAGAAGCGAGTTGAACTTACGGAATCTGATTTCGCGGAGAACGTAGAGAACGATATAGGGCGCTAAACCTGCGGCCAGGGCAATGCACAGCGTGGCCATGAGGTACGAGGTCATCAACCACGCCAGCCAGCCGGCCCCCAGCGCCGCGACGAAGGAAACAATCATTACCGAACTCGTGCGCCACGACGTTCCCGCTTGCTTTGCCAGCCGGGCTACGTTCGGTGAGAAGGGAATGCTGCGAACCAGGTCCTCGAGCAAGGGATTCGACGTCGCGGAGTCTTTCAGAATGGTGGTGGGACCGGACCGGGCAGATTCATCGGTTCCGATATTCTCCATTTGCTCTGCAACAGCCTTTTCCATCGACGTCGGCTTCAAGAAATAAAGAAGCACGGCGAACGTCACAATCAGAAGCAGCACGAATAATAGAAAAAACGTCATAGCTTGCCTTCAGGTCCAGTTAGTTCCAGATGTTTGCCGACTGCTCGAAAAAATTCGCGGGCAGACTGATGCCGGAAGCCTGCAGTTTCTCCGCAAACTTTGGCCGAATACCGGTGGCGGTGAACGTTCCGAGAATGCGCCCATCGGAGGCCACGCCCTGCTTTTCGAACACGAACACATCCTGCATGCTGACTACGTCATCTTCCATTCCGGTAATCTCGGTGATGTGAGTGACGCGCCGCATTCCGTCATTGAAGCGAGCTACCTGGATGACCAGGGTGACGGCGGAGGCGATCTGCTTACGGATGGCCTTTTCAGGCAAGTTCAGATTCGCCATCAGCGCCATGGTCTCCATGCGCGCAATGGCGTCGCGGGGGCTGTTAGCGTGAATGGTGGTCAGCGAACCGTCATGACCGGTGTTCATGGCCTGCAACATATCGAGCGCTTCCTCGCCGCGCACTTCGCCGATGATGATCCGGTTGGGACGCATACGCAGGCTGTTGACTACCAGTTGGCGCTGCATGACCGCACCCTTGCCTTCGACATTGGCGGGACGGCATTCGAGGCGGACCACATGGCGCTGCTTCAGTTGCAACTCGGCTGAGTCCTCGATCGTGACTACGCGCTCTTTTTCTGAGATGAATCCTGACAGCACGTTGAGCAAAGTTGTTTTACCGGAGCCCGTACCGCCGGAGACGACAATGTTGAGGCGAGACGCGACCGCGCCCTTTAACAATCCGAGCATCACCGGAGTGAGGGTATGGTTCGCCAGCAGATCTTCTTCAGTGATGGGAATGTGGCCAAAACGCCGGATCGAAAGATGCGGACCATCGACGGCCAACGGCGGGATGATCACATTGACACGGGAGCCATCCGCCAGGCGGGCATCGACCATGGGGGAAGATTCGTCGACCCGACGCCCAATGGCTGACACAATCTTGTCGATGATGTGCATCAGATGGCTGTCGTCCTTGAACATGATCTTGGTTTCTTCCAGGATTCCGGCGCGTTCGACATACACTTCTTTTGCGCCATTGACGAGAATGTCGCTGATGCTGGGGTCCTGAAGTAATGGTTCGAGAGGGCCGAGGCCGAAGACTTCGTCGAGGACTTCCAGCGACAGCCGCTCCTTTTCCGGACCGCTCAAGGGCGTCTTCAGATTTGAGACGAGCTCCTGCACGACGGCGAAGACCTGACGGCGAGTGCGATCGTCGCGAACAGTTGCGACCTTTTCCAGATCGACCTTGTTCAGCAAGTCGCGATGGATTTCAGTTTTCAGTTCCTGATAGACCTTGAAATCCAGGCCACCGCGACGCTTAGGTTCGCCTGAGCTTGCCACCGTAAACGACGGCACGATTGGTTGATTGAACTCACCCATCTGTCCTCCACACCCTCAGAAAATTCTTATCGGCCCCATAGACCGAGGATTCCGCCCTCTTTTTTTCTTACTTCGGTGCCCGGCTTCCTGCCGAAGGTTTCCGCCCACTCCTTGAGGCTGCGGGTAACTTCAGAACTGGAAAGCTGAGCAATTGGATCGCCTTCATGAATCGTTTTCACCACCTGCGGGTATTGGTTCGGCACCCGCCAGAAAATTTTCTGCTCGATCACTTTTTCGATCTGCGAGTCCGAAACCACATTGTTCTTGTGATACCGATTCAGCACCACTCGAATCTTCTCCCGTGGAATGCCGCGCTGGCCGAGATATTCCAACTGACGCACCACATTGCGGATGGCTGCCACCTCGGCGACCGTGATCAGATAGAGCTGGTCGCAGGCCTGAATCATTGACACGTTCTCGGGATTGAGCGCCGGCGGCAGGTCGGCCAGAATAAATTCGTAGCGCAGCCGGAGAAATTCCAGAGTTCGCGACAGCGAGCCCGGCAGTACTTCTCGCGTGGTCATGCTGCCTTCAGGTGCGGGAATGAGATCCAACCCGCTGGAGTGCTTCATGAGGAAGCTCTGCAGGAAGTCCGCGTCCAGACGGTCGGTGTTCTCCAGGAGCTCGAAGAAGTGGTAACGAGCCTTGGTCAGCTTGAGGTAAAGCGCAGCGTCTCCGAAGTCGGGATGGAGATCAAGCAGAAGCGTGCTGCGAGAAAACGTGCTGGCCAGAAGGGCTCCCATTTGAGAGGCCAGAGCGGTGACGCCGCAACCTCCCTTGGATCCCATGAAGGCCACGACGTGCGCCTGCGTCAGCTCCTGTTTTTCTTTTCGGCGCGCCCCGATTCGCACCATGGCCGTGACCAGTTGTTCGCGATCGAGCGGCTTGCTGAGATATTCGCTGCAACCGCAGCGCATGGCCTCGAGAATGGCTTCGGGATGCACTCTGGAGGAGACCGCGAACAGGGCAACGCCTGGGAGCGAGGAATGAACCCGCTCGGCCAGCATCGACGCGCTGCGGCGGTCCTGATCGAAATCAATAATGCAAACGTCCGGAGGCGGGTCGCCCAGTTGCTCCAGCTTGGCGTCCTGGTCAAGCGCGGCGCGATAAGTTCCGATATGCGATCGAACCCGAAACAGCGACGCAGTTCCCGCAATCAAGTCGAGAAAACGACGGGTTTCTTCGTCGAGGCAAAAGGCCACTGTTGACAGGGCTTCGCCGAGATTCACATCCTGACGCCCGGACATATTCATCGAATCCTTCAGCACGATCATTTCACTCCGGGAGTTGGCGGAGCATTAGCATTGATTTCCTTGTTGCCAGGCGCGTCTTTATCGAATTTCGGGACGTCAAGGAAGGGCACAGCCAACTTTGGCGCCGCCGGAACTGGAGTGTCAACGCGAACCGGGTCTACGATGTGCGGAGTTACGAACACCATGAGTTCGGTGTTGGTTTTATTAATCGACTTGGAGCGGAAGAGTTGGCCGAGGATCGGGATATCGCCGATGCCCGGAACCTTGTTCAGCAGAGTAGTCGCGCGGCGGTCCAGCAGTCCGGCGATGCCGAACGACTGCCCGTCTTTCAGTTCGATTTCGGTTTCGGCGCGGCGCGTGGAAATCGCCGGCACGGTAAAGCCGGAGAGGGTCAAGGCGTTGCTGAAATCGAGGGTGCTGACCTCAGGCGCCACGTGCAGGCGCAGAGTATTGTCGTCCTCAATCGTGGCGACGAAATCCAACTTCACACCGAAGGGTTTGAATGAAATGGTGACCGTCGGCAAGCCGCCCGAAGAGGGTTGAACGATCGGGAAGGGAAATTCTCCCCCAGCCAGGAAAGTAGCTTTTTGGCCGCTGATGGCCATCAGATTCGGCTCAGCCAGAATCTCGGCTACGTTTTTTGCCTGCAACGCCTGGATGGTCACGCCGAGGTTGATGTCGCTGTTAAACAAGAACAGGTTCAAAGGGTTGCTGATATTGAGCGTGGGCGGTGTTGCCGAGACCGCGGTGGTGGTCGTGCTTCCCGCAGTGGTGACGGTTGCGCCCGTAGTGCTGATCGAGCTTCCGCCAAATTGCCCCGTGCTAATCAGCCCCGTCGTGTGACCCGCACCCGGAGTGAACCAGTTCGCGCCCAGCTGCAAGAGCGCGGTGCGATCAACCTCGGCAAATTTTACTTCGAGCACTACCTGGCGCTCGTGCTCGAAGGGTATGCGGACCGAGTTAACGACTTGAGCGGAGTAAGAGCTGGCCATCTTGCCCAGGTCTTCGACCACGTGCGCGTTGGAGGCGGTTCCTGTCAGCATCAGGCGACCGGCGTCGGACTCGACTTCCAGTTGTTCTTTCGGATAAGAGCGCTGGATCGCGCTGCGCAAACCGGCGATGTCCAAATCGACGGCTACGTCGAGGATCTGCGATCGTCCGGAGGCGTCCCACAGAATCAAGCTGCTGTTGCCCGCCGCTTTTCCTTCGACCACCACCTGGGTGGGAGACGTGGCCAAAGCCTCCACCGCGCTGGGGTTGCTCGACAGCACGCGGGTGAGCGGCGCCTGCACATTGATGACGATGGATTTGCCGACCAGCACGTGCACGGTTTCCCCTTCACCGGGAGAGACTGGCGCCGGCGCTGGCGTGTTTTGTGCCGCGGCAAAGCTGCCGATCGAAAGCAGAAACAACAAGAGCAGCACTATCTTCGAGTTCGAAATCGAATTCAAATTCGTCTTGATCATTGCTGTTTTTCCGTTTCCTTGTCGGCTGCGTCGAATTTGTGAACCGTCTTCTGGGTTCCCTGGATCACCTCCAGAACGTAGGTGGGTTGGGCCTTGACCACGATACGTTTGCCGCCTTTGACCACCACAGCGGGGGGCTTGGGCATGGGCACCAGCTGATCGAGGCGCGCCGGATGCATCTCGGCGGTTTTGGTATCGGTGCCGTTGCGCAACACAAACTGGATCGCGCCCTGGGTTGTCGCCAGCTGAATCTTCTGCGAATCTTCCGGAGTCAAGAGCAGCGTAACTACGTCCACCGACTGGGGCTTGCCCTGCGGATCGGGTTCAATGGTCTGTCCCGCGGTCAGGACTTCAACGTCCTGCAGCACGGTCTGGGTGACTGTGCCGGTGATGCCAGGCACACTCAGAGTGCACAGCACATCGACATGCGAGCCGGGATACAAAAATCCAGCGACGCCGACGATTTCGTTGGACTTGATCGCAGTGGCCCGCATGCCTGGTGGAATCTTGGTGGCCAACCCGATGCCCGAACCTTCCAGGCCGAGATCCCGAGCCAGAATCGGCTCGCGTGCGCCCAGCGAATGAATGAGGGGATGGCCCAGAACGTCCTCGACTTTGGCGTAGGAGCCGGTCAGTTGTACGTCGCTCGGCCAGTCAATGAGAGTGATATCTTTGGCGGCGATCGCAATGCCCGGGGCCAGAGGATTGGCCGCCGCAACAATCTGCGTGACCTGCCGCGTGTCCATGCCCGCGCGCAGTCGGCGGAAAGCTACCATGGTTACCAGTCCCGCCAGAATGGCGGCCATCAAGAGTGCGAGAATAATTCGCCGAGCGTTCGTAAATCACCTCCACCAGATTGCGTTGCGCGCGCAGTACAGAGTGGCGAGAGCGATGGCCAATCCGTAAGGCACTCGATCCGAGCCGGGCTCGCGGACATTCAGCACGGGATGCGGCTGAAGTCCGGAGATCAGACGAAAGCGGATCAGTTCAAAAAGATTCCGCAGGGTCTGCCATCCCCGCCCTCCAAAAACGATCTGCACCACGGCAAGAACGCCGCCCGCCATAGCGGCCACCAGCAGGATGGTTACGACGTGGTCGCTGCCCACCCAGGCTCCGGTGGAGGCCATCAACTTCATGTCCCCGCCGCCCATCGCGCCCATGAAAAATAAAATCAGAAAAATTCCGCCCGCGGCCAGCATGCCGAGCGCGCCGCTTTTGAATCCTGCCCAGCCCAACAGAGCCGCGCGCAGTACCAGCGCCGTGGCCAGGCTGCTGTAGGTCAGCCAGTTCGGGATGCGCGCCTTGCGTACGTCGCTGAAGGCAGCTACCGAAGCCACCAGAACCGCGCCGATCAGAAAATAATTTTCCATGATTCCGACTGATAAGGATTCACGCCGATACTGCTACTGATAAAGAGCCACGACTTGGGGGAGGGAAGCCGCGGGTTAACGTTGAATACAACGGTGGTACAAAGCAGTTCCTGAGCAGCGACGTCACTATGTGATGTAGCTGCCCAGAATGACCGAGATCTGCAGGAATGCGCTGTTGAGTGCGGATGCCAGACTGCCCATGCCCGCCGTGGCGGCAAAAGCAACCAGCGCCAAAATCAAGAGATACTCAACCAGACCCTGGCCCGACTCATCACTCTGCAAACGTTGAAGTTGGAACGCGAGATATTGGATCATTGGTTAGCTCCGAGTTAGCAGATTGAAATCCGTCTGCCTGCACTCGGCGTCCTCAAACGAACGCCGCAGCGCAGACGAAACAGAAATTCGCAGTGAGACCGGCGACTAGGTGATGTAGCTGCCCAGAATCTTGCCAATCTGGACGAAGGCGCTGTTCAGGCCGGAAGCCAGTGATCCCATACCGGCCGTAGCGGCAAACGCCACCAGTGCCAGGATCAAGAGGTATTCCACGAGACCCTGACCCGACTCATCCTGATGGAGGCGGTTCATTGAACGCAGAACGAAGTTCATCATTTTTTATTCTCCTGTGTTTTCTTGTCTTTCCAGCGCGCGGGGGTGGCGCCGGATAAAAATCGACAACCACACAGAAGCAGTTGGGTGGCCAAATTTCGCGGCTTTGCATGGCACTGATGTGCCCTCGCCTATATCGCTGTAGCGAAGGCACTTAGTGCGTAGCGATTCAATTTGTGCCGGAGACCCAGCAAGACGCGGGCCTTTTGAGCAGGATGGCGTGTTCCACTGGTACCTACAGTAACAGCACGAAAGGAACGGGTGAGTACGTTTGTATACAGCTCACAAGTCGGGGAATGTCAGGCCACAACTCGGCGAAAACGCTGTGCGTACCAATACCACGACGCCCAGACCAGGCTGCTCCAGAAATAGATTCCGGTGCTGAACGGAATCTTCGCGCGCAACACCAGGAGCAGTAGGACGTCGAGACACGCGAAAACGAAGATGGACAGCTGCGATTGCAGAGTCAGGCTGGCCTTTCTCCGGTAGATCCACATCACGGCCTGCAGGATGGCGGGCAGCAAAATCGCTTCGTCGGTCATCCAGGCGTAGGGCGTGGTGAGCACGGATACAACCAGCAGGGCGGGGCCGTGGGTTTTCCAACTCCACGCCAGACGGTTCTTCCAGTAGTAGCGAGCGCTCCACAGCAAGCTGGCCAGCAGAGGCAGGAACTGGGCCCAAAAAAATCTGCGAAAGAAAATCAGACGGATGACTCCGCTCAGCGCAGGAATGAACTCCGATTGGATCGAGGCCTGACGAACCATCTCCCGGTAGTGCCAGAAAACCGCCGGGTCGAAAGCCCACGCAATGGCGCATGCCGCCGCGACGGCAGCAATGAAGCCTGCGGCCATCGACCATTTTCTGCGAGTTACGATCCAGATCGCCAGGATCGGCCAGAGCAGAGAGAATAAATGCGGCTTGGCGAATGGAATCAGCAACAGCACTCCGGCAAGCAACGGATGACGTTCCTCGATGAAAAGAAATAGAGCGATGCCAGCCAGCAGCACCAATCCCAGTTGGCCCGCGACCAGACACGCCGGCACCGGGGCGAAGAGATACCCGGCCAGTAGGAACACCGTCGGCGGGCGAACCGAGCCGTTGCCATACATGCGCCACGATACGCGCATAGCCAGCATCAACGATGCCAGCAGAACCGCCAGCCACGCTACCCACGCCCAGTAAGCATCGAGCAAACCCAGGGGCAGGACCATCCACAACGACCATGGCGGTGTGCGCAGCACAAGCGGCTTATCCGCCGAGTAGCCCTGGCTCTGCTGGAGATCGAGCACGCTGGAAGCGGAGTAGGGATCCTGATGGTGGACCAGCAGCTTGGCGGCAGCCCAATACGCAATCGAATCGCGATCGGCGACGCTGGAACGAATCTGCTGCTGGTGCGCGGTGAGGAACCATACCAGCACGGCCAGCAGCGACAGACCGACGATGAGGTTCAGGGTCTTCATGCATTAATCTGGGACGGCCTTCTTTGTAAGAAAGTTTCAAACGGTTGCGATCGGTTGTGCTGATTGCGATCGACGGCGCCGAGCAAAGGCTCCGCCAATCCTTATAGACCCTAGTCCGATCGCCGCGGCTGCCACAAATATCCCGCCAATAAGATCTGCGAGATAGTGCCATTCCAACAACAAAATTGCTGGGATGAGAAGGATGTCATACGCGATCAGAACATATGTAATTCTTTTCCAACGCCGCAGAAACCACATCACGACGAGTGGCTGCACTATGTGCATACACGGGAATGCGATGAAGTAATCGGTTTCGGTGATGTTGAAATACTTGTACGACGTCATCATAAGGCGGGCTTTCAGGACCGCATTCTGCTGGTAGCCATAGGTGGCCAATTGCGGGTAAGAGATCGGATGAGGGGAGAGATAGAAAGGTCCTAAAGCCGGCCAGAGGTAGAAAAGAACGAGCGCAATAACATACGAAGTCAGGATAGTGCCAACGAAACGACAGGATTCTCGCCGTCCTAAGCACAACGCCGTGAGCACGAGCCCAGCGCCGATCTGTCCAAACATTCCATAGTAAATGAACTCGGCGATCTCAAAGGCTTGAACCGGTAGACGCGGCGCTAACGATTGCGCAAGGCCGGAAATCGAATGACCATTCATCAAGACCGAGTCGACCTTCAAGAAAAACGAATCGTAGGCGCCAAAGAACTTCACGCTGACGATAAGGTCGTTGTAGCAGAACATGGCGACCAGACCGAAAAACAAGTACACCGCCGGCGGTACAACGGATCGAAGGATTCCCGCCATCGTCTTGAGCGATCCTTGAGAGCGATCCAGAATTTCGGCCAACACAAGTCCGTCGACGACAATCATTCCGCCCACTTCGATGCCAAACTGAAGGAGCATCCAGGTGGCAAAAATCGCAAAGACCGGAATTCTTGCCTTCTGTTCGCGGTACCGTGCCCAGACCGGCCTCACCGTCTGCGACAGCGGGAATCCAATCAGATAAAGCAGCGCGCCGGCGAAGATCGCCCTCACGGCCATCCCGCCCCAGAAAGCGCCGATGAACATAGTCCAGTTCGCCCTTAGCGGAAGGTGCGCCAGTCGAGTGGCCGCAATCAGCAGGAGTCCAGCGGATGCGGTTATGATCCAGTGCAGGTCGATCCCGCTAGAATCTTGCCTCGTACTATCAGATTGAGATTCCATATCCTGTGAAAGCCGTATCAAGCGATGCCTCTACGGGCACGCCAAATCCTTCCGCACCATAAATAAAAACTCCCATCCTGCCGGGGACGTCAGATCCCGGCACGGACGATAGTGGTGAGCGATATAGTCGGCCACGGGGTCTTGTGCAATCGCGGCCAGAGGGGTTCCCGGCCAGGAGTGGGCCACCTTATCGGAAAAGTTGGGCTCGAACAAGACTTCATCGACGCGTCCCGAGGCCAGCTCGCGGACGATCTCGTCGGCCTGCTCGCGAGTGTGCATGCCCGGCTGAAAGTAGTCGTAGGGCCCAGGGCTGAACGTGCCGGTCAGATAGTAGTAGAGCGGCAGGTAGGGATAGACGAGGACGGTTTTGCCGGGCGGCACGTGCGCCTGAAAATATTCGACGACCGTGTCGCGGGCGGGAGTGGTGACTTCTCCGCGACGCGTCATCAGGCGCTCCGGGGCCGATGCCGTGCTGGCCAGCGGGGCCAGCCCGAATATCGACAGCGAGATCACCACATAGGCGGCGAGGGCAGGCCGCGCCCGCCGGAGCAGACGCGTGGGAACTTCGCGCGAGTCGAGCTCGGATGAATGCAGCAGCCACGCCAGCACCACGCAATTCAGCGGCTGCAGATACATGAAGTGGATGATGTCGGCGCGCGTGAGGACCACGGAGAGCGCGAGTCCCACGTAGGCGGCTGCGACCAGGATGTAATACCGCGACGCAGCCGTGGGAGCGCTGCGGCGCGCTTGCACGATCCAATAGACGAGCAATCCGAGAGCGACCGGAGGCAACGCCGGGATCCAGAAGCAGGGACTGACGGCCAGAATCTTGATCAGGCGCACGAACGGCGATCCGGTCCCGAAGAGCAGATGACGGCTGGCGTCGGACCAGTTCTGGTATCCGTACGGCACGCGGTTGGCCAGCGAGTAGTGCCGCAGCGGCCAGAGCCAATCCGCCAGCATGGCGGAGACCGCGTGCTGCGAAGCAAAGTAGGCGAATGTGACCGCAAAGGGAATGGCGAAGCCGCTGACCAGCGCAAGAAGTGCAGCGCGAGTCACCGCAGGCTTGCCTTCGACGAACCAGATGGCGAGCAGTCCGATCGCGAGCCCGAGACAGAGTCCCGCACCCTTGGATTGTTCAGAGAGCGCCGTGAGAGACGCAAAAATTCCCGCCGCAAATGCCCAGCTGCGCGCGGGCTTTTCAAGCAGTCGCACCGCGGCGTAAATAGCGAGGCAGGCCCATAGCGTGCTGTCCCAGTTATGCAGCACGAGGAAGCGGTAGGGCAGAGTGGTGAGCGTGCCCAGCGCAGCCAGAGTCAGCGACATGCCGCGCCCACAGACCCGCCGCGCCAGCAGGTAACTCAACGCAGAAAGAATCGCCCCGGCCAGAGCGAGCGCGATTCGCGCGACCACCAGCGAACTCCCAAAGATGCGGAACACCGCCGCCAGCGCATAGTAAGAGCCCGGAGTATAGAAAGAAAAGAAATCGCGGTAAGGAACCTGCCCAGCCAGAATGCGCTGCGCGCCCTGCAGCACGATTCCCTCGTCGGGCTCCATGGAAGTGTAGTGGCGAAAGATGCAGAGGTAGAGAAAAGAAACCGCGAACAGCGCAAGCGCGATGTAACGCTCGGGCCGCGATGCTTCGGGGGTCCATGCTTCGGGCGCTGCAGCTGCAGCCGAATCTGACGCTGGCGGAGGCGTGGCAGGCATCGTCATGCCGGAATTCCTGATCCGGGGATTCCGGATGCCGGCATTTTAGCCACACGCAGCGCGCCCATCATAAACACCATCAGCACCGGGAACCAGAGATAGACGCAATGCCAGGCCAGCAGCGCGAAGTATAGAAACGGAATCCAGAACAGGACGAGGGGCACGCCCAGAGCGAGGCGCAGCGCGAGCCGCCCACGTCCAGGAAAATGCGCCGCCACCAGCAGCATGGCCAGCAGCAGTGGGCTGAGATCGTGGGTGAACATGTGGAAGCCCGTGACCAGCGCGACCACAACCGCCGCGGCGAACATTAAGTCGAAACTGCGCAAATCGGAACCACGCCCGGACGCGGCTTCCGGCCAGCGCCACGCGATCCATCCAATCAGCCCCAGCGAGATGACCGCCACCAGCACCGAAATCGCCGGCGCGGGCAGAACTCTCCCCAGCACCGCGTGCACGAATCCCTGCACCGTGCCCATGCCAATCGCGGCCCCGAACGTCGAGTTATCCGGATGCCCGGCGATACTGCGCAATAGATTGACGTAGCTCCAAACTCCCGACCAGCCGACGGCCACGACCGACAGCACGCCCAGTCCTGCGGCGGTGGCCAGAAATCCTTTCAGGAACCGCCATTGCCGCCGCAGCAGAAAAATCAAAACAAATGGCAGGATGAACTGAAACTTGAACAGCCCCAGTCCAAGGATCGCTCCCGCGCGAAAATCACGGCCCTGCTTCAGGGAAATAAAAGCCAGAATATAAACCAGCAGCAGGACGATGGACGACTGCCCCTGATAAAGCGCCACGCCCAGCGGCGCAAACAGCACCCAGAGCGCAAGATACCCCAGTTCATCCCGCGGCGCCGTCGCGTACGCACGCAGCAGCCGCGGCAGGCTCAACCAGATCGCCACGTTGATCAGCCCCCACAGCAGATACGCCGTCTTGTAGGGCAGCGCGCCCAGCGGCGCCAGCAGCAGCGCCTCAAACGGAGGATGCTCATAAATCAGCGGCTCGGCGTCCTTGAGCAGAGCAGCTTTCAGCCGACGCTGCGCCGCCAGGTCGTAGAGCTGCGCCCCCTGCCCCAGATAAACCATCCGGCTCCCGATGTAGGTCACGGAAAAGTCCGTCTTCTCCATGCCAGGCGGATGGTCCGCCCAGAACACCGCGGAGACCAGCAATACCGCCAATCCCAGATAGGCGAGGATGCCGTCGAATGCGAGGGCTTTCGCGGAGCTGCCCGTCGAGATTTGCGCAGGTTTTGGCGGCACGCGTGAAACCGCCCTCATTGTATTCGTCATGAGCAACTGAACCGCCTTTTTTGCCGCAAAGGATGCGCTGCAAGGTAACATCCCCGCTCCCGAAGGTGTGGACATCCGTTTTCACTTCCAGGGGCGGAGTTGTATCCGCCTCGGCTCGTCCGCCGCGACGCCAGTCCCTAAGTGTCGTGAAACGGCCAAGATAGCCTCCAGCCCCGCCCCGGGCCGTGCTTGGAGATCAACGTGCTTCATTCCCTTAGATCGTTGGAGGATCGTGGACACTGTCGCCCACCTCTGGGCGGGACCCGAAAGCCCGCCCGCCACGCCCGCCGAGACCTGCCCTGAGGTCTCCGTAGTAATCCCTTGCCTCAACGAGGAGCGGACGATTGGCGCCTGCATCGATAAAGCCCTGGCCGCCTTCGAGGCCGCCGGAATCGTCGGCGAGGTGGTAGTTGCCGACAACGGCTCCAGCGACTCCTCAGTCGAAATCGCCCAACGCCACGGCGCGCGCGTGGCCCACGCCACCGTTAAGGGATACGGCAGCGCGTTGCGGAAAGGCATCGAAGCGGCGCGCGGCGAATTCGTCGTTCTGGGGGATGCCGACGGCAGCCACGACTTTTCTGAAACCCCCCGTTTCGTCGACAAATGGCGTGAAGGATACGACTTCGTCGTAGGCAATCGCTTTCGCGGCGGGATCAAAGAGCGCGCCATGCCCTGGCATCACCGATACCTGGGCACCCCGGTCCTGTCAGCGTTGCTCCGATTATTCTTTGGCGCACGCGTCGGCGATATCAACTGCGGCATGCGGGGGATGACCAAGGAACTCTGCCAGCGGCTGGATTTCCGTACCACCGGGATGGAGTTTGCGTCGGAGTCTCTGCTCAAGGCGGCCAAGTCTGGTGCCCGCATGACTGAGGTTCCCATCACGATGTGGCCCGACCAGCGTGGCCGCCCTCCGCATCTGCGCCCCTTCCGCGATGGCTGGCGGCATCTGCGCTTTATTTTGCTTTCCGCGCCCAACTGGCTCTTCCTGATGCCCGGCGGATTCTTAGTGGCTCTCGGGACCGCGCTCATCTTGTGGTTGCTGCCGGGGCCGCGCTTTGCCGGGAAGGTGGGCCTCGACGTCCACACCATGGCGTTGGGCATGATGCTGGCCTTGCTCGGCGTGCACATTTTTTCCATCGGGCTGTTCGTCAAGGTCTTCTCGTACACCGAGAAGCTCGCGCGAAACCAAATCTCGCTGACCAAATTGCTGAAGCACGTGAAACTGGAACACGGGTTGTTGCTGGGATGCGCGCTCGCCCTGCTAGGCGTTGTCGGCGATGGGGTTGTGTTCTGGCAATGGGCGGCGAACGGTTTCGGTCAACTGCATCCGGTGAGGACAGTATTTTTCTGCTCAGTATGTTTCTTCGTAGGCGTCGAGATAATTTTTTCCTCTGTTTTTCTCAGCATGCTTGGAATTAACCGGGGAACGTACATCGGAGAATGAAGAAATTGCATTCCGTGCGTTTTCCTGCGTCTTTCTGACCTGTGCGGAATCCATCGCGGCACGTAAATGCGAGTGAGAAAATAGGAATCACCGATGGAGTCGTCCCTTAGTCCCGGAGATTTTGCAGGGAGCAGACCGACTCCCGCCAAGAAATTTTGGCCTCGCGAGCTCGTTCTCGGTTTGTTGCCCCTGCTTATTGGTTTTGAAATATTCGTGTGGGTGGTGTATATACCCATCGGCCTTAGCGGCTTCGCAGACTTTCGCACTCTTTACGCCTCCGGTTACATGGTACGCACGCACCACGGGCACGATATTTACGATACCGAAAAACTGATGTCCCTTAAGGAGCAACTCGCTCCTATCGGGCACATTTTCAACCAGCCAATGGATCACCCCGCGTATGAGGCGCTGCTCTTCTTCCCGTTATCGCTGCTGCCCTATCGTGCGGCGTTTGTGGCGTTCATCGTCTTCAATTTGGCTGCCGTTGTGGTGTGCGTGCGACTGTTGAAGTCGAACTTCGCCGTGTTATCGGAAAGCTGGAGTCTTTTTCCTGCCTTTCTGTTCGCGGTGTTTTTCCCGATAACCCGAACGATCGTGGAGGGGCAAGACTCGATTCTCCTACTTGCCTTGTTGGCTGGCGCTCTTTTGTGTACGCAGAAGGGTAAAGACGTAGAGGCCGGCATCCTCACCGGGCTGGGGCTGTTTAAACTTCAAATCGTTTTACCGATCGCCCTTTTGTTTTTTCTTTGGAGGCGCTGGCGATTTGTGTTCGGATTCGGGGCCTCGTCGGGAGCGATGGTAATCGTGACGTGGCTCATGGTGGGTGTTTCCGGGCTCCGCCAGTATGCGGCTATCCTGCTGGGAATGAGTTTTCGCCTCGTGTCCGAAGCTGATGCCATGCGGTACTCGTTGTCGCCACGGACGATGCTGAACCTCCGAGGATTGCTCTCGGCGGCATTGGAAGGACGAATTTCCCACTGGGCGCTGCAATCCTTGATTGTTCTTAGTTCCGCGATCGTGTTAGTGATTGCCGCGCGACGCCGCCCTTCTTTGCCCTTAGCGATCACGGCGGCCGCACTCGTGAGCTATCACTTGAATGCTCAGGATGCGAGCATTTTGATCGTACCCATCGGGCTTTGCCTTTGCGGCGATTCTGTATGGACCGCCTTGGCCGCGGTAGCTGCGCTGATTGTTCCGATTTCGGCCATTGTCCCGCTTTATGGGTATTTAGGATCCGTGCCCTTTCTGGCGCTCTTCGTCGCAGTGTGTCGAAGCCAACAAGTCGGCGGAATATATCTGCCCGGCTTTGGTTGCGAAACCAAAAAGGCCTAGACATGAGGACCTCCCGCAACCAATCCCTCGATGTGCTTCGCGGATTCGCGATCTTGATGGTGATTGGACGCCATGTTCCCTATTACACCTTTTGGGGGAAAATAGGGTGGGCGGGGGTCGATCTCTTTTTTGTCCTTAGCGGATTTCTGATCTCCGGGTTGCTATTCAAGGAATATAAACTGCGTCGGGCAATAGACTTTCGCCAGTTCATTCTGCGGCGCGGCTTCAAAATCTGGCCGCCATTTTGTGCTTTCATGCTTCTGATTGCGGTGCCCCTGAGCTTCGCTGGTTCATTCCCCGCGAGGCAATTCTTTCTTAGCCTCGGCTTCCTCGCCAACTACGTGCACGATAACTACTTTGTTCTAGGGCACACATGGTCCCTCGCGGTCGAGGAACATTTCTACATTCTGCTGCCACTTTTGTTTTCCGTGCTCATAAGGTCTAAGAAACGGCAGCCGTTCACCGTGATTCCTCCACTTTTCGCCATCACTGCTGTTGTCTGTCTTGGACTTCGTGTCGGACTGCACCCCGGACCCGGGTCGTCCTACGAGACTCAGTTCAGGCTTGACAGCCTTTTCGCTGGAGTTGCGCTGAGCTATCTGTATCACTTTCGCCACAGCTGGTTCCGGAGGTTGACGGGGCACAAGGGCCTACTGCTCACATTCCTGTTTTGCTCACCTTTGGCATTTCTCGACTGGAGTTCAACAGCGATGCAGACATGGGGATTCTCCAGCCTTTTCGTGGGGTTTGCTCTTCTGCTTGCCTGGTCAGTTGAGAGAAAGCCGCCAGGAATCCTCGCACCGCTTGCGCAGATTGGTTTCTTCTCGTACTCAATCTACTTGTGGCAGCAGCCAATCGCGGTATTCTTTGCTCACCGCCAGTCGTTTTTGTCCTTCTGGGGTTACGTAACTATCTGCGTGACTGTAGGCGCGATCATGGCACGAATCGTAGAACAGCCCAGCCTTGCGCTGCGCGAGAAACTCCTGGGTGACTCCCCATCCGAGACGGATCCCTTGCGCACGCCTCTGCTCCAGGAGAGCGCCTGAACGAAGGGTGCTCGGAGCGGTGGCTCGAGGGGTTCTGACATTAATATGGCACAACTCGAGCAGGTGCTTCGTCCGCCTCCAGGAGCCAGACGCGTCGATTACTGTAGTAGTTCAAGAATTCCTTGTTCTTCTCCGCTCCCATGTCGCGGGCCCAGACTACTTTTGCGTGGTCCGGGTCCGCTCCGTTGTAGACCCACTCCATCAGAGCGTCATGACTCGGCCCGTACTGCACCAGCACGAGTTGCGGTCCTGGGAGAGCGCTTAGTTGAGATTCAATCGCCGCGCGGTTCGGGCCGATGGCGGCCTCAGTGCCCGGTTGGGGAACCGATGCAAGAATTCTGACCTGCACCGGGACCAGCAGCACGCACATCACAACAATTGCCCGGACCAGGAACAGGCCGATGGGTCGGCCATCCCAACGGTAGAGCCGCATGTGCCGCATACATTGGACAAGGAGAGCGATCATCGCGCAGACCATTGGGGAAACGTAGTGCATGTTGAAGAAAACCACCAGAACGGAGCCGGTGAAAGCCACTGCTCCCACGATTAGCAGGGGCCGGACGGCCCGATCCCGAATCGCCCAAGGCAACCAGAAGAACGGCATGGTAAGGAGCGGCGAAAAATAGAACACCCAGGTCATGGCGATCTTTGTACTTGTCTGTGAGATGAAGCCCAGCGGCGTGTGGGCATGCTCGAAGCCTTCGAGCTCCAGTCCGGTATAGAAATCGCGAATCACTTTGTGGTGATACTCATGAGCGGGAAACGCTTTTTGCCAGTAAAAATATTGTGCTATCGCGTAGGTCTCGCGGTTCACCTGCTGCGGCATGCGCAGGGGATTGCCGGTGACTTTCCAGAAGTAATAACCGGTGGCTGCGCCCGCCAGCGCGAGCACCAGCAACATGGGAAGCGCGGTCTGGCGGAGCCACACTGCCGCAGCCACGTTCTTCTTAGCCGTACGATCTGCCATCCAGAAGACGAGGCAGCCGAGGGCCGCCATCGTCAGGACCATGCCTTCGTAAGGACGAGTATTAGCGAGCATGGCGATGCCGATCGCCATCAGGACGGCGTCGCGGACGCGCTGGTGGCGCACGATGCGGGGCAGGGCTCCGAGGACGAGCGCTCCTCCGGCGGCGGCCAGCGTGCCCGCGCCCCAATAACTGTTGTCCCAATAACTGAACACGCCGAAGCGGAGCACGGGAAGCATCCCGCCGAGCAGCGCCCAGGAAGGTGGGAGCCAGGCTTGCAGCATCCAGCAGAGGGCGGCGCACATCAGGCCGGCGCTGAGCCACACACCCCAGAAAGGATGTCCGAAAACCACTTGCCCGAAGGCCAGCGCCAGGCCTTGCAGCGGCGGATACATCGATGCGTAGGTGGGATGGAAGATGACGTGAAAAGTTTCCAGATGCACCCACATGGCAGGCGTGGGATTGGTGAGGCGTCCGCGGGCAAAAGTATCGGCGGCCAGCAGGAAACTGAATTCGTCGTTGACGAAAGGATGCGGAATCGGCACCCACGGGAAAATAGCCAGCCGCATGGCCAGCGCAGAGAACCCGCACAGCAGCACGCTGAGCGTACGGCGTCGCGCAACCGCGGCCAGCGCGCGCTCGGCGCGGCGAAACCAGCCGTCCGCCAGCTGCGGATACACCAGCGCCAGCAGCAGCGCGATCGACACCATCAAAGCTTCAAGGCCTATGTTGTGCTCGAACACGTTTACCCCGAATCCGAAAATATTTCACAAAAAGGGGAGGGCGGCCGTCGACTACGAATAGCCGGTGATTCTGCGCATCAGGTTCTCCAGCCACTGTCCCGCCGATTCCACCGACTGCTTGAACACGAGAGGATTGAATTCGTATTGATGCTCCCAGATGCCCGACGTATCCCAGATGACGCGCAGCCTCTGCCAGTAGTGCAGCCGCGCGGCGGAATCTTTGGTGCCGGGTCCAGCGTCGGCAGCGAGCGCGAATTCTTCTGGCGGATCAAAAGGAAGCCGGTGAGCGTAGCCGTACTTCCACTGGATTTGGGTCACAGCGCAGGTCCAGTAGCCGCGAGCAATCTTTTCTTCCGAGGCGCGCTTGTTCGCCGGAAGCTGCGCGGCGTCGAAGAATTCCGTGGGCATGTTCGCCCGCAAACGGTAGTCCGAGCGAAACGATCCGAATGCCACCACGCACAGCACGAAGGCAAGTATGACCGGGATGTCGTGCCTGCGATGAACTGTCATCCGTTTAGAGTGCGAGTCCCGCAGGTCCGGCAGATGGTTTCATGGAATAGCGGCTCCGGCTGCCGGTGGCGCTGCCGTCCCGGCAGGAGCAGGTTTGCCGGACGAATCAGGACTCGAGGAAGCATCGCTATTTTTTTCGAACAGAACGCTCAGGTTGTCACGGAAAAGAACCTTCCAGTGCGGGTCGCGCTCCAGAATCGAAGTCAATGCCTCGCCCGGAGGAAACAGGACGTAACGAATACGATACTTTTCCAGCATCTTTTCGGGCTGCTCGACCGCAAGCAGGTCAAGATAATCCTTGAACACACCGGCGTACTCGAAGATATCGACGCGGCTGTCGACAAAAATCTTCAGATTAGGATCGCGCCAGTTCACATAGCCGCCCCACAGATAGAAATTCAGCATAGGCCCGTGGAGCGGATGGGCCTCGATGTAGCTGACGGCCTGCACCGGATATTGCTCGGCCACCTTGGCCTGAAGCTGCGCATCCCGCGGCCAGAAATGCCAGAGCGCACCTAGCATGACCAGGATCACCACGGAATTCAAGACCGGCGTGTCGAGCTCGCGGCGATAGCGCGGAACGAAATCCAGAATCTTGACCAGTACCGGCGCGGCGACAATCCCGAGCAAGACGAAGAATCGGGAATAGGTGAGTCCACTGTAAAGTGCAAACGAGAGCAGCCCGAGCTCGGCCAGAGTCCAGCGGCACGAGCGCAGAAGCGAACTGAACAGCAAAACGAACAACAGAACCAGCACCAGCTTGCCGCGCGTGTCATGGAAATTGACCGACACCCATTCCGCCACGTGCTCAACGTTGAGCTTCTGGCGGAACGCCAGATCGAAGGGATAGAACACCAGCCGCCAGCCAAAGGGATTCACGAACAGCGCAGCTATGCTTCCGAACCATGCGACCAGCAGCTTATTCCGTTGCGAAGGTGTCCAGGCCACGGAACTGACCGAGCCCCACTGTCCCTGGAAAAATCCCGCGCCGATCACAATCGAGAACAGGATCAAGCCAATGAGCCATGATCCATGAGTATTCGCCCACAAACAAAACAGAGGCGGGATGCCCCACACCAGCGCCGTATCTTGCTGGCGAAAGCGCTGCAAGATAATCAGCAGCACGACAAGGTACACGTAGCCGAACAGAATCGTTCGCGGTCCGAACGAAACCGAGGCCAGCAGCACGGCGTAGCAGGTGGCGACAATCGACGCCTTGTAATGCTCGGTCTGCCGGTTGCAGAGATACAGCAGCCCGAGAAAAATCACACTGAGAACGCCCAGCGTTACCGCATTGATGCCGCCGAGCCCGAAGGCACGCCAGGCAAAATAGTAGGGCAGTTCGCCCAGCCACTCATGATTGAGCCAGGGATTTCCCGCGACCGTGAAAGAGTACATGTCAGAACGCGGCAGGGCATGGTGCTGCACCAGGTAATCGGCATTGTGCAGGTGCCACCAGATGTCAGGGTCCGCAATGCTGCCCCGAGCCAACACGAAGACGAGTGCGAGCACGAGCAAGGTGAGTACGACAAGGAAGGAGACCGCCGGCCGAATCCGCTCGCGCCAGCCGCTTGGGCCCTGGCCGGTTGGGTCCTGGCCGGTTGGGTCCTGGGAAGCTTGGAAGTTTTCTTCGAGTTCTGCAGCATGTCCGTGAACTGACAGCACTCCCACCTTCACGGGCGGGGCGGAAGCTTGGTCAAGGTCTTCGGTTGGGTGCACAAACACACTCCCTCGGGGGAAAGAGGAGCAATTCGGTTACCACGACGGGGATTCTGCGGACTTGCGAGCTGGGCGCTACGTTTGTTCACCGCGTTCGGACCGGGCAGGCCGATTTTCAACGAGATGTCCCCGCAAGGGGGCTGGAACGGTGTATCCCTTTGTATACCTTGGGGGCGCGATCTGTTCTCTAATGTCGCCTCAGACTAACCCCAAAGTGCTACCCAAGTCCCCGATGGAGCTATTCACGGGCGCAGGCAATATGACTAGAGTAACCCCTGTAGACATTAGGTAGCAGTCGCTGGGCTGACCGCAGACTCGATTTGACTAAGTTGCGGTTTCAAGGATGGCTAAGCCCGTCGCAGAATGGGCAAGCTTTTCAGTCTGAGTCGGCGCACGATCCCCCCCGGTTTCCCAGAGACACTGTTCCATCGAATTTCCAAAAATAGTTCAAAGAATCCGTAAGGATGGCGACAACCTTGTCCAACGAAACTTTGTCCAACGAAAACCCCAGCCGAAGAATATTTCTGGTTGACCCTGATCCGGCTTTTGGTCAGGCTTTGAAGCAAGTCTTGGGTTCCGACTACGTCTTGCAGCAGGAGTGCTCGGTAAGCACCGCCTGCGCGAAGCTCGATGTGGAATCCATCGATGCAGTGCTGCTCAATCTGGATATTCCTTCCGGGCCTGACTCCAAGTCGGGTTCCAATGCTCTGGTGCGTGCCGCGTCCGACCGGGCGGTTCCTGTCCCGGTGGTTGCCTACAGCTGGGAGGCGCGTGGAAACAAGGCTTTGGAGGCCTTCAAGCAGGGCGTAGCCGACACTCTGGAGCAACCGCTGGATGTCCAGCACTTAAAGTTTGCCCTGGAGAGAGCGTGTCGCCGGGCGCTATTGGTGAGCGATCTGGCCGAGGCTCAGAGACGTCTCAAGACCAAAGGGATCGAAGGAGTTCTGGGCAACAGCAAAGTCATGGACCATGTCGGCGAACTGGTCCGAAAAGTGTCGGAAGTTCTGACCACGGTCCTCGTCACCGGAGAGAGCGGCACCGGCAAAGGGATGGTGGCGGAAGCGATTCATCGGCTCAGCGATCGAAGCGCAAAACCTTTCGTTGCTTTTTCGGTATGCGCCTTTCCGGATTCCCTGATCGATGATGAACTGTTCGGCCATGAACGCGGCGCCTTCACCGGAGCCGGAACCCCCCGCCGGGGGCGGTTTGAGGAAGCGGACGGGGGAACGATTTTTATCGACGAAATCGGCGATTTGGCGCTACCCTTGCAGTCCAAATTGCTGCGGGTGTTGCAGGAACGCACGGTAACGCGCCTGGGGTCGAATCTGGCCCGGCCGGTGGATGTGCGTGTAATCTGCGCCACCAACCGCAATCTGGAAAAGATGGTGCAGGAAGGCACTTTCCGGGAGGATCTGTATTTCCGCATCTCGGTGGTGAAGATCCATCTGCCCAGCCTGCGGGAGAGAAAAGAAGACATTCCCGTACTGGCCGAGCATTTCCTGCGGACGTTTGCCAAGGCTCACAGCAAGAAGGCGCGGTCGTTTACTGCCGCGTTCGTGACCGCCCTTACACGGCACGCTTGGCCGGGGAACGTACGCGAACTGCAGAACGTGATTGAGCGCAGCGTGGTGCTGGCCAACGGCAACGAACATCTGGGCGTTGGGGACCTGCCGGAAGAATTGAAGGAACTGACCATCAGCGATGAGGATCCGGTCGGCTCGTTCCATGAAGCGGTGCAGAGTTTCAAAAAAGAGCTGGTACGTTCGGCATTGCGCACCAACAACGGGAATAAGCTGAAGGCGGCGAGCGAGTTAGGTATCAGCCGCTGCTACCTGCATCGCCTGCTGAATCAGTTCGGCATGGTTGACAAGGCGGAGAAAGCCGAGCTGGAGAACTACGCGTCGATGCCGGCTGAAGAAATGGAAGCGCCAAAGCCGCGATTCGCGAAACCAGGCAACATCGACTTGGCGGAGGCAGTCTGATGAGAATGCGCAGATATCGCAAGGGACGCCCCGCGGCCGGCCAGGCGCTGATGGAATTCGTGTTGATGGTGCCGATTCTGCTGATGATCGTTCTGAACGCCATCAACTTCGCCTATTTTTTTCTGATGGCCCTCAACATCACAGCCGCGGCCCGCAGCAGCGGCCTGTACTCCATCACGGGAGGCGCAACCCCTGCGGCGATCGTTCCGCCGCCCGCCGGACCGACGACCACCACCACTTCTGTGAGTTATATCGCTTATCAGGACCTTACGGGAGCCGTTTATTCTCCCACGACCAGCAACATTGGGATGCAGGTCTGTTCGCCCTCCGTGGGCGTGCTCAACGGCGGCACCAAGACTCAGCAGTCAAAATGTACCACCACGAACCTCGGTACCATCGGCAGCTTCCCTACGGGGGCGGACGTAGATCCGGAACTGAATGCAGGCAAGACCGCACCGGCTTTTCTGCTCAATCGAGTGGATGTCGCCTATCAGTTCACGCCGCCGATTCCGTTGATGCCTCTCAACATTCTTACGCTCCTGGGCCCCAACTGCACCTCGACCGGCGGAGTTGTGACTTGCACTTTCTACCGCCACGTTGAAATGCGCGCAATGAATTAAGGCTATGCGTTTTGAATTCCATCGCCGTCCCGTGCGCCAACGCTTCCGTAGGTCTGCTCGCGGGCAGGCGTCGGTCGAGTTTGCCATGGTCATCGTGTTGTTGATGATCACCATCGTGTCGATGCTCGAGTTGATCATGCTCATGCACACCTACAACACCGTCGCCGACGCCGCGAAAGAAGGCGTGCGTTATGCGATTGTGCATGGCAGCGGAAACTCCACGCCGTGCGTGCAAGGTTCGACCACTGATATTGATGGTCCGGCTGCGCCACCCGGAACAGTGCCTGGATACGGCAGTACTTACGGAGTCGTAAAGACGTACGCCCAGTATTCCCTCCACAATATGGCGGGCATGACAGTAACCGTAAATTATCCCGATTATGTGTCTGCAGCCAAGCCGGGGAACAGCCCTCCTAGCCGAGTTCAGGTGGTCGTGACCTATCCTTTCCATCCCATGTTCGGTCTGGGATGGCCCACGGTGACGGTGAATGCCGCAGCCGAGGGAAGGATCATGAACTGAAATGAATGAAAATGAAGTTGAGCTGAGGATCCTGCGATGAAAATAGCGAAGCATAATTTCAAAGGGATCAGTCGCAAGTGCAGCCGCCGGCGGAACGAAGCCGGCCAGTCGATTTTGCTTCTGGTGCTGGTGCTCGGGATCTTTTTGCTGGGCGCTCTTTGTTTTGCCTTCGACATGTCAAACATGTGGTTCCACCGGCAGGCTGCGCAAACCGCCGCGGATGCGGCATGTGCCGCCGGGGCCATGGATCTTCTGGTTGACGCGCAGGGCGGAGGCACTGGCAATCAGGGATTCACGCTGGGGACGGCATACAGTTGCTCAACCAGTTCCAAGGACAGCGTTTGTAAATACGCGGCTCTGAACGGATACTCCAGCGCCAATACCGCGCCAGGAGATACGGTGAATGTCAGCTTTCCCAGTTCGGTCAACGGAGTGACCGCGCCGGGGAGTTCCATTGCCCCCACTCCCTTT
This sequence comes from Candidatus Acidiferrum sp., assembly GCA_035568115.1. Taxonomy (GTDB): domain Bacteria; phylum Acidobacteriota; class Terriglobia; order Terriglobales; family Acidobacteriaceae; genus Sulfotelmatobacter. Next base: position 26,127 of record DATMOP010000060.1, read on the forward strand.
ATTCGGGTGGACATCGACGATCACGTTCAGACATTTTTTCTGGGCTTACTGAGCGGCAGCGGGACGAAGGAGGTGCGGGCGTTTTCCACCTGCGGAGTGGTGCTCGCGACAGCGCCCATTCCAATGCTGGTGCTCGATCCGCAGACCACGGATGGCGCCACCCTCAGCGTTCAGGGAACTCCCACCGTTGCGATCTATGGCGGCCCGCAACAGAGCATTCAGGTGGATTCAGGCAACACCGCCGCCGTGAACATCGGCGGCAGCGCCACAATCGACCTTAGTCTGGGTGGGCCCAGCACGACCGGGAGTAACTTGGGCGTTTACGGAGGCCCGACGACCGCACCCAGCGGGTTTGCCGACGGAACCACAGGAAGCTGGGTTGCACCTTCGGCCCCAATTAGCGACCCCTTTGCGCAGCTATGCGCCCCGGGCCAAAGCTCGAACTGCACCCAGACCATCAACGGCTATTCCGTCCCCGCCATTCCGACCACGGTGTTGATCCCGACTCTCCTGACGGGTACTACAAACTGCGGTACCGCTGCCAATATCCAGGCTGGGAACTGCACCGTCCCTGGCATAGGCGCGGCATACCCGTCGGGCTATGACGGATGCCCGCTCGCAGCACCTGCCACATGCGTGCTTTACACCGCAGGGGCATATCCCAACGGAATTCAAATCGGGCCTGGCTCAGGAACCACCGCCATCTTCGACCCTGGTCTGTACTACGTGAGTCCAGGCTCTAAAGGCAACCTCTACCTGGATTCAAACTCCACTGTGCGTCCCGGCAGCGGCGCCAACAGCGGTGCCAGCGATGGGTCGGGAGGGACGGTCTTCTATTTCACCGGCGACAGCGGCAGCAAAAAACCAGCGGTGGGCGTGGATGCAAACTCCGGGAAGACTACCTCCAGCTATGCCACGAGCAACATTCAGTGCACGGGTTCCTCCAAGCTCCCTGGTAACCTCCCGACAACCGTCACGGCAGGCAACATTTTGCTCGCCCCTTGCTCGGGTTACTACGGAGATCCGCTCGGCACCAACGATCCCCTCGGTGAGCAGAGAAACATTCTTTTTTTCCAGGATAGATCAGCAACTGGCGTCAACGGGCAGTGGGGAGGCGGAGGTCAGTTCCTGCTGGCGGGAACGATGTACTTCCACTCCTGTGTTGGAGCCAGCCCAGCGGTTGGGGGTGAGGGCTGTACGCAGACGGCGACGACGTCGGATTCCCTGGACACCATGACGCTCTCAGGCAATGCCGGCTCCGGCACCTACGTGCTCGGGGAGATCATTGCCGATGAGATCGCGCTGTCAGGTACACCCAACATCACCATGGATCTTAATCCCACCAGCGTCTTCAGCATCCTAAAGGCATCGATCTTCCAATGAGCGCCGTTATGATTCGCTTTAGCTTCGGCAGGGGAGTAATTGAACGATGAGTCCTGTTGTTCTCGAAGAGCTACTGGAGCGCCTGTCGGTGACGGAGGAGCAGATTCCTCCGGCGCAGCCGCTTTCCTTTCGCGAAATCGGATACGGTTACCGCTCCGGCCGTAGCTTCGGTTACTCCGTGCTGCTGCATCAACTCGTGCTGGTTGTGATTGTTTTTTCCAGCCATTATGCCTTCGTGCGAACCGTCGAGGCTGTGCCTCTCCGGCTCGACACTGCCGAGCCTGTGGGCAAGCTGCTCTACCTGCCGACGCTCGGCGGAGGCAGCGAAGGCGCCGGCAAGACCGGCGGCGGATCGGGCAGCGAGCCTGATCTTTCCTCGGGAGTGCGGGCGCGAAGCCGCCGGGGGTTTGCGTATCCGGGGCCGCAGCCGATGGTTTCAGATCCGCCCCGAGCCACGCTTGGCATTCAGACCATTCTTCAACCGGCGCTGATTAATCCTCCGCTGGTGCGGCAATTTATGCCGCTGCCCAACATTGCGAAGCCGACGGAAGTGGCGGTGGCAGAACCGCCCAAGCCGGTGATAAAAATTCTAGCCGGAGAACTGAGGCTTCGTCCGAGGGTCGACGCGCCGATTGTCGCGCCCAAGCTGACGTTGCCAATTGCCGCTGCCAGCCAGCCGCCGGCAATGGACGCATCCGCCCCCATCATTCCCCGTCTGCTTCCGGCGAAGCCGCCAGTGCCGGGTCCGGCGGAGATTTCCCAAGTGCCGATGGATCGTAGATCGCCGTCGGGACTCCTGGTGCTGAACGCCGTGCCGCCGCCGCCGGATGTTCCGAAAAACGTTCCTCGCGTTGAGGCCCGCTCGCTTTTCGCAGTGGCTCCCGGAGATGTAACGGTGATTGCCGCGCCGGGCGCCGGATCGAAGGGCGGCGCGCAGCCTTCCATGGCTGCGGGTCTCGGCAGTCCGACCGACGTTGCCACCGGCGACGCGCTGGCCGAGGCCCCTGCCGGCGGTCGAACTAAGGATGAGAGCGGTTCGGGCAACGGCAACGGTGGAAAATATGGCAGCGCGAAGGGAAGTGGTTTGAATCCGGCCGGCGAATCGGCGGGGACGGGCCGTGGAACGACCACCGCGACGGCGGGAGCGGGCAGCGGAGCAGGAGCGGGTGCAACGGTCGGAAGTGGGAAAGGTGCGGGAAGTGCAGCCGGCAGCGGTGGGTTTCCCGGCATCACCATCAGCGGCGGACGCTACGGAAACAACGATCCCGCCGGCTTGCGCTCCAGCCTTACGCCCCACCACCAGACCTCGTATGCCATGACCATCACGTCCACCGCCAGCAGCGGGGGCGGGCTTAAAGACTTCGGAGTCTTTCAGAACGAAAAGATTTATACGGTCTATCTCGACATGCGGGCCAACGACAACGACGAAGACCGCACTCCTTCCTGGACCTTGCAGTACGCGGTATTGCAACCACAGGCCCCGGATACTGCCGAGCGTATCACGGGAACGCCCACGTCGCCTTACGCCACGCTGAAACAAGTTCCGGATTTCAGCGCCGACCTGCTCGCGAAGTGCGCCCACCAGCTCATCGTCACATCCGCGATCCTCAATGCCACCGGTCAACTGGAACAGATTTCGATGAAGCAGTCGCCCGATCCGCAGATCAACGGTCCACTGATCGAAGCTCTAAAAAACTGGACGTTCCAACCCGCGCTCGTCGACGGGAAACCGGTGGCGCTCAAAATCCTGATGGGAATCCACTTGTCGGGAAAATAACGGGCGCTCGAAGTTTGCCTTCCCGTCCTCCCTATCTGAGGGATCACGAAAGTACTGGCCTCCGCCTCGGAGTGCCATTCGTGATCCGGCAATTCGGTTAAACTGAAAACCTATGGCGACGCTCTCCTCCGAACCTTTTGCGGGCGCAGTGCCGAATCCGCGGAGCGAGGTCTTCAAGCGCATCCTGCGTTCTCGCTGGACGTTCGTGGCGCTGCAGGTGCTGGATCTATTCACGACCTTGGTGGCGTTTCATTTTGGCGCGTTCGAGATGAATCCGTTGGTCGCACGCCTCACAGTTCAGTTCGGATGGTTGCGGGGCGTGCTGATCAGCAAGCTCATCGCGGTGGCGATCGCGATGGGAGTCCGCAAACGCTTGTGGATCGTCAACATCCTATACACGGCAATCGTCGCCTGGAACCTGATGGTGATTATCGGCCTGTTTCTGCGGGGAAAATAAGCAGCGCCTCTGCATCCCTAAGCGCTCTGTCATGATTTCCGGAAGGTTTCGCGAACCATTATTCAGCCGCATCATAAAGCGGGCGGCTGAGAGCGCGGAAGCACGACTCTGGCCTGGCATCCCTTTTGATCGGTGCGATTCAGGAGTTCGATCGATCCTCCGTGGGCCTCGACGATCTGCCGCGAAAGCACCAGGCCGATTCCACTGCCCGCCGGCTTGGTGGTGTAGAAGGGAACGAACACGTTAGCGGGATTGCCCAGTCCGGGCCCGTTGTCTTCGATGGTAAGAAGCAGATCTCTATCGGCGAGTTCCCAGCGCACCACGACGATGGGTTTGCGGGCCGCCATGGAGGCGATTTCCGCCGCGCTGTCGGCGGGGACCGGGTGCTGTGGTTCGAGCGCAGCCTCGGCCGCATTGCGCACCAGGTTGATCAACATTTGCTCGACGAGGTCCGGATCGACCATCAAGTCCACGGGCGGACTGGGAAGCACCTGCACGGTCAGACTGGCCTCAAGGGCAGCGACCCGCTGAACAATCGGGGCAAGCTGAATCTTACGTAGGATCGGCGGTGGCATCTGGTTGAGTTGCCGATAGGCCTGGAGAAAGCGATTGAGGGAGTCGGCCCGGGCCTCAATAATCGAAAGCCCACGCTCGAAGTCGCCCCGCTGATCGGCTTCCAGCGCGGTGTGGGAGATCTGGGCCCGCAGAGTCCCAGCGATTGATTTAATCGGCGTGAGCGAGTTGTTGAGTTCGTGACCGAGCACGCGAATCAAACGTTGCCATGCTCCCCGTTCCTCCTCACGCAGAGCGCGGCTCACATCCGACAAAACGATCAGAGTGTGTGGCACACCTTTCTGGCGGAAGGAACTGCGCCGCACCAGCCAGCGCGCGTTCGGATCCTGGAAGTGCAGCGGGACCACGGTCTCACTTTCGGCTTTCATGCAGGCGGCCAGGCCGATTTCTTTGGCGGTGCGGCCGAGCAGTCTGACGGCAGGCTGCTGCAGCAGGCGTTCTCCAGCGGAGTTCACCAGCCGCAGAATCTGGTCGGGGTCAAAGGTAAAGAGCGGAACCTCGATTTCTTCGACTACACGGCGCAAAAGGGCGGCAGCTTCAATCGCGCGAATGCGCTGGTCCGCCAGCAGATCGGCCAGGGCATTTACCTCGATGGAGAGTTCCCCGAGCGCGTCATCGGTGGCGGCGCCGCGGGCGCGGAACGAGTAGTCCTCCTCGCGCAAGGCAGAGATTACATTGGCCAGCGTCTGCAGCGGGTGCGTGGTCTGCTCTTGAAGCGCCATCGCCAGCAGCCACCATACGAACAGTTCGGCGAACATCAGAACGAGTTTGGATTGCAACGTCCAGGATTGCAGCCAGATGAAAATGCCGCTGACCACTAGGGCGGGAAGGGCGACCAGAAAGGCGTACAGATTGATGCGCCGTTCGTATAAGAGGCGAACCCGTTTTTTCGGAGCTTTGCGCGCGCCGGGATTGGGGGTCCCTCGCGGGCTAGAGCCCATACTTCTCCATCCGGCGATAAAGTGCGCCACGGCTCAGCCCGAGAGTCTCGGCTGCCTGACTCACATTTCCCTGCGAGCGTTGCAAAGCCTTGCGAATTAGAATCGCCTCCACGGATTCGAGGCTGAGCTCCTCGAGGTTTTGGCTCTGCGGGCGCAGCATATCCAATCCCAGGTCGGCTCGCTGGATTTCGTTGCCCCGGCACATCAGAACCGCGCGTTCGAGCGTGTGCTCCAGTTCGCGAACATTGCCCGGCCATGCGTACTGCATGAGGAGTTGCAAGGCGGAAGCCTCGAAACCCTGAATCGGGCGGCGGTAACGGGTTGCGTAACGAGTCAGAAAATGTCCGGCGAGTGCGGGAATATCTTCGCGGCGTTCGCGCAGCGCGGGTACATGAATCTCGACGGTATTCAGGCGGAAGAGCAAGTCCTCACGAAATTGGCCGGATGCGCAGGCTGATCGAAGATCCGCATTGGTGGCGGAGACCACGCGTACGTCCACGCGCACCGCGCGGGATGATCCGACGCGTTCGATCTCCCCCGCCTCCAGCACCCGCAGCAGCTTGGCTTGCTGGCGCAGAGGAACATTGCCGATCTCGTCCAGGAAAATCGTGCCGCCGTCGGCCAGTTCAAACCGCCCAATGCGGTCGAAGCGGGCATCGGTGAACGCGCCCTTCACGTGCCCGAAAAGTTCGCTTTCAAAAAGCGCCTCGGGAACCGCCCCCGTGTTCACCGAGACCATGAGACGCGACGCGCGCCCGGATATGGCATGCAGCGTGCGCGCCACAACTTCCTTTCCGGTGCCGTGCTCACCCGTGATCAGGACATTCGCATCGGAGGGTCCAACACGAGTAATGGCTTCCAGCACGGGTTGCATAGCCGGGGCGGTGGCGATGAATTCGGGAAGTCCCTCGGCCTGCAGCAGGCGGTTCTGCGCGGCGAGCCGTTCGGCGCGCTGCAACGCGCGGCGCAGCTCAACCTGCGCCCGCAGGATCGAAAGCAAACGCTCATTCTCCCATGGTTTCTGGATGAAATCGCGAGCCCCGCGGCGCATGGCTTCGACCGCGAGTTCAATGTTAGCCCAGGCAGTCATGACGATGACCGGAGCAGTGCTGTCGAGTCCGACGATTTCAGAAAGAAGGTTCAGGCCTTCCTGCCCGGAGGTGGTATCGCGCGTGTAGTTCAGGTCGATGAGCAGGGCATCGTAGGTTCCCGTAGCCAGCGCATCGCGAACCAGCGCCGGGGATCGCGCGGTTTCCACGTCGTACCCCTGCGGCCGCAGCAGGAGTTCAAGAGCTTCGAGAACGTGCTGCTGATCGTCGGCCGCCAGGATGCGCGGCCGTTCCTGCCTGTCTTTATCAGGCCTGTCCTTCGTCGGAGCGATGGCGGAAAGTCCTCCGGATTTGGTGGAAGTCTGCATCTGAGCTATGGACTCGCGGCGCTGATCGTATCACCAACCACGCCGGTCACGGCATCTTGAAGCTGAATGCCATTATGTTCCAAAGTTGCGCCGGTTGCGCGATCAAGTTCAACTTTGGCTTTTTCAAAGATGGTCATCGCGGTGACAAGGTCGAGCTCCGCAAGCGAAAGATCGCGTTGCGCAGACAGCGTTTGATAGCTCGATCCCGACCCGAGGTCTTGTTCCTTCTTGGTGATATCGAATGTGCGCTGCGCAAGATCGCGCGCCTTGCGGGCCGCCTGTACCCGCGCGCCGGTTTGCTCGACCGCATATTGGGCGTTGCGGACTTCGATGCGCACCTGCTTCTTCAGTTGCTCGAGGCGGAGTTCTGCCTGCCGGTACTCGAGTTCGGAGCGGTACTGATCGGCCTTTGCCACGCGGTTGCGGAGCGGGATATTCAGATTCAATCCTACATAGTAATCGGGAGCGGAATTGTTGAAGGTGTTGGTCAGCGCTCCTGAAAAATCGGTCGGCACATTGGAAGTGCAGCCTGTCCCCGTGCAGAGAGGATTTAGCGGCCCAGCTAACCCGGAGCCGCCGTAGAACCCGACAACTGATAGCGAAGGCAGCAGGGCATTGCGCGCGGCACGGCGGCTGATCTGGCGGTTCACAAGGTCGACGTCGGACTCGGCCAGTTCGGGGCGGTCGTGCAACGCGGTCGCAATCAAATCCTGGATTGCCTGGCTGGCCTGGGCCTGCACGCCTTCCATTCGGTCCGTAGGAATGACGGGCATGGCTTCCAGCGTGGGATCGTCCAGGCTCTTGGTGACGGCGTTCTTGATCAGAGTCTCCTGCAGTTGCAGGCTGGTGCGGGCCACGGTCAATTCCTGATCACGCTTGGAAACCTCCGCCTCGGCGCGCAGGACGTCCATCTCGGGAATGCTTTCGAGCTGCAGTTGCTTACGGGCGTTGTCCAGGGTTTGCTCCGCGAAGGCGGAAGATTTTTCGTTGACCTGCGTCTGCTCGTACGCGCTGACCAGGTCCCAGTAAATATTTTCGATCTGCGTTACGGTAGCGATGACCTGGTCTTTAAAAGCGATGTCAGAAATCTTTTTGTTGTTGCTGGCGATGCGGAGATAACGCAAGTTCGGCCCAAATCCGAATCCGGCGAGAACCTCCTGCTGGAAGGTGAAGCGATACTGGGAGCTCAGAGCGGGCGACAGGTTCGTAAAAATGCTGTTCGTGGTCTGACGTGCGTTGTTGAAACTAACGGAAACGGTTGTGCCCGTGGCAAAGGATTGCAAGTAGTTGAAGTTGAACTGACCGGTGTTGGTCTGCAAGGTAGGCACGCCGTTTAGCGTCAGGTTGGAGAGCGGAAGCGTCTGATGTTCCTCTCCGCCATTTGCGCTGATAAAAGGATCGTAGGACGATACCGCGGTTCCAGCGCCCAGCGTGGACTGCACCAGTCCGGACGCGCCCGCTCCGGCTCCACCCGCTCCGCTGCTCGTGCCACCGGCGCCCGCGCCCGGAGCGCCCGTGCCAAAGCCACCCACACCGCCGCCGGGAGTTCCCTGGACCACGCCGGTATTAACACCGCGAAAAAATCCTCCCGCCTGGGTGCGGAGAATGTCAGTATTCGCGATCGGAAGATTGTAGCGAGCGATGGCCAGATCCAGATTGTTTTCGAGCGCGAGGTCGATGGCGTCTTTCAGTGAAAGGTAGAGCTTGCCGTCCCGAATGAGACGGTCAAGACGCGCCGAGTTCGCCAGCACCGGCGCGGGAACATAGTCCGGCGAGTAGGCATTCAGCGGGTTGTGCGATTTCGGCATGTCAAAACTCACAGGACCGCCGGCCTGAGGGGTTTGAGCAGCGGTGGTCTGTGCGCCTGCACTCGGCGTCGCGGCGGCCGGCGAAGGCGTTGCTGCCTGCCCCTGCATGGAAGCAGCCAGCATTCCATAAATACAAGTGAGGGCGATTCCCCGTCTCAAAAAAGTGGTCCCAGAAACATTCACGATGCACTGACCTCCGCCGATTGAGTGAGTGTTGGATTGGCCGTGTCACCCACCAGCCAACCGTCCCGCATTTGAATGGTGCGGCTGCCGTACGCCGCGTTCGCTTCGGAATGGGTTACTTGCACGATCGTTGTTCCTTGCTGATTCAGCCCACGGAACAACTCCATGATTTCCTTGGCCTGGCCGGAGTGCAGGTTGCCGGTGGGCTCATCGGCCAGCAGAAGCGGAGGTTTGTGAATGACGGCCCGTGCAATGCCGACAAGTTGCTGCTGTCCTCCCGAGAGTTGGTTGGGATACAGATCTTTTTTCCCGACGATCTGGAAACGATCGAGTGTGTCGGCGACCAGACCCTGCCGCTGACCGCGAGGGATGTCCTTATACGAAAGCGGCAGGTCGATGTTTTCCTGGACGGTGAGGTCGTCGAGCAAGTGGTAGCTCTGGAAAACGACGCCGACATTTTTCTTCGCCAGTTCACTGCGCTGCTTGCGTTTCAGATCGTGAACCCCTTGCTCGCGGAACCAGTACTCGCCCTCCCACTGGTCGTCGAGCAGCGCGAGCACGTTGAGCAATGACGATTTCCCCGCGCCCGAGGGCCCCATGACGGTGATGAACTCCCCTTCGCGAATGTCGAGGTTCACGCGGCGCAGCACCCACGTTCGTCCAGCGCCAGTCTTGTAGCTGCGATCGATATTTTTCAGTTGGATCATTTCACTCCCGTTTCCTGAATCAAGATTTCTATTCGTAGCGCAGAGCGACGATAGGATCGACCTTCATCGCCCGCCGTGCCGGGATGTAACCAGCCAAACCGGCGACGCTCATCAGCACAGCCGACACCGTAACAAAAGTCAGCGGATCGCTCGATCGAACTCCATAGAGCAGATGTGACAAGCTGGAGAGCATCCGCGTGAGTATCAGTGCTCCGACTGCACCGACCGCGATGCCCGCAAGAACTAATTTCAGCTCGTGCCCAATAAAGAGACGAAGCACACTTTGTTTGTCGGCGCCGAGCGCCATCCGAATCCCAATCTCCTGCACCCGCCGCGTAACGGAATACGAAATCGTGCCATAAATTCCAACTGCCGCCAGCAACAATGCCAGACCTGCAAACGAGCCAAGGAGAAGCATAGGGAAGCGCTGCCCAGACATGGAATCCGCAACGATCTGCCGCATGGTTTGTACGTTGTAGATGGGCTGGTCGGTGCCTGCCTGGTAGACCATCGCCTTGATCGCTGGAATGACAGTCGCAGGGGCGAGGGGCGTGCGAACGATTATGCTCGCGTCCGAATAATTGAGCGGGACCCATTGGTCCGGATCTTGATAGAGCGAATAGTACGTCTGATACTGATTGGCCACACCCGCGTCATTCAGTCCCGCATCCTTCACGTGGCCTGCCACGCCCACAATTGTGCAAGGGCCGAAGGCCGCGAATCCAGCCGTGATCGTATGTCCGATAGATTTTCCGTCAGGAAAAAACTTCCGCGCGAATTCACTGTCGATCACGGCGACGCAAGGCGACTTTGTCGTGTCCCCCTCGCTGAGGAAACGGCCTTGAAGCAGGGGGATCTCCATAGTTCGAAAATAATCCGGCCCGGTCAGAAACGCCTGTAGTCGTGGCGCCCCTTGCAGCGATTCGGGTTTTTGCGAGTCGATCCAAAACGGCAAGTACCCGCCCTGCCCGGTTAACGGAATGGCGGTAGTAAAATCCGCCGCCTGCACGCCGGGAATCTGGCGAATGCGTTCCAGCAATTGGCGGTATGCGATGCGAGTGCTCGAAGCCGTCTTGGTCAGTGAATGCGAGACCCCAACCTTGAAGGTGACGATGTTTTTTGTTTCGAAGCCCGGATTCACATCCCGCAAACGAAGAATTGTCCGAAACAGCAGGCCAGCGCCCACCAGCAGCACAAGCGTTAACGCCACTTGCATAACGACGAAACTGCTCTGAGTGCGCCGATGGGCGACGGTGGAACCGCGGCCACCCTCTTTGAGCGATGCCTGCGGCTCGGCGCTCCAACTCTTGAGAGCCGGTGAGAGCCCGAACAGAATTCCAGCCACGAGCGAGACCGCCAATGTGTAAAGCAGGACGGCCGCATTCACGCCGACGTCCTCGCTGCGCGGCAAAATTCCAGGCAACGCTGCCAACAGGGATCTGATTCCGAGAAATGCGATCACGATCCCCAGGCCGGCTCCGGCTAGCGAAAGAATCAAGCTCTCCGTCAATAGCTGCCGTGCCACGCGCGCGCGACTCGCACCGAGTGCCGAGCGAATTGCAAACTCACGATTGCGCGCCGCTGAACGGGCCAGCAGGAGATTAGCAACATTCGCGCATGCGATCAGCGAGACCAGCCCCACCGCGCCCAACAGAAGGCCGAGGGTTTGTCCCGCGTCCCCTACGATTGCTTGCTTTAGAGGCTCGACATAAGTTCCCAGATCCCGGTTGTCGCCAGGGTACTGACGATCGAGACTGTTCTGGATCGTACTCATCTCTGCTTGACCTTGCGATGCACTCACTCCAGGTTTCAGACGCGCGATAGTGAAGATGCCAGCGTGACTTGCCCGATTGTTTAGAATTAATGGATCGGACTGACCGAGCGGCGTATAAATATCGGCTTCCTCTTCGAGACGAAATTCGGGCGGGGCGACTCCAACGATCGCGTAATTCAGTCCGTCCACAGTGACGGTCCTGCCCAAGACTTCATGAGTGCCGGCGAACCGCTCCCGCCACAGACGATGGCTAATCACAACCGCCGGTGCTCCGCCGTGCTGATCTTCCTGCGGGCTGAATTCGCGGCCCAATGCCAGTTCCACTCCCAGCGTGCTGAAAAATCCCAACGAGATTTGACTGGAATTAAGGTGCGAAGCCGTGCCGGGAAAAGTCAGGTCAACTCCCTGCTGCCTGAACGCGGCCATGCGCTGAAATGAGCGAGCGTTGCGTTGCCAGTCCTGAAAGTTTGGGTATGAATCCCAGACGCGCGGAAAGCGCGGATTGTTTTCCCAGATCATGACCAGTCGATCCGGCTCGAAGAAACGCAGAGGCGCCAGCACTACGGCTTGCACGACGCTGAAGATCCCCGTGTTCGCGCCGATCCCGAGCGTCAAAGTGAGCACGGCCACGACTGTGAACCCAGGGTTCCTGCGCAACTGCCGCAGCGCGTAACGAACGTCTTGAATGACTCCATTCATTTTCTTCTCACTCGTAGCGCAACGCCACCATAGGATCGACTTTCGAGGCACGGCGCGCCGGGATGTAACAAGCCAGCAGTGCGACACTGACCAAAGCCATGGCAACCACTGCATAAGTCACGGGGTCGATCGGTTTAACGCCCACCAGGAACCCCGCGATTAATCGCGTCAGCCCAATCGCCAGGCCGATTCCAACAGCGACACCAATCAGCGTGAGCTTCAGTCCCAGTCCGCCGACGAGTCGGATTACGTCGGAGGGAAAAGCTCCCAAGGCAACCCGGATGCCGATCTCGTGTGTGCGTTCGCTGACGAAATACGACATCACTCCATAAATCCCGATCACCGCCAGCAGAACGGCGATGCCCGCAAAAATCCCGAACAGGTTCATATAAAACCGCGTATGTCCCATGGACTCCGCCAAGACCTGGTCCATGGTCCTGACATCCGTGACCGGTAGATCAGGATCCAGATCTGCTACTATTTTTTTCCCGGCGGTAGCCAGCCCTGCCACCTGATTCGTCAAGCCCGGCGCGGTTCGCAGCATGATTGTCGGACTAAGCAGAGGCGCCACCGCGCCGCCGGGAAAGATTGTCGGCTGCTGAAGAAATGAGACATAAACGAACGGCGGCACCGGTTGCCCTGGGCCGAAATGTCTTACGTCGCCTACAATACCAACGATCTGGCGGGGCCGGTCCTCCTCTACGGGGTAAGGGTCATAGCGCAGCAGCAGTTGCTGACCGATCGGATCTTCGTTCGGGAAATAACGGCGCACGAAGGCCTCGTTGACGACGACGGCCCAGGGAGCGCTTTGCGTGTCACGTTCTTCCAGATAGCGTCCCCTTCTGAGCGGAATCTTCAGGGTGCGGAAGAGGCTGGCACTCACGATGGAACGTATCGCCAAGGGCCTTCTGTCCGGCGTTGGCGCTGGATGACCAAGCACCGAAAAGGTAAGCTCCTCGTTGGGCGCGCCGCTGATTAGTCCCGCCGATTCGACTCCTGGCAAAGTGGTGGCTCTCTCGAGCGCTCTCTGACAAAACGCCGTGAGTAGCGGCAGTGGTTTTTCCATGTCGCCCCCGGGCACTCTCACCAAATATTTCCCCCCTTCTGGAAGCTGGATGGACATGGTGGTGACATTTTTCGGATCGAAACCGGGGTCGATCCGGTGCAGGCGCAGCATGGTGTTGATCATGAGGCCAGCACCTACCAGCAGCACCATGGCAAGAGCCACTTCCGACACGGCCAACGAATGGCGTACCAATCCGTGCGAGGCAGTTGAAGTCCTACCCTCGCCTTCGCGGAGAGCAAGGTTTAGATCGGGACGGGAGGCCTGAATCGCCGGCGCCAATCCGAAGAGGAACGCCGTAAGCATGGAAACGCCGAGCGTAAATAGCAGCACCGGGCCATCTACGCGGATTTCTCCGGAATTCGGAAACTCGCCGGCGAGGTTGCGAAATAGTTCGATCCCCGCAAATGAGATAACTATTCCAAGGCCTCCTCCAAGCAGCGCGAGCAGCCCACTCTCTGCGAGCAACTGCTGGATCAACCGCCGCCGGCTCGATCCTAGTGCTGCCCGCAGCGCGTATTCTTTGCGACGAACTTCGGTTCGGGATTGCAAAAGGTTGGCGACGTTGACGCACGCGATGAGCAGAACAAAAAACACAGCGCCAAAGAGCGGATATAGCGATTTCCCGGCCCAATCGAAAAGCTCCTGATGCAAAGGCACAAGTTTCTTCCCGACGCCCTTGTTGGTCGCCGGATAGGCCTGCTCCAGGCGCCGCGCGATCAAGTCCATCTCGACCTGGGCTTGTGCCAACGTCACACCTGGTTTAAGCCTCCCGACCGGCATGAGCCAATGATCGATTCGCTCTTTGTACCGGCTGCTCTCGGGATTGATCGGTTTCCACAAATCGATCTGTTCGCCGTAGAAAGGAGCAAATTCGGCAGGCATCACGCCGACAACCGTCGAGACCACGCCTTCAATAGTGAACGTTTTTCCCAGCGCGTTGGGATCGCCGTTGAACTTGCGTTTCCAGAAAGAATTGCCGATGACCACGGTCTGCGTGGTGTCCTGCATTTCTTCTGCGGCAAAAATCCGCCCCAGGGTTGGCTTTGCGCCCAGCAAGCTGAAAAAATTGGGAGTGACGTCCTGCTCCTTAATCGGCTCTGCCTCACCCAGACCGGATAAAGCAGAGCGCTCGGTGAAGCTGGTCAGCGCGATATCTTCGAAGACATGATTCTGTTTCTTCCAGTCGTTCATCTCCGCAATGGGAGGCGGCTGCCCTGAATCCTCCGGCTTCTGTAGCTGGGTCTCCCAGATCGCCACCAGCCTTTCCGGATGTTCGTACGGCATAGGACGATACAGCACCGCATTCAGCACGCTGAAAATAGTGCTGTTGGCCCCGATTCCGAGCGCGAGCGAGAGAACGACCACGGCGGTGAATCCAGGACTCTTGCGCAACTGGCGGACCGCGTAGCGAACATCCTGAAATAGTCCATTCATAATGGCTCCGGTGCTTATTCGTAGCGCAACGCTTTCATGGGATCGGTTTTCGCCGCGCGGCGGGCTGGCAGCAGCGCGGACGCGAGCGCCACGCCGGCGACCAGCACAGTCACCACGACCAGCGTCAGCGGATCGCTGCTCGAAATGCCGAACAGTTGACTGCGCGCCGCGTGCGCGAGCAGCAATGAAGCCGGGAGTGCAACGGCAATGCTGATGCCCGCCAGCCAAAGCACTTCGACCAGCACCATGCGCATCACGGATGTGCGGTTCGCGCCGAGAGCAATGCGGATACCGATCTCGCGGGTCCGCTGCGCCGTCGAATAAGCCAGCACACCGTACAGGCCAACTGCGGCCATGAGAACCGCGAGCACGCCGAAAGCTGACGCCAGAATCGCGATCACCCGATCGGCGATCAAGTTGTCATCGACCTGTTCCTGCATGGTGCGGAAATTGTCCAGAACCAGTTTGGAGTCGAGCGTCTGCATGGCTCGCCGGACGGTCGCCTCCGCACTTTCCGGCGACTGCCAGGTGCGGACGTAAAAGGTCATGGAACGCAAATCCTTGTCCTGCAGATATGGAGTAAAAATCGTGCGTAGGATTTCCTGCCGAACTCCGGTGTGCCTTGCATCCTTCACTACGCCGACGATCTCGGTGTCGAACTTCACTTTTCCTGCGCCCCAGCCGAAGTAATGACCGACGGCGCGTTGCGGTTCTCCGAAATAGTGACGAGCGAGACTCTCGTTGACCACGGCAACGTTTTGGGTTCCGTCACGGTCCTGCTCGGCCAGTTCGCGTCCTGCAAGCAGCGGCATACCCATGGCCGAAAAGTATCCCGGGCTCACTTCGGGCGATTCCACACCCATGTCCTCGTTTTCTTTCGCGGTGTAGCCCGATAGCGTGATGTTCTTTCCGGTGTTGTCATCCGCCAGTTCGGGATCGGTCGTGCCCGCGACAGACCGCACGCCCGGCAGGCTTGCGACGGTTTGCAGAATTTGCGTATCGAGACTGCGGGTCTGATCGGGGCGATATCCCGCGAGCGTTGCCTGAACTCCGAAAGTCACGAGATGGTCCGTTTCAAAACCCACATTCAATGACTTCAGATTTTGCAGGGTGCGTACGAACAGGCCCGCGCCCACCAGGACGAGAATGCTCAGTCCGATCTGGACCGCGACCGAGATGCGCCGGAAACGCAGCGGACCGCCGCCCGCCGTCATCGCCTGCTGCTTAAGAGCCGGGGCCAGATTCGGCCGCCAGAACTGAATTGCAGGAGCAAGGCTAAAGATCAGACTCACCAGCAGCGCCAGGGCGAAATTGAAAGATAAAATGCGCAGATCGGGATGAGAGGAAAACGGAAGATCTCCCGGCATGGTGCTCCAGATCGTGTTAATTAACCAAGCGGAAACACTGGGTGCAATGGCAATTCCGAGCGCACCTCCCGCCAGTCCGAGCATCAGGCCCTCCACTAATAGCTGCTGAACCACGCGAGCGCGCTTCGCCCCTAACGCATAACGAACCGACATTTCGCGCATGCGCCCCGCCGCCCGCACCAAAAGAAGACTGCCCACGTTGGCGCAGGCCATTAGCGCCACCAGTCCGACCATGGCCATGATGATCAGCAATGGCGTCTGCACATCGCTGCGCAGCGGGGAAAATCCTTTGGCTCCGTCGCGCACGAACAGATGCGACTTGGTCAGGAAACTTTCCTTGACGTTCTCCGAGTTCTCCCCGCGCTGCTTCAATTCGTCGGCGCGGATGGAATACCACAGCGGGTTGATGCCCGCTTCAGCCTGTTCGCGGGAGAGTCCGGGCTTGAGTTTACCGATGATGTTCAGCCATCGCGACTTGCGGTCTTCGAGATCCTTGAATCCCGGCCTGACTTCCGCCTTCATCGTCATCGGCACAAAAAGATCCGGAGTGTCTCCCATGACCACGCTGTGAAAGCCGGGGGGCGCGACTCCCAGGACCGTGAAGGGCCGACCGTTCACCAGAATGCTCTGGTTCACGATCGACGGGTCGGAGCCCAGGCGGCGCTGCCAGTAACTGAAGCTTAAAACCACAACCGGATTGGCGTCCGCCACGCGGTCATCGTCGGCAACCATCAGGCGTCCCAGAGCGGGCCGTATTCCTAAGGCGTCAAAATAATTGCCCGATACTAATTCGGCCCCGACAAGTTCCGGTTGGTTGTGCCACTGCACACCCACCGCCGCATAGTCGGTAGCGATCAGGCTGGCGAAAACGGAATTGCGGTCGCGGAGATCGCGATACATGGGATAAGAAAAATAGAAATTCTCGTCCGTGCGCGAGCTCGTGTGGCCGTTGAAGCTGCCCACAGACTGCAGAATCACGAGGCGATCGGCGTCCTTCACCGGCAATCTGCGCAGCAGTGCCTGGTCAAGCAAGCTGAAGATGGCGGTGTTGGCGCCAATGCCGAGCGCCAGCGTGACGATTGCAACCGCGGCAAACCCCGGCGCTTTACCCAACTGGCGCAACGCGTAACGAAAATCTTGAGCAAATCCGGTCATCATAAGTCTGAGCCTCCTATTCGTACCGCAGCGCCACCATGGGATCGATGCGCATGGCCCTTCGCGCCGGTATCGAACACGCGGCTAGCGCCACCAGCACGAGCAGGATGCCAACGCCCGCAAACGTGGCGGGATCGTAAGGCCGCACGCTATAGAGCATCGCGGCCATCAGCCGTGTGACGGCCATGGCCGTCGCGATGCCGATGATTGTGCCGGCAAGCGCCAGCAGAAGTCCGCGCCGTGCTACCAGCCGCATCAGTTCGCGCCTTTGCGCACCGAGGGCCATGCGAATACCCAGCTCGCGGGTACGTCGCGCCACTTCGTACGAGAGCAATCCGTACAGTCCTATGCACGCCAGTATCAGGGCCAGTAACGCAAAGAACCCCGACAGGCGGGACATGAGCCGCTCCTGATAGAGCGTCTGCTCAATCTGCTGGGCCTGCGTGCGCACATCGAACAGAGGCACGTTGTTGTCGGCCTGCGCAACGATGCCGCGCACCTGATTCACCAATGCCGTGGGGTCGCCCGCAGTTCGCAACTCGAAGTGGGCGCTGTGGCCCACCAGGGGCAGGAACATGGTGGGCAAGATATCGCGACGCAACCGAGCGTATTTGGTGTCGGCGGTAATTCCGACGATGAGATACCCAGGCTGCGGACCCGTTGCCGGCTCATCCTCTTGTTTATTTCCCATATGCCGGCCCACGGGATTCTGGTTGGGGAAGTACTTCCTGACAAACGCCTGGTTGACGAGAACGGGCACGGGAGCCGGCTGCGGCTCGGTTTCTGGCTGCGCGGCCTTTGCTGGATTGCCGGATACGGCAGCCTGCTCCGCCACGGTGATCGCCGCATTCGTCGCTTCTGCCGAAGCAAAGTCGGCACGCGTGAATTCGCGGCCGGCACGCACGGGAATGCGCATCGTCCGGAAGAAATCCAGCCCCACCTGGAGCGTAGCGGTGTTGGCATTCGATTGGGGCGGCGCGTCGTCGAGGTGCACGTCATAGGCTGACCAGCTTTGGCTCAAGAGCGAGTCCTCGGAATAACTGGCAGACACCACGCCCGGCAGCGCTTGGAACTGCTCCTGCAACTGCCGGTAGAGCTCTACCGTTTGGTGGTCTGTGTATCCGGCCAAGCTGGGATGTATGCCGAAGAGCAGGACATTTTGCGTGTCGAAACCTGGATCGAGGGTCTGCAGCGTATGCAGGGTCCGCACCAGCAGACCCGCGCCGACCAGCACAACCACCGAGAGCGCCACCTGCGCCACCACCAGCGCGTCGCCGAGCCGGACACGCCGCCCTCCCTGCGCTGCGCCGCCGGGGATGGAGGACGCATGCTCCCTGAGCGATGGTGTAAGGTCGGCGTGCGCGCTGCGGAAGCTGGGCGCAAGACCGCACAGGATGCCCGTGGCGAGCGTAACGCCGCTGGTGAACGCCAGCACGCGCCAGTCCGGAGCGATGACAAACCGAAACGGCTGGTCGAGGCCCCTGGAGATCAACATGGTAAGAGCGCGCACGCCCCAGACGGCAACCAGAATGCCGAGCGCACCGCCGGTGGTTGCCAGCACCAGGCTTTCGGTCAGGAGCTGGCGCGCAATCCGCGCGCGTCCGGCGCCCAGTGCCTGGCGCATGGCCAGTTCCTTCTGCCGATTGGCGGAGCGCGCCAGAATCAGGCCGGCCACGTTGGCGCAAGCGATAAGCAGAACGAATCCCACCGCGGTCATGATGAGTTCGAGCATGGCTGCAATCTGGCTGCTCTCGCCGTTCAACGCCTCTCCTGCCGGCAAAAGCCGGAGAGCGGGTTGGTCGCCCTCGGTGAAGATCGGCTTGGCGGCCTGCAGCACCTCCGCCTGGAAGAGTGTGGTTGCCTCAGCCTGTGCCTGCTCGACGGAAACGCCCGGCTTGAGCCGGCCAGCCAGGACGACCCACCAGATTGCCGGATCTGACAGCGAGTACTCTGTTCCCGACCTTTCGCTTTGTACTCGCTTCGCCAGCGACAGCGGCATGAAGAAGTCCTGGCTCTTGCCGGGAGTCAGGCTGGTGAAGCCCGGCTCGGCCACGCCCACGATGGCGACATCCACGTTGTTGAGGCGGACCGCGCGGCCCACGGCGGCGGGGTCGGCGCCAAAGGCGCGCTGCCAGTAACCGTAGTCCAGCACAATAGCCGGCGATGCGCTGAGCGCATCGTCGGCAAGGCCAAGCGGCCGTCCTAGGATTGTCTTTGCGCCGACGGTCGAGAAGTAATCTCCCGAGACATATTCGCCGCGCGCGATGTTGGCCGGCCCGTTGCCGCTGAAACCCACTTCGATGGGACCCGCGAATGCCGTCACGCCTGAAAATGTGTTCGTGTGGCTGCGCAGAGTCTCATAAAACGGCACGGAAAATGCGCAATCCTTCGTGTCGTCATTGTCGTCGCAATCGCCATAGAGGCTGTGTCCACGCAGCTTGGGCTGATGATGCGCGTTCCAGCCGAAAATAACCAGGCGCTCCGGATCTTCGGCCGGCAGCGATCGGAACATCACCGCGTCGATGACGCTGAAGATGGCGGTGTTGGCCCCGATGCCGAGCGCCAGCGTGACGATTGCAACCGCGGCAAACCCCGGCGATTTCGCCAGTTGCCGCAGCGCGTACCGAAAATCTTGAGAAAATCCGGTCATCATTATCTCCAGTCTCCTATTCGTAGCGCAGCGCCACCATGGGATCGACCTTCGCCGCCTTGTTTGCGGGAAGGTAGCAGGCGAACAGCGCAGCTATGAACAGAGTGAACGCGACCGCGCTGAACGCGGCCACGTCTATCGTGCCCACGCCGTAGAGCACGCCGCGCATGGCGCGTCCGACAAAGCACGCGCCCACCAGCCCCAGCCCCAGACCGATCGAGGCCAGAACAATTCCTTCTTTCAGGATCAGGCCGAGCACATGATCCTGACTCGCGCCGAGAGCCATGCGCAGCCCAATTTCGTGGGTGCGCTGCGCCACCGCGAAGGCCATGACTCCGTAGATGCCGACCGCGGCCAGCAGCAGAGCGACCGAGGCGAAGCTGACATAGAGCGCCGTTACGAATTGATCGCGCACCAACGACTCATTCACGATCTGATCCATAGTCTTAACGTTCGCCAGAGCCAGGTCAGGATCGACTGTGTGCACCGCTGCGGCGATGCTCTTGCTCATCTGCGCAGGATCGCCCGTGGTCCGCACCGCCATTGACGTTTGCGGCCACGGACTCTGCGCGAAGGGAACATCGATCTCGGGAAACCCGTCGCCGCGAAGGCCGCCGTTGTGAACATTTCGAAACACGCCCACGATCTGCCACTCCAGAGGAGGCCCCAGCTTGGGCACGCCCGGAATCAACTGCTCGACCAGGATGCGCTGGCTCAGAGGGTCGACACCCGAGAAGTAACGCTTGACGAAAGTTTCATTCACCACGGCGACTCGAACGCCGGTGGCCGTGTCCTGATCGGTGAAGGCGCGGCCCTTCACCATCTGAATCCCGAAGGTCTGAAAAAATCCCGGAGTGACCATCTGGAAGCCGGCGCCGGGGCGGGCGGACGGGTCTGCGAGAGGCGGCGTGCCTACGATCATGAAGGGCATGCCGAAGTTCGTGCCCTGCAGAGGCATGCCAGTCCCCGCTTCGGCGCGGACCACGCCGGGCAGAGACTCGATGCGCTCGACCAGTTGCCGGTAATAAGTCACGATCTGTTCGGGCTGGGTGAACCGCTTCTCGGGCACCGGAAGATTGAAGGTGAGAAGGTGCTCGATGCGAAAGCCGGGATCGACCCTCGCCAGGTTCCAGAAGCTGTGGATGGCGAGTCCGGCACCGGCCAACATGGTCAAGGCCAATGCAAACTCTCCGATGACCAGAGACCGGAGCAGACGGTGGCGTCCGGCGCTGGTACCGGAACGCCCACCCTCTTTCAGGGTTTCATTCGGATCGATTCGCGAGGCATGCCAGGCTGGCGCACAACCAAACAGAATCCCGGCAATGGTCGTGGCTGCCAGAGTAAAAAACAGAACCGGCAGGTTCAGCGTCACATCCGCTTCGGATGGCAGAGTACTCGGAGGCATCTTTGCCATCATGATCCGGATAATCGCCAGGCCCAGCCCGATCCCCAACCCGCCTCCCAGGACAGCCAATACCAGACTCTCCGTGAGGAACTGGCTGAATACCTGCCACCGGCTCGCTCCCAGCGAAGTGCGAACGGCCACTTCTTTCAGCCGCGTTGTCCCTTTGGCGAGCACCAGGTTGGCAACGTTTCCGCAGGCGATGAGAAGCAGGAATCCGACCCCGCCCATCAGCAGCCAAAGGGTTTGCTTCGCCTCCTTCGGGAAGAAATCATTGTGGAGTTGTTCCACACTGATGCCCCAACCTTTGTTGCTTTGCGGGTGGTCCTGCGCAATACGGTTGGTAACCACTTCCATGTCGGCTTGCGCCTGGGCCAAAGACACGCCCGGCTTCATGCGTCCCATAACCAGCAGCCAGTGAAAATCGTGATTGATCTGATCCGGTTTGAACGCCAGCGGCACTACGAACTGGGCATCGAGTCGATCGCTCTGGCCCGCGGCCAGCACTCCCACCACCGTGTAGGGCTCGCTGTTCATCTGGATCGTCTTGCCGATGATGTTGCGGTCGCCGCCCAGATGCTCCCACAGCCGGTGCATCAGGATGACCTCATGCTCTTTGCCGGGCTGGCCCTCGTCGGCTGAAAAATCACGTCCGAGTAAAAAAGCATTTCCGGTCATGTGCAGAAAGCCGGGAGTCTCCGCACTCCCGTTAATCTGCTCCGGCTGTGCGGGAGTCGCGAAGTTGAAGTTGGCGCCACTCCAGGCGTTCAGGTCTTGAAAGGCTTTATTCTGCTGCTTCCAATCGAGATAGTCGCCCGCAGCGACCACATTGTTGCTTCCCTGAACGTGCGACCACACCATTACCAACTGATCGGGCTCTGGATACGGCATGGGGGCGAGCAGCACGGCATAAATCACGCTGAAGATGGCCGTGTTCGCGCCGATGCCCAGCGCCAACGTGACGGCGGCGATCAGGGTGAAACCGGGATTCTTCCGCAGCAATCGAATGCTGTAGCGAGCGTTCTGCCGGAGTGTTCTCATAGCGTCTCCTTCACTCGTACCTCAGCGCCACCATGGGATCGACCCGCGACGCACGCCGGGCCGGGATGTAACAAGCCAGCAGCGCGACCGCGATCAGCCCGATTGCAACCGCCGCATAAGTTAAGGGATCGGTCGGTTTCACGCCGAACAAGAATTCCGAGATCAGGCGCGTGAGCCCGATCGCCAACCCGATTCCGATCACGATCCCAAGTAAAGTGAGCTTCAGTCCCAACGTTCCGACCAGGCCGATTACATCGGACGGCAGCGCGCCCAGCGCGACCCGGATGCCGATCTCATGCGTGCGCTCGCTGACGAAATAAGACATGACTCCATAAATGCCGACTACCGCCAGCAGAACTGCGATGCCGCCAAAAATTCCGAATACGTCCATGTAGAAGCGGTAGTCGCCCATGGACGCAGCCAGAACGTGGTTCATGCTCATCACGTCGGTGACCGGCTGATCCAGTCCCAGTTCACTCACAATCTTCTTCACCGAAGCGGCCAGGTCGGCTTCATGCCCGGTAAAGCCCGAGACCGTCCGCACTACCAGATTCTGATCCAGGTGAAGGATCACCGAGCCGCCGGGAAACACCGCCGACTGCTGCTGATAGGAGACATAAACAAACGGAGTCGCCGGTCGCGAGAGGCTGCGATGGTTCACGTCCCCCACAATGCCGACGATCTGCCGCGGGCGGTCTTCGTCCACGGGCCAAGGCTCGTAGCGCACCAGCAATTGCTGGCCGATAGGATCGACGTTAGGGAAATAACGATGCGCGAAGGCCTCGTTGATCACGACGGCCCAGGGTGCAGCCTGCGTGTCGTGATCATCCAGGAAGCGGCCCTTGCGGAGAGGGACCTTCAGGCTCTCCAAAAAGCCGGGACTAATCTCAACGTATCCCGTGCTGGGCCGGTTATCCGGCGGCGGCGCGGGTTGCCCAACGATCGCAAAACTGTAATTGTCCCAACCGCGCAGTGGAAGGCTGCTGGCGATGCCAGCCGACTCCACTCCGGGCAGCGCCGATACCTTTTCGAGAACGCTGTGATAAAAAGTTGCAACCAGCGGCAGGGGGCGCTCCATGTCTCCGCCCGGCACTCGTACCAGATATTTTCCGCCCTGCTCCGGAACCTGAATTCCCATGATGGTGACATTGTTCGGGTCGAATCCCGGATTGACCTGGCTCAGGCGCACCATGGTTTTGATCATGAGTCCCGCGCCGATGAGCAACACCATAGCCAGCGCCACCTCCGAGACTGCCAATGCATGGCGCATCCAGTTGCGGGAGGAGGTCGAAGTTCTGCCTTCTCCTTCTCGCATCACCAGGTTCAAGTCGGACCGCGAAGCCTGAATCGCCGGCGCGAGTCCGAACAAGATGGCAGTGACGCCGGAAACTGCAAATGTGAAGAACAGGACTTGCGTGTCCACGGTCATGCTTGCCGGGTTGGGCAGGTCCGGATCGAGTCCGCGGAACAACGCAATTCCCACAAATGTCAGAAGTACGCCGCAGCCTCCACCCAGCAAGGCAAGCAACCCGCTCTCGACCAGCAACTGCTGGACGAGCCGGCGCCGGCTCGAGCCGAGCGCGGTTCGCATCGCGTATTCCTTCCGCCGCACTTCGGTGCGCGACTGCAGAAGATTCGCGACGTTGACGCAGGCGATGAGCAACACAAACGCAACGGCTCCGAAAAGGGGATAGAGCGCTTTGCCAGCCCATCCGAAAAGTTCCTGATGCAAAGAAACGACTTTCTTCCCCACGCCTTTGTTAGTCGTGGGGTACGCGATTTCCAGTCGCCGCGCAATCACGTCCATCTCGGCCTGGGCCTGCTCCAGAGACACACCCGGTTTCAGCCTTG
This sequence comes from Candidatus Acidiferrum sp., assembly GCA_035568115.1. GTDB lineage: Bacteria > Acidobacteriota > Terriglobia > Terriglobales > Acidobacteriaceae > Sulfotelmatobacter. The sequence goes on from DATMOP010000060.1 coordinate 49,812, forward strand.
CGACCGGCATCAGCCAGTGATCGATGCGGGCGGAATAGCGGCGGTTCGTGGGATCGATCGGGATCCATACGTCATTTCTGGTTCCGTAGAAAGGCGCGAATCCAGCCGGCATCACGCCCACCACAGTCGAGACCGCGCCATCAATGTAGAACGCTCTTCCCAGAACGTCTGGCGCGCGGTTAAATTTGCTCTGCCAGAAAGCATCGCTGATCACGATGCTCTGGCTGTTATCCTGCATTTCTTCCGGCAGAAAAATACGCCCGAGTTCCGGCTTCACGCCGAGCACGCTGAAGAAACTCGCCGTCGAGTAACGCACTCGTACTTGTTCGGCCTCGCCCATGCCCGACATGGTGGAGGAGTCGTTGTTGCTGATCAGCGCGATGTCTTCGAAAACGTGATTCTGTTTCTCCCAATCCACGATCTCGGCAATCGGCGGCGGCTGCAGGGAATCAGGGTGTTCATGCTCGGTCTCCCAGATTGCAACCAACTGCTCAGGATGTTCATAGGGCATAGGCCGGTACAACACGGCGTTGAGCACGCTGTAAATCGTACTGTTGGCGCCGATTCCCAGGGCAAGCGAGAACACGACCACGGTGAGAAAGCCGGGACTCTTGCGCAATTGTCGAACCGCATAGCGAATATCTTGCAGCAGCCCGTTCATCTGAGGTTGAGCCTCCTCACTCGTAGCGCAGTGCGACCATGGGATCGACTCGCGCCGCCCGGCGCGCTGGAATGTAGCTGGCCAGCAGCGCCGAAATCGCGAGCACCGTCGAAACCGCCGCGAGCGTTCCCAGATCCCACGACCGCACTCCAAACAGCAGTCCCCGAATCAGAGTTGCAGCCCCGATCGAGCAGACCAGGCCCACGGCTATGCCGATCCCCGCCAGCCATCCGGCCTCAGTCATGATGAGTTGATAGACCGACGCCCGCTGCGCGCCCAGAGCCATGCGCACCCCAATTTCGCGCGTGCGCTGGCTCACCGAGTACGCGATCACTCCATAGAGACCAATTACGCCCAGCAGCAGCGCGAGAAATGCGAAGCCGCCGACCAGCCATGCAGAGGAACGGTGAAGATAAGCGGACGGCGATTCGTTGATCCGGTCGGCCATAGTCGCAATGTCAGTCGTGCCAATGCCGGGATCAATCTCATGCACAGCCCCGACCAGGCTGGTGAGCAGTGACTTTTCGTCCTGCGACGTTCGCGCGACGAGAGAAAAATAGTTGTCGCTGTTCTGGTTGAACGGGTAATACACAGCCGGCCAGATTTCCGAATCCAGCGAGCCGTCCTTCACATCCTCCACGATGCCGACGATCTCGGTCAACGATTTCGGTGACAGCTCGGTGTCGCCGAGCTTTTTTCCGATGGGATCCTCTCCCGGGAAATATTTCCGGGCCAGCGCCTGATTGATCATGACAACGTGGGGCTTGGATGCATCCTCCGCGTCGGTGAAATACCGGCCCCGCACTAGCTTGGCGTGCAGCGTAGTGAATAGTTCGGAACTCACGTCCCGCTCGTTTACTTCGTTGTGCTCGCCGTTGTATGGCCGGCCTACGATTCTGATCCATGTCGTGTTACCGTTAAAGCTCACGGGCAGCACGCTGGTGACGCCGGCGGATTCCACGCCCGGCAAGCTTGAGACACGGCTGAGGATCTGCCGTTCAGCAGCGACCACCTGCTCAGCTTTCGCATAGGTCGCGTCGGAAAGCTGTACGCTGAGCGTGGCTAGATGGTCGGGTTGGAATCCCACGTCCACATGCAGCAGGCGGTTCAAACTCTTGCCCAGTAATCCCGCCGACACGAGCAGGACAACTGCAATCGCCAGTTCGACGACCACCAGGTTTGCGCCAAAACGGCGCCACAGGGTTCCGGCGTAACCGCGGCCGCCTTCGGTCAATCCTTCGCGCAGCTTCGTGAGTGGCAAACGCAGAACCGGAGGCAGCGAGAAGAGTGCCGCTGCGAGTAGCGCGACCGCAAGGGCAAACATCAGCACATGTGAGTTCAGGCCCAGTCCCGCCAGAAACGGCAGGTTCGCCATCAGATCTTTGGAGATCAGGCGCATCAGGATCTGCATTCCCGCATCAGCAGCCCCAAGACCCAGCACAGTACCGGCCGCGATCAACACCACGCCCTCGGTAATGAACTGCCGAATCAGCCGGCCGCACGACGCACCCAGCGCGCCCCGTACGGCAATCTCACGCTTGCGGCTCTCCGAGCGGACCAGGAGCAGGCTTGAAACATTCACGCAGGCAATGAGAAGAAGCAGTCCCGCTCCGCCCAGCAGCGCAAGCAGGAGCGGACGTACATCTTCGACGATCGTTTGCGACAGAGGCAGCACACTTGCTCCCTGGCCGCGATTTTCGTTGGGATATTGCTGTTCCAGCTGGCGCGCGATCGTCACCATGTTCGACCGCGCCATCTCGACCGAGACCCCGTCCTTAAGCCGCCCGATCCCGTTCAGGCCATGGCAGCTCCGGCGAACATCGCATTGTCCGGTCGGATGGAGCGTGGTGAAGAACTCCGCGTTCCCGCGTGGAGCGAACTGAAAATCCCGCGGCAGCACTCCAACGATGGCGTAAGGAATGCCGCTGAGCGTGACCGTCTCGCTGGTCACATCTTTTCTTGCACCAAACCGCTTCTGCCACGCGGCATAGGTGAGGATCACGGTGCGCGGGGCCGCGGGCAAATCTTCTCCCTGATAAAAATCACGTCCAAGATAAGGATTGATCCCGAGCGTGCGGAAAAATCCATCACTCACGCGGACTCCCGCCACCGGCTCCGTCTCCGCAGACGTCCGCAACAGATAACCTTCTCCCGTGTACACGTCCATCGAACTGAAAACCTGGTTCATCTTTTTCCAGTCGAGATAGTCCGGATAGGAAAGATTGGCCCGCGGAATCATCGGTACGCTCTCGGTCACGTCCACCAGCCGCGTCGGATCCTTGTAAGGCAGCGGCTTGATCAACGCAGCGTCGACAAAACCAAAGATGGACACGCTGGCGCCGATCCCCAGCGTAAGGATGAGAACCGCCGTGCAGGCGAAGCCCGGACTCTTGCGGAGTTGGCGGAATGAGTAGCGAAGATCTTGCAGCAGCCCAGTCATCTAGTTTCTCCCTTTTGGTCGTAGCGATTACTCGTACCTCAGCGCCACCATGGGATCGACTTTCGCGGCTCGTCGCGCGGGCACGTAGGCCGCAACAGCCGCTACCGATGCAAGTGCCAGCGTCAGCAGCGTGATCGTGATGACATCGAATTGCACCACGCCAAACAGTGCGCTCGAAACCGCGCGAGTCAGCAGCAGGGCCAGCGCCAGGCCAATTCCCAGACCGATCGTTGCCGTCTTCAGTGCTCCTCCCACCACGAGCCTGAGCACATCGAAACGCCGCGCGCCCAGCGCGACGCGTACGCCAATTTCATGCGTCCGCTGCGTCACCGAATAAGCCGTGACGGCGAAAATTCCCGCAGCGGCGAGCAGAAGGGCGCAAGCCGCGAAGACCAGCATCATGTTCGAAGCCAGGTCGATGCCGCTGAGTCCGTCGTAAATCACCTGGTCCAGGCTGCGCAGGTCGTAGGCTGGCTGAGCCGGGTCGAGACTCAGGATTTGTTTGCTCACCAGGCCGGCAAGCTCCACCGGATCACCCGAGGTTCGCACCACGAACGCCGAAGCAATTTCCGGCTCCTGCGCGAGCGGCACGTACGCCGTCGGAGTGGGATCGTGATCCATGGCGTTTGGTTTCACGTCGCCAACGATTCCCACCACCGTGCGGAAAGGCTGCCCCTCTTCCGGCCGGCCCATCCGGATATGCTTGCCTAACGGATTCTTTCCGGGCCAGCTCTGCCTCGCCATCGATTCGCTGATGACTGCTACGGGAGGAGCACCGGAAGTGTCCTGATCGGAAAGAAGGCGCCCCTGTTGCAGGGGAACGCGCAACGCGGAGAAAAAGTCCGGAGTCACGATTTGTGAAATGGCCACCTTTGATGACTTCTCTCCCGGAGCGGCAGGTGGCGTGCCCTCCGCGGTGAACTCCATCCAGTTCCAGGTCCATCCTGACGGCACGCTGGTCAAACACGCCGCGGACTCCACTCCGGGCAGCGCCTGAATGCTCCGCAGGGCCTGCTCGTAGTAGCCGCGAATGCGATCTTTATCGTGATATTTCTCCTTGCTCAACACTGTATGAAATGTGAGCACATGGCTGCGCTCAAATCCCATGTCATGCGTGATGAGCGCGCGGAATCCTTTCACCATCAGACCTGCGCCTACCAACAGGACCAGCGAAAGCGCGATTTCACAGGTGACCAGCAAGGTGCGGAAGCGTTTGCGGCTGGTGGTGGAAGTGCTGCTGCGCGCACCTTCCTTTAAGGCGTCGTTCACATTGGGCCGGGAAAAATGCCAGACCGGCGCCACTCCCGCAACCACTCCCGTGGCGACCGCCACCAGCAGCGTAAAGACAAAAACCTTCGAATCGATTTGCAGGTGCTGGAGTCCGGCAATGTGCTCGAGAATAAAGGGCGGAATACTGCGGCTCATCAGGCTGTTGCCCCACGCCGACAAAAGCAGCGCTCCCGCGCTGCCGAGCAGAGCGAGCACTACGCTCTCCACCAGCAACTGCCGCCCCACCTGCCAGGAAGTCGCGCCGAGTGCAGCCCGCAACGCAATCTCTTTCTGACGTCCTGAGCCGCGCGCCAGTTGAAGATTCGCCACATTGGCGCACGCCAGAATCAACACAAAGATCGCGGCTCCCGCTAGCAGCATCAGAAACGGCGTTGAATCATTGTTGATATCGTCGACCGTGCCCCGAACGTTGATCCCGATGCCGGTATTGCTCTTAGGAAAGCGTTGCGCGAGACTTGCGTTAATCGTTGCCAGGTTCGCCTGTGCCTGCGCGAGCGTCACGCCATTCTTCAGTCGTCCGAATACATTTAGATAATGACCGTCCCGGTCGTCTTTTGCCGCGCCAGTCAGGTCGAGTGGAGTCCAGATTTTCGAGCCAGTAGGGAAGTCGACATCGGCGGATGCAATACCGATCACGGTGAACGGCTCGCCATTCAGCAGTAATTGTTTGCCAACCAAAGTCGGATCGGAGCCGAGATGTTGCTGCCAGAATCCGTGACTGACGACTACGACGGGCTCAACACTGCCGCTGAAATCCGCCGGGCTGATGTAGCGGCCCGCCTGCGTCGGCATGCCCAGCAGCGAAAAGAAATCCGCAGTTACTTGCGAAGCTTCGACGTGCTCAGCCAGATTGCCGCCGGTCAGATTGGCGTCCCAGCCATGGACTGCCGCAAGCTTCTCGAATTGTGTGCTCTGTTCACTCCAGTCGAGAAAGTCCGCAGGCGCCGGGCTCAAGTGATTGTACTGAGGCGCGGTTTCCCAGACCGAAACGATGCGATCCAAATGGGGGAACGGGAACGGCCGCAGCAGCATCGCATTCACCGTGCTGAACACAGTCGTATTGGCGCCGATGCCCAGAGCCAGTGTGATCACAGCCACGGCCGTGAAGCCGGGATTCTTGCGCAGCTGCCGCAAAGCGAAGCGAAAGTCTTGCATCAAGCCGGTCATCGTTTGCCTCCTACTCGTAGCGCAACGCCACCATGGGATCGACCTTCGTCGCCCGGCGCGTTGGGATATAAGTGGCCAGGCACGCCACCATGGCCAGCAGGAATGAAACTCCCACGTAGGTGATTGGGTCACTCGGCGTGATGCCCACCAGAAAATCGCTGACCAGTCGCCCCACCGCGAGCGCCGCCAACAGGCCAACGGTCAGGCCCGACGCTACAATCACCGCGCCCCGGCTTCCGATCATCTGTAGAATGTCGCGCTTTTGTGCGCCCAGCGCGATGCGAACTCCAATTTCCTGCGTGCGCTGGCTGACGGCGTAGGACATCACTCCGTACACACCCACGACCGCCAGAATCAGTCCGAGCAATCCCAACCCCGCCGCCAGACTCGCTCCGAGTTCGAAGAACAGCAGGCCGTTGCCTCCGTGCAGAGCTTCGGTCATAGTGCGGACGCCATAGAGTGGAATCGCTGGGGCCAGGGACTGCGCGATGCTTCTTACTTCCGCGACCGCGTCCTGCGTATTACGTTCCGAGCGAATCTGCAGCGTCTCGGTCGACACATAACTCTGCGTGACGGGCAGATAGAAAATCGGTTCGAACACTCCATAAAGCTGGCTCATCCGGCTGTTCTGGACTACGCCCACAATGGTCACGGGACGCTTCAGATCGGAAGTCAGAGCAAAAGACTTGCCCAGCACATCCTGTCCCGGCCAAAAGCGATCCGCCATGGCCTGGTTGATCACAACCACGCGGGATGAGTTTTCGTTATCCGCGTCAGTGAAGTCACGACCGCTTTTCAGCGTGATGCGCATGGTCGCGAAATAGTTCGGGGACACCGCGTCGGTTTCGGCGTGAGGCGCCTGCTGGTCCGTGGAAGTTACGTATCCCGGAATCGCCAGGTCGCTGCCCTGGACCGAATCGCTCAGCGGGACCACGGATGCAAGGCTGGCCGACTCCACTCCGGGCAGCGCGCGCGTTCGCTCGAGCACTGCGCGATAGAATGCCCTGCCCTGCGCTTCGGTATAACCGATCTCGTTCGGGTCGAGCGTCACGTTAAGGACATGCACCGGATCGAACCCCAGATCGGCACGCTGAACTCCGCGCAGACTGCGCACAAACAATCCCGCAACGATCAGCAGGGTCAGCGAGCCGCCAACCTGAGCCGCGACCAGGATGTCGCGCAAACGCTGGCGTCCGCCGGTCGAAGTTCGTCCGCCTTCGTGCAGCACTTCCCGCAAGTTGCCATGCCGGACGCGAGCCGCAGGCACGACCACGACGAAAGCTGCGGTGAATGCTGCCACTGCGAACGCGTATGCGAAAACATGCCAGTTGAAAGCAAAATCGAAGACCAGCGGCAGTTCGCTTTGCATGTTTATAGAGCCCAGCAGACGCGTCGCGGCTGAGCCGAGGAGGGCCCCCAGAATGCAACTGAGAGCCGCCACAACCAGGCTCTCGGTGAGCAGTTGGCGAACCAGTCGGCCACTTCCGGCGCCCAGCGCCGCGCGCACCGCCATCTCGCGCCGGCGTGCTGCCGCCCGAACCAGAAAAAGATTCGCGACGTTTACACACGCCAGAGCCAGCACCAGCGTGGCCAGAATCAGAAATAACGCTGCCAGCTTGGGAAAGGGATTTTCCCCGGCAATGATTCCGGGCCCGCGCAACGGACTTGCGCCCAGTTCGCCAATCCCGCGATCTCTGGGGAATTGCTTCAGCAGATGCTGGCCCACAACAGCGAGCTTGGACTGAACCTGCTTGATCTCTGCGCCGGGCTTCACGCGCGCAATGGCTTCCATGCTGCGAGCCTTGGGGTTGGCCAGGAAGTCGCCCGCAATCCCTCTCTCGATCATGAACTGGCTCAGGGGAAGATAAGCCTGGGTCTCGAGTATGGGCGTCGGTCCTAGAAAACCTTTCGGCGCGACTCCGATGATCGTCACGGGATGGCCGTTAATTGAAACCGCTTTGCCGATAATTGCGGGGTCAGCACTGAAGCGATTCTGCCAATAGCTGTAACTCAGAACGACCACCGGGTCGGCACCAACCGCCTTGCCTTCCGAGCTTAAAATGAAACGTCCCGCGGCGGGAGTAAGGCCCATCACCGAAAAGAAATCGCCACCCACATAAGCCGTCTGCACCGCTTGGGTTGTGCCGTCCGCAGTCAGGCCACTCTGTGAGTTTTGCTCGCCTGCCAGACCGCCAAAAATGAACGGCGTCAGGCCCGAAAAGACATCGGTGGTTTGCTTCTGAATGTCTAGAAACTCCGGATAGGAGAATTCAACTTCGGAATGTTCGCCGGGCCGCGAGAAAGCCAGGAAATGCATCTCTTCCGGATGCGCGATGGGCAGAGTCCGCAAGACCAGCCAATCCACCATGCTGAAAATGGCAGTGTTAGCCCCAATGCCAAGTCCAAGGGTCAACACAACGACCAGGAAAAAAGCCGGGCTCTTGCGCATTTGCCTCAGCGCGTAGCGAAAGTCTTGCATCAGGCCGGTCATTTAAGCTCCTCCTACTCGTATCGCAGCGCAACTATAGGATCGACCTTGGTCGCACGGCGCGCCGGGACGTAGCTCGCCAAAAGAGCAACGCCCACCAGCAGTAACGCCACCGTCAGAAATGTCATCGGATCGCTCGGGCTCACCTCGAACAGCAGACTTGATAGAAGACGTGTCACCAGAATCGACCCGATCAAGCCAAGACCGATTCCTGACAGAGCGAGCCATGAGCCTTGCCTCAGGACGAGCTGCAAGATGTTTTCGCGGGTCGCGCCCAGTGCTATGCGGATGCCAATTTCGTTCCTGCGCTGCGTCACGGAATACGCCATCAGGCCGTAGAGCCCGACTGCCGCTAGTACCAGTGCCAGCGCTGCGAACAGGCCAAGCAGTTGAGACGAAAAACGCGGCTGAGCTACTGAAGCGTCCCGAACCTCGTCCATGGACCTCAGGTTCGAGAGCGTCACGTCCTTGTCGGTCGCGCTTACGCACGCCCGCAAGGCCGCACCCAGGCTGATGGGATCGGCTGCGGCGCGCACTACTACGTTCATGGTTGGAAACGCAATTTGCGCATAAGGAACGTACATTTCCGGCTGTTGCGGATCGCTCAGCGCGCTGTGGTTGATATTGCCCACAACCCCCACGATCTCGCGCGACGATTTCGTATCGCCCATCAACTCCAGGCGCCTGCCCATCACGTTCTCGCCATTGAAGAAACGCCGTGCGAAGGCCTGATTTACGATGAGCACGCCCGGAGCACTTTCCGAATCGTGCAGATCGAACCATCGGCCTGCGAAGAGAGGGATACTCATGGCTGAAAAATAGCCGGGCGTCACCTGCCGGAATTGGGCGTCATCGAACTCGCTTGGACCGTAGCTGCGGCCAGGAATGTGGAAGGGATTGTCCAGACTCTCGCCGCCCAGCGGCAAGTTCGAGGTGGCTCCGACGGCCTCGACTCCGGGGAGAGCCTTGACCTGCTCTTCAAACTGCCGCCAGAATTTCGCCCGGCGCGTCGGATCGCCATACCGTCCATATGCCGGATCGTTCAGGCTCAGTCGTGCCGTGATGACGTGCTCCGTCTGGAAGCCCGGACTCACATGAATGAGCCGCCAGAAGCTTTTCAGAAGCAATCCCGCGCTCACCAGCAGCGTCAACGACACCGCGATTTCGCCAATCACCAACCCACGACTCAACCGTTTATGCGTAAGAGACGTTGAGCTTCGCGCGGATTCCCTGAGCCCTTCGGCAAATCCAGATCCAGAAAGCCGCCAGGCGGGAACCAGTCCGAACCCCGCGCCAGTCAGCAATGAGACGCAGGCTGTGAAAAGAAACACCGATGCATTGATGTGCACTTCGTTAAGCCGAGGAAGCGTGGACGGTCCCACCGCGCGCAACACCTGAATGCCGCCGGTCGCCGCGAGCACTCCCAACGCACCTCCCGCGCTAGCGAGCATGACGCTTTCCGTAAGCATCTGCCGTATCATGCGGCCTCGGCTTGCACCCAGCGCCGATCGCAAAGAAAACTCCTTTTGACGTGCCAGTGCCCGCGCTAATAGCAAATTGGCGACGTTGACGCAGGCGATCAGAAGCAGAAGAGCGACCGCACCCCACATGAGCAGCAGCGCAGGACGCACGGGCCCTACCAGCACATCTCGCAGCCGCCTTTGGCGGAGAGACCAACCTTGGTTCGTCTCCGGATACTGTTGCGACAGCCGCGTGGCAATCGCATCGAGGTCCGCCTGAGATTGGTCAAGCGTTACTCCCGCCTTGAGGCGTCCAATCGCTTTCAGGGAATGCCCCATGCGCATGTTCATTCCCGGATTCAGCATCGGTGCCGGCAGCCACATCTGGGCTTCAGTCAGCAGAGGCAAATCTGTCGGCAGGATGCCGACCACGGTTAGGCTCTGCCCATCCATCCTCACAATGCGTCCGAGCACACTAGGATCGCCGCCAAAATTGCGCTTCCACAGTCCATTACCAAGAATCGCGACCTGCGGCAGCGTCACCTGCTCATCCGAAGGAAGGAAGTCGCGTCCTAACAACGGCCGGACACCAAGAGTGTCGAAGAAGTTGGCGGAAACGATTGTGGTGAGTACCTGCTCAGCCTTGTCGCCCGAAAGATTAGACGGACCCGCCCAGTATCCCATCGCAGCGATCCGGTCAAAGGTCCGATTGTCCGCGCGGTAATCTCTAAAATCAGGGGGAGACACGGCAGCCTCATCGGTCAGCGGAAGCTTGCCGTTGAGCCACACCAAACGGTCCGGCGCTCCAAAGGGCAAAGGCCGCAAAATCACGTTTTCGATCACGCTGAAGATTGCCGTATTGGCCCCGATGCCGAGCGCCAGCGTGAGCACGGCGACCGCGGTAAAGCCGGGATTCTTCCGCAGTTGCCGTAGCGCATAGCGAAAGTCTTGCATCAGGCCGGTCATGATTTACTCCCTGCTTTCCACTAACTACTCGTACCGCAGCGCCACCATGGGATCGATCCTGGCTGCGCGCCGTGCGGGTAGAAATGCGGCAATAGCTCCAACCATTACGACGCAAAATACTGCGCCCGCGAAGCTCAACGGATCGAACGGAGACAATTCATACAGCATCGAACGCAGAAAACGAGTACATAAGAAGGCGAGGGGGAACCCGGCCGCCGCACCAATGCAACTGATCAAAAGGCTTTCGCGCATCACCATCCAGAGCACCTGGCCGCGCCCGGCGCCGAGGGCCATGCGCGTGCCGATTTCACTGGTGCGGCGGTTCGTCCGGTAAGACAAGGTGCCGTAGAGACCGGTGGCCACCAGCAATGCGGCCAGGCCGCCGAAAAAACCTCCCAACCGCGCAAACATCTTCGGCTGTGAATACGACTCCTCGAACTGCATCCGCTGCGTCATCGGCTTTTCCAACGGCACATCAGGATCGAGGTCATGAACCACCAAACGCAGCGTGGGCATCAGATTCAGAGGTTCGCCCTGCACTCTTACCTCGACGTGCAACGTTGCTCCGGCGTTCAGATCCTGGAAGCTGGGGTAGTACGCCATGGGCACGGGCTTTTCATCGACCGCTCGGTACTTGCTGTCCTTCGCAATCCCAACGATGGTCCGGTTGTGAAACCTGTGCCCGAGCGGATTCGTGTCCGGCAGAAACCGCTTCGCGAAAGTTTCGTTGACCACGACCACCGGCAAGGAGGTCGCAGTATCGCTGTCGGAAACGTCGCGGCCGGCAAGAATCGGAACTCCCAGCACATGAAAATAACCGGGGCCAACATGGTTGCTTCTCACCAGGCTTTTGGAGGGAAACTTCTGTCTGAGCCGCGCGCCGTCCAGATCGTCATCGTCATTGTTGTCGCTCCAGCCCGAGCCGATCCGGTTGTCCATCAGAGTTGCGGATTCCACTCCCGGCACGCCACGTATCCGGTCCAGCAAAGTGCGATAGAACTCAACCGTACTCTGGGCGCCGTGAGACTGCTGCGGAGTGATTCCGAAAACCAGCAGACCATCGACCCGCATTCCCAGGTCCTGCGTCTCGTAATTTCGCAGTGTGCGCAGCAGAAGCCCGGCAGCAACCAGAAGCAACAGGCAGATTGCCACCTGCGACGCCATGAGCCCTTGGCCGCTGAGAGACCGGCGCCGCCCTTGAGTAATATTGGTCGCGGTCGCACGCAGCACGCCCGAAACCGGGACCCGCAGCGCCAGCCACAGCGGCGCGAAGCTGAAGGCCAGTGCGCTCGCCGCGGATATGGCCAGAGTCACCAGCAACACGTTGACGTCGGGATCGAGTCCGGTCTCAATGCCTGACCACGCCGCCAGCGCCTGCGTGGCAAAGACCGCGAACGTCCACCCCACGGCGGCTCCCGCCGACACCAGCAGAGCGCTTTCCGTTAAGAGCTGCCGGAAAAGGTGCAGCCTTTCCGCTCCGATCGCCAGGCGCAGGCTGAACTCGCGCTGCCTCGCTTCGTTACGAGCCAGAATCAGCAGGGCGACATTGGTGCATGCGATCAGCAACACGAGAAGCACAAGTCCCATCAGAATCTGCACCGGCTCGCGATACTGCTGGTTGTAACCTTGGATTCCTTTGGCGGGATCAAAGTTCAGCAGCGGCTTCCACTGCTTCGGATCAATGGCTCCGATCCCAGTCTGTGCCGCTTCGAGGAATGTGGATTGCAGCGCATTCTGCGCCTGCAGCGGCGTGACGTTCGGCCGCAGACGCACCATCAAGGGCAGGCACCACCACTTTGGTGTGCCATAAAGGCTGTTCTCGCTCGCCGGATTGCCCCACGCATTCAGTTCGGGGCGACTTTGCAGAGGGATCCAAAAATCGGTGGAACTCGCAGGCTCAACTCCGCGAAAACCCCGCGCCGCAACGCCGATGATCGTGAACGGGACATTCTTAACGAAAAGCGTGCCCCCCAGAACCCCAGGATCGCGGGCAAAACGCCGTGTCCAATAGTCGTAACTGATCACCGCCAAAAGGGCATGATCTTTCTCGTCCGGCAAAGAAAAACCACGGCCTCGAAAAATCTGCGCACCCAGCCCGGAAAAGAAATTACCGCTGACCTCATCGCCCTGGGCCTCCTCGGGCGCCTCACCGTAACGTGCAGCGACCCTGCCAATGCCGAGCGGAACATACGCGATTACGTCATCCAGGACGTCGGTTCGTTGCCGAAGTGCCTCGAAGACTGGTTCCGAAAACGAAGTATCGCTGTTCCCGGTATTGCCCGCGCCAGGCGGTTGGTTCCCGCCGGCGATTTGCGGATAGTACAGACGCTGCGGGTCCCGCACCGGCAGCGCGCGCAACAAGACCGCATTCATTACGCTGAACACGGCGGTATTCGCGCCAATCCCCAGCGCCAGCGTGAGCACGGCCACGCCAGTAAACCCGGGATTCTTCCGCAGTTGCCTCAACGCATAGCGGACGTCCTGGAGCAGCCCGGTCATGCATGCACATCCGCCATCAATTTCTTCAGCTCTTCCTCTGCCACCACCTTGCCGTCGAACAGATGCACTTCGCGCTGCGCGTGTTTCGCGAACCGCGGATCGTGCGTCACCATGCAGATGGTCGCGCCTTCGCGGTGCAGGTTCTGCAGTAGTTCCATGACGGCTTCACCATTGCGCGAATCCAGGTTTCCGGTCGGCTCGTCCGCCAGCAGTATCGAAGGTTTCCCTCCGAGAGCGCGCGCCACAGCGACGCGCTGCTGCTGACCGCCAGAAAGCTGCGAAGGATAATGCCGGACCCGGTGCGCCATCCCGACGCGCTCCAGCGCTTCCATGACGCGCTTTTTCCGTTCGGACGCAACCATCCTCTGCCTATAAGTGAGGGGCAGTTCGACGTTCTCATACACTGTGAGATCGCCGATCAGGTTGAAACTCTGAAAGATGAATCCAATTTCCTGGTTGCGGATGCGCGAACGCTCGGCGAAGTCGAGATTCTCCACCGACTTCCCATTCAGCGAGTAGCTCCCCGCGGTCGGGGTATCGAGCAGCCCGATGATCGACAGCAGAGTCGACTTGCCGCAACCCGAAGGCCCCGACATGGCCACGTACTCGCCTTTAGCAATCGAGAGGTGAACCCCCGAAAGCGCGTGGGTTTCAATCTCATCGGTGTAGAAAACCTTGGTCATCTCCTGAATCTGAATCAACGGCTGTCCTGCTTCGGTCATAGCGTTCGCCTCGTTTTTCGTGATGTAGAAATTTTGTGGTTCGATGTTGCCGGTTACTCCAGCCGAATGCGGTCCGTCTTATCCCAGCGGGACATGTCGGAAAGAATGACCGTGTCCCCCTCGTGCAGCCCTTCGTAAACCTGAATCGAATTCACCGATTCGCGTCCAACTTTCACCGGCACGCGCTCCGCTTCCCTGCCATCCGCGTCCAGCTTGAACAAACTGATCGTGCTGTTCTCCTGCCCGAACGCCGGACGCCCCACATAAAGAATGTTGTCCAACCGTTCCAGGTCGATGGTCCCATCCACGCTCAAGTCCGGACGAGCCCCCTTGGGCAGTTCGCTGGTTAGTTTGACGTCCACGGTGACGGTTCCGTTTTGCACACCCGGATCGACCCGCATCACGGTGCCGCTGATGATCCCGTTGTGCGTGTCGACGGCTGCCGGTTCGCCGAACTGAACGTCCCGCGCCTGAGTTTCTGCGATCTTGAGTTCCGCCATCAGATGCTCCGGCTGCACCACCTTCGCCAGCATCACTCCCGGCTGAACATGCTGCCCGACCTGCAGCGGCAAATCCACCAGCACTCCATCGATTCCCGCCCGGACTTTCAACGCATCCAGTTGTTTCTGTTTCAATTCAGCCAGCGTGCGGGCCTGATCGACTTTCGCCTGCTCCTGCGCGAGTTGCGTGTCAATGGCTTTCTGGTTGATTACCAGGCGCTGCACTTCAAGATCGTTGCGGGTCGTGAGTTCGTCGGCCTTGCCCTTCGAAGCTTTATAGGCCAGACCTGAGATCACGCCGAGATCGAACAGCGCTTTATCCGTATCCGCCTGCCGCTTGGCCTGGCTGTAGTCCGCGTTCACGGTTGCCGCCCCGGCTTTCTGCGTCATCAGATCGCTCTCCAGCTTGACCCGCAGACTCTGGTATTCCGCTTCCGCCGCTTTCAATTGCAGATGAGCGTCCACCGCTGCCTGCTCCACCTGAGGGTTGCTCATATCCAGAAGGATCGCGTCGGCTTTTACCTGCGACCCGGGCAGCATGCGAATCCGCACCACAGTAGCCTCGGTCTCAGCGGGAATCTGGCGAACCGCTTCCTGCGCCGGGACCAGCGATCCCGGCCCGCGCACTTGCCGCAGCATCGACCCATGTTTCACCGTGTCCATATATACCGTGCCTCGCTCCACCGACGGCGCGGCCGGCCGCATGCGCCAGATAAAGATCGTCGCCGCCACAAGGACCACGGTGGCGATCGCTCCCATCACGATCCGGCGGATAATTCTCTGACGTCTGAATTCTGGGCGGGCTATATCCATCGCTGTGTATCCATCGACGTAGTCTATGGCAACTCGCCCTCCACATCCCAGAAGGGGCTTAAGTGGTGGAGACACAGTGAGATAGATCGTGCCGAGACCGCCAGCCGCCATCCCGGCGTGTCCACTGCCGGAAACCCCTGTCCACTACCGGACAACACAGTACATCCCCGTCCCGTGCTGTGCTCAGGCCCTCGTCTTCCCGCTAGTGTGCTGGTTTTGCGCGCCAGTCCCAAATTCACCGCTCGCGAGTGATAACCTTGCGCTATGCCCGACCCTCCTGCCGCCGATGCTCCGGCTGATGTTCCCCCGCCTCCGAAATTGAAGCGATCCCGTACGGCGCTTGTGCTGACTCTCATGCTCGGGTTGTTGCTCGGGGTGATTGCCGCCGGCGCGATTGGCGGGTTGATGCTATTCCGAAGTTCTGGTCGAGCGTTGAGCCATCTGTGGTCGGCGATGACGGGCAGAACCCTCACCATCGACGTGAGCCAGCCAACCGTAGTCGATCGCATTCAGCGCCTGCAGCGGCTGGAGACCGTGATCTACACCATGGACAAGATCGTGAGCGGCGCAAAAGAGAATCCCCTGTTGCCGAATTTTCTCGCCGGGGATCGCCTGCTGATGCTGGTGCACGGCGAGGTTGTCGCCGGAATCGATTTCTCAAACCTGAAGCCGGGCGACGTCCGCGTGGACGGCAAGCAGGTACGGTTGCGCCTTCCTCCCCCGCAGATTTTCAGCACCCGCATCGACAGCGCAAAGACCAAGGTTTATTCCCGGCAGACCGGCCTGCTGGTGTCCACCGATCCGGATCTCGAAACGCAAGTCCGGCAGGAGGCCGAACGTCAGCTACAAGAGGCCGCCATGGCCGACGGCATCCTCCGCAACGCCCAGCAGAATGCGGCGTCGACAATCAGAAGTCTGTTGCAGGGGTTGGGATTCGAGAAGATCGAGTTTGACTGACGGAAGGTCTCGGTTCGCGTTGCGTCGGTCCACTAGAAATTCTCAATGAGCAAAATCGCCAGAATGTGCTGCGCTCCCTGCACCAGTTGCACTCATCTGGCTTTGCGCGGCGCACTTGAGTGTAACCGCTGATTGCGACAATTATCCCCGTCTGAGATAGTGGTGCCGTGCAAAACAGAGCCATCGAGATTCATGACTCCGCACTAGACCAAATCACTCGGCAATCCAGAAATTGATCTGCTCCCCAAGCGCCGCTTATACTCTCTGGGATTGGGCCCCAAATCCTTTCGCCAATCGGGGATGAAATGCTCAAAGTGGTCATCAAGACTGTCACCATCAGGGGCACTCCGGTGACCTTTCAGGTCACTGCGGCCTTGCAGATCGCGCGGCCCACTGCCTCTGATGTTCCCCTTACGCGAGTGGCGCCCGGCGTGTATTCCTGCAATCTTCCCGAGGGCGACATGTCGATCGCGGCGACCGCCGAGAGTCCTGATTATTGGAAAACCGAGACCCGCGTCATGATTTCTCCTCTTCCGAGAATTCACTTCGGGACATCCGGTGTCGGCAAAACTGTTGACGTGGACTTCGGCACTAACCCCATCACTCTCACCATTACGTTGACCATGCAAAAAGTCTCTGACGTGCGGCAAAGCATGGGGATTTCCTTCGGTTCGCCCCAGACCGTCATGGACTTCGGCCCGCAGATTCTCAACCCGAGCGGCTCGGGGATCACTCTCTTCAACCAGACTCCAACCCCCGCTGCCCTTTTGCAGCAGAATCTTTACATGATGAAGTGGAAGTCCAGTGGCACAATCGTCGGGGTTTACGTACCGCAGGCCGCAGGCAATCTGGGAAATTACAACGTCTTCTTTAAGCCGCCCCGGCATGGCGGATGGACGACGCCCGGCGTTACCGGTCTATATATGACCTGGACAGGGGCCCGCGATCATAAGTGTCTAATTGCACAGACCGAGTTATCTAAGTCGTCCTATATCGTCTGCTTCGCCTTTGAAGAGGACGGTCCTCTGCCCGCCTATGGCCAGCATCAGTCCGGACTGATGGAACTGCTGGAAGAAATTGATTACTATCTGCGCCTGGACTTTAAGGGCTCAGCCGATCGGCCTGACGTTCGCAATGTGGCGCTCTCCTGCTTCAGCGCTGGCGCAGAACACGTCAAAAATGTTTGCGGCGGGCCGGGGAGCGTCCTATTATCGAAGCTGAAAGGCCTGTTCATCCTCGACGGCAACGATTTCGATATTTCGAGTTTGGCTAATGGTAACCGAGCGATCCGCATCTATGTAGCTGAGCGTAAGTTCAACTCAGTCCTCAACAGCCCTGGATCCACGGTACAAGGGCCGAACGGCTCCTTCGAGTTTCACAGCACTGGAAACATCGCATCGGGCAATCCAGCGATCATCTACCTCTACGTGCCCCTAGCTTTCTGGCACGCCTATGATCCGTCATTCACGGACTGGATGTCGGTTCATCAAAAGATCCCCGGGTTTTTCGAAAGCCACGCCTTGAAGACGAGTGGAATCTAGTCGAGCGCGAGGCATGACGTTATGGTTGTTGATAAATCCCCATAGCACTCAAAATGTCCGGAGCCGGGATTCCGAGTGTAACGGCGTGACAGCGCCAATCGTAGGATGCAGCCCGCCAGTACCTCTTGAATCGGCACACTGAGTGGTAATGGCTAATTCACCGTTTGCGTGAGCACCGGCGAGATGCTTGTAATGAAGTCCGAACTGCCGTTGTAGGTCGCCGTGATGTTGTGTGTTCCCGAAGCCAGCGTCGAGGTTGTGTACTTTGCCAGGCCGCCGCTCAGGTTCAACGTCTTCAGCGTTGTCGTGCCATCCATGAAGGTAACCGAACCGGTTATACCGCCGCCGAACTGCGCCATCACGCTCGCGGTGAAGGTCACAGATTCTTTCGAACTCGACGGGTTCAAGGACGAGACCAGCGTTGTCGTGGTGGTGGATTGGTTCACGGTTTGCGTGAGGCGGGCGGAAGCGCTGCCCGTGAACTCCGAGTTGCCTTCATAGGTCGCGGTGATGCTGTGAGTTCCAACCGCCAGGGTGGTAGTGGTGTATTTTGCCGCGCCTCCGTCGAGGCCCACGGTGGCCAGGGTGGTCGACCCGTCTGTGAATACGACCGAGCCAGTCACGGTGCCGCCGAACTGCCCCGCCACGGTCGCCGCGAACGTCACAGACTGCTTGTAGCTCGACGGGTTCGCGGACGAAACCAGAGTGGTGGTGGTGCTCGTTTGGTTCACGACCTGGCTGAGCGCGGAGGAGGTGCTGGTGCCGAAGAAACCACTGCCCTTGTACTCCGCCGTGATGGACGCCGTGCCCACAGCCAGCTTTGTAGTTGTATAGCTGGCCACTCCGTTGACCAGCGTCGCGGTCCCCAGCGTCGCGGTCCCGTTGTAAAACGCAACCGAGCCTGTGGGCGTCCCGCTGAACTGCGGCGATACGCTCGCGGTGAATGTAACGGATTGCGCGTAGCTCGAGGGATTCCGGGAGGAAGTTAACGTGGTTGTGCTGGTAGCTTTGTCGACGACCTCCGCAAGGCTCCCCAGGCTCGTTTTGAAATTTGAATCGCCAGCGTACGTGGCTTTGACAAAGAAACTCCCGGGCGTGACGAGGGAGGTTGTAATGGTGGCAACACCGCCGGTCGTGGTCGCGGTACCGATCTCAGCGGAATCGAAGTAAAAGGTGATGAGTTCACCGTTCGGAACGGTGCCATACGCCCAGGTGACGGTCGCCGATAACGTCACCGGCTGCCCGATGGCCACGGTCGATGCGGAGGCGGCCAAGACGGTGGTGGTTTTGGTGAGTCCCTCTGCGGCGGACTCCGCCACCACGTTCGAACTGCTCTCGGCGTTGTTGGCGTCGCC
>DATMOP010000061.1:0-3714 GCA_035568115.1 Candidatus Acidiferrum sp.
CATCGGCGAAGCCGCGATGCTCGGTCGAGAACAGAATTGGACCTGCCTTTTTGTAGCCAGTCCAGGTTGCGAGGACGCGGCTCGGCGGCTTGGCCCCGCCGCGGTGGTAGACAAAGTACACGACGCGGTTGTCTTTACCGAGGTAGAGATCCCAGGTGTCGCCGGGCGTGTAACCGCCATCAGCGGGATACTTCACCGGTACCAGTTCGGCCATGCCGGGCCCCACGGGCAGATTAAACTTGCCCTGATCGATCGCGCTGGCACTCTTGTCCCAGTAAGCGTGGAAAGGAAACAGGGTCCAATAGTTATCGTTGATGAAACTCGGGTCGACTTCGTTCTTCACGGCATCGGTTTGGGTGCTGGGGTCGGTGCGCACGTAGGAAACCTTGACCGGCTTACCGTCTTTGTCCATACTTTCAAAGGTAACCTTGTTCGTCTTGGGCTCCCACTCCCACTTGTGAGCAGCTTTGAAAAGTCCGGTAATTTCCCCGTTCCAGGTGTAGCGGATGGCCTCAACCTGATCCCAGGAATCTACTCCAAAGGTTTTGGCGACCTGATCGAGAATTGGCGCACGCTGCTGCGCCCAGGAGTTTGCAGCAAGGGCCAGCGCTCCGCAAAGCAGAAGGCCCCTCAAGGTTATGCGGCGGGCATTTTTCATAGAGTTCGCTCCTCGGGTGAGTTGTACGGATGCGGTGTAGGATGACGGCGTAAAGCTCCCGGATACAATTATGATTTTCGGCGCCCTGTCCTTCGCACCGTCTACTCCATTGAGCATCGAGGGGGGGCCGACTGCGGGCTCCGGCGCAGAGCGATAATCGCTGCAGCGATCGCGACGCATCCGTATTCCAGCAGCATGACCCAACCGGGAAGCGCCCCCCATGGACGCCCAAGTGTGCGCAAACGCCATTGGATGTACACGGGGATAATGCTCACAGTCCAGACGGCGATCAGCAGCGTTGAGGCCGACGTCAAAAAAGGCAGCAGCCAGAGAAGGTACCACGGGAATACGGCGGGGGCGAACAAAAGACATCCTGCCATGGGCCAGGCAAATAGGTCCGGAGACGACTCAGGCGCTGCGCGTCTTAGCCGGGCTGCGGTCACTAATCCGACCAGCACTGCCAGCCCGGCCAGCAACTGCGGAGGCGCGACTCGATCGAGCATCGCAAACACCGGACCATTAAACCGGAAATTCTGCACATACGTACCAAGCGAGCCGATCGGAATGCGGCCGTGATTGAGAAATGGCAGGTACAGGAGTCCAACCACGGCTGCCGCCAGCGCCGCGTCGCGAATGCGAAGCCGCTTCCAGTAGAGGGGCAAGAGTACGATCGGCAGGAATTTCACTGCTATAGCCAGCCCCAGTGCGACGGCCGCAGTCGCCCGCCATCGGCGCAATAGCGCAGCCGCGGACACCGCCAAAAATAGCGCGCCTACAATGTCAATGTGACCGCTTCCCGCCACCTCAATGGCCAGCAATGGATTCCAGGCGAACGCCAGAACCAGGTGCGCTCCCTGCCGGGTACGACGCAAGATATCGAGCAATACGAAGCAAATTGCAAAATCGCAAAGTACAAATGCTACTTTCATTGCATATGTAGATTCGTGAATCGCGGTCAGTGCGCGAAAAAAAAGCTGCGCTCCTGCTGGATATGGGCTCGGCAGATCCGGGTTGTTCAAGTTGCGGGTTTCCGGAGTGTGGAGTCCTTGAGCGGCCGGATCGCTGGGAATGACCAGATAGGGGCTGTAGCCCAGCCGCTGCAGGCGGCCATCCCAAACGTACCGATGAATATCGTCATCGGCTCCCGGGGGAAGCCGAAGAAATTCAACGTGCCACACCGCGGCCAGGATGAGCCCAATGACGACAACGCGTCGGGAAACGCTTCGTTCAAATTTTGGCGTAGCGAAAAATTCACGGATCGCTAATAGGTAAGCGATTCCCGCAAGCGTCAAAGAAGCCATGAACCACGGTCCACCCCGATCGCCGAAGTTGCGGGAGCAGATCGTCAGCGCCACGCACAAAGTGGCGCCGACTACATACACTCTCCATTCAGGAGTGATCTTCACAATTCTCTTGCGCCCGTCCGCAACTGCGCTACCGCATGGCCCCACTCTTTCAGCCACCGCGCCGTGCGGGGCGCCTTTGCCGGAGCCAGACGCAACTCCTCTGCCAAGCGAGTCAGGTCGTCAGCTACATCAATATCGTAAAAAGGATCTGCGAAACCGATGGATAGCTCAAGAGCCCGTGCTCGCGATAGGAGTCTCTCCAGCGCAGTGCGGGTGCCCATCCCGTCGCCTGCGAAAAGCGTAGGGTGAGAAGCCGTCGCCCCGACGAGATAGTAGCCCCCGTCGCGGGTTGGTCCCACGACTACGTCGTGTGTGGCCAGAGTTTCGAAAGCGTCTTCGAGAACAGAACGCGGCAGGTGTGGACTGTCGCTGTTAAAGGCAATAACGCGTCGTTGATGACCTTCTGCGAAGTGCGCAAACACCGAAGTGAGGCCTGCAGCAAGACCTTCACCTATCTGGGCAACTACGCTCACTTCGTTGCCTGCCAACTTTGTGAGCTCGCTTATGTCCGAGTCCGGGCATATGATGGCAACTGCCACATCGTTCAATGACCGCGCCAGCGCCAGTGTGTCGTCCAGAAGGCAGCAATAGAAAGCGGCGACGGCCGCAGGAGCAAGGCCGGAAGCAAGGCGGGTTTTGACCTCGCCCGGCCTCGGCGCTTTCGCCATGATCACCAACACACGTTCACTACCTGGCCAACGCACGACCGTCTCGCTTGCAGATTTCATAGAATGTTGACGCGGACCTACGCTGGCCGTTGTGTTCCGGCTCTTCGATGCCGAAAATAATAGCGCATTATCAAGCTGAGAATGAACCAGGCGGCGCCGACCGTGCCCTTCAGCGTACCGCTGATCTTCGATTTTCCGATACGCGGGTAGTAGCTTACCGGGACTTCAATCACGCGGAATCCAGCCATGGCACCTTTGAGAATCATCTCAACCGCCCAACCGTAGGTGGTCTCTTCGAGCACGAGCGCGCGCAGTACGTCGGCGCGTCCGGCGCGAAACGGGCCGAGATCCGTAATGTTTACTCCGTAGAGAAGCCTGATCAGGCTGGCGGCCAGACGATTCCCAAATACCTGATGCCAAGGCAACGCTCCAGCAGAACGCTGCCCCTGCAGACGGGAACCGAGCGTGATGTCCGCACGCCCCTCCGTAATTGGCGCTAAAAGAACTGGCAGTTCGGACGGACGATCGCTGTAGTCGCCATCCAGGAACACAACCACGTCGGGGGAATTTGCCGCGGCCAGACCGGTAAGGCACGCTCGCCCATAGCCGCGGCGCGGTTCCTGGACCACGCGGGCTCCCATTCTCGCGGCGATCTCGGGCGTCCCGTCATTCGAATTGCTGTCAACAACGATGACCTCGGTCGTGAGGTCGGACGGCAGATCCGCCAAGACGCGCTCAATCGCCTGCGCTTCATTATGGGTAGGGATGATGACGGACACTCGCACAGGGCATCAGTTAAATCAACCACCACGGAGAAGTTGGCCACCGTTGCGCCAGCCAAGCATCAACTCCCCATCTTCGGCCGGCGCTTCCGATAGCAAGCCCGAACGATGCCAGCACAGGAACCAGCAGCTCCCAGATCCATGAGGTTCCCCACTCCGAAATCCAAAGGCTGCCGAGATAAAGAAACGCCACAAATGCG
>DATMOP010000062.1:0-28637 GCA_035568115.1 Candidatus Acidiferrum sp.
TGGTGCCGGTCACGTTCGACAACGGAACCGCTGTGGTGTAGAAGTTCCATCCAGTCAGAGCCGTGCCGCCAGGCGTCACAGCAAAGGTGTAACCGCTCTTGCCGTTACCTGCGCCGTTGGTGGCCAGGTTGTTATCGATCAGGCAGCCGTTCGCGGGCGCTGGAATGCACGGCGTGGCCGCGCCACCCAACTGGGCGAGCGTGGCATAACCGTTGGCGGGATAAGCGCCAAGATAGCCGACTTGACCGACGACGATGGTGTGCTCGGAAGCGGCCGCGGACGAATCGTTGGCAGCCATACGTGCACGCATCAGGTTAGGAATTGCAATAGCCGCAATGATCAGGATGATGGCAACCACGATCAGCAGCTCAATCAGTGAGAAACCCTTCTGTTGTTTCCGCATCTCTATTTTCCCTCGTTTCGAACTTTCGTTGATTTTCATGCTGGTCATGGTATGACTCAGTCGGGATTGATGTTCGCACTTGCCGGGCCATATCCACTAGTTACCTTGGTTCCGGGCCGGATTCTGCAATCCCCTTATTTTCAGTACAAGGCCAAACTATGGTCTCATTCTAAAGCTTTTCAAACACTGTTCTGTGCCAAATTGCGTCGCGAGCCCTGACAATTCGTGTCAGTCTGAAACAGGGCGCCTTCCATAGTTAGAACGCAGCGTCAGCCTCTGCTTGCGCGAAAAGCTGCCATGCGCGGTGAATCCCGAGGCACAGCTAGGGAGGCTACAGGCTGGATGCTTACCGTAGAATATCCTGCTGGGCGGGGTGCATTCAACCCCATATGTCCAACCGGGATCAATCATTCTTATGACTGCTTTGAACGATGGTGTTTCCGTGGATTCCGATATCACGCGGGCGTGGACCCTGCCTTCCTATCTCTACAACCAGCCGGCTGCCTTTGAGGCCGAGAAGGAACGAATCTTTGGGCGAAGCTGGCAAGTAGTGGGGCATCGCGATCAGGTGGCGCATGCCGGCGACTACTTCACGACTGAGCTGGTGGGCGAGCCGCTGCTCATCGTTCGCAGCACCGATGGTAACCTGCGCGGCTTCTATAACGTTTGCCGCCACCGCGCGGGTCCACCGGCCGAAGGATGCGGGTCGCGTAAGCTCTTCCGCTGCGGCTATCACGGTTGGACGTATGGCCTGGATGGATCGCTGATCAGCGCTACCGAGATTGAGGGCGTCGAAGGCTTTCGTCCCGAAGATTTTGCGCTGGTGCGAGTGCAGGTTGAGGAATGGTTCAACTTCGTCTTCGTGAACCTCGATGACGATGCCCGCCCTGTGCGCGAGAGCCTGGGTGAATTGCCAAAGCAAGCCGGGAAGTTTCAGTTTGAAGGGATGAAGTTGTTCGAGCGCCGCACTTACGAGATGAACTGCAACTGGAAGACTTATGTGGATAACTATCTCGAAGGCTATCACCTGCCGAGCGTGCATCCGGGACTGAATCGTGAGCTCGATTACAACGCGTACGTGGTGGAGCCTCATGCAGAGTATGTGCGGCAGTTCAGTCCCATCCGCGGGGCGAAGCCGGGGGATGCGATGCCGCGGAGATATGCGGGAGGGACCGAGGGCCTGACTACAGACTACTTCTGGGTTTTTCCTAACTGGATGCTGAACTGCTATCCCGACAACGTTTCGCTGAATATTGTCCGGCCAATTGCGCCGGAGCGCTCGGTGGCTATCTTCGAGTGGTACTTGCCGGAGAAGGACCACAGCAGCCCGGCGGCGAAGGCTTCCGTGGAGTTCAGCGATCAGATTCAGGTCGAGGATGTTGGCATTTGCGAGATTGTGCAGAAAAATCTGCGGTCACGAAGCTACTCCCGCGGGCGTTTCAGTGTGAAGCAAGAGAAGGGCGTGCACGCGTTTCATCGGATGTATGCCGCAGCGATGAACACCGATTTACCGTCGAGATCGCCGACTACGCCGGGGAAATCAGGTTAAACGTTTTCAGCTTTGATCAACAGACAGGTTACGTCATCGTGCTGCGGGGTCGAGCCGACGAAGAGATCGAGATCGTGCATGAGACGGTCGAGTAATTCCTTGGGCGTGGTCGACTTGCCTGATTCCAGGACGCTGAGGAGCCGGGGTTCGTCAAAGTCTTCGTCGCGCGCGTTCACCGCTTCCACCAGGCCGTCGGTGAAGATGATCAGCCAATCGCCGGGAGCAAGGGCGACGCTGGCCGCCTCATACTTCGCTTCCGGCTGAATGCCGAGAGGCAAGCCGCCGACATCGAGGCGCTCGATTAAACCGCTGGCGCGGCGCAGGATGGGATTGTTGTGACCGGCATTGATGTAGTAGAAGATCCGCCGGGCCGCGTCGTATTCCGCCAGAAAAGCGGTGGTGAAGCGCAATCCGCCCTGGCTGTTGGAGCAGGCGTACTTGTTCATATTGGCGACCAGTTCAGGTAACGCAACCTGCGCGGTGGAAAGCGTCTTGAGGCTTGCCTGAAACGTCGCCATGAGCATGGCTGCGGGAATGCTTTTGCCGGCAACGTCGGCCACGGCGAATACGATACGATTGTCTTCATTTGTCTTGCCCGGGCGCGGGAACACGTCGTAGTAGTCTCCGGCGACAGTATTCGCCGGGCGCGTAGTGTAGGCGACAGAAATTCCGGGAATCTGGGGCGGGGCGCCGGGCAGCAGCCAAGTCTGGATCTCGCGCGCGATCTGCAAATCGCGCTTCATCACGACACGGTCGGCAATCTCCAGCATGAGCAGCAGAAAAAGAAGCAGGCCTCCCCAGAAATGGAGGTCGAACTCCACGGAGTAAACCTTGCCGCCCTCTCCGTTGTAACTGAACCCGCCGTGAGGAATCGCGAGCATGATCAACGCCACCAGCAGCAGCACGCGGCGCGCAGGAGAGAGCTTCTCGAGAACGGCCCAGAAAAATTCCTTGACCACATGCAGATTGCGCCCGCGATGGGTTAGGCCCTCAGGCGTTTTGGCCGCGACGTCGCGCGAATAGAGGCGGTAGCTGGAGCGCGCTTCGGTTTCGAACTGCGACCAGAGTTGGGTGAGTTCCAGACCTTCGGTGACCCGCTGCCAGAACCGATGCAGCCTTACGCCAAAGGGAACACGCTGGGCGGATGCTGGTTGGGCCGGTGGGGAAACGGTCGCCATGGGAGTCAAGTGATTATAGAGGAACGGTTCGACGTCGTGGCGGGACCGCCTGAATCACAGCGGCGTCAACCAAGGAAAGTTTGCAAGGATTTCTTCAACGTCCTTCCGGGTCAACGCAGGAGCTTTTGGGCCCGCACTCAAAGCGGGGAAACCGGTCAGCGGGTCAGTCACAAATTTCACTCGATATCGCCGTCTGTTGCGATGGGCCAAGACAATCCGCCCGTTCCCAGCCTCGGCGTCAACAGGATCGCCTGGCCGAATATTGAGCTGCCAGCGAAGTGGAGCGGGAAGCACTACCTGACCTTTGGTGGAAACCTTGATGCGCATAGCACCGTAATCTTCCCATATCTCCCTGTTTCAAAACAGCCGCAGCTGTTCATCGAAGGCCTGCACCGGCCACTTGCTGGCATACATGGCTCCGCGCGGGTCGGCGCGCGCGATTCCGTATTTATGACGCAGGCTTGCAATGAGCTGTGCGACGCGCTTGCCGTAGGAGGGCGGCAGAAACGAGCGTCCCTGATAGCGCTCGCGATAGTTCTCGACCAGTTGCGGGAAGTGCTGCTCGAGGAATGGAAGAAAGACCGCGGCCGAGCAGGGCTTCAGAAACAAAGCTCCGCCAAAGATGTGGCGGGCTCCGGCTGCGGCGGCCGCGCTTACCACCGCCTCCAAATTCGCAGGCGAGTCTGTAATGCCGGGCAGGACGGGCGAGCAACTCACGCCTACGGTCAGCCCTGCTTCGCTCAGTTGCCGAACCGCCTGCATTCGCAGGTCGGGGCGCGGGGCACGCGGTTCGAGAATCCGAGCCAATTCGACGTTCAACGTGGTCACTGTAATATGGATCGACAGCGCGTTGCTACGAGCGACCTCGCGCAGAAGATCCACGTCACGGACAATGAGATTGGATTTGGTGACAATCCCCAGCTCGAAGCGGCGGTGGCGCGCGAATTCTTCGAGAATGCCGCGCGTGATTTCGTAGCGGCGCTCGGCTGGCTGATAGGGATCGGTCGCGGTGCCGAGGGCAATGGCTTCCCCCGGTTTCACCCGCCGCAGGTCGTGGCGCAGCAGGTCAGCCGTGTGCTGTTTGACGTAGATTTTCTGCTCAAACTCAAAGCCGTCGCGCATTTCCATGAACTCGTGAGTGTAGCGGGCATAACAGTACTTGCACGCGAATTCGCAGCCACGGTAGGGATTGATGGTCCAGGTGAAGGGCATTCCTCTCTGGCTGTTGCAACGATTCAGAATGGATTTTGCCGGGAGTGTGAAATATTCAACGTTGTGACCTTCGCGCAGGGATTCGCCCTGGGATGCGAGGCGGGCGATCCCGACCAGCGGGGACTTCTGTGGAAGCGCGAACAAAGGAAGGGTGGGCATTTTCGTCTTTTGTTCGCCTACGATACTGCGAGCGGCGGGTTTTGTCAACAAGGCAGCGCTCCGTGGGTGTCGCCGTTGATTTATAATTGGCATCGAAAGGACACCCGTCGCGGGGTGTTCAACCAGTGGCAGCACATAACCTGGATTTGCGAGTCGGACAGGCACCGGCCAGACCGCTAAAACCTCTGGCCGACAAGTCTCACTGGCACGTCTCTTTGGCTGATCACGATAATCTCTGGTGCGTTTTCTGCCTTGCACCCATCCGGGATGACCCGCCGGGCTGCGATCTCGACTATCCCCTTGGCGTTCTCGAGCTTCACCACCCGTTCGCTCAGAGCATGTTCGGTAAGAAGATCAAGGAGCCCTTGCTGCGGCCGAGTTTCCCGTTGGGCTGGACCGTTCCTGCACATGCTACTTGCCACGAAGAGCACTATTCTGATGCTTTCGAGGTGGCGGGTTACGTCTTGCGCTGGCTTCGTTCACGGGACCGTCAGTCCCGCGAGGGGTGGGCACAGAAGTCCCACGACCAGGGACTCTACTGGCATTCCCTCGCCATGAATGCGGACACCCTGCGTAGGTTCTCGGCCGAGCTGCAGCCTGAGGAAAAGGCAACGCTGATCGAGCGTCAGCTGTCATCCGCGGCGGGAATCCGATCGCGAGTCCACCCACTTTCGGAAAGTGCGATCTACGAGACCGTCCCTCCGGAACACAGATCGCGCGTGCTCTATCATCTTGCGAACCGGCAGGCGAATCGCGGTCATGAGAAAGCTGCTCACTCAACGTTCAAGGGTGCGGAGGAGTTGCGTCGTCATGCTGCTCCTGGCGAGGGTGCTGATCGCCTCGTACTTTCTTCCATGCTTCGCCGAGCTCAGGTTGAACGGACGGTAGCGGCCGGAGATGAGGCGTTGAGAAAAGCCCGTGAAACGTTGGGCCCGAAGCAGTACAGCTTCTTAACTGCTTGGCTGCTGCGGGGATGGAATGCGATCACGGAGGAGCGGTCGGATGCTCGCGAGTCTTTCGATCTCGTGCTGGCGAATGCGACGTGGGCATCATGGTTATACGTCGCTGAGGCTCTGTTCGGCAAAACGTGCTGCTCAATGCTATGGGAGTCGTGCAGGAAGGAACGTGCTTATCAGTGGCTCGTTCAGGCGCAGTACATTTATGTGATGCTGGGCCTTCAGGTCACCCCTCACACGCGCCTTCCTCCCAAGCTGGGCGTGCCAAGCGATGCCAGTTGCTTTCCTGGACATGTCCTCGTCTCAGGCCGATTTGGGGATTTTTCGGCTGAAAAGAGGAGGGCGCTCCGCGAGGAGGCTATTGGTGTCGAGGGCGACCCCGACGGGCTTTATGGAGCTTTGCAGGATACCTTGTGCGGCAGGGACGGCTCACGGGCTCGTGTCGAACTACTCCAACGTATCCTGTGATTTAAGCGAGTTCAAAGAGCGTGTATATCAGGGCCTAAGCGCCAATTGACAACACGATCCCGGCGTATCGTCGGCAACTCCGGAGTGGACGCGTGCTCGGCGCGACGTAAGCGGGCCGCACTGAAGAACGTGTTCTAAGGTTGGTTGGCCGGCTTCTCCGCAGGTTTATCGAATAGCTTAGGATCGACTGGCGGATTTATTTCCAGCGCCGTGTACTCCGCCGTACTGGAATCCTGAGCATTCTGCTTGTTGTGGCGCACGAGGGGAAGGGTCAGGCCGCTGATCGGCTTCCAGTTGTCGAAGTCGGTCTCGCCCTGCGCAGGTCCGCTCTGGCTTAGCGTGCGATACGTCTCTTTCAGGATGCGACCGGTCTGCGGGTCGACGAACCAACGGATCGCAGCGCCCGCGGCGTTTACATCAACAATTCGGGCATCAACATCGCCGACCTTCTCGGTTCCACCGGCGTTAAAAAACACGTTGGGATCTTTCCAGTGCGACGCGATGAAGATGGGGTCGCGCTTGATCTGCTCCAGAGTTTCCGCTTTCTGCTCGGCGGGGAAGTCGCGCACGCCCTGGCCGGGAATGGTCATGAAGGCCGCATCCGGCGTAACCACAATATTCATGGCTCCTTGCGGAGTTTGCATCTCCGCGTGTAGATGATCGGGGTAAACGATCACCGTTTCCATCTGCATGGGGAATTCGCCCTGCGGAGTCTTTTGCGTAAGAGTGAGCTTCGCCTTCAATGCCTTGACTGTTGCCAGCTTCGCCTCGCCGCCCAATGCCGCTACTACTTTTGCAGCCAACGCTTTGCCTTCTTCATTCGAGGCTGTGGGCTTCGCGCTCTCTTCTTCCCTGGCACCTGGCGGAGGCGGAATGGTGATGTCGATTTCCTTCACTGGTCCCAACGACGAGAGCGGCTTGTCGAACTCTTTCGTGTTGCCCACCACCAGCACGGCCAGTTGATCGTGGTGAAGATACTTGGCGGCGATCCGGTTTGCATCCGCTGCCGTCACCTTCTTGATTTCGGACTGGAACTTGTCCAGCCAGTCAGGAGGATATCCGTAAAACTCATAGGTCACGCGCTCGGCGAGAATCTTGTCGGGCGAATCGAGGCGGAAGATGAAAGCGTTCAGGATCGCATCCTTGGCGCGGGTGATTTCATCGTCGGTGATCGGGTGCTTGGCCAGATCGTCGATATCTTCATCGACTGCCTGCACCGACTCAACTGTGCTCTGGCTTTTCGTGCTCATTGCGATTTGCAGAATGCCGGGATGCCCGAAGTTGGCCCCGATGCCTCCGCCGATGTTGTAGGCTAGTCCGCGCTTGGTGCGAATGTCGTTGAACAATCGCGACGAGAAACCGCCGCCGAAGGCTTCGTTGAAAGCGCTGATGGCGTAGTAATCGGGATTGTCGCGCGTGGTCCCCAGCCCCACCAAGTGGATGCTGCTCTGGTTCACGTCTTCTTTCGGAATGAGATAGTAGCCGGGATTGGCGGGATGATATTGAATCTCGTCTTTGGGCAGCGCTGGACCTTTCGGCCAGGATTCGAATGCCGCGCGCAGCTTGGCTTCCATCGCAGCCGCATCAAAGTCTCCGCTGATACCGAGAATTATGTTGTTGGGATACACATACGTGCGGTGCCAGTCGATCAGATCCTGGCGCGTCACGGCGGCCACGGTCGCATATTCCGGTGTGCGTGCGTAGGGATTGTCCGGGCCATAGGCCAGCTTGACGGATTCGCGGTGAGCGATTCCGCCGATGTCATCGTTGCGCCGCGAGATGGCGTCTTCGATTTGTTTCTGCGCGAGGTCCAGCTTGTCGGCGCGAAATTCGGGATTCTGCAAAAGGTCCAAGAAGACTCTGAAAACGTCGTCGAAATCGCCTTTCAGGCAACTCAAGCTGATGGTGGTTGAATCGGGACCGCCGCCGGTTTCTACCTTGGCAGCACGCACCTCGAGAAGGTCGTCGAGTTGATCGCCGGTTTGTGTCTTGGTGCCGCCGGTGCGCCAGACTTCGCCGAAGATATCCACGAGCCCTACTTTACTGGCCGGTTCGTTGCGCGAGCCGCCGCGGATGCGCGCCGAGGCGCCAATCAGAGGCAGTTCGTGATCCTCCTGCAAAAAGATCACCATGCCATTCGGAAGTTCGACGCGCTTCGGCTGCTGTGGTTTGAAGGCGGGAAGCGGCGGGATGGGGATCTGCCGCCAACTCGTCACCTGCGCTGCAGCTTGAGGAAATGACGCGAGCGTCGTGGAGGCAACCAGCAGAGAGGCAACCACCAGCAGGGTCGGGAGGATAGGGTTTCTTTTCATTGCGCACCGCCTTGATCCGCAGCATCTCGACTTGCTGAACCTGAATCTCCCGAGCCGGAATCTCCGGAACCCGGCGCGCCTCCGCTTTGTCCGCCGCCCGCCGTCTCTATCACGCCCACGGTGCGGTTGGTGTCGACGAAGGTCTCGTTGGCAACACGGCGGATGTCGGCCTTGGTCACTTTGTCAATACGATCCACCGAGCGGAACAGCTCGCGCCAGTCATCGTAGCGAGTTTGGTAGAAGGCGAGCTGCTGGGCCAGGCCGGAGTTCTCGGCGAGGCCACGAATCAGGTTTGCCTTGGTCCGAGTCTTGATCATCTTCAACTCGTCATCGCTGATGTCTTCTTTCTTTAGGCGCTCGATCTCAACGTGGATGGCGTCGCCCACTTCCTGCGGGGTGTGTCCCGGCAGCGGAAAAGCGTAGAAGGCAAACAGGTGCGGATACTTATTGCCCGGCAGCCCGCTGAATCCGGCGGAGAATGCCGCAATCTTTTTGTCCCGCACCAGCGCGCGGAAAAGCCGCGACGTGCGGCCCTCCGACATCAGGTCGGTAATCGCGTCGTACACTGCATCGTCTTTGGTCTTGTAGTCAGGCCGGTGATAGCCCTCGAGATAAAGCGGCTGCGATTTTTCTTTCAACACCACCCTGCGCTCAGAGTTCTGCGGAGGTTCGGTGGTCGTCGCCTCGTCCGGATGCCGATGCGGCGGCAGGCGTCCAAAATATTTTTCGAGGATGGGTAGAGCCTGCGCCGCCTTAATATCGCCCGCGACCGCGACCACCATATTCGACGGCACGTAGTATTTGTCGTAAAACTTCTGCGCGTCGGTGGCGGAAAACGAATTCAGATCGGACATCCAACCCACCGTGGGCCGGTGGTACGGATGCGCGGCGAACGCCGCTGCCGTGAACTGCTCGATCAGCCGGCCAATGGGATTGCTATCGGTGCGCAGGCGCCGCTCTTCGATCACCACGTTGCGTTCTTTGTAAAATTCCCGCAGCACCGGGTGCAGAAAACGCTCCGACTCGAGATAGGCCCACAGCTCGAGCCGGTTGGCGGGCAGCGAGTACTCGTAGTTGGTCGCGTCGTAGCTGGTCGACGCGTTGACGTCTTCTCCGCCGTTCTGCTCGATGATCTTGCTGAACTCGTTGGACTTGACGTACTTGTCG
The DNA here is from genome assembly GCA_035568115.1 of Candidatus Acidiferrum sp. Taxonomy (GTDB): domain Bacteria; phylum Acidobacteriota; class Terriglobia; order Terriglobales; family Acidobacteriaceae; genus Sulfotelmatobacter. The sequence continues at coordinate 9,405 of DATMOP010000062.1, forward strand.
GCCTCGGCGATGGCATCCTTCCATGCCTTTTCGAGTTGCTTCAGCTTCGCGTCGTCGCGGCCCACGTCCTTATCGCGCTCCGCGATGTAGGCGGCGTACGCAGCCTCAACCTTGGCGAGCAGCGGTTTTTCGGCTGCGTAATTCGTGGTGCCAATCTTATCCGTGCCCTTGAACGCCATGTGTTCGAACATGTGGGCGAGGCCGGTCGCCCGCATCGGGTCCTGCGCCGAGCCCGCGTCGACCATGGTGAAGAAGGAAAAGACTGGCGCCTCGGGCCGCTCGCAGATGAGGATGGTCAGGCCGTTTGGCAACTTCTTGACCGTGATGCGCTTGGCGAAGGACGCGACATCCTGGGCGGCGGCGAGCGCTGTCAAGAGAAGAATGACGGTGAGGGACCTGAGTATGCGATGTTTCATCGGACCTCCGAGAGCTGAACAGACACATTTAGACGAACATGAGGGGCAGAAGTCTGAAATTACGTGGCGAGAAGGGAGGTTGTCAAACCGGGGTAGCTACGTAATTCAGACGCACCTTTCGGGAAGGGATGTATTTTGCGTTGGACACGGTTTCAGGCACAATGCCTGCGGGGAGCGAACGGACAAATGGATTCGAGCATTGAAGTCCAGGGGAAGCAGCTGAAACTGTCGAATCTGGAAAAGGTTTTGTATCCCGCGACGGGATTTACCAAGCAGCAGGTTATCGACTACTACGTTCGCATTGCGCCCGCAATGGTGCCGCATCTGACCGGAAGGGCCCTGACGCGCAAGCGTTATCCCAACGGCGTGGATGAAGAGTTTTTCTACGAGAAGAACGCGCCTCAGCATCGTCCCGACTGGGTGAAGACAGCGCCCATCTGGAGCGGCCGAAACCGCCGCACCATTCATTACATTCTCGCCGACGACCTGGCCACGCTGGTGTGGCTGGCGAATCTGGCTGCAATCGAGTTGCACCCATCGCTCGCGCTGGCGGAAGACATCACTTGCCCTACGATGATGGTCTTCGATCTCGACCCCGGCCCTCCCGCAAACATTGTGCAGTGCTGCCAGGTCGGGATATGGCTGCGCGAGATCTTTGAGCATTTCGGCCTGCAGAGTTTTCCGAAGACTTCGGGATCAAAGGGGCTGCAGATTTACGTGCCGCTCAATACTCCCACCAACTACGAATCGACCAAGACTTTTTCCCACGCGCTGGCACAACTGCTCGAGCATGAACATCCAGACATGGTTGTGTCTGATATGAAGAAGCAGGTTCGTACCGGAAAAGTTTTTGTCGACTGGAGCCAGAACGACGAGCACAAAACCACTATTTCTGTGTATTCGCTGCGGGCGCGCGAGCATCCCACGGCTTCGACGCCGGTGACGTGGGAGGAAGTCGAGCGTGCTCTGAAGAAGAAAGACGCGAGCCTGCTGGTATTCGAAGCGAAGCAAGTGGTCGCACGCGTGGAGAAGATGGGCGACTTGTTCGTACCGGTGCTCGAATTGAAGCAGCGGTTGCCGGATCTCAAGGGCGTCGCGCCGGCGGGGCCGGAGCCGACAATTTCGATCGCAGCCCAGGCAGAGGACGATCCCGAAGACGCTTCGCGCCGCGCCGCGAAAAAGACGGCGAAGCGGACGTCGGCGCGCCGAGGGAGACGCAAGGTATAATCCCGTCCGCTACGAATTTGCTTTGAGACTTTGCCATGGCTCAATTATTTGTCGGGACTTCCGGGTGGGCTTATCCAACATGGAAGCCAGACTTCTACCCAGAAAAACTCGCCCAGAAGAAGTTTCTCAGTTATTACGCCACTCAGCTCAATACGGTTGAGGTGAACTTTACCTTCCGGCAACTGGTGAAGGAGGCCACGATCCAGAACTGGATTCAGGAGACGCCCGCGCACTTCCGCCTGGGTATCAAAGCGCACCAGGTGATCACGCACATCAAGCGGTTGAAGGGAGCGGAAGACTTTGTCCCACGCTTTTTGGCGACGATTGAACCCCTGGCCGCGGCCGGCAAGCTTGGACCTGTGCTGTTTCAACTGCCTCCGAATCTGAAAGCAGATGCCGTGCTGCTCAAAGATTTTCTCGCTCTTTTGCCACGTACGCTGCCCGCGGCATTTGAATTTCGTAACGACTCCTGGTTTACCGAATCGACCTGGGAACTTCTCAAGTCGCGCGGCGTCGCTCTTTGCGTGGCAGAGACCGAAGAACGTACCACGCCGGATGTGGTCACTGCCGCACTTGTCTACTACCGATTCCGCAAGCCGAATTACTCGGTAGATGAGCGTCGTGGCATGGTCGCGCGCATCGGAGAGCACATGGCTGCCGGGCGCGATGTGTTCGCTTACTTCAAGCATGAAGAGACGCCGGAGGGGGCGCTGTTCGCGCTGGAACTGCTGCGTGAGGTGCGTGGCCCGGAGGGAACTTGATCGCTATTCCCCGCGTTGGCCAGGCTCTCCTCACCGTTTTGTGCTACGCAGCGATCGTCGCGTCCGCATGGTCCCAGGATCACCCGCCGCGTATCGTCCACGTCTTCGTTGCGCTTGCGGACAACCAACATCAGGGCATCGTGCCGGTTCCGGCGAGGCTCGGGAATGGCGACGATCCTGACCACAATCTCTACTGGGGGTCGGCATATGGAGTGAAGACTTTCTTTGCGCGAAGTCCGGAATGGTTGCTGATGAGCTGCGGCGCGAAGCCGAAGCCGGAAGTCTTGGAGCGGTGTGTCTTCAAGCACCGCAACACAGATACCTATATGGTCGCCGATGCTTATCGCGGAAGTGAAATCCGCCAAGCCATTCTGGATTTTTTTGATGCGGCCGCAGGAGCCAGCCCGGAAACCATCTTTGCTTCGGCCTCGGCCGGGCGATTGACCGTTCGCGGAGGCTCCAATCTCGTGGCTTATGTAGGGCATGATGGCCTCATGGATTTCAGGCTCCCTTTGATTCCCAAGCAGAAAAATGAGATCCGTCGCGACGCAATCATTCTGGCCTGCGCCAGCAAGCAATATTTCGCTGAGTCGCTTCGCGCGGGCGGCGCCTATCCTCTCTTGTGGACAACCAATCTGATGGCTCCGGAGGCCTACACTCTGAAAAGCGCGCTCGACGGGTGGATTATCGGCGAGAATAGCGAACAGATTCGCGACCGGGCCGCCGGAGCTTACGACAAATATCAGAAGTGTGGAGTGCGCGCTGCCCGCAGGCTCTTCGTCAGCGGTTGGTGATTGGCAGGAGATTGACGCATCTGCCTCATCACTGTTATCAGCGTCCGATAACGCGCATAATCCATTGATCCCTCCATCATGGCTTCAGAAGCAAATTCGCGCGTGCTATCAAGCTTTCTGGACTATTTACGAATAGAAAAGGGATTGGCACCTCTTTCCATCAGCGCTTACACCACCGACATCCGCCAGTTCTCGGAGTTCCTGGAGAAACGCAAGCGGCCGCTGCTAACTGCGCGCCGCACCGATGTGCGAGAATTCCTGCAACAGCTTTTTTCCCATCAAGTCGACGGCCGCAGCGTGGGACGAAAACTCTCGGTGCTCCGTCATTTCTACCGTTATCTGCTGCTGGACAAGAAGCTCGAGCACGATCCCACGCTGAATATCGAGTCACCACGGCAGTGGAAGGTTCTTCCGAAGGCGCTGGCGCGTGACGAGATGGAAATGATGCTGGCCGCCGCCCCGCTCGCGTTACCCGGTGCAGGCATTCGCAATACGAAGGAGTCAACGGCGCTGGCTGCCCGCAATCATGCCATGCTGGAAGTTTTCTACGCGGGTGCGCTGCGAGTCTCGGAGATCGCCAACGCTAAGTTGGAAGATCTGAAACTGGACGCCGGATACATGCTGGTGCGCGGCAAAGGCGATAAAGAGCGCGTGGTGCCGCTGGGGAAATCGGCGCAGGATGCGCTCACGGAGTATCTGGCACATTCACGTCCCGCGTTGGCGGCAGGGAAGAAAAGCGTAACGGCAGTTGTCGCTTCCGTGAGGAATTCGCCTCTGCTATTCATCGCTCGCGGAGGCCGCAAGCTGACGCGCCAACGAATCTGGCAGATGGTGCGAACTGCTTCGGCTGTTTCCGGCCGCGCTGCCTCTCCGCACATGCTGCGTCATTCCTGCGCCACGCACATGGTGGAAAACGGCGCCGACCTTCGGACGGTGCAAACGATCCTGGGGCATGCCGACATTTCGACGACTCAGGTTTACACCCATCTGGCGCTCGACCGTCTCAGAACGGTGTATCAGAAGCATCATCCTAGGGCGAAGGCTAGATGATAACGGCATCAAAGGAAGAGCGAACTACGGTCGGCAAAGCTGTCGCCGATTTTCTCCACCACCTGCGGGAGCGCAATGCCTCGCCGCACACCGTCAAAGCCTACAGCCGCGACCTGTCGCTCTTTGCCGCCTACGCCGGTTCGCGGGGATGGAAACAGATCGATCACATCGCAGTACGGGGATTCCTCTCCCAACTCTACGAAAAGGGTTTGAGTAAGACTTCGGTGGCGCGCGCGCTGGCTGCGGTGCGTTCGCTCTATCGCTGGCTGGCGCGGGAGGGCGTGGTGGAGCAGAATCCGGCAAAGCTGGTCTCGACGCCAAAGCTTGCCAAAAAACTTCCGCGCGTGCCAACGATTGAAGAAATGAACTCGGCGATCGACGGACAAATGCCCGAAGTGGCGGCGTTCCCCGAGCGCGACCGGCTCATGCTGGAACTCCTCTACGGATGCGGCATCCGCAATTCGGAACTTACCGGAATCAACTTTAACGACATTCGTCTGAGCGCGGAAGCGATTCTCATTCGCGGCAAGGGGAAAAAGGAGCGCTACGTTCCATTCGGCGATTCGGTAAAAACGGCGCTTGCGGCGTATCTCCCCGAGCGCCAGAATGTCCTCGGAGCAATCAGGAAGCACTCTGCCGCGTTGCTTATCAATCGCCGCGGCGGCCGGCTGACCACACGCAGCGTCGGCCGCATTATCAAGAAAATTGCCGTCGCCAAAGGTCTTTCCCCGGATGTACATCCGCACACGCTGCGCCACGCTTTTGGCACGCACATGCTGGAAGAAGGCGCCGACCTGCGCGCCATTCAGGAATTGCTTGGTCACGAACGCCTCGCTACTACGCAGCGTTACACACAGCTTTCGATGAGACACGTGCTGCAAGTTTACGATCAGACGCATCCGCGGGCGAAGTGACGTCGCGGCCGCCGAGGTAGCTTTCGCCGGCGGGACGCCGGCGCTACGAAATCAACGGCGCAGGGCCTCCCACATCTCGACCACCCGTTCCTTCAACTCCGCAGTCACCTTTTCATAGGCTTGTTCCGACGCCTCACTCTCGGGCGGCGGAAGGATCGGATCGCCGAACACCATCTTCAGCGGAGTGAATCCGTGGAATGGTTTGTTCCGGGGCCAGGCTTCGTAGAATCCCTCAATGGCCGCGGGCACGATCGGCACCTGCATGTGAATGGACAGAATCGCCGCACCCTTCTTGAAGGTCTTTGGAGTGCCGTCAATCGAGCGCTCACCTTCGGGATAAAGAATGAGCGGACGTCCCTGGCGCAGCCCGAACGCTCCAGCACGCATGGCGGGAATCAAATTCGCGTCCGGATCGACGACCACAACCCGCAGCGTGCGCGCCAACCACAGCATGAATCCCTCACCAAAGATCTCGCTCGTCCCCACCGCAAAAACCTTGTCGAAGGTCGCTGGCGGCAGAATGCTCGCCAGAATCAGCGGATCGATATAGCTCTGATGATTGGAGGAAATAATATACGGACCACTCTTCGGCAGCTTCTCAATTCCACGGACGTGCAAATCGAAGCGATCGAGCGCAATCACTCCGATGAGGCGCGAAATCAGGTACCAGAATGCAGCGCTAAGCCTCTGTGGGCGGACCAGGGGAAGCACGGCCTCAGGATCCGGTTCTTCCGCCAGAATCGCCTTCCACCCGGCAAATGTTGGGCGTGTTCCCGGACCGCCTGCGCCGCTGGCCGCGCTTTGCAGGACCGTGTCCACAAGGTCGCGCACCGAATAAATTCCGGCGAGTTGCGATTCTTCAATGTCCCCTCCCAATTGTTCCTCGATCCGGCTAAGCAGTTCGACGCGCTGCATGGAGTCGAGCCCCAGATCGAGCTCAAGATTGTGGTTGGGCCGCAAGGTGGGCGGTGCTGTCCGCGCCGCATCGCGCACAATCTTCAGTGCCTGCTGCACGTCGGGCTGCTCCAGCCACGCCGTCTCGTCAGCTGTCAGAGGCCTTTCGGCAGGCAACTCTGCATCATCGTCGACCCGCCGTGCAAGGTTCGCTTTAACACGCTTCCCCACTTCGAAGCGCTTGATCTTGCGCGTGGTGGTGCGCGGCAAGTCCTCTTGCCAGATCTCATAGCTGCCGATGCGCTTGGTGGAAGCAATCTGCTGTGACAGGCTTTCGACGTCATAACGGATGACTTCCTTTGCATTCACGATTTTCTTCTGCCGCAGCACGTCGAAGTTGGGCACAATCACAGCATGCAGACGGTCGCCACCTTCTCCGGGCTTGCCTTCCAGTCCCATCACCGCCAGCTCCTTGATGAACTCCGATTTCAGGTAGTCGGCCTCAACTTCTTCGGGATAAATATTTTTCCCGTTGCTGAGTACGATCACTTCTTTCTTGCGGCCGGTGAGAAACAAATTCCCGTGCGCATCGAAGTAACCGAGATCGCCGGTGTAGAACCATCCATCGCGCAGCACCGCCGCGGTTGCGTCCGGACGGTTCCAGTAGCCTTTCATCACGACCGGGCCGCGCAGCGCAATTTCGCCCGTAGCTGGGCTGCCATCTTCCTGTGGTTGGGCATCAACGATCTTCCCTTCGACGCCCTTCATCGCCCTTCCCACCGATCCGATTACGTTGTTCGCCGGGGAATTCGCAAAGACGGCTGCCGTCGTCTCCGTCAGTCCATACGCTTGCAGCACGTCAATGCCGAGATCATGAAAGTCCTTCGCAATCTCCGGATCGAAGCGCGACCCCCCCGTAACCAAATAGCGCATCTTCTTGCCCAGGGTTGCGTGGACCTTGCTGAACAGAAGGGGGCCGGCATTGATTCCCACCTTACGCAGCGTGCGATTGAGTCCCACGAGATTTTTGAACACTTTCCGCGTGAGCGCTCCCCGCTTTTCAATTTCCTGAAAAATGCGTTCGTGAATTAGATAGAAGAATTGCGGCACGACGGCGAAGGCGGTGATATTTCGCTCTTGCAAAGCCCGCAGAAGTTCGGTCGTGTTCAGAGTCTCCAGGTACACCACGCGCGAGCCTTTCACCAGCGGCAGCAGCAGGTTCGCCATTTGCGCCAGCACGTGAAACATGGGCAGCACACCGAGCAATGCGTCAGTGGGTCCGAGGTCGACCCAATTGAACACCGCTGCCACCTCGCCGAGAAAGTTGGCGTGGGTAAGCATAACTCCCTTGGGATCAGCGGTTGTTCCCGAAGTGTAAAGCAGGGAGGCGAGGTCGTCCGCGGTGGAGGGCGCAGGCTGAAACTTCCGCGGTCCGCCATCGAAAATCGCAGGCAGGTTTCCGAGCCAGTGGTCATGGATCGAGTGCTGGGCCATGCGGTCAGGATCCATGAGCACGAGGCCGACGTTCATGCTCGCAATCGACTCGCGTGCCGCCTGCGCGTGGCTCGCATCGCAGAATAGTGCAGAGGCGCGGCTATCTTTCAAAAGCTTGGTCAGTTGGTCGGCGTGCAGCGCGGTATCGAGCGGGACGACCACACATCCCGCCGCGATGATCCCCAGATACGCTGCCACCCACCGCGGATGGTTGTCCGCAACGATGGCCAGCCGCGATCCGCGGGCGAATCCGTTTTCGGTAATCCATCGCCCGACAGACTCCGCCATGCGGCGAAGCTCGTCGTAGGTGCAGCTCTCAAGTCGGTCATGCCGCTGGAGCTCCAGCGCGACGTTGCTCGGCCAGCGCTCCGCGCATTCGGCAAAACGGTCGTAAAAAGTGGGCATGAGTCGTGTGGAATATACACGAAAAATCCATTTACCGCCGGGCATTCCGAGATCGCCGAGAGGGCGAACGAAACTTATCCCAGGCATTCTCGGCGATCTCTGGGTTCTCGGCGGTGAGTGACTTTTCTCGCCCATTCCTTATGCCTGTTCGGCGCATCGAATATGCTAGGCTAAAAGAGATACGCTGTGGCAGTTTCCTGTCACCGAAGGATTCAACAGTTTGATCAACACACTTATAGGCAAGGTCTTTGGGACCAAGAACGAGCGGGTCATCAAGAGCTTAATGCCCAGGGTCGAGGCTATCAATGCCCTCGAACCGCAGATGCAGAAGCTCACCGACGCGGAACTGCGCGCCAAAACGGACGAGTTCCGGCAGCGCATCCAGGATCGCCTGAATCAGGAGCGGCTGAGTCATGTCGCCCCTTCTGCGACGCCTGAATCCGATGCCGAAACCGAAGCTGAAGCCGATCCCGACCGCGCCAAGCAACTCGAAAAAGAGCAATACGAAGCCCTGCAGGAAGTTCTGGACGAAATCCTGGTAGAAGCTTTCGCCGTGGTGCGCGAGGCCGGACGCCGTGTGCTCAACATGCGCCATTTCGATGTGCAGCTGATCGGCGGCATGGTGCAGCACAAGGGCATGATTTCGGAAATGAAGACTGGAGAAGGCAAAACGCTAGTCGCCACTCTGCCGGTTTATCTCAACGCCCTCAGCGGACGCGGCGTACACGTGGTTACGGTCAACGACTATCTGGCCAAGCGCGATTCGGAATGGATGGGCAAGCTCTATCGCTTCCTCGGCCTTACTGTGGGTGTAATCGTTCATGACCTCGATGATGAAGAGCGCCGCGCCGCCTATGCCGCCGACGTCACCTACGGCACCAACAACGAATTTGGATTCGACTACCTTCGCGACAACATGAAGTTCGACCTGAAAGATTGCGTGCAGCGCGGGCACAATTTCGCCATCGTCGACGAAGTTGACTCCATCCTGATCGACGAAGCCCGCACCCCGCTCATCATTTCAGGCGCCAGCGAAGAATCCACCGACAAGTATTACAAGGTCAACCGGATCATTCCCAAGCTGGAGAAAGGCGAGGAATTGAGTCCGGCAGAATTGCGCCAACTGCTGGAGGAAGAGAAGATTGCACCGGAGAGAAGAGACGCGTTGCTGAGAGAGCTCGCTGAAACCGGTGACGACCCGCAGAGGAAGATTCTTACCGGCGACTACGTGATCGACGAAAAACACCGGAATATTACCGTCAGTGACGAGGGCTGGACGAAAGTCGAAGGCTTGCTGGGCATCGGCAACATTGCCGACCCGGAAAACTGGCCGCTCAAGCATCACGTCGAAACCGCGATCAAGGCACACGCTTTGTATAAGCGCGACGTGGAGTACGTGATCAAAGACGGCGAAGTCATCATCGTCGACGAATTCACTGGACGCATGATGCCCGGCCGCCGCTGGTCTGACGGCCTGCATCAGGCCATCGAAGCCAAGGAAGGCGTCAAGATCGAGCGTGAGAATCAGACGCTCGCTACCATCACCTTCCAGAATTACTTCCGCATGTTCAAGAAGCTGTCGGGAATGACCGGTACGGCGGAAACGGAAGCGGCCGAGTTCGACAAGATCTATAAACTGGAAGTGACGGTAATTCCCACCAATAAGCAGATGCTGCGGTTGGAGAATCCCGACGTTGTTTTTCGCACGGAGAAAGAAAAATACTTCGCGGTGGCCGATGAGATTCAGAAGTTGACTGAGAGCGGTCAGCCGGTGCTGGTCGGCACCACGTCGGTGGAAAAATCCGAGCGCCTCTCTGACTTGCTGAAGAAGAAGGGCATCAAGCAGCACGTAGTCCTGAACGCCAAGTTCCACGAGCGCGAAGCTGAATTCGTAGCCCAGGCCGGGCGCAAAGGCATGGTCACTATCGCCACCAACATGGCGGGCCGCGGCACCGATATTTTGCTGGGCGGAAATCCAGAATTCATGGCCAAGCAGGAGCTGGTCAAGAAGGGAATCGCGCAGCAACTGCGCGTGGCCCAGGGCAAGATCGAGGGGCCACAGGAAGATGGCACAATTTCGATCTTCTACTACAACGGCAATGAATACACCGTCCCGACAGACAAATGGACGGAAGCATTCAACCGTTACAAGGCGCAGACGGACAAAGAGCACGACGAAGTTACAGCCGTCGGCGGTCTGCACATTCTCGGCACCGAACGTCACGAGTCGCGCCGCATCGACAACCAGCTTCGCGGACGCGCCGGACGTCAGGGCGATCCCGGCTCCTCGCGCTTCTATCTCGCGCTTGAAGATGACCTCATGCGCATCTTCGCGAAGGAGTGGGTTTCCAAACTGCTGGAGCGGCTGGGCATGGAAGAAGGCATCCCCATTGAATCCAAGCTGATCAGCCGCCGCATTGAAACGGCGCAGAAAGCGGTCGAGGGCCAGCACTTCGAATCCCGCAAACACCTGCTCGAATACGACGACGTGATGAACAAGCAGCGCGAGGCCGTCTATGGCCTGCGCCGCCGCCTGCTCGAAGGCATGGACCAGAAGGATCTGATCCTCGAGGACTACGTTTCCGCCATCCTCGGCGACCTGATGGAAGAATATTGCCCGCCCAAAGGCCACGCAGACGACTGGAACGTCAAAGGCCTGAAAGATGCGATCTTCACTCGCTTCGGCGTGGACTTCATCGCGGAAGGCGTGAAGCCCGATGCGCTGAACCGGCAGGAACTCGGTGATGCGATTTTCGAGAGGCTGAAAGAGCGCTACGAGGCCAAAGAAAAACTAATCGGCCCCGACGCCATGCGCCATCACGAGCGCATGATCATGCTCAGCGTCCTCGACTCGCAGTGGAAAGATCACCTCCTCAGCATGGATCACCTGAAAGAGGGCATCGGCCTGCGCGGCTACGGCCAGCATGATCCGCTGGTCGAGTACAAGAAAGAGTCGTTCGAGATGTTTGAGGCCATGCTACAGCGCTTCCAGGAAGATACCGCCCGCTATCTCTACCTGATGCAGATTATCGAGCGCCCGCCGGATGCCGGCGCAGGCGGCCCGCAGGGAGGCGAACCCGCAGGCCACGGCCCGGAGCCGGGAGTGCCGTCACAACAGGGAACTGGCGGCAATGGCCGCCGTCCGCCGCGCTTGGTCGCAACATCCGCCGATGATCTCGAAGAAGCTTTTATGCGCCGCAAGCGCCGCGAACTGGAACAGGCGCGCATGGCCGGCGCCGGTGACGTGCAGCCAGTCCAGCAAGTCGTTCGCGGCCAGGAAAAGGTGGGCCGCAACGATCCCTGCCCCTGCGGCTCCGGCAAGAAATTCAAGAAGTGCCACGGGGCGTGAAGTAGGCTGCCACGAACCATGTGGGGACAGCCGCCTCGGCTGTCCAGCCAAGCGCAGCGAGGCTCACCGCCATCACGAACTCCGTCGCGATTTGCGTCGGCGCGCCACCGCTTTAAACGTCATCTCCTCAGCCCGGCTCTTAGTCTCTTCCTTCCACTCTGCAAACATCCCCGCATAATTCTTCGTGATGAAGTCATCCTGCCTCACACCCAGCTTCTTCGCCGTCGCATCAATCCACCGCGGAGACCCTTCAATCTCGCAGAAGTTTCCAATAGGCGTTTCGTCCACGACCACTTGCCCTTTCCCATCGGTCCACTCAGCGCGAAACTTCTCGTAGCGGAATGACGGCGCATATCCCAAAGCGCGAAGAATCAAATCCACCTTCCTTCCGTCCGTCAGGCCCGTCTCCAACTCCTCGCGACTGCTGTGACGTCCAGTCTGCTTCTTCGCTTTGTGGGTAAGGGTCCACTCCGACCCGTACTTGCGAAGCCGCAGCAATTCCTTCTGCGCACGCAACACTCCGCCTGGCAGATCATAAAGCGTGTTCATTTCGTGTGTCCGCCACGTCGTCACATGAAATCCAGCTGCCCGCAACTTGCGCGCCAGTGCCCGCAAGTCATCCACGCGAAACTTGATTTCGATTTCCTGGCTCACTGGATGGAAGTGTATTATAGCGGCACAATATCCGCCGGAGAGGCGGGTCCGAAGTGCGATCCGTGGATTCTCTTGTCCCACTGCACCGGTTCGATCGGTCCCACCGCAAACACCCAACTGAGCGCCCCTAGCCATGAAACTACCGCGGCGATGAGGAAAGGCCAATAGAACTCATTCGTCCGGCCCAGAATGTAGCCGGTAATCTTGGGCGCGAAAGCGCCGCCAAAGTTGCCCAAAAAATTCTGTACTCCGGTCCACTGCCCTGAGCACCGCGGTCCAGCCAGCGTTTGCGTAACCGCCCAGCAGTGCGCCCCGGTCAGGCCCATGCCAATACCGGCTGGTGCCAATGCCCAGACGAAGATCTTGTCGGGTGATACCGCTGCCGCCGCCAGAGAAGCTCCAAGGCCGATCAATCCCAGGCCTAACGAAGTCTTCCGCACCCGCGTGGCAGACGCTCCGGCGGCGATCCACCGGTCTGAAAGTTTCCCGCCCGCAATTGCCGAAATCGCCGCCAGAAAAAATATCAATCCCCCCACCCTCGCCATTTGATTCATCGAGAGACCGCGAGCGCGGACCAAATAAAACGGCAACCAGGCCACTAGAAAGTACAAAACGTAGTTCACGCATAGCTGTCCGATGCAAGTGCCCCAGGCCGAGCGCTCCCGGAAAATATCGAGAATGCCGACCTTAGTCTCCTTAGCCGGCGCGGGTGCCGTTGTGCCAGTCGGCATCCAGGCCAGCCACGGTACCAGCCACACCAGGCTTCCCAACCCCAGCACCAGGAAGAATGGCCGCCACCCAAAGCGGCCAACCACGGTGCCCCCTACCAGCATGCCGACCGCTGGCCCCAACGCAAGCCCGGCCATAATGGCCGCATTGCCAATGCCGCGCCGGCTCTCACCGAAGTAGTTGCTGCTGAAGATTTTGGAGTACGCCGGAAAAGCAATCGATTCGCCGATTCCCAGAATCACTCGAATGACAATCCAGGCGGTGAAGCCACGCAGGATTCCTGTTACTGCCGTCGCCGCTGACCACACAAAGAACCCGGCGGCAAACACCCATTTCACTTCGAACCGATCCACCAGCCAGCCGGCGGGAATCTGCATGCAGCCGTAGGTCCAGAAGAATACCGACAACAGAGTGCCGAGCTGCGAGGCGGAAAGGCCCAATTCATCCTTCAGCAGCGGGGCCGCGATCGAGAGATTGCTGCGGTCGATGTAGTTGATGAAAACCGAGAGGGCGAGAAGAAAAACTACACGGTTTATCCCGCGTGGCGCACCGTGGCTGATCGAGTCACTCATAGTCGCGAAGCCCGACCATGCTATACCATCGCTAGAGGTTTTTCGGGAACTTGTAGAGCAAGCAGCGCCGACGACCGCCAACGACTAACGACTAACTAAACGTCGGCAGTCTCACCAGATCATTCTCAGGCACCGACTCCACCGGCTCCCCGGCCTTGCGCCAGGCAGTCAGCCCGCCAACAATCACGAACGTGTTAAATCCCTTTTCCCGCAGCAGGTGCGCCACCCGGGCGCTGGTCGCTTCGCGCGCTCAAGTGCAATAGAGATAAATGTCCTTATCCTTGGAAAGATGTTTGAGTTCTTCCTCAAGGTTGTTGGGTTCGATGCGGATCGAGCCCTTGATGCGCGCTCCTCCCGAGTCGTAGTAGCCGTGGCTGCGTACGTCCACGATCTGCACCTTGCCCGCATCCTCCGAAGCCAAGCGGGCGGCCAGTTCCTGCACCTGAACCCGCGGCACCACGCGATACATCTTGTGTTTGCGATACTGGACCACGCGGTAGATCGCATACACCACCAGTGCAGCGACCACAACCACTTTCACCGCTTGCCCGGCTGCGTGAAATCCGTGCAGGATCGCCGCCAGAAAATCGCGTGAAAGGTATCCCACTAGGAGATAAGTAGCGGCATAGACCAGAGCCCCGGCAAAATCCAGCCGCAGAAACTGCCAGAAGCGCATCTTCATGCTGCCAGCGAGCGGCGCCGCCATGGTGTTCACTCCAGGAATAAACTTTGCAATCACCAGCGTGACTTTTCCGCGCTTGTAGAACGACTCTGCGGACCGAAGAATGCAGGTTTCCGGATTGATTGATACGCGGCACAGGAAGCCTAGAAGCAGCCATCCCATGTAGCGTCCCAGCCAGAATTGCACCGTGTCGCCCAGCAGCAAGGCCGTGATCGCCGCCAGCAAGACGTAAGGACCCCACAGAGTGTGGGCCGCGACCGCCGCTCCCGCCGCCACCAGCGCGATTGCGGCCGGGAAGGGAAGTCCGATCGCTTCTGCCAGCAACAGGGCAAAGGTCAAGGCGTATCCGTGGCGCGCCATCAGCGAAAGGTCCATAAACATCCTGTTGGATAAGGAAAATCCGGAAAGGGTTCAATATAGCAAAGCGGAATGGGTAGGGGAATGCTTCGCAGCCAGAAAATGCGGGGCGGACCACGCCGCCCCGCTCATTCACCGGCGGTGAATTACTTGTCCATGGAATCGTGTTTCATCGAGTCGCCTTTGACCATCTTGACGCTCATGATGTGGATCGAATTCTTGTCGGCATACACATGGGCGCTCAGCTGTACGTGATGGCCCTCATGCCCCTTCAGTTCCTCGGGGTTCATCACGTCCCAACTCTTACCGTCCTTGTCGTTCACGAACGTGACCTTGTCGCCATCGGCCTTGACCGTACCCTTCAGGGTCATCAAGGGCGCCTTGGCATCGGCCTGGGTTTTGTTGTTATCCTGCGATGGGCTTGAGTATTGTGCCAAAGCCGTCAAGCTCATCGTGAAAGTCAGGGCCAGCAGACAAACCATTACTTTTTTCATTTGAACGTCTCCTTCGTTTTTGGAAGTTCGGCCAGATTTCGTACCGCTATTCGTACATACGTACTCAGGGCCACGAACGGATTGGTGCGCCTTCCGGGATGCTGACTATTTGTGGACAAAGCGGAGGAAGAGGTTGCTTACGGAAGAACTTAGATTGGACGCACAGGAGAAAGCCTTAAAGCTCGCTCTGACTACTTCTCCCGCGCCACCACAAACTCCGGCGCCCACAGCAGCGCCCGCTTGATCTCGGAATCAGGAAAGGTGCAGAGCGCGTCTTGCGCAGACTCGGCATACCGTGCGGCGCGAGCGTTTGCCGCTTCCAGCGATCCGTAGCTCTGCAGGATCTCCATGATCTGCCGATGTGTCACCCCGTTGAACGCGCGGTCGCGCAGAATGGTTTCAATCTTGGCTCGTTCCTCTGGCGTACAGCGCTGCAGTGCGTGGATCACTGCCATTGTGACCTTGCCTTCGCGCAGATCGCTGGCCACAGGCTTGCCTAGAACGTCTTCGGACGCGGTCAGGTCGAGCACATCGTCCACGATCTGAAACGCCATGCCGAGGTCATGCCCGTACAGAGCAACAGCTTCCTCCTGCGCGGCCGTCGCTCCGCCGAGGATTGCTCCCAGCCGCATGCACACGGAAAAAAGGCAAGCCGTCTTGCGGTAGATCAGATCGAAGTGCTCTTCGAGAGTGATCAACTGGCCCAGTCTTTCCATCTGCAGCAGTTCACCCTCGACCATCTGCTGGGTCAGTTCAATCAGTGTGTCGAGAATGCGGAAGTTTCTCTCCTGCACCGCCACCTTGAAGGCCTGCATGTAGAGCCAGTCGCCCGCCAACACACACTTCGAATTTCCCCATTGGGTATTGGCGGCGGGCCGCCCCCGGCGTGTCTTAGCCTCATCGATGATGTCGTCGTGCACCAGCGTGGCAGTGTGAATGATCTCGACCACCGCCCCCAGCCGCACCGCGCCGCGTCCCTGGTAATCGAAGAGCCTGGAAGAAAGGAAAAGCAGCGCCGGGCGGATCCGCTTGCCTCCGCCGGCGCGCAGATACTCCCCAATCTCCGTAATAGCTTGCACGCGGGAGACGGTCTCCTGCCCGAACTCGCCCTCAAGCGCTACGAGATCATCATGCAGCAGGTCGAAGACTTCTTTCCCGTTAATGGTGGCCGGCGCGCCCAATCCTCTGTGCTCCTGTGTCCTCTGTGGTCAAGATTTTGCTCTTAGTTGGTTCTGTAATTCGTGAACTGCAAATCGATCCCGAAATCGTGTCCCCGCAGCATGGCGATCACTTCCTGCAACGTGTCGCGGTCCTTACTGCTGATCCGGACCAGGTCCCCCTGGATCGAAGCCTGCGCCTTTTTCTTCGAGTCTTTAACCAGCTTGACGATCTCGCGTGCTTTCTCAATCGCAATGCCTTGCTGCATCGTGACTTTACGCTTCGCCGTCCCGCCCGCCGCCGGTTCCACTGGCCCATAAGTCAATCCTTTCAACGAGACTCCACGCTTTACCAGCTTCTGCTGCAGGATGTCATTTACCGCCTTCAGCTTGTATTCGTCGGCCGAGTGCAGCACGATCGCGTCTTTCTCGAGTTCTATGTTCGACTTTGAATCTTTCAGATCGAATCTTGTATGGACCTCCTTCAGCGCCTGCTGAATGGCGTTCGAAACCTCCTGTAGGTCGATCTTGCTGACGATGTCAAAAGTGTTTTCGGGCATCGAATTTCAATTCTTTCTGAAATGATGGAATCTGACTCTTGAGGGTACCAGAAGAAACCCTTCGGAAGGAGGGGGTAGCTGCCAAAACTTTGCTTTCAGCCGTTTCAGCCAATTTGAAAAAATTGCAAGAAATTGCGGGTCGTCTGCTGCCCGACGTCTTCCGCCGTCAACCCGCGCACCTCACCCAGCTTCCGTGCTGTTTCCGTTACGAACGCAGGCTCGTTGCGCTTGCCACGATGCGGCACAGGAGCTAGGTAGGGCGAGTCCGTCTCGATCAGCATGCGCTCCAGCGGCACTTCCAGTGCGGCATCGCGAATCTGCTGCGCTTTGGGAAACGTCACATTGCCGGCAAACGAAATCATGAACCCCATGTCGAGCGCGCGCTTCGCCTGGGGCCAGTTTCCCGTGAAGCAGTGCAGAATGCCTCCCATTCCCTTCGCCGCCCAGTGCTCTCGTATCAGGCCGAGGCAATCATCCCAGGCGTCGTCGCCGCGATCCGACGGACGGCAGTGGATGACGATAGGGAGTTTTGCAGCCGCAGCCAGCTCCATCTGCTTTGTAAAGACTTCTCTTTGCACATCTCGTGGCGAATGATCGTAGAAATAGTCCAAGCCAATCTCGCCCCAAGCAATTACCTTGGGATGCTTCGCCAGACGTTCCATGTTCTGATACGCGGCATCATTTGCGAGCCGGGCTTCGTGCGGATGAATGCCGACGGTCGCGTAAATGAAATCATACTTCTCCGCCAGCCGAATCCCGCAATCGACTTGCGCCGGGCCGTCCCCGTTGCCGATGGCGACGATGGTCTCCACCCCAGCTTCGCGCGCGCGAGCGATCACCTGCTCGCGATCAGACTCGAACCGTTCGCCATCAAGATGCGCATGAGAGTCAACGAACATATCGGAATAAAGACATCTTGTGCCCGAGCAGGGTGTGTTGGGACAGTTTGTGTGGGGAGGGGCACTCTTGCCCGTCCGTGCCGAGCGCAGCTCGGCTCGGTTTTGACTTTTTGTCAGTGGAAGACCGCTGCTCGCCCCTACTTCAATCTCGCCCCCACCGGCACATCCTCCAAAAACCCCGCCAGCACAGGCTTCCCGTCTTCGAGCGATGCCGCCACGATCATCCCATTCGACTCCATGCCGCGCAGCTTCCTCGGCGCAAGATTGGCTACGATGATGACCTTGCGCCCAATCAGAGTCTCCGGCGCATACGCTTCGGCGATCCCGGCCAGCACCTGCCGTACTTCGGTTCCAATGTCAATCTCCAGCCGCAAAAGCTTGTCCGCCTTGGGCACTCTCTCCGCGACTTTCACCATTCCCACGCGCAACTCGATCTTGGCAAAGTCGTCGATCGAAATCTTTTCGTTGCCTGCCGAAACTGTGGCGGGCGCGCCTGTTGCCGATGTTGCTGGCCTTGCAGTTGCCGCATTCGTCTGCGCCGGAGTTGTTGCGGCCATTGCCGGAACCTCCGCCACCGGAGCACTCCTCAGCTCCTCTTCCATCTTCTGCATCCTTTCAATCGCACTCTTGTCTGCGCGCGGAAACACGGGCTGCACTTCGCCCAGCTTCGTGCCCAACGGCAGTTGTCCCCAAGCTAGTTCGCTGAGAGCCAGCTTCTTGATGTCTCCCAACCCCATCTGCGACCAGATCTTCGCCGTGGCCTCCGGCATTACCGGATGCGCCAGAGCCGTCGCGATCCGCAACGCCTCCGCCGCGGTGTACAGCACAGTCGCGAGACGCGAGCGGCTGTCCTCATCCTGCTTTTCACCCAGCGCCCACGGCTCATTCTCGACAATGTACTTGTCCACCGCCGCTACCAGCGCCCACGCAGCTTCAAGCGCACGCGAAAACTGGAACTGATCAAACAGCGTCCCAAACTCGCGGATCGTCTTCCGCGCGATCTCAGCGACAGCATCGTCCGCCGCGGCCTTCGACGCTCCGCGCGAGGGATACGGCACCTCGCCCTTGAAGTACCGATTGATCATGGTCAGGGTGCGGCTGGCCAGATTCCCCAGCCCGTTCGCTAGGTCGGAGTTGTAACGCTGCACCAGCGCATCGAACGAAAACGATCCATCCTGCCCGAACACAACTTCCCGCAGCAGAAAATAGCGCAATGCATCCGCGCCCAGCGCGTCGAGAATCGTCTCCGTCCGCACAATGTTGCCGCGTGACTTCGACATCTTGCTCTCTTCAAACAGCAGCCATCCATGGGCCACAATCGCCTTGGGCACTGGCAGGCCTGCTGCCATCAAGAACGCTGGCCAGTAGACACAATGGAAGCGGACAATTTCCTTGCCGATCATCTGCACATCGGCAGGCCAGAATTTCTTGAAGGCCTCCTGTGCTCCGGCGTGCGAAGATCCGTATCCGATCGCCGTGAGGTAGTTCGCCAGCGCATCGAACCAGACGTAAATCACGTGCCCGGGATCGTCCGGTACCGGGATGCCCCAGGTAAACGTCGACCGGCTGATCGATTGATCGCGCAGCCCCGACTTCACAAACGAAATCACTTCATTGCGCCGCGATTCCGGACGAATGAACTCCGGATTCGCATAAAGAGCCAGCAGATTGTCCTGAAACGAGGAGAGCTTGAAAAAGTAATTCTCTTCCTTTACGGTTTCTGTGATGCGTCCACACGTCGGGCACGGATCGCCCGGCTGCGCACCGTCGACATAAAGTTCATCGGAAACGCAATACTGCCCGGTGTAAGTGCCTTTGTAGATGT
>DATMOP010000063.1:0-2231 GCA_035568115.1 Candidatus Acidiferrum sp.
CTTCGCGGCGATGCCCTTGGGCCAGTGGATCACCATCCCATTGCGAGTACCGCCATAGCTGGAGGCCACCTGCTTCGTCCATTCAAAGGGCGAATCCCCGGCGACGGCCCAGCCCGCGGCGTAGTGCGGATAGGTCGACGGCCCACCAAGTTCGTCGTAGTGCTTCAGGACGTCTTGGACGGTTTCGTTCACCCCGTTGAAATAGCTCATCTCGTTGAAGAGGCCGACCATCCCGCCCTCAGCGCTCGCTCCGTTGTCACCGACAATGTAGAAGACCAAGGTGTTGTCGAGTTGTCCGGTCGCTTCGATGGCGTGGATTAGCCGGCCGATCTCCGTGTCGGCATATTCGCCGAACCCAGCGAACACTTCCATCTCGCGAGCGAAGAGTTTCTTTTCATCCGCGCTTAACGCCTCCCAGTCCTTGATCGCTTCGGGCTTTGGCGCGAGCTTTGTGCCCGCCGGCACGACACCCAGTTTGATCTGGCGCGCGAGGGTTTCTTCTCGCACCTTGTCCCAGCCCTGGTCGAACTGACCTTTGTACTTGGCAATCCATTCCTTCGGCACGTGATGTGGCGCATGGACGGCGCCAGGCGCAAAGTAAATGAAAAACGGTTTGTCTGGCGTGAGCGATTTCTGGTATCCCATCCAATCGATCGCCTGGTTGGTCATGTCGGTCATGAAATTGTAGTTGGGGTCGTGCGGTGGCTCGACCTGGGTCATCCCGTCATAGATCAGTGGCGCCCACTGGTTGGTCTCACCGCCCATAAAACCGTAAAACTTGTCGAAGCCTTGGCGCGTTGGCCAGCGATCGGTGGGTCCGGACGGGCTGACCTCCCACGGTGCAGTCTCGTGGTTCTTGCCGAAGGCAGCCGTGCTATATCCATTGAGCCGCAACATCTCAGCGATGGACGCCACGCTGTTGGGACGCTGGCCTGTCTGACCGGGGAAGGCCGTGGCGGTTTCGGCAATCGAACCAAAATTGTTCATGTGGTGATTGCGGCCGCTCAGCAGCGCCGAGCGGGTGGGCGAGCAAAGTGCCGTAGTGTGGAATTCGTTGTAGCGGAGTCCACTATTTGCCAGGCCCTCCACTGTCGACATGTGGATAGGACCTCCGAACGCACTGGATTGGCCGAAGCCCATGTCGTCGAGCAGGATGATAAGGATGTTAGGGGCGTTGGCGGGTGCTTTAACCAGGAATCTTGGCGGCGGGGTGGCGTTCCTGGCGTTGAATACGGTGCTATGCGGGTACTGTGGCTCCGGAATCGGCAAAACGGTGCGGTCGGTCGGCAGCAGCACCCGGGCCGGGGCGTTCTCCTGCGCGGAAACGGGAATAAGATTCCCGGCGACTAACATCAACAGCCACGCGAATCCGCCGATTAATTTAGCCCCGCTCGGCTTCTTCATCTGGCGCTCCCTTTATTGGAAAGTCGCGAATCGTCTTGGTGAATGTCCCCCGACGAGAAATCACTCTCCAATCGTGATGCTCCGAAAAGAATCGACCTAGCGACTCGCGGGCAGCGATGCAGGCTGCTGCAGCCGGAATTCGAGAAGCGTCTCGCTCGCTATCGATAGCTGCTGTCCTTTTTTGGAAGCGGCTACTGCGGTTCCGGCGCCAGCGCCTGCTAGTGCTCCGATCCCAGCTCCCTTTCCTCCCCCGGCAATTCCTCCGATGAGTGCACCGAGGCCGGCGCCCCCAACCACTTTTTTAGCGGTCTTGCTGCCTTCGCCCTGGCCTTTCACATCGTAGGTAGAGGTCAGAAGCGGATAGGCCGTGCCCTTGATCAGAATGTCTGTCAACTCGAGACTTAGTTCGGAACTGCCCTTCATCCTTCCCGCCGATTCCGCGGAGGCGAGACGGCCGTACACCGTCGCTCCCCTTGGCGCCACCGTGACGCCGTTGACCTGAAGATTGGTTTCGAGACTGGCCGTGAAGCGATCTCCCGCTTTCTGCTTGCTCGAATCGATCGAGTCAACCATGCGGACCAACACGCGAGTCCCTGCAGGCACTGTGATCATGTTCCCGCCTTGCGGAAGAGGCGCGGTGTTGCTAGAGGCCGTTGTTAAGCTGGCCGAAGAAACATTGCCGAAGGAACCTTGTGCCGATCCAAGTCCTAACACGATCGCCGCACAAACAATCATAGTTCGCATGTCTTTTCTCTCCTTCGTAGATTCGCAACTATTCCTGGGCAATCGGCAGAGAAGAAGCGATTTGAAGGTCAATGATAAGAAGC
>DATMOP010000064.1:0-3202 GCA_035568115.1 Candidatus Acidiferrum sp.
AGCTTACGATGACGTTCACATTCGAACGCGCGGCGGCAAATCCCTTTGCGGTTACGGTGAGCTGATAGGTACCTGGCGGCAATTCATTCAGGCTGAATTCTCCGCGGTCGTCGCTGGCGGTCTCACGCTTCAATGAACATAAGACCGTCTCGACCACGATGCTTGCGTGGCGGATTCGGCCTCCACTCGCGTCCTGGACAATGCCTCTCAAAGTCCCCCGAGGATTCTGTGCCCACGTCGAGGATGGGGACGCAATAAGGGTCAGGGCCAGGCAAACAGCCGTGAAGAAGTCCGTCACTTTCATTTCAGGGGATAACTTTCGGACGCAGCGTGAGCGCGATTCAGATTCCAGCGGAACCGTCTTCTCATGGCCGGGCGCATCAAGGGGACGTTGCGGAAGGTAGCATCTGCAGCCGAATACTACCAGCAGTAGTAGGTCCCGAAGACCTCACTGCCCGAAATGAAATAGCTGAACTCATCCAAACGGGTGGCGGCGCAACGACGAAGGTTCCGACACCGCTCGCTCCGGGGGTCACGCGCCCGATCTCCGCAAAATAGAGAAGAGGACCGATCTCTCCATCCTGGTGAAATTTTAGGGAGCGGGCGGCAGGGTAGCCTGATCCACGCGGCGCTTGCTATTCTTACGCCCATGCGCCCAGGTCTTTCATGAGCAGGTCTCGGCGGCAAAGAAGAGAGGGACCGCCACCCCGGTGACGAATCTAAAAATTCGCGCGCTTACTCCCAAACTCTGGCCTGAGCTGGAGGACCTTTTCGGCGCTAACGGCGCCTGCAACGGTTGCTGGTGCATGTATTGGCGAATCGGCAGTGCGTATCGCAAGAAGCCGCGCGAGAGGAACAAGGCGGCGTTCCGCGAAGTCGTGAAGCGGGGTCCGCCTCCGGGCTTACTGGCTTTCGATGGCGACCTGGCGGTTGGGTGGTGCCAGCTTACGCCCCGCGACGCGCTGCCGTGGCTGGATCGGGCATGGCGGCTCCGGCCAGTGGATGATGTGCCGGTGTGGTCGATCTCGTGCTTTTATGTGCGCAAGGGTTATCGCAGGCGAGGCGTTACTTCGGCGCTGATCGCGGCAGCGATAAGGAGCGCAAAAAGTGCAGGAGCGCCGGCGCTTGAAGCCTATCCTCTTGATGGTGATTTGACGCCCAGCGCGTCGGGCACGGGATACGCTTCGACTTTCTCGCGCGCTGGTTTCAGGACGGTTGGCCGCCGCACACCGCCTCGGCCCATCATGCGCCATGATCTAAGGGCGTCGCCCGACCAGGCGTCATCGCGAAATCGCACCGCCAAGAAAATCAGGGTTCTCCGCCGATCAAGGACCTAAGGGCGCCCAGAAATTCGTGCTGCGGCTTCAGGAGGACTTGTCGATTAGAATGCTCCAGACCTGCTGATTCCGGACCAACCGAAAGGATACGAAAATGTCTTCTCCACAAATTACGCCCGATCAGGCTAAATTTATTTTGGGTTTGGCCCTGCCAACACTCAAAACTGAACACCAGACTACCAAGCGGGTGATCGAAGCCATTCCTCTCGACAAAGGCGACTATCGCCCCGACGCTATTTCCAAGACTGCCCTGGAGCTTGCGTGGCATATTGTGGCGGCCGAGAAACGCTTTCTGGGCGGAATTCCGGCCGGGGTGCTTGATTTCAACCCGATACACCGGCCGGAGTCGGTCGCAAACTCTGCGGGCATTGCCGCCTGGTTCGATGAAACTTTTGCCGCGAACCTGCAGAAGCTCGAAGCGGCCAGCGGTGCGCAACTGGTCAAGATGATGGATTTCCGGGGCATGTTCCAATTGCCCGCGGTCTCCTTTATCCAGCTTGCGATGAACCACACTATCCACCACCGCGGACAGCTTTCCATGTATCTGCGCCCCATGGGCGCCAGGGTGCCGTCGATCTACGGCGAGAGTTACGACGCCGCGCAGGAGCGGCTGGCGAAAGAAGTTGCATCCTAATTATGAGTGGGCGTCGCGTAAGCCGGGAATGAAGACGATGCTAAACAATCTTCGACCAACGGCGGAAAGACCGCTCGGACCGCTTGAGCAGCGGCTGCTTCACGTCTTGTGGACTCGCGGAACGGCCACCGTTCGTGAACTCCTGGATGGTCTGGAGCATAAGATTGCATACACAACCGCAATGACCACTCTTGACCGGCTGTATAAGAAGCGGTTGCTCAACCGAGTGGTCGAAGGAAGGGCGTTCCGGTATTCGCCGCGACTCACGCAAATCGAGTTGAAGAAGGCAGCGGCTGACAAAGCCATCCAGCAACTGCTGGACTCAAGCGATCCACCTTCGTTGCCACTGTCGTACCTGGTAGAAGCGCTCACGGAGCGGGACTTTCAGTTGCTCGACGAACTCCAGCAGCTGGTTCAGCGCAAGCGCCGGGAACTGCGGAGAAAGGAGAAACAGTGATGTTTGCAGCGCGGGGCATAGCTCTTTCTCTCTCGGTGTTCATTTTGTTGTATGCTTCGCTCTCTCTTTTGCTTTGCGGCGGATGGCGGTTGTTTTCGCGCCATGGATCGCTTCAGTATTCCTCCCGGCGCAGCGCCGATCTGTTATTTGGCTTGCGTCTTCTTCCCTTTGTGGCGTCTGCTCTAGTGACGCTGGTGTTCATGGTGCCGTCTTTTCTGCTGCTGGAACCTCATTCCGGTGACGAGCCAATGGGCGCACTTCCAATTGCACTGAGTGTTTGCTGCCTGGCACTCTTCGTGGCGGGCGCCGTCAGAGCCGCGATAGCTCTACGCCGGACGGGGCGGATCGTCGCCGAATGCCTGAGCGAGAGAGCACACGCGGCGTTTGGCGGCCTGGTTCATGTGTTCGACCCCCGCGGAGCCTCACCGGGGCTGACGGCAGCCGGGATCCGTAAGCCGCAAATCCTGCTGTCCGAGCAGGCCCGGGGGGTGCTGACACGAGCAGAGTTGAGAATTGTGCTGCGTCATGAAATTGCGCACATTCGCCGCCGTGACAATTTGAAAAAACTTGTCTTCCTGCTGCTCCCGTTTCCGGGGGTGACTCAACTGGAACGGGCGTGGCTGGATGCATCGGAAATGGTGGCTGATGCCACCGCGGTTTGCAGATCATCTGATGCCGTTGACCTCGCGTCGGCGCTGATCAAAGTTTCACGCCTAACTCTGGTTCGACCCTCGACCGCACTGACGACTGCGTTGGTGCGAAGCAAAGGAGAGT
>DATMOP010000065.1:0-50429 GCA_035568115.1 Candidatus Acidiferrum sp.
ACGCAGCCGAAACAAATCAACACGGTCTTATTTCTCATAAATCACCTTCCTGTGCATGGGTTAGCGAGCCTTTCCAGCCCGCCGATTCTGCCTCATCTTACGAATCCCTTCCCCACCTCGCTTCTTCGCTCTTGCGAAACTCGGATGATTTGATAGGCCGCTCTCTTCAGCAATCCGGGAGAAGTTTTCGCAGGGTCCCACTCGCATACTTCGGTTTCGTCCTAAACCTATCGTCGGAGGAAAACATGAAGAGAGTTTGGTGCTGCCTTTCGCTTTTTGCCATCCTTCATTCATTCACCGTCGAACCGGTTGCACAGGTGTGTGCAACTTGTCCGTCCTTTACCAAGACCAATGTGACCAGCAGCAAGAAACTTGCATCTCTGGTTGGATGCTGGCGCGGCAAGGGCCCCAATGCGCTGGGAGCCAAGATTTCCTACCAGATGGGCAGCGATAAATCAGCGCTGCTGGAGACCATGTATATCGAGAAAAATCCAACGATGTACACCATGTACTATCTGGATGGCGAAGTGGGCATGGCCCATCATTTCTGCTCGTACGGCAATCAACTCCGGATGCGCGCCGAGCCCTCGGACGATCCCAACGTTTTATTCTTCAAGCTCGTCGACAGCACGAATCTGCCGAGTCTCGCCCATAACCACATGAACTATGTGAAGTTCATTTTCCGCGATCAGAATCGCTTTGATGTGGAATGGGGGCTGCACCACAACGGCAAAGACCTGCCGCAACTTTATGCCTTTCGGCGGGTGGCCCAGAGTTGCTCGGCAAATTCGGATGAGTGGTAGGGTTCCACCCGAAACAGCGGCTCCCAATCCAACGGGGAAGCACTCTCATGCCCGTTCGCAGTGACCGAATGGTTTCAGCTCATGACTACCTCGTCAGTCTGCCCGCGGACTTGCCGCTCCGCGTCAACCGAGGCGGCGCGACGTCATTGATCGAGATCGATTCCGTTCATCGTATTTACGGGACGGGCCCGGGCGCCTGTTCGGCTCTTCTCGGAATCACCGTGGAAATTCGCGAAGGCGCATTCGTCGCCCTTGCGGGCCCTTCAGGCAGCGGAAAGACCACGCTCTTGAATCTGATCGGCGCTCTCGACTCTCCGACTTCAGGGTCAATTCGAGTCAGAGGCCGCGATCTGGCCGGCATGAGCGAATCCGCGATTTCCCGCTTCCGCCTCTATAAACTCGGCTTCGTATTCCAGGATTTCAATCTGGTGCCCGTCATGACAGTTGCGGAGAACATTGAATTCCCCATGCTGTTCCGCCGTGACCTGTCGGCAATCAATCGGCAGCGCAGAGTCTCGAATATGCTTGAGCGCGTTGGTCTGGAAGAAAAACGGCAGCGGCGGCCGAGTCAACTCTCGGGAGGCGAGCGCCAACGTGTCGCGCTGGCTCGGGCACTTGCCGGCGAACCGGAAATCGTGTTGGCCGACGAACCCACAGCCCACCTGGATCAAGAGACCGGCGCTCGGGCGATCGCATTGATGCGCTCGTGGAATCGCGACTACGGCACCACGTTTCTTTACTCTACCCACGACGCCGGGCTGGTCGCGATGGCCGACCACATTTTGAATCTTCGAGGCGGTCGCCTTCAGGAGGATTCCGCGTGAAGCTCTTTTTCCGTCTGGCGCTGCGAAACGTGTTCCGCAACCGGCTTCGGTCGCTGGTGGCTCTCCTGGCCATCGCTGCGGGATGCGCTGCATTGATCGTCAACGGCGGCATCGTCTTCAATATCTTCCGAGAGCTTCGCGAAGATGCGATCCTCGGGCAGTACGGTCATATTCAGATTTTCAAGCGCGGTTATTCGGCCGGGCATCTTCAAGATCCAGAGCGATACTTGATGACGCCAGCGGAAGTCGCGCGAATTGAAAACCTGGCGCGGGCCGACCGGCGCGTAATCGAGGCGACGCGCCGCCGCGGATTCTCCGGGCTGATCGCGCGCGAGGATCGCTACGTTCCCTTCTTCGGCCTCGCGGTCGAACCGGAAGCCGACGCCGACCTCAGCCGGCATGTCACCCTGCGGGCCGGCGGACCTCTCTCCGGCGGCAATCCCTACGGCGTGTTGGCCGGCCTGGGGCTGGCGAAGAAACTCAACGGGAAGATCGGCGACGAGCTGAATCTTGTCATCTCGACCCAGTCCGGCGAACTCAATGCGGTACACGTACGCCTCCAGGGCATCTTCGAGGGTGGCATCAAGGAGTACGACGACTGGACACTAAAGGTGCCGCTGCCTGTAACCGAGCATCTCCTCGACGGGCGCACCGAACAAATCGTTCTGCTGCTTAATCGAACTGACGAAGTCCCGGAAGTGCGGCAGGAACTGGAAAGTGCATTTCGACGGGACGGACTCGAATTGGAAACTCGCTCGTGGAGTGAACTCGCAATTTTTTACAACCAGGTCGTCAGCCTTTTTGGAAAAGAACTTGGGTTTCTTCGCCTTATTATCGGCACAATTGTAATTCTTGCCATCGGCAATGCCATCGGAATGTCGATTGTGGAGCGCCATATTGAGCTTGCTACGTTCCGGGCTCTCGGGGTACCGGCTCGATCGGTCGCGGGACTGCTTCTGGCGGAAGCGCTCCTGGTCGGCTTGATGGGCGCGGGTCTCGGCGCGGCATTCGGAATCGGGATCGCCTATCTTGTCAGTGCAATCGGAATTGCTTACCCCTCGCCGCCCGGCTCGACGCGACCATTCCTCGGTGGGGTCGACGTTGTGCCGCGTCTGGTCGTGGCTTCATTCGTGGTTTCGCTTGGGGCATCGCTTGTATCTGCGATCGTTCCGGTGTGGAGGGCAACGCGGATGCCGATCTCAGGCACTCTGCGAGGTGGCGCTCGCTGAATCGGAAAACTCCATGAAGTGGAATTCCAAATTTAATTGGGAGGCGCAATGAGACGGGCCTTCATCGTTTTTCTCGCTTTCGCCACTGGACTTACGAGCCCGCCAATGCCTCTGGCGCCGGCTGCTTCCCTCCCTCGCGGCGAAGATGTCTTGCATCGTGTAAACGCCCGGCCGCGCGGCAAGGCCAGCCTGATGCACCTCGACATGATCATCCACGATGCGCGTCGGGGTGAGTTCCACAAGACGATCGTGATGCAGCGCAAACGTTTTGGCTCCGGCTATCGTACTGTCTACAGAATCACCGCTCCCGACCATGAAAAAGGAATCGGTCTTCTGATCTCGGAAGATGACAACCAGCGCGGAATCTGGATGTACTTCCCGGCTACGAAGCAAATAATCCCGGTAGTCAGTCGCGGGTTCCCGGCAATGGCCAGCGACTTCAATTGTGAGGACATGCTGGTGGGAGTGCCGTTGGCGGACTACGAGTTTCGCGTTCTGGGCAAGGACC
The DNA here is from genome assembly GCA_035568115.1 of Candidatus Acidiferrum sp. GTDB lineage: Bacteria > Acidobacteriota > Terriglobia > Terriglobales > Acidobacteriaceae > Sulfotelmatobacter. The sequence goes on from DATMOP010000065.1 coordinate 3,365, forward strand.
TCCTGGAAGGACATGAGGCTGTGAAAGTTGAGATGAAACCGCGCACAGAAAGTCTGCGCAGTGAACTCGGCTTCTTCAAGTCGATCGGATGGGTGCGGGAAGATTTGTCGATGATTGTACGCGCGGACTACTACGATGACGCTGGCGCTCTGTTCAAGACCTTCCGCGCCGGTGATATCGAACGCCGCCAGGGGATCTGGACTGCGAAGAAAATGGAGATGGAAAATTTCCGCGCTCACCACGCCAGCGAAGTGCGCGTTTTGGATACGGATTATTCGATCCGCTTCACCGATGCACCATTCACACCGAATCGGATGGTTCCAGGAGTAGACCCGCCCACATAGACCTTTGCCGTCGTGCCATCGAGACGCAGCACGCGATTCCAATGAACGTCGGCGATGAAGATTTCTCCTTGAGCTCCCACTTCCACACTGCCAAACTCGAACTCGTGCGGCTGCGCTGAGAAGATCACGCGATTCTCTGCTCCTCGCGACAGGCGGTGGACGGAATGGTCCACACGATCGGTGTAAATGATCTCTTGCGTAGTCGTTACCGCAGCTCCCACCACCGAAGTCGCCCAGTGCTCGAGAGCGCGCTCGGGAGGCACTTCGGCAATCGTGCCATCGGCCGCGGTCTGGATAATCCCCGATTGCCGGTCGATTTTCCGCAAGCGTTGGTTGAAGCTGTCAACGATCAGCAGGCTCCCGGAAGCGTCCACCTTCAGTTCGGTGGGGAACGCCAGTTGCGCCATCGTAGCCTTGCCGCCGTCGCCGGAAAAACCGAGCGTGCCCGTGCCGGCGATCGTCTCAATATTGCCGGGGCCGATCTCGACTCCCATCAAGTACACCGGCGATGTTCCCCGGTTGACGGCGCGAATGCGATGGTTGCCCGAGTCGGCGATGAAGAGGATGCCGATGGGATCGGCACACACACCGGAAGGCAGATTCAACTCCGCCTCGGTGGCGGGCCCGCCGTCTCCCGCGATGCGCCCCGCTGCCAACGCGCCCGGCGTATGGGAATCGTAGGGAATTCGCGCAGCAGAAGTGCGGGTTCCGCTGCCTGCCACCGTGCTTACCACGAAATCTTTCGGAGAGATGGCACGAATCCGATAATTCTTCGTGTCCGCGACAAAGAGTTCGCCCGTTCGCTGGTCAAGCGAAACCGCCAATGGGTGGTTGAACTGCGTGTCCAGGGCGCTCTTGCCATCGCCATCAAAGCCAGAAAGACCGGTTCCCGCGAATGGTGTGATGGCCCCGGACTTCGTCACCCGGTAGATGACACTCTTCCCCTTGTCCGCGACGTACAGAGTGCCGCTCAACAGATCGAGAGATAGCCCGGCTACTTTGTCCAGTTTGACTTCGCCCGATGCCGGGGCAGAGTTTGGTGGAGTCGCCGTTTGTGCCGGCAGATTCGCCGGCAAGAGAAGCGCGCAGGTGATAACGAGTCGCGGAATCATAGAGTCTCCAGAAATTCCGGAATTTCAAAACCGTTCTTATTCAAAATGCGCTCAAAACGCTACGCCGGGATGTGCCGGTCGATCGTCGGCAAAGACCACGGGAACGATATATCGGAAAGGAATTGGTTTGCCCTGCAAACTGGCAGGCTTGTATTTCCACGTGCGTAGCGCTTCGAAGGCACGGTAAATAAGCCCAGGATAGAACCCGCCATCCACCACTACCGGTTGTGTGACTTGGCCAGTCGAATCGACAGTGATCCGAACGAATACCACATGCGAGAAGCGGTCACGTTTGCGCAGGTCCTGCGGGCGGCGCGGATAAGTGACGTTAATGCGCACGGGCTCATGGAAACCAGGCCGCGCCGATCCCTCCGGTCGCACCGGATCCAGCACATCCACCATTCCGGCATTCTGCGGTGTCGCGTCGACGAGAAGATTCTTGCGAAGGACGTCCACAGCCGCACCGTAGGGAGAAAGGTCCATCGCGCGCAGCTTGCGCGAGAGGTTCTGCGCCAGGTACCAATGCCAGCGGGCTTCGTCCGGGCGTTCAAGTTCAGCTTCAGCGATGGCGCGCAGAGCAGAGGCCCTTCCCAGAGCCAGGCCTTCGGCCACAGGATCGGGTCCGGCCATCGCGCCGCCCAACTTGTCCGCGGTATCGCGATGGTCACCGATGGTGCCGCCACCGTGCTCCGCCAAAGACTCGCTCACGAATTGCGCTCCCTGCCGGGCCGCTTCCCAATGGCCTTGGCGCAACTGCTGTTCAATCTGGTTCAGTTGGTCTGTCCAGCGTTGTTCCTGCATTTGGCACGATGCGCCCACGGACGCTCCGGCCGCAAAAAAGATCCCGCTCACGACTGAGATGGCAAACAACTTTATGCTGTTCATCGATACCCCCAATGAGAGTTTGGAATGCAAAGCCCGAGTAAGGCGTAAAGCGCCAGGGAATAAGCCCACTGCAAAAGGAACACGTTCACTGCGACGGCGAACGTCAAAAGCATCATGCAGGTCGAGGGCAGCCACTTGTCCCCGATTGCGAATCTCGCGGATGGACTACTGATGAACTGCTTCAAGTCCATTGCCTCCCGACGCAAACCTGCCGAGAAGAACCGGCAGGTTGACCAGTATTGGCGGATCCGTTGGCGCCGCCGCTCTTAAACAAATGTCCTCGCCTTCCAAGCGATGGTCACGCATGGAAATCATCTGTCCTCCACCCCGCAAGGCGGATCCGTAGCTGAAGTAGTCATTCACTTTGACCGGCCACGGAATGCCCACCGCCAGCAGGTAATAGCGGCCCCGAGCCAGCGGCCCGAGGACATAAGAACCGGGATATAGAGTGACGGCGCAAGCTACCGGCGTGCCTTCCGGGATCGGAGTGCGAAACAGCCCAATAAAGATCGGCCCGGAGAAGGAATCCGGCGCCTGAATCCTTCCCGCCACCGTGGCTTCCGATCGGCATTGGCCCGGCGCACTATTTTTCTCCTCGTGAGGCAGCGCCTTGGCCGGGCCTTGGCTCAAGAGGCGCAATTTCAACGGAGAAATTCCCAATACGGCGGAAAATCGTCGAATGAATGTCCCCAGACTGCTGTAGCCCACGTCGAGGCAAATGTCCGTCACTTTGTGGTCCGTGTTCAGAAGCATCCAGGTGGCAGCTTCGATCCTCAGGGCGCTGAGAAACCGGCGGGGCGGGACGCCTGTGACCTGCCGAAAAGTCCGGTTGAAGTGGTATTTGCTCATGTAGGCGACGGACGCCATGTCCCCCAGAGAAATGGTCTCGTCCAGGCGTCCGCGTATCGAGCTGATCACTCGCTCCACCGCACGGGAGTGGAACTCAACCGTGTCGGCGCGTTTGGGCCTTTGATCTGGCGAATCGAACATCGGTGCTCCTCCCGGCTGCGGGCCGGCCAACTCACCACTCCCGCATGCACAAACATCTTCGGAGAAGTAGAGCTATAGTCCCGGCGGAAGAATTGAACAATCACCTGCCCGATTCAAAAACGGACCATCCGCGGCCGCTCACAGGTCCCCTCCATTCCAGCGCCGGTCGCACCAAGATGTAACTACGCACATTGCGACACCTGAGCAAACCGAAGTACCGGCGCCCGCCAAGGAAAAACAGTTGGCAACTTGGGAGAAGTTCACAAGAGTTCAAAAACGCTAACGTACGTGACACCGGACCGAGGGGTTTGACCGACAGACGTCAGGAGTCGCCTTCCATCGAATCGGCGTCGCGGATTTCGGGCGTGAGGCGGCGGCAGCCTGCCTGCTTTTCCTTCTTTCGTTGTGAACATACAAGTTTCAGTTGGTTCCAGTATTGCCAATAACCGAAGAAGCCAACACTCGCGTCGAAGTGCCGGGGAGCATTCAAATCTGAAATCGGTAAACCTCGCAGTCGGAAGAAAGACCAGCCAAAAAGGACGACAACCATGATCCTCTCGATGGCGGACCACGATCTTCGGTCGATCGAAGTGCAGATTGAAATTGCCGCGCCCGCGGATGCTGTGTGGAGAGCACTGATCGAGCCCGTCGAACTGGTTCGCTGGTTTCCGGTCGAAGCCCGTGTGATCCCCGGGGTTGACGGCTCCATGTGGCTGTCGTGGGGAGCGCCGATTGTCGCCGACTCCCGCATCGTGATATGGAAACCGAACCGCCACCTGCGCACGGTGGAAACGCGTCCGCTGGGTGTTTTGCTGCAGCCCGGCGGAACCTACATCCCTCCACGAACTCTCGACTACTACATCGAGCCCTTCGACGGAAAAACCGTTTTACGCCTCATGCACTCCGGTTTCGGCAGCGGATCCTACTGGGAAGAGTTGTGCTCGGCCGTTCAGCGTGGCTGGGAATTCCAGTTGCGCAGCCTTCGGCACTATCTTGAGCGGCATGCGGGAACCGATCGCTATATCGCCTGCGTGCGCCGCTCGCTCCACCGCCCAGTCAAAGAAGTCTGGAATCGCTTCATGGGACCGGAGGGCCTGCTGGGCGCGGGATTGCTCGAGCACGCGAAAGAAGGCGATGACTACTCGATCCGCACCGCAACCGGGGACGGCCTGGAAGGAGTTGTGCTGATTCATGATCCTCCCAAGCAGTTCGCGGTCACCGTAACCAACTGGAGCGACTCTTTGTTCCGCATCTATTTGGTGGAGGCCGTGACTGGTGTGCTCGAAGCCAATCTATGGCTTGGAACTTATCGCATGCCGCGAGCGGATGTAGCCGCATTCGAACAACGATGGAAGAGTTTGTTGGAGCAATCGCTGGACTAACACCCGCTCTTACTGCCGAATGCATGCCCGCGACTCCATCTTCGGCCTGATCCTGCTTTTTGTCGCGGGGATTACCAGTGGATCCTTTACTCTTCCGATGAAATTTACGCGCCGCTGGGCGTGGGAAAATATATGGCTCGTGTGGACGGTCTTTGCTTTGGTCTTGCTGCCGCTGCTAACCTCCCTCACGACGCTCCCGCACTTTCGCAAGGTTTTTTTTGAAACGCCCCCCGGTCCGTTATTGATCATGGCGGCTTTTGGCGTGGGCTGGGGCGCCGCGCAGGTTTTCTTTGGGTTGGCAGTCGACGCCATCGGTATGGCTCTGGCCTTCTCAATCGTTCCTGGGATGTCTGCCGCGCTGGGCAGTTTGATTCCGCTGATTCGTTTGCATCCGGATGAAATCCTCCGCGTCAGAGGCATCGGCACAGGAATCGGCGTAGCGCTGACGGTGCTTGGAGTGCTTGTATGCGCCAGAGCGGGTGGCTGGCGGGAAGCGGCGCGAGCCGCGCCTTCATCGGAAACGAGTCCGGCATACGTTCGCGGCTTGGCCTTGGCCATCGCCAGCGGATTGGGGTCTGCGATCGCCAACCTCGCCCTCGCCTTTGGCGGACCGCTGCTGCGTGCCGCCGAAAAGGCTGGCGCCGGTCCGCTCTGGGCGCCGAATGCCGTGTGGCTCCCGCTGATGCTTGGGGGAGCAGTGCCGAATCTTCTTTATTGTGTTTATCGGCTTAAGACCCGTAAGACGGCGGTTCGCTTCAAGGAACCGGACACTTGGTCTCATTGGTTTTATGCCTTCGTGATGGCAGTCTTCTGGTTCGGAAGTATTTCCCTGTACGGCATGGCAAGCGCCAGGCTCGGAAGCTGGGGCAACATTTTTGGTTGGCCGCTGTTCATGTCCTTAATTGTGATGACGGCGAGCGTATTGGGAATGGTGACCGGAGAATGGAAAGGAGCCAGTAAGCCGGCGCTGCTCATGCAAGCCTCCGGTGTGGCAATACTGATTCTGTCTGTCTTCGTGTTATCCGCCGCCAGTCAACTGCTGTAAGACAAGGTGTCGCGTTTCCTTTGCTACTGCTTTCGCGCCTTTGGCGTAAACACAGTAATCACCGCGCGGACTGGGACCTTGTCACTCCCGCAATCACTGGAATAGTTCCGATGGGTCTTCGCTCTCTAGTTGCGGGGTTGGCTGCCGTCTTGTTGCCGTCCTTCGCCTTTCCTGTGTGTCTTTCCCAGGCAGCGCCTGGCGCCCTGCCTGGCTCGGCATTGCCCCCCCCATCTCGGCCTGCGGCAGTGGCCGCAGCTTCTTCCTCCCAAGACTCGGGCAAGCAGCCTCAAGCTGCAATCACTCCCAGTGATAGATCGGCCACGCCTCCACCCAAAGCGACTGACACGCCGGACAAAGCTGGCGATTTCACTGATTTCGAAACCAGCCAGGTTTCCCTCTATTATTTTTCGGACGTTCCGCGGCTCATGTACGCCCTGAACGACAAATTCCAGACCATAGGCGGCACGTCCGGCGCGAAAGCCCAGGCCGACGCGCAGCGCGCCGCCCTAGCTCAAGCCGAGCTAGATCTCGCAGACGCTCAAGCCACCGTAAATCGCTACCAGAAGCAAGTCCTCGATTTGCAGGAGCAGCAGCGCCAAACCAACGAAAAATTCAAGGGAGCGAATTCCAACCCGAGTAAGCACGCCAGCCGCCTTCAGGCGCCAAGTGATAAACCAACTGCCGGTCCAAACTCTCAGAATGCGGTGCAGAGCCAGAAAGACGGCGAGGCTCCCGCAAAAACCGCAACTGGAAGTTCGAGCGGCGGCGCCCCGGACCCAAGTCTGGCCGCGGCCGCAAACCAGGCCCAAACCCCCAAAGCCACCGACGCTACGAAGCCAGGCAATCCTCAGTCTAATGCCGATGCGGCCAAAGCCGACCGCGGCAACGCCCAAGGAGCCGACAATACCCAGGACACGCTTTCTGCCAGGCTGGCAGCCGCGCAGCAGGCTCTGAGCGATGCGCAAACTTCAGTCTCACATCTGCGCGGAAAAATGCAGCTCGCCGCCCAAGCCGAGTCGGATGCCTTCGCCTTTGCTCGCGACAATTCTCCTTTCCTGTTCGCGTCTGCCGATGCGTCGAACAGCGATCCCGCGAAACGCGTCATTTTTTACGCTTTCAACGACAGCAAGACCATCTTCATGCGCGGCAAGCCGAATGACGTTGCCGAGGTAAAACGCATCATCTCCGCCTTCGACAAACCCGCGCCGCAGGCGCGCCTCACCTTGTGGACGCTCCAACTCAACTCTGACTCCGGCCAAAAAACAAATAAGGCGGCCGCCGAACGACTCAACCAATCCATGGGGATCGTGGATCAGGAACTCTCCGACACGAGAGCCTTGGAGAACACGACTCTCGCCCGCCTCCGGGGCGTCATCAACGAGGCCGTCGCAGGTCTTGCAAGCGTCTCTCAGAATACCCACGAGTGCGACAGTCTGGATCCCGCCCACAGCTTGGCGGATTGCGCCAAACTCCAGCGCATCCTCCGCTTTTACGATCCGTCAGTGCTCAAACAGCTGAATTTCGATCTCGGGAGTACGGACTCTTCACGGCACGATGCTCTGGCCAAGCTTCGCAAACTCATCCCCGACCCGGCAGACACCACCACGCTTGGCGAAGCTCTGCTCGTTCTCAGCCTTGCGCGGCCAGTCACCAAAAACTGCGTACGGACCAAATTCGAAAGCGAATCCCGAAGTCGACTCGCTAAGTTGCCCTTGACCTCCAACCAGCATTGGCGGGCAACTCAGGGAGAACGGCTCCCGCTCACGTGGCAGGCATTGGGTATCTGGGAAGGCCCCGATTATTCCTGCAAATTCGACGCCGGGGAATTGATTGATACTCCCGCGGGAGCGCTCACTTCGTCCCAGCTGGAAATTGTGCGGGCGCTTCGGGCATCCTACGATTCTTCAGTTCTGCATCGCGTGCTCGATCAAATTGAGGGCTGGCTCGCCCAGGCTTCTCAGTTAGATAACGTGGAGAAGAGCCTGCTTGATCTTGTAAACCGCGGGAAAGCATTGTTGCCGCCAACGGATACCGATCGCCTGTCAACTCTGCAATTCGGACCTGTCCAGTTCCTTTCTCATGCCGACGCAATGGATAGAGCGCGGTTAACGCGCAAAGCAATCAATTCATTGCCCGCTGGAGACCAAATCAGCTACGACGAATTGGATCGGCAAAGGCTGAACCTGGAATCGTTGCAGGCTAACAATGCGACCACGAACAAAGAGTACTCATCCGTAGCTGACACCTTGCGGTCTTATGGCCTCGACATCAATGAGGCGGACCTCGCCCAGAACAGCCGCAACAGTCTTGCCAGACTTAAGCTGCTGGTGCTCAACGACACTGGGCTTAACACCGCCTCGCCGCGGGTTGCCGCCGCGGATGAAATGCTGAAGGAACTGATCATCGCCGTCGAAGATGACCTGGATCGGGAATTCGTTCAGCCCATGATCGCCGAATTGCGCCGCCGTCTTACCGCGACGGGGGTAGGCGTCGGGATCGTGCAGCGGGAATCGATGCTCGCCACCAATCGCGGCGTGGCCCGCATCGATCCCCGGGCCTCCGCTCAATTGGCAGTGGGAGACCAAGAAGACATTCTCACCGGCATTCGGCAACTCGCCGAGCTATACGGCGCGGCGCAATCCGGAGGCGCAGCCGCGGCGTTGGGCGCGTTGCAACAGCAGCCCCGCGAACCCCAGCCGGAGATCTATGCCCTCAGCACCGGGAGCAAGTTCCAGGTGACTCCCGTCTTTGATCCCTCCGGTCAGGCTCTGCGCTTCAAGTTCGATTTCGTCGCGACTTCGAACGTGCAGGATCCCAACGGCACGACCGACACCCAGATGCCCCGCATCGAGCGCCATTCGATCAATGCAGAAGTTCAGCTTAGCAACCTGGAAACTCGCGAGATATCCCGCTTCGAAGTAAATGCGCGGCTCGGACTGCCCACAACCTACTGGGGAGGCATTCCGCTCTTGAAGGACATCCCTCACGTTCGACCCTGGATACCATTGCTCGGATGGTTTGTGCGCAAGGGAGGAAGTAATGCGTCCGCTCAACAGAGCGTGATCTTTGGTCAAACCACGATTTACCCCACCATCGGCGCATTGATTGACCTGGTTTCAGAGCCCGGCAACCTCCCTGTTTCACAACAGCCGCCTCCCGCCAAAAACTAGTTCGCGGAAGCAGATGGAAGGAGCATAGACAATAAACGTCGAAACTCAGGAGGGACCCCCGGAATGAATGGATCAATCACAGAATGGAACGCTCTTAACGGACGGGGACGAGTCTCCGGCGGCAACGGAATATTCATGGTGAGCATCAATGACTGCTCCGGCAAACTACAGGCAGTTCTGAGCAACTGCGCGATCCCTCCGGATGCTCCCGTCAGAGTCACCTACAACGTCGGAGCCGGCACGGCGGTTAATGTGGACTTGGCCTAATCTCACTGGCGGTTCGCCTGAACCCGATAGTCGCCGATTGACAAGATACAAAATTCACAACACAACTCCGCAGCGCTCACTTAAGATCGAGGTATTTCCCCGATCCAGCTAAGTAGCACGTATGTCCCGCCGCCGTGTTCATCACCGATCGATCAGGTTCTGCGCACCGATCCTTCTGTTAGCGATCGCCCTCGGTTGCGTTGGTCGGATATCCACGTTGGCTATAGCCCAACAGCGCCCGTCGTCGCCGGAGGGTATCTTGGCTCCTGCCCGTGCCGATGAGGCGGGCGGAAAATGGAGCGATGCCGCGGCGAAGTACGAGGCGTTGCTCGGAGCCGGTACGCTTGATCCCTCGGTCCGCGCCGCTGCGCTTGCCGGATACATCCACTGCCGCGCAATGATGGACAAGTGGTGGTGGCAGAGTCCGCTCTCTCGCTGGTTCTATCTTTACGGCGGCGCTTTCTTATACAGCTGCGGGATTGCAATTTGTATTCTTGCGGTCTTCTCGATTCTCCGCTTCGTAGGCGTTACGTCGTTGGTCCTGTTCGGGCTGCGATTGCTCTTGGTTCGTGACTACAGGGGACAAGCCCGTATCAATCCGACAAAAGCGCTCACTCAGGATGCTCCGGGCGCTGAGTTCGCCGCTGAGATGTTGGCCGCCAGTGAAGAAATCCGGTGCCGATTGCTGAGGGAAAAGCAAACCTGGGCGGCAAAGCAGATCGCTTTTCTCACCCCGTCGTTCTCTGACTTCGGAACTCTGGCTTGTTCTGTTCCCAGAATTGAGCAGGTGGATGTGGCGGCGTGGCTGCAATTCATGGTGAAAGTAGCGCAAGCTTTTCAATGGAACGTTAACACCGGTCTTGCGATAAGCCCGCCTGACCACGCATCCGCGCCAACTCCTGCTCCGGCAGAGATTCCGCTTGGCGCGCAAATCACCGGCTCCGCAGTCCTTCAGTGCGGATGGTTTGTCAAGAAAAGCTGGCTCCGCAGAGCCTCTGTTGTCGATCGTTCCACGCTCCGCGATCTGGCTCGCCACCTTACCGAGCTCGTCGCAGGCGAGGCTTTTCTGTCCCGTCGAAATCGAAAATTCAGCGCCGCGGAAAGCTTTCACTGGTTTGTGGAAGGCGTTCGCTACCTGCAACTCTATGACGACGAGGCTAATAAAGACGCGCCCAGTCAGCCTGTTTTGAAGGACAGGCTCCTGCAAGCCGAAGATGCGCTTCGCAATTGCGTAACCACCTACCCGGACGATCTTCTGCCTCACTACTACATGGGAATGGTGTTTACGTATCATGCACAGGTTGAGCAGGCACTCTATCTCCAGAGTTTGATATCGGACGGTCCTTTGACACGAAGCACTTTGCTCCTGTTATGCCCGCAGGTTAAGTCGTATCTTAAGCGAGCGGCGGAAGAATTCGGCCGTGCTGCCCAGGGGTCAGACAAAGACTTGCGCTCCTACGCTCTCTACAATCAGGCCCAGGCACTGGCGAAATTGGATGACATCTAATGGTTGAGATCAAGTCAAGCTGGACTCTGGCGGATGAGTTGTTGGCAAGCATCAACCTCCAGAGTAAGTCTGCGTTGGGTGATTTTTTATTTCAAGTTCGAAACAGACTTATCGGGTTTGTGCAATCCAGGCCTGTGACTTCCCCGGTAGAAGGCGAGGACCTTGCGTTCGCACTCCATGTTCAGATGGCACGAGAATTCATCGACTTACGCCAGGACGCACGCGCCAGAAGACTGCTCAAGCCCCTCTGGCCGGAAAATGAATCGCTGCCTCAGCCGCCATCAGGGCCAGCGGACACGGTAACCGGCCGGCTTATCGCCATACTCGAATCGATTAAGGCGGCCGACATTCCGGAAAATGCAAAGCTCGACATGATTGCCGATTATTGGAACAAATGGGCCTTTGTAACCTGGGAGCGCGCCCTTGTGGAGCAGGACGCTGCCGAACTCCTGGGTTGGCTCGCGTATGTTGAACGCTATCTAGGGTTGATACGAGAGGACTTCAATCGCGCTTCCTGGACCCCCTGGCGGATGAACCGGGTTCGCCTGCTGTTAGCAAGGTCGTTTACAGAGCAAAACCTGCAACCATCCCAACGGGATACGAGCCAGGGCCTGCAAGACGCTCAGGCCATGCTGAATCGCATTCTCGGCAACAAGCCGGCCGGCGCGGAGCAGGCGTCCGCAAAATAACGTAAGAATATCCTCCCGCTGCTTCACGTCGCTGTTTTTCTCCAAAAGTCCCGATACTCTCCTCTGCTTCTTCTGCCTGCCAGCGTGTTTGCGTTGTGAACACTCGCCAACGCTTTAGCAATTCAGGAGAAGGCAGAAGGATCTTCCTGTGCGATCAATTGACATATCAGAACAGGCATGAGCATCGCTCATGAACGGAGCCGCGTATGTACGTCAAAATCTCTGAACACCACGTCCCGCCAGCATCGACCGAGTGGTATCTAAAGCTTCAGGCCATGGCATGCGACGCATATACAAGGGCGGGCTGCAGTCAGTTCCTGTTGGTGCAGTCGGTGGAACGCACAGATGTGTGGATCCAGCTCGCCATATTTGAGCGTATGTATTTTTGCGAACTGGCGGAAGAGATTGTCGAGAAGACCGGTTTGCACCTCTCAGAAGACTTTGAACGACTGTCAATCAGGCAGTTGGTAACTACGGGCGACTCGCTGTTCAATGGCGTTGGGATACCGATGGTCCGGCGCTACTGTTCCTCTCCGGCCAACTCCGCTGTTCCTCTTGGTCATCATGTTGCCCCACAAGCCGGACCTGAAACGGCCACAACGGGCGTCTCCGCTCCGGCGTATTCGAACGGCCGGTCGGCCGATGAAGTGTTCCGGTAGTCACAAGGGCGTCTACGGCGCGCAAATCGTCAGGGATGTTCCTTCCTCCGAGCCTGCCTGAAGTCCGAGGAGTTTGATCTCCCGCGCTTGCTTTCCCATTCGGCAAGGACAGCCACAACATGCGCCTGCTTGTAACACACCTCAGAGTAACCTCCCTTCGCAAACCAGGAGAAGTTCCAGTTCGCTCCCGCTGCTAGCCAATGATCGCATCCTTTACAGTTTCGACTCACTCGGTGGAGGAATTGATGACCAGTGCGGCCACGGCACTCACGTCGCTGGAATTATCGGGGGAAGTGACGGAATGCCGGACTGGTGGGCAGTGCAGGACTCGAACCTGCGACCTCCTGCTTGTAAGGCAGGCGCTCTAACCAACTGAGCTAACCGCCCCTCGTAGCTTTGCCTGGCGCGACCAGATACTCTTCATTTTGCTCAGGACAGGTGCACGCCGATCGGAACTCAATTGAGGGGCATCCGCGCGAACCGCGCTAGCGTGAGTATACGCGACCGGCGAAAAATCGGTCAAACGCGAGGCCCTGTTCCCTGGCGCGCCGTGCGGTGCGGGACACCGTGAGAGCGACGACTGCTTTTGCCCTGCTAGACTGACGCAGTGCGCCGCCTGATCGTCAATGCCGATGACTTGGGCTTTACCGCGGGCGTGAATCGCGCAATTGTAGAGGCTCATACTCGCGGAATCGTGACTTCCTCTACGCTGATGGCCAATGGGCCGGCCTTCGAAGACGCCGTGCACTTGGTAAAAGCTCTGCCCCGTCTCAGCGTGGGATGCCATGTCGTACTGATTGACGGCGAGCCGGTTCTTGATGCCAACGTACTGACCACCATCGCCTCGGCACATTCTGGCGGCGGCGCACGCTTCCGTGACGGCCTGAAATCCTTCGCCATGCGCGCGCTGACCGGACGCCTGGATGAGGACGAAATCGAAGCTGAGGCGAGCGCCCAGATTCGTAGACTCCAGGAAGTCGGCATCGACGTTTCTCACGTGGACACCCACAAACACACGCACTTGTTTCCGGCGGTGCTGCGACCCCTGCTGCGCGCAGCCCGCGCCTGCGGCGTAAACGCAGTTCGCAATCCGTTCGGTCCACGCACACCACTGAGGTCCAGTGAACTGTTGACTCGTCCCCGTCTGTGGAAGCGCTATGGCGAAGTGCGAATTCTCCGCAGTCTAGCCACCAAGTTCCGGGATGCCGCGAAACGGGAGGGCGTGGTCACCCCTGACGGCACGCTGGGCGTCGTTGTTACCGGAGCGCTCGACGAAAGACTTTTCCGCGCAATCGCAGAAATCATTCCCGAAGGCACCTGGGAGTTCGTCTGTCATCCGGGCTACAACGATGCCGATCTGAAATCGGCGAAGACTCGCCTCCGCGAATCGCGGGAGATTGAGTTGCGCGTTTTGACCATGCCCCAGGCGCGGGAGCTGCTGTTGGGCCGAGGGATTGACCTGATTTCGTATCGCGACTTGATTCCGGCAAAGGCCATCCCGTAGTGTTGCTGGTGCAATTCAGAAGAACCACTCAGGCTCGGGTACTTCCGTAACCTTAATAAACTCTGCCGGCGCGCTATGATTCCGTTAGAACCGGCTCAGAAGGTTTAATCTGGGAGGCTTTATTCATGTCTGCCTCTGGGGCAGCCCCGCGTGCCACGTTGGACCTGCGCATACGTGTGTGGGGAATGGGAGCCGACAACCAACCCTTCCACCAGAATGCCACCGCCCAGAATGCCAGCCTCACGGGAGCCTGTATTAACGGCCTTGAACATGAGTTGAAGGTGGGCGACGTCATCGGCGTGCAATACGACACCAAAAAAGCTCGCTGCAGAGTAGTCTGGGTGATGGAAGTCGGGGGACTAAAGAAAGTTCAGGTTGGGGTTCAGTTGGTCGTCGATCAGGAATGCCCCTGGCTTTCCCAGCTACCTGTAGAGATGCGGTCCAACCTGCCGGCTGCTGCTGCCGACAATCGGAGAAGGTTTCAACGTCATAAGATCTCGTTCCCATTGGAATTCCGCGATGAGCGCGTAAACACCCCCATGCGGGTGAATGCGACTGACATCAGCGGAAACGGTTGTTATGTTGAGACCGTTATGCCGCTGCCTATTTCCACAGTGCTGCGCGTGGATTTCTGGATCGACCAGGAACATATCACCGCCTCCGCGACGGTGCGCACGCGCGATCCCGGAGTCGGCATGGGCATCGAATTCACGGGCCTGCCGGACGACTCTAAGAAGCGTTTCCAGGCCCACCTGGACCTGCTGGATCCCGGACTTTCCAAGCCAGGCCTAAAAGCCGGCGAGTAGCTTCTCCGGACCAAGCCGCTTTTTCCGCGCGCCATGCCGCCTTGCCCTGTACAATGTGCATCCTCTGTTGATTCCTGCCATCGAATACAAGACCATCGGAAAGGGCGGACCTCGCGGAAATGAAGATTGGGATCACCTGTTATCCCACTTACGGCGGAAGCGGCGTTGTGGCCACGGAACTGGGCCTGGAGCTGGCGCAGCGGGGCCACGAAATTCATTTCATCTCCTACGCCCAGCCGATCCGGCTGCGCGGCGAGGAACCAAATATTCATTATCACGAAGTCGAAGTTTCGAGGTATCCGTTGTTCGACTATCCGCCTTACGACCTGGCGCTGGCCACCCGCATGGCTGAGGTCGCTCAGTTGTACGACCTCGATCTGCTTCACGTGCACTATGCAATTCCGCACTCGGTGAGCGCGCTGCTGGCGCGCCAGATGTTGGCGGACGGTCCGCGCGGACGTCGCCTGCCCTTTGTGACTACTTTGCATGGAACCGACATTACCTTGGTCGGCCTGGACCGGTCTTATCTACCCATCACCCGTTATTCCATTGACCAGAGCGACGGCGTCACGGCGATTTCCAACTACCTGCGCGACCGCACCATGCGCGTGTTTGACGTGAAGAAGGAAATCGAAGTGATTTACAACTCGGTCAATTGCGACGTGTATGTAAGGAACAAGAATCCCGGGGAGCTTCGCTCCGAGTATGCGGCTAACGGTGAGAAGTTACTCGTACACCTTTCCAATTTTCGACCGGTCAAGCGTCTCTCAGATGTGATCGAGATCTTCGATCGGGTGCGGAAGCAAATTCCCTCGAAACTATTGCTGATCGGCGATGGGCCGGACCGTTCGGTGGCCGAATGGCTGGCGGTGCAAAAAGGAATCCATGAAGATGTGCTTTTCCTGGGCAAGCAGGACCAGGTACAGGAAAAGCTGGGAATCGCCGACATCCTGCTCATGCCGAGTGAGTTGGAGTCTTTCGGCTTGGCGGCGCTGGAGGCGATGGCGTGTGAAGTCGTCCCCATCGCCACCCGCACCGGAGGCGTACCGGAAGTGATCGAACATGGCACCAGCGGCTACCTGGCTGACGTCGGCGACGTGGATACGATGGCACGCTACGCCATCGAACTTCTGAATGACGAAACGCGGTTACGGGCAATGGGCAAGGCGGCTCGCGCGGTTGCTCAGTCGCGCTTCTGCTCCAGCAAGATCGTCCCTCAATACGAAGAGTTTTACCGGCGCGTGCTGGCGCGCTCCTCGTAGAAACCCTCCGGGACCGCTCCCGCGGCTTGCAAGAGTGGCAAGCGGATCCGCACCAGTGTTCCCTTCCCTTCATGGCTGTCAATGGTCATGCGCGCCGCGTCTCCATACAACACTTGGAGGCGCTCGGAAATGTTGGCCATGCCAATGCCGGCGCCCCGGGTACTAGTCGATTCCTCCACTTGCGTGGCCGCCATGCCCACGCCGTCGTCTTCCACCTCGATCACAAGCCCGGAATCGGCTAAGCGGCTGCGCAGGTAGATGCTGCCGCCCTCCACCATCGAAGCGAGTCCATGCTTGATCGAGTTTTCCACCAGCGGTTGTAAGAGCATGCTGGGGACCATCACGTCGAGCGATGCGGGATCCAGTTCCTTTACGACGCGGAGTTTGTCGTTTCCAAAACGCACAACCTCAATATCCAGATAGTTGTCGATGAACTCCACTTCTTCCCGCAGAGGCACAAAAGCGTCGGCGCTATTGAGCAAACGCCGCAGGATGGTAGCGAGTTTCGAAATCACTTCGCGCGCCATCTCGGGATCAAAGCGCACCAGAGAAGAAATAGAGTTCAGGGTATTGAAAAGGAAATGAGGGTTAATCTGGTTCTGAAGCGCTTCCATGCGCGCGTGCAGTAACAGCCGTTCCTGCTCCTCCAGCTTGATCTGGATGCGAACGCCGTTGAAGATCTTGAGCTCGATGCCAATGGCCGTCACCGAAGTGGCATAGATCGCACCCCAGACCCATAGGTTGCCCGGGCTCTCCATGCTGAAGATGGCGTGCGGGAAGTATCGTGCCAATTCCGTCTGCACGAAACGCAGGCCCACGACTGTGGTGAAGAACATGATTTGCCAGTCGAACAGGCGCGGCGTCGGCAGATTCCGTCGAATCAGGCGAAAGATGCTTTGATCGATGAAGGGAGAGAACGACCAGATGTCGTCCTTGTCCAAAGCCATGGTGCGCAGTTGGCCGGCGATAAAACCGGAAAGCACGTCGAACGGCATCGCCGCCCATTCCCCATGCAGCAGAGCGGGTAGCCCCATCAGCACCCCGCCGAGGGATCCCGCCCAGCGTCCGCCGATCACTCCCAGCAGGAGAGCGGTCTCAAAACTCAAATCGCCGGCGAGAAACGTCTTCACCGAAAACCGAATCCAGACGCCGATGGTGATGGGCAGCGCAATCCACAGCACTAGATAAATCTTCTGCCGAAGGGTGCGTTCCTCGCGAAACAGCAACGACTTGAATTCCTTGGAGCGGACCAGATTGCCGGAGACCGTCGTAGCGACGCCCAGCTTGATCAGCAGATGGATAAGGATGAGTCGCGGTTCCATGGAATTCGGGCGGACACAATTGTCCGCGAGAAAACTGTAGCACGAAGCAGACGGCCGGCTCGAACAAGAAAACGATTCTGTCGACTTCGAATCCTGCTCAGAATCGCTTGCGGTAAAGAAGTTCCGTGTTGAGTCGGCCGCTACCGAGCCATCATGGTCGCCTACTAAGGCCTTCTTGATCCGATGAAAGTGGAAGTTGCCTTCGAGCCGGTCAATATCCTTTCTGCTTGTCGACGGTGAAAAGTAACGGCTCGCGGGCCAGATAGCGCCGAAGATTTTCCGAGAACAACGTGTAGTGGCGATGCCAGAGCTTTTCCGTGAGCCCTGCGGTGTGGGGCGTGATGAGCAGGTTTTCGAGTGCCCATAGCGGCGATTCGGGTGGGAGAGGCTCCTGCTCGAAGACATCCAGAGCCGCGCCTGCAATGCGGTGGCTGCGAAGCGCATCGCCAAGCGCGGCCTCGTCTACCTGGAGCCCGCGTCCTACGTTGATCAGATAGGCATCCGGCCGCATGGCGGCGAGGCGCTCCGCGTTCATCAGTCGGCGCGTTGCCTCGGTCAGTGGCGCGGCCATGACGACGTAGTTCGCTTGCGATAGCAGTTGGTCAAGCTGCGGCGGGGCATAGACCTCCGCCACTCCCTCCGGCTTCTCTTTCTCCGGATGCTCTCGAATTGCAACCACCCGCATCCCCATTGCCGCTGCAATGCGGGCCACAGTGCGCCCGATACTGCCGAGGCCAATCAGGCCAAGAGTCTCACCAGCGACTTCGCGCGGCCGGGGACCATCGTTCCAGATCACATCCTGTCCCCAGACGCGTTTCTGCTGTAGCCGCACTGCTTGCGGAATTTTCTTTGCCAGCGCGAAGATGAGTGCGATCACGTGCTCGGCGACCACGGGACCGTGCACTTCGCGAGCATTGGTTAGAACCACATCGCTTTTCACCAATTCGGGAAACAGCAGTTGATGTACTGCCGCCGTGGGGGCGTGAATCCAGCGTAGTTTCTGCGCAAAGTTGAATTGCTCAGCCCGGAGCGAGAACGCGAATAAGATCTCGGCATCACGGAGGTGCTCTTCCACATCCTCATAGCGATCCCGATGCACAATCTCCAGCGCCGGAAATTCTTCCCGCAGCCGTTTGCTAAACCACGCCGGAGCGTTCCAAAGATCAAATCTGTGGTGCACAACCATCAGCAGTTTCATGACTGCAAAGATTTAATCACAGAAAAGATAGGCGACGAACAGCTCGCGGCAAGAAGTTCAAGAAGGGACGTTCTTTGCGAGTAAGTGCCGATAGGAACTTCGGAGAGGCCTGTGGAGTCTTCGAGGGTAAAATAGGCTGAACCCGGAGCTTGCGGAGGACAGCATGCGAAACGTTTTACTGATTCTGTTAGCCGTGCTTACCGCGACCGTATCGGCGCACACGCAGACCCAGGCCCAGAAGCCGACTCTGCCCCTGCCGCCTCAAACCGCCCGCCAGGCCTTGATTGAGATGTTCATGGGCAAGAGTCCCGATTCCTTTACCAGGCATCTGCCGACGGTGGCGAGCCAGACTCTCATCCGCAAGGGCGAAGGCCCGGAAACCTCCATGGTGCAGAAGATCTCTATGATCGGCCACCAGTTCGCCGCGCAAGGGCATGTCGAGACTTTTGATGAGGGCCCGACGCTGCTGGTGTCGGAACAAGAGGAGGGCAAAGCGAAGGTTAAAACCGAAGTGACCGTCGAGCGCGATAATTTGATGGGGGAGAGCGACGAGATCGAAGTGTCGATCCATGTGTACCGCGATGGACAGCCAGAGTTTCTGCCCGTGATCCCGCGCCTGATTTTCTCCATGACTCAGGAAAAGGACATCTGGCGACTGATTGAGGCGACGTTGGCTGTACACGTCCCGCTCACGGATCCGGATTATCTGAAGGGCGTGCGTACGAAAGAGGATGAGTCGAATGAGAATATGGCGTCGGCCCGCCTCCGCATGATCATGGCAGCTGAAAAGGGTTATTCCGGCAAACACCCTGATCAGGGCTATACCTGCAAGCTCGCTGATTTGTTTCGCCAGCAAGCCTCCGCGGTTCCCTCGGGCGAGCAAGCTGAAGAATACAATTCAGGGTTACTTGGCCAAGAATTTGCGGGATACCATTTCGCGCTGGCTGGCTGTGAAGGATCTCCCGCCTCCAAATTTCAGGTAACAGCAGTCCCGGTTGCATCCGAGGCGGGAATGAAGACGTTCTGCGCAGACGAGTCGGGCTCGCTGCGATTCACGGTAAACGGAAAAGGCGCCGCGTGCTTGAGCCGAGGACAGGTCCTTAACCAAGGCGCGACCTATTTCCCTGGCGAGGATTGAAGTTGTGGCAGCAAAGTCTCGGCATTCGCCTGCGGTTTCATTTTCTCTTCAAGAAGCTGCGCAGATCCGTGCCCGTCATCTCTTTCGGCTCATCGATACCTAACATCCCGAGCATGGTCGGCGAGATGTCCCGCAGCGAACCGTTGGGCTTCAGCGTGAACTGCTTCGCATCTTCCGCGACTACGATGAACGGCACCGGATTCGTCGTATGTGCCGTGTGCGGGCCGCCGGTGACGGGATCGATCATCATCTCAGCGTTGCCATGATCGGCGGTGATGAGCATGGCGCCGCCCATGGCACGAACAGCAGATTCGATGCGGCCGAGGCACGCGTCCACGGTTTCGACCGCTTTCACCGTAGGCTCAATCTTTCCCGAGTGGCCGACCATGTCCGCGTTGGCAAAGTTGACGATGACCACGTCAAACGTTCCCTCTTCAGTGGCCTTAACCACAACATCGGCAATGCCCGCCGCACTCATTTCCGGCTTTAAATCGTAGGTCGCGACTTTCGGCGACTGCACCATCAGGCGCTCCTCGCCCGGAAACGCTTGTTCCACGCCGCCGTTAAAAAAATATGTAACGTGGGCGTATTTTTCCGTCTCGGCAACGCGCAAGTTGCGCATGTTGAGACCGCCCATCACGTTGGCGAGGATGTTTGCCATCGATTCCGGAGGAATCACAACCGGCAGGCTGAAGTTCTTGTCGTACTGCGTCATGCAGACGTAGTGCAGATTCTTCGGAACACGGTCGCGAGGAATTGTGGCATCCAGATCGGCCGCGCCTGGAAGATCGCTGCCACCCTTCGCGTTCAAGCCGGTGTTACGAGCTAGAGCACGTGTAATCTGCCGGACGCGGTCGGCACGGAAGTTAAAGCAAATACAGGCATCGTCGTCGCGAATGGTTGCCAGCGGTTGGCCGTTCTTGTCGGTGCAGGCAAACGGAACAACAAATTCATCCGTGACGCCTTTGTTGTAAGAGTCCTTCATCCCTTGCACCGGATCGGCACACTTGCCGCCTTCCGCGTCACCGAACACGATCGCGTTGTAGGCCTTGGCAATGCGCTCCCATCGCCGGTCGCGGTCCATCGCGTAATAGCGTCCGTTCACGGTGGCAATTTTGCCGGAGTTATACTCCCGCATTTTCTGCTGCAACTGGTCGAGATAACCTGCGCCATTGGTGGGCAGCGTGTCGCGGCCGTCCATGAAAGCATGCGCGAAAACGCGGTCTACGCCGTTCTGCTTCGCCATTTTAAGCAATGCATAGAGATGAGCCTGCTGAGAGTGCACGCCGCCGTCGGAGACCAAGCCGAACAAATGCAATCTCCGCTCGCCCTCGTGCGCATGCTTCATGGCCGCGAGCAGCACAGGATGCGAGAAGAACTCACCGTTCTGAATCATCAGATCGATGCGCGTGATGTCCATATGCACGATGCGACCCGCGCCAATGTTGAGGTGTCCAACCTCGCTGTTGCCCATCTGACCGTCAGGTAGGCCAACAAATGGACCACTCGTGTGTATGAGGGTGTTGGGATACTCCCGCAGAAGGCGGTCGTAAGTAGGCTTGCGCGCCAGCGCGATGGCATTTGCTTTGGTTTCGGCGCGGTAACCCCAGCCATCGAGAATGACGAGTATGAGTGGCTTTGGATGGGACATTAGATTAACTCACATCGGATGCGGTTCGAGCGTTGGCATAGCTGAGGCATCGACTCAGTCTGGCCATTTGGATCGCTTCTTGCAAAGAGCTCTCTCACTCCCACTCAATTGTCCCGGGAGGCTTGGAAGTAATGTCATACACCACGCGATTCACGCCCTTTACTTCATTCACGATTCGTGTAGAGATGTTCTTCAGCACTTCGTGCGGCAGCGCAACCCAGTCGGCGGTCATGCCATCTTCTGAACTCACGGCCCGCACCGCGCATGTATAAGCATAAGTTCGCATGTCGCCCATCACGCCCACCGACATCACCGGCAGCAATACCGCAAACGACTGCCAGACTTTCGTGTACAGTCCGGCGTTCTTCACTTCCGTAACCACAATGTCGTCGCACTCGCGCAGCAGCGCCAGACGTTCCGGCGTGACTTCCCCCAGCACGCGCACAGCCAGACCGGGACCAGGGAACGGCTGCCGCTGCAAAATTTCCTCCGGCATGCCTAGATCGCGGCCAATCTTGCGGACTTCATCCTTGAACAAATCTTTCAGCGGCTCGATCAGCTTGAGCTTCATCTTCTCCGGCAAACCGCCCACGTTGTGATGTGACTTGATCACTTGTGACGGCCCCCGCACCGACCGCGACTCGATCACGTCCGGATAGAGCGTTCCCTGCACCAGCCACTGGACCTTCCCTTCTTCTTTCTCGATGCGCCGCGCTTCCTTCTCGAACACTTTGATGAATTCATTGCCGATGATCTTGCGTTTCTTCTCGGGATCGCTCACGCCTTTCAGCTTGCCGAGAAAGCGCCCGGTCGCATCGACCGCATCGAGCCGCAGCCCAAGTTTGTCGTGCAGCGTCTTCTGTACTTTCTCGAACTCGTTCTTGCGCAGCACGCCGTTGTTCACGAAGATGCAAGTCAATCGCGATTTGCCCTTCGCGTCCCGTAGAGCGCGATCAACGAGCATGGCAGCCACCGATGAATCCACGCCTCCCGAAAGCGCGCAGATGGCGCGTCCCTTGCCGACTTCCTGCTTCACCTGTTCGACGGTCGAATCGATAAAGTGCTGCGGTGTCCATGTAGGCCTCGCGCCGCAAATCTGGAAAACAAAGTTGCGCAGGATCTCGGTGCCGTTCCGCGTGTGGTGAACTTCAGGATGGAATTGCACCGCAAACCACTTCTTCGCCACGTTCTGGATTCCAGCCACCGCATGCGACGTCTTCGCAGTCAGCTCAAACCCCGGAGGCAGTTCTAGCGCTTCGTCTCCGTGCGACATCCACACGGCTTGCCGCTTGGCTAAGCCTTTGAACAGCACTGACTCGGCTACGATGTCGACTTCCGCGTGCCCGTACTCCCGCTTGTCCGCTGGCCGCACCTTGCCGCCCAGGGTATGCACCATGAACTGCAACCCGTAGCAGATGCCGAGCACGGGCACTCCCAACTGGAAGACACGCGGGTCGGCCGGCGGCGCATCTTTGTCGTAGACAGACCAAGGAGCACCGGAAAGCACGATGCCCACCGGGGCCGCACGTTTGACCTCTTCAAGCGACGCCGTGCAGGGCAGCACGACGGAGAAAACATTCTGTTCACGGATGCGGCGCGCGATGAGCTGCGTATACTGTGCGCCAAAGTCGAGGATGACGATGGATTGGTTGAGCTGCGACGGCGTGAGTCTGGATTGGGTCTCCACGGATGAGTTTCTCAAATCAGGTGGCTCGTGTAAAGGACCAGATCGCAGGCTATGTCTCTGCAATCAGATTCGGGAGGTCGCTGAGGATCGGCTCATCGCGGTCGATCGAGGTCCGCGGCGGAGGTATGGTCAACGGCAAGGATTCAGCCAGAGTCTCTGGCATTTCTGCGATGCAGACGTAGCCGGCGAGCCGCCCAATGTACAGCCAATCCACGACGGCAAGATACGCGAGCGTCACGAGAATCATGGCGGCGATGACCAGCCGGGACGGCGCGACATGAATGAAAGCCAGCGGCATCGACAGGGCGGTGCCAAATACACTGAAGGCGGTCAAGTGCGCCAGTCCGGTCCAGGTGCTCACGGCGGATACCGGCCCCAGGCGTTCCCAAAACAAAGCGACGCCGGCGGAGAGCGCGCCTAAAGCGTCCTCGCCGTCGCGGACCGCGAATATCGCAGCCAGTGACAACAGCCAGTTCAGGGCGGACCACACGATCCAAATGAGACCGGCCAGCGGCAAAAACAAGATAAAGACCAGAGCCGGTTGGGGGTTTGCGGCCGGCGAGGCGAAGCTGACGAGAACGGCTGCGCCTGCGATGGCGAGCAGCGCGGCGAGCGTCAGCGCTGCGCGCAAGAAGTTAAGGCCGATGAGCGAGCGCAATGGCCGACGTTGAGCCGCTCCGTACTCTTCGGTGCAGGCAGTGTCTCGACGGAAGTGGTCGAGTAGAGCGCGAACGGTGGCGCCGCGGCCGATGGACGCGGCTATGATCCACAGCAACGACATCGCGATCACCGCGAACAGCGCCGCCAGCACGGCACGATTCAAGCTTCCGCGAAGGATGTGCGCGATCGCTCGTCCCACCAGAAAGGGCTGGCGCGTTGACAAAAGAGTCGCGTCGCCCTTCGTCACGGGCAGCGTGTCGAGGTATTCGATAAACCAGAAGAGCAACAATGCCCAGGCAAATGCGCCCACCGTCCAGCGCCAGGCGATCTCAGCCAATGTCAGCGAAGGCCTGCGAAACGTCGTGCGAAAGCCTTCGAGTGTGGGCGAGATACGGGACATGAATCTAGCGGACCACAAAGTTGACCAGCTTGCCGGGGACGTAGATCTTCTTCACGATCTTTTTGCCGGCAATGAAGGACTGCACTTTTTCGTCAGCGAGAGCGCGGTCCAGAACAAACTGTTCAGACGCATCTGCAGGCACGACGACGCGGCCTCGGAGTTTGCCGTTGACCTGCACCGGAATTTCCAGTTCTTCTTCTTTCGCGAGAACCGCGTCGTATTTGGGCCAGGGAGCTTTCAGCAGCCTTCCCTTCTCGCTCAGCATCTCCCAGAGCTCGTGGGCCAGATAAGGCGCAAACGGAGCTAGCAACCGAACCATCACCCGCTTCGTTTCAGCCAAATCCTCATGCGGAATGTTGCCCGCGGAAATATCCTGACTCATGCCCGAAATCAGATTGCCAAGCTCCATCAGGGCCGAGATCGAGGTGTTGAAATGCCAGCGGCCATTGAAATCGTCTGAGATCCGCTTGATGGTCTGGTGCAGTTTTCGCTGAAGACCACGAGCAGCAGGCCCGCGCCTGCTATCTACAGATGATTCGCCGGGCACCGCGGGACCCTCGCCTTTATCTGTCACAACGCGATAGAACCGGCCCAGGAACTTCCGAATGCCCTCAATGCCGGAATCCTGCCAATCCAAATCACGATCCGGCGGAACCGCGAACAAGCTGTAAAGTCGCGCGGCGTCCGCCCCGTAGCGTGCGACCATTTCGTCCGGGCTGACTACGTTGCCCAAACTCTTCGACATCTTAGCGCCGTCTTTGATCACCATGCCTTGCGTGAACAAGCGCTCAACGGGTTCGTCGTTGGTGATGAGGCCCAGGTCGCGCATGAACTTGGTCCAAAAACGCGAATAGATAAGGTGCAAGATGGCATGCTCGACGCCACCGATGTATTGATCGATGGGGAACCAGTATTGCGCGGTCTTCGAATCAAACGGTGCGCGCTCGTTGTGCGCGTCGGTGTAGCGGTAAAAATACCAGGAAGAATCGACGAAGGTGTCCATGGTATCGGTTTCGCGGCGCGCCGGGCCGCCGCACTTGGGGCAAGTTGCGTTAACAAAGTCCGGCACACCGCCGAGCGGCGACCCAATAGCGTGCGCGATATCGACTGCCTCGGGCAAAATGACAGGCAAATCTTGTTCCGGCACGGGAACGATGCCATCTTTTTCGCAATAGAGCATGGGGATCGGCGTCCCCCAGTAGCGCTGGCGCGAGATTCCCCAGTCCTTCAGGCGATAAGTGATGGTGGCTTTGCCGAAGCCATGTTTCTCCGCGTCGGCAGACATTTTCTTGATTGCAGCGGCGCACTCAAGGCCGCTGTAGGGGCCGGAGTTGATCAGCGAGCCCTCGTGTGCCGTAAATGGAAGGGCTGGGTCCGCCATGGTATCTTCCTGGTCGCTGGACAACGGAAGAATCACGAGGCGAACCTCGAGCTGGTACTTCTTCGCAAACTCGTAATCGCGCTCGTCGTGCGCGGGCACACTCATGATCGCGCCGGTACCGTAGTCCATGAGAATGTAGTTTGCCACCCAAACAGGAACCTTTTCGCTGTTGAAAGGATTGAGGGCGTAGCGGCCGGTGAAGACGCCGTGCTTTTCGATTTCGCCGATGTCACCTACTTCTTTGGCTTTGCGCTGCTCGGCGATGAGTTGATCGACCTTGGCGCGCAAGTCGGGATTGGCCGCGGCGAGATCGGCGACGATGGGATGCTGGGGCGCCAGTTGCACCGAGGTCGCACCAAAAATCGTGTCGACGCGCGTCGTAAAGACGCTGATGGTTGAGCCCGCGGGGCCGAATCCGGTGTGATTTTCGGCATAGTCAAGTTTGAAGTCAACGAGCGCGCCTTCGCTGCGCCCAATCCAGTTGCGCTGCATGGTCCGGACTTTTTCCGGCCAACCGTCCAGCTTGTCGAGATCGCGCAACAACTCGTCGGAGTATTTGGTGATACGCAGGAACCACTGTTCCAGCTCGCGCTGCTCGACGGGCGTATCTTCGTGGCGCCAGCAACATCCATCAACGACCTGCTCGTTGGCCAGTACCGTAGCGCACTTCGGACACCAGTTGACTCGACTCTTCTTGCGATAGGCCAGCCCCTTCTCGTAGAACTTTAGGAAGAACCACTGATTCCAGCGGTAGTAGTCAGGCAGGCAGGTGGTGACTTCGCGGGACCAGTCGTAGGCGAAGCCAAGGCGGTTCATCTGCGCCTTCATCTTTGCGATATTGCCCAGGGTCCACTGGCGCGGCGGAGTGTTGTTCTGAATGGCCGCATTTTCCGCGGGCAAGCCGAAGGAATCCCAGCCCATGGGATGGAGCACGTTGTATCCGTTCATCCACATATAGCGGGCAAGGGCGTCGCCGATCGCGTAGTTGCGCACGTGTCCCATGTGCAGTGCGCCGGATGGATAAGGCAGCATTTCGAGAACGTAGTACTTCTTCTTGGCGGAACCGGCTTCGGCCACGTAGAGTTGCGGATCGCTTTGCCAGCGCTCGAACCACTTCGTTTCTACGCGCTGCGGATCGTAGCGGTCGTCGTCAGGCCGGTGTTTACCGCCATCGGCCGGGGCTTCCTCCTGCATCTTGTCTTGCTGAGGCATATGGCGATTGCCGGGACTGGCGTAAACCTTAGATTCTACAATGAGGCAGCAGAACCGTGTGCGGGAGTATCGCTCAACGATCACCGGTAAACGTCTTTGCGATGTCCCAACTCAAGCACCAGGATTGTGATCGTTTCATCCTGAATGTCGCAAATCAGGCGATAGTCACCAACCCGATAGCGCCACAGGCCACGCTTTTCGCCTTGCAGAGCCCTTCCCCATTGGCGCGGGTTGTCCGCCGAAGACAAGCGCCCACGCAGAAAATTCAGGACGGACTTTTGCGCCCGCTGATCGAGCTTTGTGATCTGCTTTGTTGCGGTGCGGGTGATTTCAATCCGCCAGGCCAAGACGCCGCTCCAGCTCCTCGAGCGAAATGACGGGCTCGCGGCGCTCCAAGGCGGCGATGCCCTTCAGGTAATCCTCGCGGTCCTCGAGGTATTGCCGAATGGCCTCGCGGGCGTAGTAACTCTTGCTGCGGCCAGTTTCTTTGGCAAGAGATTCAAGCTTTTCTTCGAGATCGGGTTCGAGGCGAATGCCGAGCATGTTAAACAAGTTTAACATATCGCGGGCAAGACTAGACAAGAATCCTCTGGCAGTTCGCGCGGGAAAAGGCGCCCGCGCTATACCTGCAGGGTGCGCTTCGCGGACCTCGAGGACGGCCGTCCCTGGATTATTTGTGCGACTGGCTCGCCGGCCGATTTCGCAGCTTGTTGTAATCGCGGGTGTAGACGCGAAGGCCATAGTCCGGCGTGCTCTTCGTGTAGCCGGCGACCAGCTGCTCCTGGTAATGATCGAGAAAGAAATCGAAAGGATCGCGCGGGTCCATGTCGATCATGATCAGGTCAACATCATGCATGGTGAGTTTGCCGAAGCGCATGTCGCTGTGCCGGAAAGCCATGTAGTTGCCGGGCAGTTTGGCGGCAAAATTTGAAGCTTGCGGTTTGCCGAATACTTGCACGATGTCGTTGCCTTGAATACGAACGGCAGTCACCCTTCCCTGAATGTGTGGTGGAGGCAGGATTTGCTCGGGATCGAGAATCAGATCATCTTTCTCAAGCGTGATGCCGTGAATCTTGTGCACGTCGATGACACGGGCGAAGTCAATGCCCAGCAAATCCATCAGTCCTTTCACGGGCAGGTGCGCCGCCTTCACATGGTCGGCGTGAACACGGATGCGGCCGTCCGCGTCGGCGGAGAGCGTTCCTGTCGTTTCAAATGCGACTCCGGCTTTCTGGGGCAACTTTCCTTTGATGACGAGCTGACTATTCTTGACCTCGATGCTCAGATTTCTGATAGGAGCGTCGGGGGACGAGAAAACATTTTCGTTCAACACTTGAGCGAGCGCCCTGCAGCTTATGGAAATCTCTGCGTAAATTAAATGGAGATTGAACGAATTCTTGTCGTCGAAGACGACGCCCGATGTGGCGCTCGTGGGAACGAGCTCGCCTTGTAGCTGGACGATATGCACGGCAACCGGTTCGGAGTAGTGGTACGTAACGTTCTTCATTGCGGTCTCGACGGGATGAGTGTCGGGTTTTTCACTGGACTGAGCGGCGGCGCCATTGGACAACAGGATGAGAAGTGTAAGGAGCATCCCTGATAATGAGATCGCACGCGACGCCTTTTTAATCATGGGCAATAGGATGCCACAAAGCCAGGAATAGAAACGCTTCCGCAGCGGCGTCTCTAGTCTTTGGCTGTTAGCCAACGGGACCGGCGCTGTTCTTCAAGAGAATCACAACACTCCCGCGCGGTTAAGTATTTCCCAAAGCCCCCACAGAGCCGCGACCGGCCCTCCCCAGATGTACAACAGCGATTTCAAGTTCAGCCTGGCCACGAGTTCTTTTTGACTGTCAGTGGAGATTACAAAGTGCCCCTCGCCTTGCATGAGGATAACCGGAGGATGTAAGTCAAACTGGCTCAGTGGAGCCAGGTCCCCTCCGGCAGGCAACGTGGAATCCAAGTATGGATAAGCTTCGCAGCGCAGGAGTTCGGCTTCGCTCCGGCCCACGAATCCCGGCCCGATCCGGGACAGTTCACTGCCCTCGGCAACCGGGTTCTTTTTCGCCCACGGATTCTCCCGTAGCGTCCCCAACACGAAAATCGTGTCCCCGGGTTTTATGCAGTATTCCTGGGCGAACTCTGGAGTTCCCTCGGAATACCTTGTGAGCGCGAAGGCCAGCTTCCCATACTCTGACCGTTCGCTGGACGGTTGCATTTGCAGTTCCGAGCCATGCGGAAAAATCATCAGCGTGCCGGTGCCGTCATCCAGGAAGAGCGGCGCGCACATCTCCTGAATTCTTTTGCGAAGATCGCCTTCTGGGTTCGATTCGATCACGAGCCGATAGTAGAAACAGTCGGTGTGGCTCATTGGCGCCACCAGGGTGTAAGGACCAACCGCTCTGCCGCTGATCTCCACGCAGCCCATTGCCGCAGCCCGGATGGTAGAACGGGGAGTGTCCATGATGAGCCGCTTGCGTTGAAGCAGTCGAAAACCGCGCCAGAAAAAATAGGGGCCAAGCGTTACGCCCAGGCCCGCCCACAGCACGGGCTGGCTCAACAGCCAGATGAGGATGCGAATCATGAACCGCGCCAGAATACATCAGAAGCGGCTGCGAGTCGCGGGCGAGAGCGCCCGCGCCACGCCATCAGCTCACCAACTTCTTCAGCGCTTCGACATTTCTGCGGTCGTCGCCCGGCTTGTCGATGGGAGTTTCGGCGATGAACGCGGCGTGAGCCAGGCGGAGATCGTTGAGCAAAATGCGAAAGGGCTCGATGCCGATTGTTCCCTTTCCGATGTGCTGATGGCGGTCAAGCTTCGATCCGCGGACGGCTTTGGCGTCGTTGCAGTGTACGACTTTCACGTTGTGCAGGCCGACGGCTGCATCGAGATCTTGCAGCGTCTGATAGATGCCTTCCTTACTAACGAGGTCGTAGCCGGCAACGTGGGTGTGGCAGGTATCGATGCAGGCGGCGATGGGGACGATACCGCGGAGTCGGTCGATAACTTCGGCAACTTGCTCGAAACTGCCTCCCAGTGAGAATTCGGCGCCGGCAGTGTTCTCGATCAGGATGGTCAATCCAGATTTTTGCAGATCTAGCCCTTGCGTGGCGGCGCCGATGGCAGCGGCGGTCTGTAGTAATCCAGCTTCGCGATCGGCTCCCCGGAATGACCCGGGATGCAGTACAAGATAATCGGCGCAAACCGAAATCGCGCGCTCGACTTCGCCGCGAAAGGCTTCAATAGATTTTTTCAGGAATGAAGGATTGGTGCTGGCGAGATTCACCAGATAGTTGGTGTGAATGACGAGAGGCTTGAGATTGTATTGGGCGCGCAGGCGAAACATCTGCTCGCACAGCGGATGGCTCAACTCGTAAGGGGCCCATTGGCGAGGGCTGGACGAGAAAATTTGCAGTGTGTTGCAGCCGATGCGGTAAGCGTGCTCGGCGGCATGGTGGATTCCTCCGGCGGTGGAGGTGTGAATGCCGATGCGCCGGGAAGATAGGCGGGGCGGGCGTTTCGGCGCAGGCCGAGCAAGGATGTCTTGTTCGCTAGCGATGGAACGGGGCATGAGAAAAGTATAACGGCTTCGTCCTGGACCTTGCTCCTGGGCCGAGCTCATTTCCCGCAGGGAGGCGCTAATGTGCCCGTCCCCGCACCGCAGTGCCCACATTTAATTCATCGTGATGACCGCGCGGAAACGGACTTTGCCTTCCGCCACTCGGTCGTAGGCTTTATTTATGTCGTCGAGCTTGTAGACTTCCTCCACCACTTTGATCTTGCCTTTGGCGGCGATATCCAGCGCTTCGTAGAGATATTCCGGGCCATTTTGCGTCGATCCAATTAAGCGGACGCGCTTGAACATCAGTTCCGGAGTATAGTTCAGTGCCTCGTCGCCCACTCCCATGAGGATGATGCGGCCATCGGGTCGCATGCCCTTCGCAGCCTCAGCAGTGGCCGACCAGGAGTTCGAGGTGGCGAGCAGTACATCGGCGCCGCCCGCGGCTAAAAGCTTCTCGCCGCTCTCGACTATTTCATCCGCACCGAGATCTCGAATTGTTTTTTCTTTGTCCTTACTTTTGGTCACAGCGATCGTTTCGAAGCCGGAGGCTTTGGAATATTGCAGCGCCAGATGGCCGAGCCCTCCAATGCCAACAACTGCAATACGCTCGTGCGGTTTGGGATCCGCAAGACGCAGTCCGCTCCAGACGGTGTAGCCCGCGCAGAAGATCGGCGCGGCCTGTTCGTAGCTGAGAGCCGCTGGAATCGGCATGGTCGCGTCGGCGTAAGCAAGCATATATTCAGCATGGCTGCCCTGCAGTCCGATGCCGGTGGAGATGGCGTTCTGGCACAACTCCTTCTTGCCGCGCAGGCACCACTCGCAGGTTCCATCTCCCTTTTGCACCCAACCCACTCCCACACGGTCTCCGACTTTGCGGGACGTCACACCCGGGCCGACTTCGACAATCTCGCCTACGGGCTCGTGGCCCAGCACGCGCGGAAATTGCGTCGGGATTACGCCATGCGTGATGTGAACATCCGTGTAGCAAAGGCCGCTGGCCTGAATCTTCATGACCACTTGATTAGGCCCAGCTTTCGGGGTTTCCCACTGCTTGACTTCCCACTTGCCATTTACGGAGGGTACGACTGCAGCTTTCATATAGATTTGCAACTCCTGAGGAATCGAAACTACGCTGTCTCAGCAATGGATGCTTTTGTAGTCGAACGGATTCAACTACCCTGGCGGGAAATTGTTTCCTCGAAGTTCTAAAGTGAAGTCGCCGCGGCGATTGCTCGCCGCGGCTTCGGAAAGACAATGCGAAGAGTGCCCGCCAGTTGCGCCGCTAGCGCGCGGCTACCTCAGTGAGTTCCGGCGTGGGTTGCCACGGCTCGATATGGGTCCGCCGATTCTGGCTCCAGCAGCTCTCATCCGATTGCACGCAGATGGGATACAGCTTGCCCCACCCCGTGGCAAACAGGATTCGATCCGAGGGAACTCCCAGTTCCACCAGTGCATCCCTGGTCACAATGGCGCGCCGGTCGGACAACACAACGTTGTAGACGATATCGCCACGCTCGTCCGCGTCTCCCTCAAGCGTGACGTACACGTCCGGATGCGCCTTCAGCCACTCCGCGTCGCCAGCCAGGATGGTTCGATCTTCGTCACGAAGCTCGGACCGGTCAAAATCAAAATGGACATCCTTGACGTCTTGCTGAAATTGCTGTTGCTCGCTTGGGGGAAGCGGGGGAACGGGAGGAAGTTTTACTTCGCCTACGCGACGGCCCGCGTAGTCCTTACCATCCGCCTGGTCAGGAACGGCTTTGGCGTAGATATCGGATTGAGCGAAGCCAGAGCCGATTATGGCTCCGATCATAGAGAACAGAATCACCGCGAAAACCAGTGTTTTGTGAGCCATACAGATTCTCCTGCATTCAAGAGTAGTTACTGGCGCCTGAATGAAGAAATCGGGCCAATACTGTATTCGGGCGAAAACATTCGCTGACGGAGTGGCGTCCGCCCAACCGTTTATTTGCTGCAACTCACGAGGCGGGATAAACTTGGAACTCTGAGGTAAAACCCATGTTGGTGGTCATGAAGGCGCACGCTACCGAAGAACAGGTGCGCTCGGTCTGCGAAAAAATCGAGAAGTTGGGTTACCGTGCGCATGCCATGCCTGGGGCTCAGCGCACCGCCATCGGCATCACCGGGAACAAGGGTGAAGTGGAGCAGGGCACGCTGGAAGAAATGGCGGGCGTGCAGGAAGTCATCAAGGTTTCGAAACCCTACAAGTTGGTCAGCCGCGACATCAAAGAAGACAACACCGTGATCCGTTTTGCCGGGACGGAGGCGACGATCGGCGGCGTCGGATTGGCCATTGTCGCCGGACCGTGCGCCATCGAAAGCCGCGAGCAGGCGTTTGCTGTGGCCGAACGCGTGCATCGCGCCGGGGCGCAGTTCTTTCGCGGCGGCGCTTACAAACCGCGGACGTCTCCTTATTCTTTTCAGGGACTGGGCGAGGAAGGGCTCCGGATCATGGCCGAGATCCGGCAGCAATTTGGGATGAAGATTATTACGGAGGCGATCGATAATGAATCGCTCGACCTGGTGGAAGAGTATGCGGACATGATCCAGATCGGAGCGCGGAACATGCAGAATTTTTCGTTGCTGAAGCGCGCTGGACGGGCAAAAAAGCCGGTATTGCTGAAACGGGGCATGTCTGCCACGCTGGAGGAATTTCTGATGGCAGCGGAATATATTTTGAGCGAGGGCAATTACAACGTGGCCCTGTGCGAGCGCGGCGTGCGTACCTTTGCTGACCACACCCGCAACACGCTCGACCTGAGCGTGGTGCCAGCAGTGCAGCGCTTGAGCCATCTGCCGATTTTTGTCGATCCCAGCCACGGGACGGGCAAGCGGAATAAAGTCACTCCGCTTTCACGTGCTGCCGTGGCCGTGGGCGCCGACGGATTGATGGTGGAAGTGCACAACAAGCCCGACGAGGCGATGTCGGACGGTCCGCAGTCGTTGTTCCCCGACCAGTTTGATGAGTTGATGACGCAAGTGCGGCAGATTGCAAGTGTGGTCGGCAGGAGCGTTCCAGGGATAGGACCCAGGGAGAAGGTGGGAGTCAGCGGATAGGTCGATACAACCCGAGTCTGGGAGGGCTTTATGAGGAACCTCAAGAGACCTTTTGCCAGGAATATTACGCTCGCCAGCGCTCTAGCGTTCCTGCTTGGCGGCGTGGTGGTGCTTGCGCAGGAACCGCCGGATAAAAGCCCTGAAGTTGTGTACGAAGTAGGACTCGGAAGCGACGTGACGCCTCCAAAGCCTATCTACAACCCCGACCCCACGTATGTCGACAAAGCCCGCAAAAAGAAAATCAACGGCGTCGTCGTAGTCGCGATGATTGTCACGGCAGAGGGCAAGGTGCGCGACGTCAAAGTAATCAAAAGCTTGGATCCAGATCTCGACAAACAGGCAATTGCAGCGGTTCGGACGTGGAAGTTTGAACCAGCCACAAAAGACGGAAAGCCAGTAGCGGTGCACCTGAAAACCGAAGTCGACTTCCGGCTGTACTAGCAGCATTGACGCGCTCGCTCTGATAACCTTTTCTTCCGAGGATTCGGCATCCATGGGGCGGAATATATACTCCCAGCTACCTTTCTCTTTGTGTGTATAATCTGATAATCTGATTTTATGAGGACGACTTCGATCTCCGTTACGGAAGCGGCTCGCAACTTTGCCGATTGCGTGAACCGCGTTCGTTATCAGAACATGACATTCGTTCTGCTTAAAAACGGTATGCCGGTTGCCCGTCTGGTACCGGAGAGGAAGAAAGCTGGTTCGGTGCGGGAGCTAGCCGCCGCCCTGCGTGAGTTCGGACTGTCTCGGGAGGAGGCAAAGGCTTGGAATCGCGATCTGCGCACCGCCCGCCGCATCCTGAAGCCACCGGCTGACAAGTGGCGGTGAAGACAATCACAAGAAAATGGCACTCATCATTGATGCCGACGTCATCATCCGCGGCGAACGGGGGCTCTTTGATCTCCCAACATGGCTCGAGATGCAGGCTGATAAGGATCCGCAGGTAGCCGCCATTACGGTCGCTGAGCTCTGGCACGGTGTAGAACGCGCGACCGGCACTCATAAGCCAAGGCGCGAAGCTTATCTCCAAATGATCGTCGAGGCATTGCCCGTCATTCCCTACACCGAGACTACCGCGCTTGAGCATGCCCGACTTTGGGCTGCCTTAGAAGCCTCCGGCAAAATGATTGGCTTTTATGACCTAATCGTGGCAGCCACGGCCTTAGAAAACGGAAGTGCCGTCGCAACGTTCAATACGCGTCATTTTTCTCAAGTTCGAGGATTAAAGGTAATCGAACCGAAATAGGCTGCCCGCTTCGGCGGCCTTGGTCGTAGACTCTCGCTCTCTGGTAAGCTGATTTTCCAGAAAGCAGCATTCATCTTGCGCAAACTTCTCCTCATTATTGTTCTAGTCCCGCTGGTAGGTGGGCTCGGCTGGTGGTATTTCCGTGAGCAGGATTTCCCCGACTACGGGCCAGCATATCGCGAGTACGCCTACGTCACCAACGGCAAGAGCAGTACGGTCAGCGTGATCGATCTGCGCACGTTTCAGCCGGCGAAGACCATTGCAGTGGGCCTGGAGCCAACCGGGGTTGCGGCCAACGGCAAGAAGAATGAAATCTATGTGGTCAACACAGGGTCGAACAACGTCAGCGTGATCGATGCCGAGAAGAATGCCGTGGTGGCCACGATCGGCGTGCATGGGCGGCCTTACTTTATTGACGTTTCGGAAGATGGCAAACGAGCGTACGTGGCGAACTCCGGATCGGCCAATATTTCCGTGATCGACCTGGAGAAGCGGATGGTTCTGGGGAATGTGCGGGTGGGCTCCGGCCCAGGACTGGCACGGGTTTCGCCCGACGGAGCGACCGTCGTCATTTCGAATCGCAGCGACAACACGGTCTCGGTGATTGACGCAAGACTGCTGCGGGTGCGGGCAACTTTGCCAGTGTGTGAGCAACCGGAAGACATCGCCATCCTGCCCGATTCGAGCAAAGCCTTCGTGGCGTGTTCGGGATCGTCGCAGGTGGCGTCGATCGAGTTAGAGAGCAGCAAGAAGAGCGGCGAACTGACGAGCGACCGGGTGCTGGCACTTCTGGATGTGGGACGGACGCCGGTGAGTCTGGCGCTGAAACCCGATGGCGGTGAACTCATCGTGTGCGATTTCGATTCCGACAGCATCTCCATCATTGAAACAGGAAACAACGAGGTGGGCAGCAGCGCGCTGGTGGGACAGCATCCTACACGCGCGCTGGTTACGCGTGATAACTCTAGGCTATATGCCAGCAACTTTGGCTCCAACAGCGTCGCGGTCTATGACATCGACGCCGGGCGTAGAATCGCCACCATAGCTGTGGGCAGCCGTCCGGATGGCCTGGCGCTGTCGCAGGATCAGAACTATCTCTTAGTGCTGGACACGCAGGCGGGCGACATAACGGTGATCCAGAAGCGTGCGCCGCGGAAGCTGGAGCCCACCGAGTATTCGCTCTTGACCATGATTCCCGTGGGCGTGCAGCCGAATGGGATCGTGGTGAAAGCATTTATGATGATAACGCCGGGGAAGAAGCAATAAAGAGTCCTATTGCCGAGGCAAAACGGATCTTCCCTGTTACGGCCTGGGTCTTTAGGCAAAACCCTATGACCTAGACCGATCGCCTCAATGCTCCTCGAAGTGACAAACGTCTAGACCGCGGCCGGCCTGGCGCAGAACTTGTCCAGCGCCGCTTTCAGGTCGGCGGCTATGGCCGGGGCCTCGCGCGATTCGATGTCGCGGCGCGGCATCATGTAAACGAGTTGGCCGTCGCGTAAGATCGCAATCGAGGGCGAAGAAGGCGGTTGCCCAGTGAAATAGCTGCGCGCGCGTTCAGTAGCCTCCAAGTCTTGCCCGGCGAAAACTGTGAATGCTTTGTCGGGATGCGTAGCGTTCTGCAACGCCACGCGTACTGCGGGGCGCATGCGGCCGGCGGCGCACCCGCAAATGGAGTTCACGACGACCATCGTGGTACCCGGCTGCGCGCTCAAAGCGCGGTCAACAGCTTCCGGTGTGCGCAACTCCTCGATGCCCAGGCGCGTCAATTCTTCGCGCATGGGGATTACCATAATTTCAGGGTACATCGTGTGTGGCTCCTTCGGTTTTCGGGATGTCTTATATTCTAACTCAGAAATGACCAGCTATGAGCGGAGACAGCACACTATGAGCCCGTTTTCTGAAGTGCCTCTTGCGCGGAGCGCGCGTCTTCGCCGCTCAAGCCGGCCTGCAGCGCCGTCTGCAACGTGGTGTGGGCCTGCGCGTTCCGTCCTGCTGCCAGATACGCCATTCCTAAATGGAATTGAAATTTCGCCGCCTGAGGATTTTTCGCGACGGCGGATTCAAGCACCGGCACCGCCAACCGGTATAGCCCCTGCTTATAATAAATCCATCCCAGGGTGTCGTTGACGCCGGCATCCTCGGGTTGCTCTGCCTTGGCCTTCTGTGCGAGTTCGAGGGCATCGCTCAGGGATCCGCCATGATCAGCGTAGAGTCGCGCGAGATTACTCAACGATTGATAGGAATTGGGGTCAACCTTCAGGGCATCCTGATAGGTTTGGCGTGCCCGATCCACGTTGCCGACATATTCGTAGACTTGGGCCAGCAGGATGTAGGTGGGAAGATATTCAGGAAATTTGCCACGCGCAGCTTCGTACTCCTGGATCATGCCCTGGGGGCGGTTGGTGGCGGCATAAATGTGGGCCAGGGCGAGATATCCGTTAACGTAATAAGGATTTAACGTCAGAGTTTGCTTATAGCTATGCTCGGCGCAAGACCAATCCTTTTGTGCGATGCAGAATTCGCCCTTGGCGACGTAGAGCTGGAAGGCCTTGGGCTGAACCGCAATCTGACGGTCAATGCGTAAGTTGGCTTGCTTTGCCTTGCCTTCTTTTGCGAGGATCTCGCCCAACCCATTCAGCGCGGGAGCATAATCCGGTGCAATCGCAAGAGAGTTCTCATAGGCTTTTTCGGCGTCCGCGTAGTTGCCCCGCATTCCCAGGACGTGTCCCAGGCGCTCCTGGGCGGCAGGGCTGCGGGGATTTAATCCGGCGGCCAGTTCGAAAGCTCGCTGCGCCTGGTTCTGATCCCCCAGCAACAAATAGGCGCTGCCGGCGAGAACATGCGCATCGGCCAGCCAGAAACTGGTCGCGATCACCTGGCTGGCATAGGCTAGCGCAGAGTTCGCGTTACTTTGCTGCAAGCTAATATTTCCCAAACCCAGCAGCGCGGGCAGATAACCAGGCTGCATGCGGAGGGCTTCGGTAAGCGCCCGCTGCGCCTGTACCGCCTGCTCCTGCGCCGAATATACCTGGGCCAGATAGAAATACACGGCGGGCAAATCGGGAGAATCTTTGATCAGGCCTTGCAGTTCTGCGGCGGCTTCGCGAAGGCGGAACGAGCCTAGATAACTTCGCGCCCGAAGCAGCCGGAGGTTGGCGTCCTTGCGATCTTTGTCATGCTGATCGATCCATTGTTCGGCATCCTGCCAGCGGCCTAGTTGCAAGTAACATTCGGCAACTTTCCTGGCAGCCACCTGATCGTCATCGTTCTTACTTGCAAGGGCTCGGAAGCGGTCGAGCGCGGAAGCCGCATCGCCACTGTCCAAGTAGAAGCCGGCGACTGCACGGCGGCCCTCAGAATAGTTGTTCTCATCCCCCTCCACTTGATCGAGCACATGTTTCTCGTCGAGCAGACGGCTGCGTTCGAGGTAAAAGCCGGCGAGAGCGATAGGCAACTCAGCCGCCTTCGGAGCCTTGGCGATTCCCTGCCGCAAGATCTGCTCGGCGCGATCGGGAGCGTTCTGTGCTTTGTAAAAATTCGCCAGGTTGATATAGGTTTGCGGGTCCTCCGGTTTGATGTCCACCGCGGTCTGAAAACTCTTCTCCGCCGCGCCGAACTCCGCATCCAGTAACTGGGTCAGGCCCAGGACTTCATACGTCTGCGGGTCGCGCGGATCGAGGCTGATGGCTTGCTTCAATTCGTTTTCCGCAGGGATGTATTGCATCTGGTGAAGCGCAACCTGCCCCAGCAGGCGGTGAGCGCCGGCACTCTTTCCGTCCTGTTGAAGCACCGCTTCGGCCTGTTGACGCGCTTCGGCGTACTGAGTGGACGACACTTCGAGGTCGCCGAGATGCAAGCGGGCGTCCAGATTCCTTGAGTCGAGATCGACCGCGCGCGCGAATGACTGGCTGGCGGCGGCGGGATACTCCTGCTGGAGCTGCAGCAATCCAAGTCTGTAATAAGCCTCGGCATAATCAGGACTGATCTGAATGGCTTGCCGGTATTCGCTCTCCGCCGATGAGTACTGCCTTTGCGAGAAGTATTGATTCCCTTTCTCGACGTGCTCTCGAGCCCTCACCGAATTGCGGCAGGCAGGCAGAACCGCGAGCATCGCTGCCAGCAAGAAAAATAGAAGGCTCGCAGGGTTGCCGGGGAAACAGAGGCTCCAGCGGGATCGAATCATCTTTTGTTCTCTGGATCAGCCTGGGAATCGCAGCGTCTCGATTTTAACCCAGAAGGCGGAAGGCACGGGCCCCTGAGTCTTCAGAAAAAATGGCACCGGTTCAGGGGCCCCCACCCTTGAAGTCCGGTGCCTTTATGAGACCTCGGTAAGCTAACTAATGTTTGCCTTTCTTGTCGTCTTCGATCAATTGCGCTACTTTGGAATTCGTCCCCACCGGCTCAATCAGCACGATGTGCCGCTCGTTCAGGAACATCCGATCCGGACCATGCCATTCATTGCCACGCCGCACCAGCACGCTGGTCACGGCCTTGGTCTCCTGGTTGACCTGGCTTTGGATGTAATACACATCGGTCAGCTCAGGAAAACTTGCGCCGGCGTTCATCAGCTTGCCATAGTAAAGCTGACCCGTGTCGAGCAGAACCGCCGAGTACGGCGTGGTAATCTCCGGTCCTTTTTTCCGATGGCTCCGTTCACAACCGGTTAGTCCTGCCAACAACACAACTGCTACGAACCACACGATCTGCTTCTTCAAAAGGTCCCCCACTATCTGTTCAACTCGTCTTCCTATTACTCAACGCCTTCGGAACACCGGTCACCGCGTGATCCGGGGAAGCATCGGGGGCAGGATCTTAGCCGGCGTCCGGCGATTGGTGGTGTTTCCCATCCAGCCCGCCAGGGGTGACTGCACGCCGATCAGGTGATTCTGTCCCATCCGGGGCTCTGCCTTGGACAACTCGATGCGCGACGAATTTGTGTTCGTGACTCTCGGCGTCACCGCCACAGCGATGGGCCGGACTGAACCCGTTGAAACCACCGGCATCCGCTCCCAGCTGCGCAGGTTACTGAATTCTGACCCGCGAGCCAGAATGGCATTCGAGCGGCCACTTGACGGCGCGATCCTCGCGACCAGAATTGGCTTGGAGGTCTTGCCGACCACACTCACGTGGTGCCGCAAGCCACTGGAAAGGACAGGACCCTTCCTCACGGCCGCGACCGGCTTCACGCTGGACGCTGTGATCTGCGCCACTGGCTGCGCCGGACTACCCGTATTCGGCGCCGCACCCGTAGCCACCGTCAGCACCACACCGGTGGCGGTGTAAGACACATTAAAGTGGAAGTTTATGTTGATGGCGATCGTGGTGTTGGAGAACGTCCCGGTCAACCCGCTCGAGGTAAGCACGGTGAAAGTCTCACCATTGAAAAGGCTTCCCTGGAAACCTGCAGCCACGGTGAAGTTGATCGTCCCCGCTAAAGCGGCTGTGCCAGTAACGTTGAGCTGGCTGAATCCCGAGCCCGCCGTCGTACCGTTGATCAGGCCGGTCATCGTGCCGGTGGAGAGTTGCGTGTAAGTACCTGTAATGGCAAGCAGGCCAGTCTTGCCCGCATCGCCAACGTTGAGTGTCGGTGCCGTGCCTCCGCCGCCGATGGTCAGATTCTTGGAAACCGTCCCTGCACCCTGGAACAGGCCGCCGGTTACGGTGGCATTTCCTCCGGCCAAAGTTCCATCCAGATTGGTAGTGCCAGCCGTCTGCGTATAGGTCTTGTTGGTGCCGCCGATGGTCAGCTTGGTGCCTTTGGCGATCGTCACCGTACCCGAGTCGGTGAAGTTTCCGCCGGTCGTGAATGTGGCGCTGCTGGCCAGAGCAAACGTGCCGGTGTTGGTGGCGAAGCCCGACAGAGCGTTCGAGGTGCCGTCGTTAATCTTGGCGGCTGTTCCGGTCAGGGTAAGGTTTGCGGCGTTGGTGGTGATGCCACCGTTGGCGCTGGTGAGTTGCAGCGTGCCGCCGACGGTGTAGGTGCCGCTGGCCAGCGTCCCGGCGCTGAGGTTGGTGAGCACGTTCGATCCAGTGAGGGTGAAGGTGCTGCCCTTGTTGACGGTGAGCGCGCCCGAGTTGGTGAAGTTGCCCACTGCCGTGAAGCTGGCGTTGCTGGCCAGAGTTAATGTCCCGGTGTTGGTGGCGAGGTTGGCCAGATCGTTAGTGCTGCCGGTCTTGATGCTTCCACCTTCCAGCGTCAAATTCGCCGAGTTAGTCGTGATGTTGGCGGAAGCAGTAAGGTCCAGATTACCCGCCAGAACATACGTTCCCGCCGTGAGTGTCGAGCCGCTGATCTGGGTGAGCGCCGGTGCCGTGAAGCTGTCGCCGCTGTTGATGGTCAGCGTTCCGGTGTTGCTGAAGCTGGACGCCGTGGTCGAGATGTTGTTGCTGGTACCTGCGATCGTGAGGCTCTTGGTGTTGGAAGCCAGCGCGCTCAGAGTATTGACGCCGTTGGACTTGATGGTGCCGCCCGATAACGTCAGCGTGGCCGAGTTGGTGGTGATGCTGATGCCGCTGGTCGTCAGATCAAGATTGCCGCTCAGAACGTAGGTTCCCGCCGTCAGAGTAGTGCCGCTGATCTGAGTCAGCTTGGACGCCGTGAAGCTGTCACCGCTGTTGATAGTCAGCGTTCCGGTGTTGCTGAAGCTGGCCGCGCTCGTCGAAACGTTGTTAGCCGAGCCCGCGATGGTCAGCTTGCTGGTGTTGGTGGCCAGCGCGCTCAGGGCGTTGACGCCGTTGGAATTGATGGTGCCGCCTTGCAACGTCAATGTGGTCGAGTTCTTGGTGATGCTGATTCCAGCGGTGGTCAGATCGAGGTTGCCACCCAGCACGTAGGTGCCCGCCGTCAGGGTGCCGCTGCTGATCTGCGTCAGATTGCCGGCCGTAAAGCTGTCGCTGCCGTTGATGGTCAGCGTGCCGGTGTTGCTGAAGCTGGCCGCCGTGGTCGTGACATTGTTGCTCGAGCCCGCGATCGTGAGGTTCTTGGTGTTGAAAGCCAAGCCGGCCAGAGCGTTGGTGCCGCCGGAATTATTGTGGATCGTACCGCCGGCCAGCGTCAGGTTGGTCGCGTTGGTGGTGATGGTCTGCGCCGCGCCCGACAGGTTGAGATTTGCATCCAGCACGTAGGTTCCCGCGGTCAGCGATCCGCCGCTGATCTGCGTCAGCGAACCGACAGTGAAGCTCTCGCCGGAGAGAATCGTCAGCGAGCCTGTGTTGCTGAAGCTGCCTGCATCCACGAAGGCCACGCCGCCGATGGTCAGCGCGCCGGTCGAAGTGATAGACGTCAACTTGGCCAGGGCATTGGCGTTGCTATTGCTGGTGTCGAGGATCTGCCCGCCGTTTTCTTCAGTTACGTTAGCGGATAAGGTGGTGATGCCCGTGG
Organism: Candidatus Acidiferrum sp.; assembly: GCA_035568115.1. Classification (GTDB taxonomy): domain Bacteria; phylum Acidobacteriota; class Terriglobia; order Terriglobales; family Acidobacteriaceae; genus Sulfotelmatobacter. The sequence continues at coordinate 44,910 of DATMOP010000065.1, forward strand.
TGCCCCCCGAGGCGAAAGTGATGTTGCCGCTATTCGCAATGTAGGTGCCGCCGGTCAGCGTGAAGTTTGTGCCGTTGTAGTTCGTAAAGCCCGAACTGTTCACGTTGATCGCCAGGTTTAGGCCGGCAACGTTGGCGTCAAGCGTGCCATTGTTGGTGAAGCCCATATTGCTGGAGCCGAGGTTTCCCGCACCCTCAATGGTGTTGAAGCTGGTCAGGGTCGGAGTGGTACCTACGCCATAGATTTGGTTGGTGTAGCTGTTGTTGGTGCTGCTCAGATTCACGATCCCCGAGCCATTCAGGGTGACGGCGCCGTTGATCAGCAAGTACGTGGTGTTGCCGGCGGCCTGCAAGGTGATCGTTCCGCTGTTGGTGATAGCGCCGGTCAATTCCAGTTGGCTGTTGTTTTGGACGTTGATCGTTCCGCTGTTGGTCAGGCCGCTCAGGAAAGCATTGTTGCTGCTCAGCACAAAAATCTGGCCTGTGCCGGATGTCGTCAGCGTACCGCCCGTGATCGAGGCGTTGCCAGTCAACTCAACCGCGGAGCCGTTCTGCGCGCTGATCGTTCCACCCGTGTTGGTCCAGTTCGTCCCGTTAAACTCCATAGTGCCGCCATTCGTGGCTTCCATCGTCTTGGTGTTGATTGCGGTCGTAAGCGATTGCAGCAACAGCGTCTGGCCGCTGACGTTGGCATTGACGGTGCCATTGTTGGTGAATGAACCGGTGTCAATCTGGCCAGCACCCGTAATGGTTTCGCCATTGGTAAGGCCGCCCTGAGCGTCAACATTGCCGGTGTACTGGCCGTTGGTGCTGCCCATGACAAGCGTTCCGGAGCCTGACAACGTGGTAGCGCTGGGAGCGTAGAAAAAGGTTTGGTTGCCCGCCGCTTGCAACGTAATGGTTCCGTTGTTGGTAATCGTCCCGGAGGAAATGAGCTGGCCGTTATTCTGCACGTTCAGTGTGCCGGAATTGGTCAAGCCGGTAAGGTTGGCTGTATTCCCGGCGAGGATAAAAACCTGCCCCGTGCCCACTGAATTCAGCGTGCCCCCGGTGATGGTCGTGTTGCCGGTTAGCTCGACTGCGGACCCGGTCTGGGCCGTGATCGTACCACCGGTGTTGGTCCAGATGGAGCCGTTGAAAACCATCGTGCCGCCGTTCGTGGCTTCCATCGTATTGGTGTTGGTGGCGGTCGTAAGCGATTGCAGCAACAGAACCTGGCCGCTGACGTTGGCATTGACGGTGCCATTGTTGGTGAATGAACCGGTGTCAATCTGGCCAGCACCCGTAATGGTTTCGCCGTTGGTAAGGCCGCCCTGAGCGTCAACATTGCCGGTGTACTGGCCGTTGGTGCTGCCCATGACAAGCGTTCCGGAGCCTGACAACGTGGTAGCGCTGGGAGCGTAGAAATAGGTCTGGTTGCCCGCCGCTTGCAACGTAATGGTTCCGTTGTTGGTAATCGTCCCCGACGAAACGATCTCCCCGTTATTCTGCACGTTCAGTGTCCCGGAATTGGTCAGGCCGGTCAGATTCGCATTGTTGCTGCTGGCCACTTCAATGATGCCGGCACCCGTGGTGGTGAGCGTTCCGCCAGTAATGGTCACATTGGAGGTAAGAACTACGGTAGAGGGATTGCTGCTGGTGTCGCTACCCAAGGCTTCGATGGTGCCGCCGGCGTTATTGATGCTGCCCCCTGCCAAAGTCAGGTTGCCGCCGTTCGTGGCTTCCAGGATATGGGTGTTGATCATGCCGCCGGTACCGGGCTGGATCGTGAGGGGAATGGTCGACACGGTAGGACTGATGTTGGCATCGATGGTGGAGTTGTTGGTGAGTGTCAGAAGACCGGTGCCAATGTTGCCGACCCCCGACACGCCTTGATCGATGGTAAGGGATGTTCCACTGGCGCCACTGAATTGGTTGCCCGTGCCCGTTCCCAACACGATTGTTCCTGTACCGGTCAACGTCGCGCTGCCGCTGCCCGCGGCAGTCACATACAGCTCGGTGATGTTGCCCGCAGCCTGCAGGTTGATAACGCCATTATTCGTGATCGTCCCGTTGATCTCGGTGGCGGCGTTGTTTTGAATATCGTACGTGCCGGCGAGCGTGAGGCCTGTAAGGAATACGTTGTTGCTGACCGCGTTGATGACAGTGCCGGTGCCCACCGATTCAATCGTTCCGCCAGTAATGCTCACGCCGCCGGTCAGGACAACGGAAGAGCCGGTCGCAGCTTCGATGGTCCCGGTGTTGGTCCAGGTGCCGGCGTTCATCGTCAGAGTGCCGCCATTGGTCGCTTCCATGAGGCCGGCGTTGGTCGAGGTGACAGTCCCAAGCGGACTAACCTCAATGTTGCCGCCGCTCAAGTTCGAGTTGATGACGCCGTTGGAAGCATTGGCAATTTGCAGAGTGCTGGTACCGACGGCGCCCCAGCCCGTGATGGTCGACTGATTCGTCAGCACCATGCCGGAAACCCCGCTCACTTGGCCCGTCCACTGGTTGTTGCTGCTGCTTAACACCACCGTGCCGCTGCCGCTCAGCGTTGTGTTCCCGGTCAGATAGAGTTCCGTGACGTTGCCCGCCGCGTTCATCGTCATGGTACCGGTATTGGTGAGGGTTCCCGAGATCTCCGTGGCGCCGTTGTTCTGCACGACGTAGTTGCCGGAGTTGGTGACGTTGGTGAGGAACACGGCATTGCTGGCGACATCGTTGATAACGCCGCCACTGGAGGTGGTCAGGGTTCCGCCGGTTATGGATACACCGCTTTGAAGATTTACCGCGGATCCGGTGCCGCTGGCTTTGATGGTGCCTCCGGTGTTGGTCCATGTGCCATTGGAAAGAGTCAGCACTCCGCCGTTGGTGGCTTCGAGCGTGCCCGTGTTGGTATTCGTGCAAGTGCCGCAGGGGTCGGGATTGACCAACAGGTTCAGGCCGTTCTGGTTGGCATTCATCGTGCCGGAATTCACAAAGTTCAATTCCCCGTTGCCCACCGTGCCCGCGCCCGTAATGTTCGATGAAGTGGTGAGAATCGCCCCGGTCGTACCGTAAAGCGTTCCGGTGTATTGCCCGTTGCTGCTGGTCAGGACGATGGACCCGCTGCCACTCAGGGTGAGCGGGTTGTTGATGAACAAACCCGTGACATTGCCCGCTGCGTTAAAAGTAATGGTCCCGGCATTGCTGATGTTGCCGCTAGCTTCCAAGGTGCCGTTGTTTGCTATCGTCACCGAGTCGCCGGCATTGCTCAGGGTGACTGTGCCGACGTTGAAGAACTCGCTGACGCCAATAGTTGTGGCCGCAGTGGTCGTACCGATCACGATATTCTCGCCGGTTGTGATGGCGCCGTTGTTCCAGTTGCTGGCGTCGCTCCAGTCAGTGTTCGAGCCGCCGCCGCCCGTCCAAGTGTCGGTAGTAGCGGAGAGTGGACCGTTCCGCATCGTCCGGCGCGCGACCGTGCCCACCACCACCGGATGCCCGCTCAACAACGATTTCTGTGACAGCTTGTGCTTTGATCCTGCAGCTTGTGCCGTGGCCAGATCGTTAAAGGGGAGGGCTGCAAGGAGGCAAAGGACAGTAATCCACAGAGTGACGACACGAGAAGACGCTGGGCGCATGGGAAACTCCATTGACACAGATTCAGTTGGCACGTCAGCAACAGTGATCTTGTTTTTACTGGCTCAGAGCACGAACGCAGTGCTACGCGAAACCATACGAACCACGGACGGGCTCGTAGAGAGGGCAGACGCATCATAGCCACCGCGAAGGAATTGTCAAGATGAAAATTCTTGCAACCCCGCACCCGGCAAGCGACCCCGCCCTATCTTCGGCCCGTAAGCCTGATTTATTGCTCTCCCCAACATTCCCGCTCAGGGAATACGCCTCGGTCTTTACGGTCCACCGCGGCGTTCGGACCACAGACTTCGGCTCCGCCCTGAATAGATAAGCGAGATTTATATACAAGGCAAGGGACAACACGGGACAACTCGGGACATCTCAGGACATTGGGCGAAAACACACTGGAACGCGCCTGATTTCCAGGATTGAGAGGTATCCGGCCGGCAATAGCGCCTCGATCCGCCGAGATCCGGCCAGCAATGGCCTATTCAGGGGATTGACATCTGGGACAAACTCTGGCAAAAGTAGCTGGTATGGTGCGGTGGAGGATTAAGCCGTCGAGCCTGATTGTCCTTGGCAGCGTGATATTTGTCATGCTCCTGATTGTCGTCCTGCCGGACGTGGACCTTCTTGATACCGCCTTTCAGAGAGGCACGGCGCCCATCTCGATTCATGCCCAGGCGACCTCGCCTCCTGGGGCGGTCAACACCCCGGCCGCTCTTCAGCTTCCCTCCAGCGCTGCGGAAGCCTTCCATCAGTTCCACCGCCTGAACAGTTCCGCTGTTCTCTCCGGCCCTAATTTCCTGCCCATTCTTCTTCGTTCAATTCGCCGCTAAACCTGTCTCGAATGCTCTCAAGCTTGCTTCGCACGTTGAAGCAGGAAAAGGGGGCGGCGCGACACGGCTCTCGGGACCTTCCGGGGATGGGACTCCCGGCAACGCGTCCGTTGCCCCATTTCTTCAAGTCAAGGCCAATTCCACAACGACAAGGAGAACAAGATGCTCTTCGACAGGGACCAATCTTTGATGATGCAAGAAGTGAACGTATTGGAGGAAGCAGCAGCAAGAACAGGCTTTTCGGTATCCGACATCAAGGCACTTGTAGATTGCGAACTGGAAACCGGCTACCTGCTTGATTACATCAGCGCCGTGGTCTCGAATCGCATGCATTGAAACGGCGGCAGCAGAAGCATAGGTTTTCGGAGGGCGGTGCCTTGCGCTCCGAGAATGTGCTCGTCTGTGTTCTAATCTCCGCGTCGCATTCTCATCGGAAAAATTCGAGAGCCGGAGACTAAGTGATGCCGCTTGCTCGCTTCGAAAAACTTGCCATCATTTCATGTTTCGGATTTCTAGGCTCCTGTGCATGGACACAGTCCGTTCCCCCGGTCGCCTCAAACTCTGCGCCGCCCGATCTGGATTCCTACGTCGCCACCTCCATGAAGACCTTCGACGTACCCGGCATGGCCTTGGTCATCGTCAAAGACGGCAAGGTCGTGGTCGCGAAAGGTTATGGCGTGCGCAAACTGGGCGATCCCACGCCGGTCGACGAGCACACCATGTTTGGCATCGGATCAAACACCAAGGCCTTTACCACCGCCGCGCTCGCCGGGTTGGTCGACGCAGGCAAGCTCGCCTGGGACGATCCTGTCTACCAGCGCCTTCCCGGCTTCGTGATGTATGACCCGTACGTTTCTCACGAGATGACCATCCGCGACCTGCTCACCCACCGCAGCGGCATGGGACTGGGCGAAGGCGATCTCCTCTTCTGGCCGCACTCCACTTACACGCGCGAGCAGATCATCTACAAGCTACGCTTCATGAAGCCCACCTCCAGCTTCCGCAGTCACTACGCCTACGACAACCTGCTCTACATGACGGCCGGCCAGATCATTCCCGCCGTCACCGGCACATCCTGGGAC
>DATMOP010000066.1:0-139217 GCA_035568115.1 Candidatus Acidiferrum sp.
CGAATTCGGAGAGGAAAGGAGGTCGCGGAGAATCGCCAGAGCCATTGTCCGGTCGCGGCCGATACGATCTACCGCACATCTTGCGGATGTCATATCAGCCGCGGCCCGGCCAATGAATCAAGCAGAGAGGCGAATTCATCCGGCGACCCGAACTTTTCAGGCTCTTCGAATATTCGTAAACCGCGAACTGGACGATCTGAAGGCGCTGCTCGAAGCGGCGCCGCGGATTCTGAAGCCAGGAGGTCGCGTGGTGGTGATCAGTTTTCACTCGTTGGAAGACCGCATCGTAAAGGATGCCTTCCGCGAGGGCGCGATTAAGGACAAGTACTTCCGGGTGCTGACCAAGAAGCCGGTAACAGCATCGGAAGAAGAGCAAGATCGCAATCCGCGGGCACGCAGTGCGAAGATGCGGGCGGCGGAAAGAGTTTAGATTCCGGAAAACCTGCCGGAGTCCCCGGCACAGCTGTCATAGGCGTGCCGGGCGTTCAGGTTCTGAAGAAAGCGGACAAGAACAAAAGATCCGCAGAAGCGCAAGGGTTCCGTGGTAGGAATCCAAGTCTGAGGTCGGGGAATGTATACAGGCACATTGATCAGAGATTTGATGGCGACGGTGGAGCGGGCCGAACGAGGAACGTTCCAAAAACAACTCGTCGATGAAATGGAACTGCTGCGGATGTTCGAGCAGCAGGTTCCTGAAATGCACAGTGAACCGGCTTACGCAGGAGCGGCATAAATGGTGGCAGCGGCAGCAGCGGCGGCAGGAGTAATGAACAGCGCAATCCCGGCGGCTCGGCGGAATACGCTCTTCACCGGAACGCCGGAAATCTATTTCGCCAAAGCAATCGACAATTCGCGGCTGGTGAAAATGGAAGATCCCGGGCGCAATCGCGAGATGAAGCAGTTTGGCACGGCGCTGGCTTGCTTGTTCCTGCTGGTATTTACTTACGCATGGCAGCACTTTCGGGCGATTGAATACGGCTACCAGATTGAGTCGTCCAAGCGTGAACTCGGCAACCTAACCGAGATGAACCGGGCGCTGCGATTGGAAGATGCGTCATTGCGCGATCCCGAACGGATCGACGTGATGGCGCGGCGCATGGGATTGGTGCCGCCAGAGCCGGGGCAGGTAATCCGCATGGATAGCGCGGCGGCGGAGTCGGATGCGGCAGTGATGGCTAGTGCGGAGCCGGTAATGGTTATAGCAGGGCAGTAGAGCCGGCAGCAGAGAGCGCCGAGCTGGGCTCGGCATGGACAGCCGAGGGCGGCTGTCCCCACGTGAACTTATCTGGCGGTCCGCCTCGACGGTGGATCGCCATGTTTGTCTAAAACGGCTGCCGCTTACGGCCAACGACGAACGACACTTTCATGACGGTTAACTCCAACCTCGGCAAGAATTCGCGGCTTTACCTGCTGGGCGCGATGCTGTTGTTCTGGTGCGTCGCGATCTGCGGGCGGCTGGTCTATCTGCAGATTTTCCGCTATGGGAGTTTCGTCAAACAGGCGGAGCATCAGCAGCAGCGTGCGATTCCGCTCTCCGCCAAGCGCGGTGTGATCTACGACCGCGCCGGAAAAGAATTGGCGATGTCTGTTCTCGTCGATTCGGCCTTTGCAGTACCTTCGGAGGTTAAGGACCTGCCCACGGCAGTTTCCCTGATTACCCGCATTACTGGCGACGATCATAATGTGGTGCTGGCCGACTGCCGCAACCACAAAACGTTCTGCTGGGTAGCGCGCAAGGCGGATGACGAGACGATCGAACGCATCAAGTCGCTGCACCTGCAGGGCATCCATTTCCAAAAAGAACCGAAGCGCTTTTATCCCGCGCGCGATCTGGCAGCGCAGGTGATCGGGTCGGTTGGCATGGAGGACTCCGGGCAAAGCGGCATCGAGCATGCGTTCGATGACGAATTGCGCGGGCGTGCGGGGAAGATGTTCATCTCCGTGGATGCACGCCGGCAGTGGTTTTCCGACGTCGAGAAACAGCCGGAGCCGGGCGAAAACCTTGTTCTGACGATCGACAAGAACATTCAGTACATCGCCGAGAAGGAGCTGGAGCAGGCCATTCACGATACGCAGGCGATTGCGGGCACGGTGATCGTGGAAAATCCGCACACCGGGGAAATCCTGGCGCTGGCCAACCGGCCTACATTTAATCCGAACCTCCGCAAGCAGATCACGCCGGCCGCGCTGACCAACCGCGCCGTGAGCTATGTGTACGAGCCGGGATCGACGTTCAAACTGGTGACGATTTCGGCGGCGCTGGAAGAGAAGCTGACGAATCCTGATGAAGTTTTCGACTGCCAGATGGGAGCGATCGTCTACAACGGCATGCGCATTCGCGATTCTAAGCCGCACGGCCTCCTGCCAGTGTGGGGAGTGCTGGCGGAGTCCAGCGACGTGGGCGCAATCAAGATTGCGCTGAGGCTGGGCGAGGATAGGTTCTACAAATACATTCGCGCTTATGGATTCGGACAGCAGACCGGGATCGAGCTGCCGGGCGAAACGCGTGGGATGACCAAGCCCGTGAGCCGCTGGTCCAGGGTTTCGATTGCGGCGATTTCCATGGGGCAGGAGATCGGCATTTCGCCGCTTCAGTTGGCGGGACTGGTTTCCACGTTTGCCAACGATGGCGTGTGGGTGGCGCCGCGCATCGTCGCCGGAAAAGTTGAGCCGCAGGGCGTGCCCCAGACGGTGGCGTTCCATCCCGGAGCGTCGCGGCGGGTGATCTCGAGTTACACCGCGGCCGAGATGCGATCGATGATGCAGAAAGTGGTGCTCGAGGGTACGGGACGCAAAGCGATTCTCGAAGGCTATACGTCAGCAGGGAAGACGGGGACGGCGCAGAAGGTCGATCCGGCGACCGGTGTGTATTCGAAGACGAAATATATCGGGTCATTCGCGGGATTCGCGCCGCTGAACAATCCGCAGATTGTGGTGGCGGTGATTCTGGATTCGGCGGTGGGCCTGCATCAAGGCGGTCAGATATCCGCACCGGTGTTTCGCCGTGTGGCGCAACAGGTGCTCGAGTATCTGCACACGCCCCACGATCTGCCGCTGGCGCCGCAACATCAGTTGCTGCTGGCGCAAGCCAGAATGAAAGATAAAGATCTGGAAGAGGGAACGCCCGATCATCTCGGTGAGCCGCTGGAAACTGCGGAAGTGAATGGGGACGCCTTGCAGCCCACAGCGGGCCCGGCAAGTGCGGCGCGAGCGCCCAAGCCCACGACTTCCGGCAACGAGGGCAATGTAGTGCAGGCGGCGATGCGGCAAAATGAGCCGGTCAGCACTGCAAAGCCGGCGGGTTCGCCGGCGGCAAGTAGTCCAGATGCAGCCTCCGGACAAACGAAACAGCCGTCCTCCGGAACCGTAGTCCTAGACGTCGAGCAGGGCGGTATCGAAGTGCCGTCATTCGTTGGCAAGACCGTGCGAGGCGCCGTGGAAGCTGCCCAAGAAGCTGGCCTGGAGTTGGAAGCCGTTGGCAGCGGCGTGGCGCGGGAACAGTCTCCGCCAGCGGGCACGCATGTGGCTACCGGAGCGCATGTTACCGTGCAGTTCGGGCGGTAAAAGAGCCCGGAAAAGAGGCGCGACTACGACTACGGCTGTGCCCTGCGTGGATTGTTGCCTCCCGCCAGCGTTGTGATCTTGATCGGACGACGCGCGCTCGACAACCAAATTGACCACGAAAACAATGGCAATGAGAATGTAAAGCCGCTTCACCGGGATCAAGGAATAGCCACCATTCAGCAACAAGAACAAATAGGCGGCAATCGACCGAATAAGGCGCCGCGCCAGAAACTAGGTTTCTTGAACTCCATGGGCAGAGTGTACTCCGCGTTGCGTGCAAGACAAAGCATTTCAAAAGCGGTCGTTTAGCCGGGGCTTTGTCCCGCTGGACTGCTCCGTTTCCTCACGGGGAAGATGTGAATTCCCTTCTCGTTTGACCCGCCGAAAAACCGCGTGATACGGTAAACAGTCACACCATCCAGCAGGCCCGCCCCTGCGCTGATTGAGGTCTCGCTTGTCCGTTGTTGAGACGACCACCTCCACTGTTCGCAAGACTGCGCTGAACGCCGTCCATCGCCAGATGGGCGCGAAGATGGTCGACTTCAACGGCTGGGACATGCCAGTGGAGTATCCCGCGTCGATCGGTTGCGGCATCATCAATGAGCACATGGCGGTGCGCACGGGCGTCGGTATCTTCGACGTAAGCCACATGGGCGACATTCGGCTGGCGGGGCCGCAGGCGCTGGCCGCGGTGCAGCACATTTCCATGAATGACGCTTCGCGGCTGGCAGTGGGGCAGGCGCAGTATTCGGCGCTGCTCTATCCTCAGGGGACGTTTGTGGACGATGTGATTGTCCACCGCCTGGGTGAGGACGAATACCTGCTGGTGATCAACGCCGGGACGCGTGAAAAAGATTTTAACTGGGTACGCGACAACACGCGGCAATTCGACTGCGCGGTGGAGAATCTCTCGGACGATTTCACACAGATTGCCATCCAGGGGCCCAAAGGCGTGGACGTCCTTCAAAAGCTGACCGACGCGAACTTGAGCGCGGTGAAGTTTTACTGGGTCACACGCGGGACGGTCTGCGGGCTGAAGAATATTCTGCTTGCGCGAACAGGATACACCGCCGAAGATGGATTCGAGATTTACGTTCCTGCGGATGAGGCGACGAGCGCCCGGGTGTGGAATGAGATTCTGAATGCGGGCAAGGAATTCGGCCTCGTGCCCTGCGGCTTGGGCGCGCGCAACACTTTACGCCTGGAAAGCAAGCTGCCACTCTATGGGCACGAGATTTCCGATACGATCAATGTTTGGGAGGCCGGCCTGGATCGCTTCTGCAAGATGGAGAAGCCAGAGTTTGTTGGTCGCGCCGCGCTTGAGAAGGCGCGAGCGGCCGCCTTGACGCGTACTCTGGTCGGTTTGGAGATGACGGAGCGTGGCATTGCGCGAGACGGATACAAAGTGGTGGGCGGCGACGGGAGGGAGATCGGATACGTTACCAGCGGATCGCCCGCGCCGTTCCTGAAAAAAAATATCGCGCTGGCGTATGTGCCGCCTGCGTTTGCGTCGGTGGGAACGGCCGTGAAAGTCGAGATACGCCAGCAAGGCGTGGGAGCGCAGGTGGTGCCAACGCCGTTCTACAAGCGACCAAAGAAAACAGCTTAAACACAGAGGACACGGAGTAACACAGAGGAACTCGCCAGGAGCTAGACGCCATCATGGCCTATCCAACAGATCGCAAGTACACGAAACAGCACGAGTGGATCCAAGCCAATGGGACCGCGGGCACCATCGGCATCACCGACTATGCCCAGCAATCTCTGGGCGACATTGTGTTCGTCGAACTACCCAAGGTCGGCGCGGAACTCACGGCGGGCAAGACGTTTGGCACGGTCGAGTCGGTGAAGGCCGTGTCGGATTTGTATGCTCCCGCCTCGGGTACCGTAACTGGGACCAACGGCGATCTGGCCACGTCTCCGGAGAAAGTGAATAAAGATCCTCATGGCTCGTGGATGCTGAAGATCACGCTGAAGAATCCGAAGGAGTTGGACACGCTGCTTTCCGCCGCGGATTACGAGAAGTTCGTTGCAGAAGAGGGCGGACACTGAAAATCGCCTGATTCTGGACGCGGCTTAAGGCGCAGGCTGTGACAATCGAACTGCCGTCGGATTACATCTAATCAACTTCCTATGCGCTATTTACCGAAATCCCCTGCCGACCGCGAAGCCATGCTGAAGACGATTGGCCTGCGCTCGGTCGATGAGCTGTTCGCGCCCATTCCGGCGGAATACCGGCTGAGCCGCGACCTCAAAGTGCCGCGTCAGATGGCGGAATCGGAAATCGTGGAATACTTCCGCCAGCGCTCGCGGGAAAACGGCGAAGGCTATACCAGTTTTCTGGGTGCGGGCGCTTACTCTCATTATCGCCCAGTCATTATTGATTCTCTTATCTCGCGGGGCGAGTTTCTCACCGCGTACACGCCATATCAGGCGGAAATTTCGCAGGGCACGCTGCAATCCATTTTTGAATTTCAGACGATGATCTGCGAGTTGACCGGCATGGAAGTGGCGAACGCTTCCATGTATGACGGCTCAACCGCTGCGGCTGAAGCTGTGATGATGGCAGTGCGCCTCACGGGTCGGCGCTCGGTGATTGTGGCGCGCAGTCTGCATCCTGAATATCGCGAAGTGCTGGCGACTTATGCGACACATCAGGGAATGCCGCTGTCGGTGGCGGGATTTGGAGCCGACGGGCGGGTGAACCTCGGAGAGATCGAGAAGTCGATTACAGAGGAAACCGCGGCTGTCTTGATCCAGTCGCCGAATTTCTTTGGAACAATTGAAGATGTGGCGACGATTGCCGAGGTTGCACATAAGCGCGGCGCGATGCTGGTGGTTTCGATTGCCGAAGCCGTATCTCTGGGAATCGTGGAACCGCCACGCGAAGCCGACGTCATCGCCATGGAAGCGCAGTCGTTCGGAGTGCCACTGGGGTTTGGCGGTCCGTACTGTGGCGTGATTGCAACGCGCGAAAAATATGTGCGGCAGATGCCGGGGCGGCTGGTGGGACAGACGGTCGACAAGCAGGGGAAGCGCGGATTCGTGCTCACCCTGGCCACGCGCGAGCAGCACATCCGCCGTGAGAAGGCTACTTCGAACATCTGCACTAATCAGGCGCTCGTTGCGTTGATGGTGAATATTTTTATGACCGTGTACGGCAAGGTCGGATTGAGGGAACTAGCCAAACAAAACCTGGCAAAGACGGCATACGCTGCGGGCCAGTTCGCAAAGCGCGGCAAAGTTTTGTTTGGGGGCGCGCCGAGGTTCAACGAGTTTGTCGCTGAGACAAGCGAAGATCCGCATGCCATCAACGCCCGCCTTTTGGGCCACAAAGTGGTTGGAGGTTTGCCGCTGAAAAAGTTCTATCCCGAACTGGGGAACGCGGCGCTATGGTGCTGCACGGAGCTGACCACGCGTACTGCAATCGACACGGCTGTGGGAGTGGTGGCCGAGGGCGAGGGTTCGGCCCGATCCGTCAAAGAAGAAGCCAGGGTTGAGGAGGTGGCGCGATGAAGCACATGACACGCAAGGCAACGCGCCACGTCAATCAGAATGAAGGGCTCATCTTCGAAAAGTCTTCGGCGGGCAAGGCGGCCTGGAAGCTTCCGCCGCTTGATGTGCCGGAAGTCGAGACTTCGATGCTGCTCGGTTCTTCCGAAAGAAAAGATCTCGGCAACATGCCCGAGGTGAGCGAGATCGAGATCATCCGCCACTTCACCCGGCTCTCGACTTGGAATTATGCGATTGATCTCGGTATGTATCCACTGGGCTCGTGCACGATGAAGTACAATCCGCGCGTGAATGAAGCGGTGGCGCGGGTGGAAGGGATCGCGAACGGCCATCCTTATCAGCCGGAGAAGATTTCGCAAGGCGCGCTGCAGATATTGAAAACGCTGAGCGAGTGCCTGATCGATATCACCGGCATGGATGCGATTACGATGCAGCCGGCGGCAGGCGCGCACGGCGAGATGACCGGGCTGCTGATGGTGCGGGCTTACCACCACGCCCAGGGGCGCCCGCGGAAGAAGATTCTGATTCCAGACTCCGCCCACGGAACCAATCCAGCTACGGCGGCAATGGTGGACTATGCGGTAGAGAATTTGAAGTCGGACTCGCGGGGGATGGTGGACATTACGGCGCTGGAAGCGCAGATGAATGAAGACGTCGCCGCGCTGATGCTCACCAATCCCAACACACTGGGCGTGTTCGAACAGCAGATTCACAAGATCGCCGACATTCTGCACGCCAAGGGCGGCCTGCTCTACATGGACGGCGCGAACATGAACGCGCTGGTGGGAAAGGTGCGGCCGGGCGATTTCGGCGTCGACGTGATGCACCTCAACTTGCACAAGACTTTTTCCACACCTCACGGTGGCGGTGGGCCTGGTTCGGGGCCAGTGGCGATCAAGAAAATCCTTGAGCCGTTTTTGCCCACGCCCGTTGTCGTTACGAAACCTGATGGCACGCTCGGATTTAACTACGATCGTCCGCAGTCAGTAGGGCGGGTGCGCGCTTTCTATGGAAACTTCGGAATGTTTGTTCGTGCGCTCGCTTACATCCAGGCTAATGGGCCGGATGGTCTGCGGCAGACCACGGAAGACGCGGTGCTGAACGCCAACTACATTCGCAAGGGGCTCGAGGGCACATATGACCTGCCGTACTCCACGCCCACAATGCATGAAGTCGTCTTCAGCGATAAGTTGCAGGCGAAAAAAGGCGTACGCACGATGGACATCGCCAAGCGCCTGATCGACTACGGCTTCCATCCCTATACGACGGCGTTCCCACTGATTGTGCCCGGCGCGCTGATGATCGAGCCGACTGAGAGTGAGTCCAAGGAAGAGATGGATCTGTTCGTCGAGGCCATGAAGTCGATTGCGGAGGAAGTGGAAGAAGATCCGCAGACGGTACTCGATGCTCCACACTCCACCCGGGTGTCACGGCTTGACGAGACTGCGGCGGCCCGGAAGCCCGTTCTGCGGTGGAAGCCTCAAGGTTAGTCATAAGAAAACGCGGAGCGCTGATAAAGCGTCCGCGTTTCATAGGTCTTCGGTGTATACGCGACTCATTTTTTCTACTTCGCGGAAATATCCACCGAGGCGCGCGTCGTTTCCCAGTCCAACCGCAGCGTGCAGCCGCTCGCGGACTTGTCATAAGCAATCGTAAAATTCTCCACGGGCGCAGGCAGCTTGGAGACCTTCATATCCACACGGGCCAGTTCGTCACTCTCATATTTGTAAGGGATGCCCCATTCGCCGGTCTTCTTGTTGATGATCAGCGTCCATTTGTCGGCGTTGGGCATGGTAAAGATGGTGTAGCTGCCTGCTGGCACGGTCTTGCCGCCGACTGCCACATCGGCGCTGGCGACGAAGGTTGTGGCTTCATTGGCCCCGGTGCGCCAGACTTGACCGAAAGGCACGAGGTCGCCGTAAATCTTGCGGCCCTTCATGCGCGGGCTGGAGTAATCGGTCTTGACGGTCTTGCCGCCGAGATCACACGTGGTTGAGGCCGCGGGACTGGGCTTGCCTCCGCCCATTTGGGCGACCGCGGTGGTTGTGAAAAAGATGGCGAGAATTGCGGGGAGCGTGATTCGTTTTTGCATGGACTCTCCTTTTGAATGTTTTGCCAAGAACGTTAGACGCATCGAAACAGAATATGTCAGCAGACGTGCAATTATCCCCCAATCGCGTCCGCGGGTACAATCACTGCATGCCGGTATTCGACGAAAAGCAGGAAGAACTGGAACACTACGAGACCATGATGGGCGTGCCCCGCGGGCGTCTGGCCGTGACCATGGACACCATCACCGATGCCATGGCGCTAGTGGGCCAGCACGGCGTCTACTGCCAGAGCCAGCGCTGGCCGGGCAAGCCGGTGATGGACATCCAGATCATCATGAAGAGTCTGACCGACGCCAAGGAGTTGATCCAGAGCGTGATGGAAGAGTTGAAGAAGAACGACTAACTTGGGCGGTCGCGGCACCGAGAAGATTCAGACCTTATCAATAAACTCTTCACTTTTGACGCCGCCCTGCTTAAGGATTCCACGCAGCGTCCCGATTGCCAGTTCAGCGTGCAGCGGAACAACGCAACCGGTGACATTGTCTGGTCCAACACGTTTAACACGACGTGACTGCCGCGTTGCCGGACCTGAACAAAGCCCAGCCGCTCAAGAGCACGAATTGCCTCTGCCCCTGAGACTCGGGGCAGTCTAGGCATAGTGCGCCTCGAAGACGGTTACCAGAGGACGGCTCGAGTTTTCGGGTGGAAATTCCTCCAAATATAATTCGGTAGCTTCTTTGAGATTGGCAACTGCCTCTTCAACACTTTTTCCTTGACTGACCGTACCAACTTCCGGGCAATCGGCAACGTAGAGGTCGCCTCCTTTGTGCAGGACCGCGGTGAATGTACCGATTGGCATTTGGAACTCCTGAGATAATTGTACTGTCTACGCCAACGTGTATTTTCCCCGCTCGATCACCTTCTGCGCAATCTGCTGCCGGAGTTCAATAGTGTTGAACGGTTCGTACTTGGCCAGGCGGCGCAGAATTGCGAGCTGAGTGCGCAGCATATCGCCGTCGGCCACGGCGGCGATTACTTTCTTCGCCGCCGATTCTACTTTCTCCATGGCTTGCGAGAGATAGACACGCGTCATGGCGATGGGAAGCGCGGCGGCAGCTTCGCCCTTCGTCTCCGCGATCTTCTGCGCACGCAACACGGCAGACTCCATGGCGTAAGTTTCGATGGTCATGTCGGCGATGGCGCCCATGATCTCTTGCTGATCTTGAATTGCCTGCATGTATTTCTGCGTGGCCGCGCCCGCGGCGAACAGGCCGAGCTTCTTGGCCTGGCCCACGAGTTTGCGCTCCTCGGCCAGCGCTCCTTCAAGGTCTTCGCTCATCGAAGGTCCGGAGAGCACTTCATCCATCAGCTTCTTGATTGCGGGCATCAGCGGCAATTGCCCGCTCATGGCGCGCTTCAGTAAAAACCCCGTGATGATGAGCCGGTTGATTTCGTTGGTGCCTTCGAAGATGCGGTTAATGCGGGCGTCGCGGTAGGCACGCTCGGCGGGATACTCCTCCACAAATCCGTAGCCGCCGTAGATCTGAAGGCTCTCATCGACCACGTAATCGACCATCTCCGAGGCCCAGACTTTGATGATGGAACATTCCACCGCATATTCCTCAATGGCCTTGCGCGTCTCCTTCATCGCATCGGCGCCGGATTTGTCGACCTCGCCGAGCGCGCCGTCCATCATGCCTACAGTGCGGTAGACAAGCGATTCGCCGACGTAAATCAACGAGGCCATGTTGGCGATTTTTTCGCGCACCAATCCGAAGTCAGCTATGACTTTGTTGAAGGCCTTGCGCTGCTTGGCATATCCGACCGCGTGTTGCAGCGATACCCTGCCTCCGCCCACGCACATCGCGCCCAGCTTGAAGCGTCCGATGTTCAGAATGTTGAAGGCGATGATGTGGCCTTTGCCCATCTCGCCCAGCAGGTTTTCCGCGGGCACCTTGCAGTCGTTCAGAATGATGGGACACGTGGACGAGCCGCGAATGCCGAGTTTGTGCTCTTCGCCGCCGACCGAGAACCCAGGAAAAGTTCTTTCCACCAGGAACGCGGTGAACTTCTCGCCATCGATCTTGGCGAAAACGGTGAACAGATCGGCGAAGCCGGCGTTGGTAATCCACATCTTTTCGCCGTTGAGAATGTAGTGCTTGCCATCGGGTGACAGTTGAGCGCGGGCGCGGCAGTTCAGCGCATCGGAACCGGAGGACGCCTCCGACAATGCGTATGCTCCAACAAGTTCGCCGGCAGCCAACCGCGGCAGGTATTTCTGCTTCTGTTCTTCGGTACCGAAATAAACCAGCGGCAGCAGGCCGATGCCGCTGTGCGCTCCCCAAGTCGTAGCGAACCCGGCGTACTGGGCAATGTGGTCGGCGATAACCGCGGCGGTGACTTTATCCATTTCCAGGCCGCCGTAGGCCTCTGGGATTTCAACTCCGCTCAGACCAAGGTCGCCAGCTTTCTTCAGCAGATCGCGGGAAATGGAAAAATCTTTGCGCTCCATCTTCTCCACGTTGGGCAGGATTTCGTTGACCGTGAATTCTTCGGCCGTCTGCCCGATCAACTGCTGCTGCTCGGTGAAGTCTTCCGGCGTGAAAACCTCGTCAGGGCGGCGCGTCTCAAGCAAAAAGCTGCCGCCGGCGATTCTGGTCTTGGGAACTGTTGTGGTTGTGGCCATGTCTTAATCTCTAACCTCATCGAA
Organism: Candidatus Acidiferrum sp.; assembly: GCA_035568115.1. Taxonomy (GTDB): domain Bacteria; phylum Acidobacteriota; class Terriglobia; order Terriglobales; family Acidobacteriaceae; genus Sulfotelmatobacter. Next base: position 11,839 of record DATMOP010000066.1, read on the forward strand.
TGAAAGCCGCGGAGTAAGCGGAGACCGCTGAAAGAGCACGACTCATTCTAATGGGTGGTTCGTCAGAAATGATAGGGGCGAAAGTAGTGCCAGCCTCAAGGTCTTCGAGGCGGTCCAAGCATGAACTTCGGTTACTTCGGGTAGACACGAAAATGCATCCGCCTTCCCTTGTGCGTTCCAGAGGTAACGCTGTCCCTCAGAGCGACAGAGGGTCGGGCAGCATGGTTCGGCAGCTCACGGGAGCCTCATTCAGCAACATTTCGTAGCTCAGCACCGCCGAATCGTAACTTTGCGTAAGGCGCATGCACTCCTGTCCGTAAGGATCGTTGTTGCAGGCCGCGTCCTTGTCTCTGTGAATGCTGCGTGCGTCCATGGCCAACAGACTTGCTCTGGAGCTGAACATCGCGCACTGACCGGGGTTGACGCACTCAAATCCATTCCACGACTCTCCAGCCTGGCACCGATTCGCGGCTGCGCATGCATTGCCATTCCACGATTCGTTCGGCTGGCAAGCTGACGCCGTGTTCGCAGGGGCAGGCGTGGGGACGCAGTTTCCGTTCTTTCCTGCCGACTGTCCGGCAGGGCACGGGCATGACACGTCCTTACAGATTCTCCGACGAAGGTCGGCCTCGCCAGGGCTCGGTTCAGGTTGCTTGCACGCACCGTTCGTGCAGATTCGGCGGCGCAGATCCGGCTCAGGAACTCTGCGGTCTTTCTCCTTGTCCTTGGTCGGCAATTCTTTGGTTGGAGGAACTTCCCCGATACGCGGAGACGTGGCAATCTTACCTTCGCTGCCCGAGAGCTTTTCACCCGGGATCAAGCGCCCGGCACTGGAGTCGGACGATCGCGCCGGGGACGGTGTTCGTACCTCGGTCCCATTCAAAGATGATGAGCCTGAAACATGGATGGGCGAGGGACCTGGCATCGGTGCAGTATGGCTCGCGGGAATACTCGACGGACTCGGACTGCTCGGTGCGCTGTTGTGGGACATGCTCGCACTCGACGCAGCGCTCGAAGCAGCGCTTGATGAAACGCTCGGCGAGGGGCTGGGAGCAGGTGCGGGTGGCGGACTGCTGGGAGCCGCGGCAGGCGCTGGACTCGGGGGTGGACTACTGGGAGCGCCGCTGGTTGAAGAATGTTGTGCGAATACAGCGGAGGAGAAAAGCAATATTACCGCAACCACCAGGCTGGAGAGCCGCATAACGCACCTCCTACCAACCGAACAAAGTGAGCGTGGGAATCGCTCTGTGTTTTTGACGTTGCCGTCCACAGAAAGGATATCCCAGAAGCGGGTAAAAGAGCGTAAAGACTCAGTAGAGAATTGTCACGTCAGGTTTTCGAAAATCCCGGCCGCGCCCATGCCGCCGCCGACGCACATGGTCACCATGCCGTAGCGTCCATTGCGGCGCTTGAGTTCGCGGATGATCGCTGCTGTAAGCTTTGCTCCGGTGCAGCCCAGAGGATGTCCGAGCGCAATCGCACCGCCGTTGGGATTTACCTTCTCCGGATCAAGCCCGGCTTCTTTGATCACCGCCAGCGATTGGGCCGCGAAGGCCTCGTTCAACTCGATCACGTCGATGTCGGAGAGCTTTAGCCCAGCCATCTTCAAAGCTTTCGGAATGGCGAATACCGGGCCAAGTCCCATTTCTTCGGGCTTGTATCCAGCGGTGGCGAATGAAATGTAGCGCGCCAGAGGCTTGATACCAAGCGCCTTCGCGCGCTCGGCGGACATCACCACCGCCGCGGCCGCGCCGTCCGACATTTGCGAAGAATTGCCCGCGGTCACCGTGCCCTTTGCGTGAAATGCAGGCTTCAACGAGAGCAAAGCTTCGAGCGAAGTGTCGGCGCGCGGGCCTTCGTCCACTTTGAAAATAATCTCCTCACGCTTGGGCTTTGATCCATTCGGGGTGGTAAAGCTCACCGGTACGGGCACAACTTCCTGGTCGAACTTCCCCGCCTGGATCGCCGCTAACGCCTTCTGATGGCTGCGCAGGGAGAACTCATCCGCCGCTTCGCGCGTGATGCCGAAGCGCTGAGCAACGCGCTCAGCGGTGAGCCCCATGTTGAGGTAAGTGTCAGGGTAGTGGTCGACGAGCCAGGGATTCGGCGAAACTTTGTGGCCGCCCATCGGAATCATCGTCATCGACTCAGTGCCACCAGCGACAATCGCCTCAGCGCCGCCGCTCATGATGCGCTCGGCCGCCATGGCAATCGCCTGCAGTCCTGAAGAGCAGAAGCGGTTGATCGTGAGCGCAGAAACTTCAACCGGCAACCCGGCTCGCAGAGAAGCGATGCGGGCCACGTTCATCCCTTGCTCAGCCTCGGGCATGGCGCAGCCGACGATCACGTCCTCAATCTCGTTGGGATCGAGTTCCGGCACTCGCTCCAGCGCGCCTTTGATGGCGACCGCGGCTAGTTCGTCGGGACGCGTTGCGCGGAGTGTCCCTTTGTAGGCGCGTCCTACGGGCGTGCGGACGGATGAGGCAATGATGACTTCTCGCATGAGAGAGTTCTCCGTTCTACAGTTCACTTTATTGGATGCCTCGCATCCCGCGCTAGCTTCACTTCGCCGGAGCGTAGAAGTAATAGTCCGCGGTGTAGCTGCTTTTGGTTTCGTCGCCTTTGTGGGCTTCATCGCATCCCGTGGCCGGAGCCTGGCCGCCATGCGTGTGCACTCGCTGAATACTAGTCACGCTGGCGAGCTGGCCGTTTCCCGAATGCCCAACAACTTTCACCAGCAGCCAGGGAATTGAACCTGGATCAAGCGCATCCACGCGGGCGCCGGCTTTACCTGTGACCTCGCTGCCATCTTTCAACTTCCACGAGGGCCCGGCAGAATGCTGGCCGATCACTTTGTCTTTTCGATCATGAAGTTCCGCCTCGGGCGCTTTAAGTGTCCAGCTGAACTTGCCGTCCGCGGCGGCCTGACAGGTATAGATCTGCGAACCAGTAGCGTGCGCGTAAAGGACCACTTCTTCGCCCGCCGGTACCTGAATCGCCTCGGGAACGTCGGGCGGAGACTCTTTCAGAGGAGCATCTTTGGCTTGCGCATTTGCCGGTGGGAGTCCAAAAACAAGCAGGGCCAGCCCGAGGATCATGACTGAAGCTAGCAGGAGTCTTGGCATGGAGGCGATTGTAGCAGGCCACGGTCCACATGCTTCACGGCTTCTCCCAATGAGTTGAGTTGAATTTCTTGGGATCAAATGTGCCTGGCTCGAGCTCCGTATTGCAGTGAATGCCCGAATACTCTTCGCTGAAAACTTTTCTGTCGTCCACGTAAACTTCGACTCGTGCGGCCACCCAACCGCCCGCCATCTCGCGGTAGTCTTCAAAGCGGATTTCCTGAAACTTGGTTGCATCAGCACGTGTGGGTTCAAACAGCCGCACGAACAGACCACGGTTCTTGTCGACCCAGAACTGCTTGGATTTCAAGTCACCCTTCTCCGCGCCCACCACGTAAACCCGTTGCCCCTGCCATGTCTCCTCGTGAACCTTTGTGAGATCGTAGCCTTCCTCCTTCGCGACCTTGGCCGTGGCCTCCGGGTTTTGGCGATACACATCAAATCCCAACACCAGCAGCATATTCACCAGCGGACGCGTTCCCACCTCTTTGCCGTCCTTGAGGATGGTGAGGGTTCCGTCGACCATGAGGTATCCGTTATTGTCGGCTGGCGGTCCAATATCGATGCGCAACTTCGCAGGCAAGGACAACGCTTCGTTCCAGGTTTCGACCTTGGTTGTGCCGTCGGCGTTGTAGGTGATGCTCTTCTGAGTGAAGGTCAGGGTTTCATACCAAGTCTTGGCGTAGTGGTCGTGCATGAGTCGCAGGACGTCTTGACCATTCCGGACGTCGTCAGCGTGAGCCAGGGTCGAGCTGAAGAGAATCAGTAAGGGCAACCACAGTTTTCCAGGATTCATGAATGTTCTCGCGAGGATAGGTCAACGCCCAATGCCACGTAGCATAGACGAAGGACGATCAGAAACGTCTCATCGCAGTCATCCTACGGTTTCGCCCAATCCTGCCACGAGAGTCCCTTCACGCGTGAGAATTCAGAGACGTTGGCGGTGACCAGGGTGAGCTGGCGTGCCAGGGCCTGACCGGCGATCAGGTAGTCGTATCCGCCGATGGGGCGGCCGACAGCTTGCAAATCGGCTCGGATCGAACCTGCTACGCGGGCGTCCTCGTTGTCGAACGGAAGCGCGAAGACTGAACTGGACAGGAGAGCTTCGAGGCGCTGGGTGTTGATTTCAATGCGCGCGCTCTTCGCAATTCCATACCAAAGTTCAAACGCAACGACCGAGGGAATATAGACTCTAGACTCGGCGCGAATGGCCTTGTCAAACCGGCTGCGAACGGCAACTGGCGCTCCGTTCATCAGCGCGATGCAGGCGTTCGTGTCCAGCAGGTAGTTCACTTAAAGGCCGGACGCTTCTTTGCCGGGGGTTGTTTGTCGCGGGAAGGAAACGGTTCGGAATTCAATTCGTTCAATTCATCGAGTCGGCGGAACAACTCTTTCGGATCTTGGATCATCGGTTCGAGAAGCACTCCCTGGCCCACGCGCCGAACGCGTACCCGGTCGCCCTCGAAACGAAACTCCCGCGGCAGCCGCACCGCCTGGCTGCGGCCGTTTTGAAAGAGTTTGGCAATGTCGGTTTTGGGCATTTTGATATCACAAAGTATATATCAAAAATATATACTGTACAACACTGATTAAGGAATATAGCCGGTTCTAGTTCCTCAGCGTTTTTCCGGTCTTCAGCGTGTACTGAATCCGCTCCTGCGTCTTCCTCTCGCCGCAGAGCGATTTGAACCCCTCGCGTTCCAAGTCCAAGATGTACTGCTCGCTAACCGGCGTGCCCGGAGTGACGTTTCCGCCGCAGAGGACTTCGGCGATCTTTGCCCCCAGCTTCACCTCGTAATCGGTGATGAAATCGCCCTGACGCATCAGGTGTACGCCCATCTTGAGTGTAGCTAGAAGGCTTTCGCCGGGCGCGGGGATGTCTGTGCGAGGCACGGGCGGCTCGTATCCGGCGCGAACAAGTTCAAGGGAGCGGGCCTTGGCGTCGGAGAGCACGCGCTCGCGGTTCATGGTGATGCGGTCGCTGTCGTTGAGGAAGCCGAAGCCGCGGGCTTCGTGGGCCGAGGTTGCGACTTTTGCCGTGGCAATGTTTTCAAACGCCCGCTTCATGGATTCCAGCATCTCGATAGATCCGGCAAGGGCTTCAGCCGAACTCTTGCCGTGGGCCACCGCGGCGCCGTCGACGGCGCGCAAGAGCATTTCTTTGCAGCCTCCACCCCCGGGGAGCAGGCCGACACCTACTTCGACCAGTCCCGTGTAGAGCTCGGCGTGAGGCTGGCGTGCCGCGGCGTGCAGCGAGATTTCGGTGCCGCCGCCCAGGCACAAGCCGAAGGGCGCGGACACAACTGGTTTCGGCGAGAACTTTATGGCCTGGGTCATGCCCTGAAACTGGCGGATGCCGAGGTCCACGTCGTCCCACTCTTCTTCCTGCACGCTCATGAGCAAAAGCATGAGGTTTGCGCCAACGGAAAAATTCGTCGCGTCATTGGTGATAACGAAGCCGTCGAAATTATCGCCGGGGCCACCCGGTTTAAGGGTCTGAAGAATGAGGCTAATGATGTCGGTGCCGAGCGAATTCATCTTGCTGTGGAATTCGATGCAGCCCACGCCATCGCCCAGATCGACCAGCGATGCTCCCGAATTCTTCTTCACCACACCGTTGGATTTCTTTGCGACCGTCACAGACCATACCCCGGCGGGGACTTTCACCGGTTTCCGGTCTCCCGTTGCCAGATCGACGTAAACACGTCCTGACGAAGTCTTGGGATCATCGGCGTACCAGGATTTCTCGCCTGAGGCGAGCAGCTTCTCTGCATTCGCCGCGACCTGCTTGCCTTCTTTTTTCATGCGAATTACGGTGGCTTCCACGCCGGCGGCATCCCAAAGTTCAAAGGGGCCAAGCTCCCAGTTGAAGCCAAGCCGCATGGCGCGGTCGATTTCGACGATGGAGTCAGATATCTCAGGCACACGGTTGGCAGAGTAGGTCCACAGGTCGGTCAGAGCCGACCACAAAAACGCTCCCGGTTTATCGCTCTTTTGCGGGCCGCTGCCTTCCAGGCCGACCAACATTCGCAGGCGGGCGCCTGTGTCCTCAATATTCTTCGCCATGTCGAGCGCTGCAAATTTCGGCTTCTGCCGCGGATGGTATTCGAGAGTCTTCCAGTCAAGTGCCATGCGGTCGTCTTCTTTGCCCTCTCCGCCTTTCGCTTTCTTGTAGAAGCCGCCCTTGGTTTTGTCGCCCAGCCATTTGCGCTCGAGCATCTGAGTGAAGAAGCCGGGCAAGCGAAGATCGCTGCGTTCGTCGTGAACATTCGCGGTCATGTTGGAAACCACGTGACTCAGAATGTCCAACCCGACCAGGTCAATCGTGCGGAATGTGGCCGACTTCGGCCAGCCCACGGCTTGTCCGGTAAGCGCGTCAATTTCTTCGATGGCGAGGTCCATTTCCTGCATCAGTCGCATCACGTTCAGCACTGAGAACGTGCCAATGCGGTTGCCGATGAAGTTGGGCGTGTCTTTGGCCAGCACGACGCCCTTGCCCAGGCGCACATCGCAGAAGTGCGAGATGGCGTCGATCGCGGCGCGGTCGGCTTCTGGCGTGGGAATGAGTTCGAGCAAGCGCATGTAGCGTGGCGGATTGAAGAAGTGAGTCCCGAACCACGAGTGCTGGAAATCCTCGGAGAAGCCTTCCGAAATTTTTGCCACCGGCAGCCCGCTGGTGTTGGTAGTGATGATGGTGCCGGGTTTGCGGACGGCTTCAACCTTGCGCAACAAGGCGCGCTTGAGCTCAAGGTTCTCGACCACGGCTTCGATGATCCAGTCGACCTCGGCCAGCTTCTTCAAGTCGTCGTCAAAGTTCCCCACGGTAACGAAGCGAGCGAGCGAGGCATCCATGAATGCGGCCGGCTTGGATTTCTTGGCGGCGTCAAGACCCGCAGCGGCGATCTTGTTCCGCGCGCCGGCGCTGGCACCGGGCGGAACATCTGGTGGAACAATATCAAGCAGGTAGCTGGGTACGCCCGCGTTGGCAAAGTGCGCGGCGATGCGGGCACCCATGGTCCCGGAGCCGAGAATGGCGACTTTATTGATTCGCTTTATCATTTGACCTTTCGAAAATCCTAAATACAGCGGAACCCAGGGGAAGCCAAAAAATATCTCTAGGGCAGTTTATCCACGGCCCACTCGTTGATGCCAGTGTTCACCACGACAATGCTGGAGAACCGCCGGCGCGCGCGCGAGTTTTTCGCACCGCCCGTGACGAGGACGACCGCGAACTCATAGCGGCCGCCCTTTAGCGGTTTGCCGCGGGCGATCTCATAGGCGGAAGGTTCGACATAGGCAAAGAATTTCTCGACCGCATCCGTGGTAGCGGCCTGCTTGGCATGCATTGTGAGCAGCACCATCCCGTTCTCGACGTCTCCCGACTGCCATGCTTGCATCAAGCGATCGGCGGCGGCCAGAGCAGAGACGTAGCCTGAGTCCAGAACTGGAGCGGGCCGAATCTTTGCGGCCAAAGAAGTCGGCAGTAAAGACATGAACAGCATCAGCGACAGCAACCGACAAGGGAAGGCAGGATGCTTTCCCGACAGCCGGCGGGACGCCGGCGCTACACGAGGCAGGGTTTCACGAACAGGCATGGAAGCATTATGCGGGATGATGCCACCAGGAAGAAATCGGCAGTGCTTGTGGCTAGAGGTCGGCGTGCGCCTTCACGTAGTCCAGCGCCCGCCGCGCCATTTGTTTCTCTCCCCCATAAGCGAGAAGCTCGCCAGCATCTTCCAGAAGAACCCATCTGGCACGCGCGACCTCAACTCGCATTTCGGCAGCGATGTGGTTAATGCGGCCGGAGCGGTAGCGCATCAAGTAGAAGCTGACAATCTTAAAGACGCGCTGACGGTCGCCCCAGGCGCGTGTGTAAACGTACTTGCTATCGCCCAGCTTGGTGACCAGATCGGCGGTCACTCCGGTCTCTTCATAAACTTCACGGAGCGCGGTTTCGAGTGGCTTCTCGCCCGGATCCACCAGGCCCTTGGGCAAGGCCAGCACAGGTTTTCGCCATGCTGAGGAGTGTCTGGGTTGAGATTGACCCGATGATTTATGTGGGCCGGACTTGCCTCCAGTAGCAGCCCGGTCAGCCTCGGTCGGCGGCTCAATCGCCGCCATCCACCACTGTGCGTTGCGCTTCCGGACCACTATCCCGCCAGCCGATATTTCCCGCACCATATAGACCGTAAATTAGCAGCATCACGGGGGTTAGTCATCTTCGCCCGGAAGGAGCAGTCGTCCAGGGTAACAGTGCAGTAACTTCGGTATGTCTCGCTCGTAACTCCTGTAGCACTAAAGTGGAATGCAGCTTTGCCCTGAGAAGTGGCATCCTAGATAGTAGCAAGGTGGGTTAGAAACGCGGGGTGTCAGGTGAAAAGCCTTGGCAAGATTATCCGGTCCGTGCAGCAGGCCTTTGGACGGGACCTCTCTCCCAAAGGTGGTCCAGTCGCGCCACGCGCTCCCGCCATTGGTGTGGCGCTCGGCGGCGGTTTTGCGCGCGGCATGGCCCACATCGGGGTTCTTAAGGTTCTCGAAGAAGAAGGGATCCCAGTTCGTGTCGTCACTGGTACCAGCGTGGGTGCGCTGATCGGCGCCGCTTATTGCAGCGGGCTTCCTCTTGAAGATCTTGAAAAAGTTGCACACTCCTGCCGCTTCACCACCTTTGCCCGATGGACGGTTTCGCGTTACGGCTTTGCCAGCAATGACCGCATGGTGGCGTTCCTTACCCGCACTTTGAAGGTGAAGACATTCGAGGAGTTGCAAATTCCTCTGGGCGTCACCGCAACCGACTTCAATACCGGCGAAGGCGTGGTCTTTCATTCGGGCTCAATCATCGATCCCGTGCGGGCAAGTTGCGCCTATCCCGGAATGTTCTTACCGGTCGAAATTCGCGGACGCTACCTGGTCGATGGCATGCTCTCGCACCCGGTTCCAACTCGCCCGCTACGTGACATGGGCGCAGAGCGCGTGCTGGCGGTGCACTTGAGAGGTACGTGGGCAAAAGGCGGAGCGCCCCGCCATCTCTTCGACGTGATCGGACAATCGTTCGCCATTGCGCAGGACGCCATGTCCAGCCTCTGGAAGGACGCCGCAGACGTCGTCATTGAGCCCGACGTGGCCGGCTTCGCCTACGATGACTTCAAGCGCGCCGGAGATCTGATTCGTTCCGGAGAAGTGGCGATGCGGCAGGCAATGCCTGAAGTGCGCAAGTGGCTGGAAACACCGGTGGAGGCGCCAGTCGTCGCGAAGGTCCTTCCTGCTGTGGCGCGTCCGGCACCCATGGCCGCAGACTAGTCACAACTTCTCACATTCCCCTAGGGGCGAATGCTGTCGGTGACCGTCACAGCCGTGGGCGCAGACCCCGCCGAGAAGGAGGATCCGGGGACGGCAGTCAGCGCGCCAGTCGTCCGGTTCACCGAAAATCCGGAGACGCTGTTCCCCGAGTTATTTACCACGTACAAGAGACTCCCTGACAGATCAAAGCTCAGCGAGAACGGGGTGAACACACCACCAAACGGCGAGCCGGCTAACTGCTTTAACTTTCCACTCTTTGTATTCAGGCTGTAGCCGACCAGATCGCTGGGACTCCCGTTCCCCACATAAACCCGATTTCCAGAGGGGTCGGCGGCGACGCTGTATGGATTCGCGAGGCCAGACGCAGGAGATATTGCAACCTGACTCGGAGCGCCCGTGGGCCCGTCAATGGCATAAACGTAGACGTTCGACGAAACCGAGTTGCTTACCAACAGGTACCTTCCAGTCGGATCAATCGAGACTGAATCCGGAAAACTGCCCGTTCCGAGCGAACCAACCAGGGTAAGGCTTCCCGTGCCCGCATCGATTGCGTAAGTCGTTACATTGTTCGAGTTTGCATTTACCACGTACAGAGTCTTTCCACGCGGGTCGATAGTGAGGGCCAGTGGATCCAGGTATGGCGCGGTAGAAATTGGAAAGCCGGCTAGAGTCGTCAAGGTTCCTGAAGCTGAAACCGAGAAACCAGAAATCGTATTGTCGAGACTGTTGCAGGCATAAACGTAGTGCGCACCGTTGTCCACCGCTACCGAGGTTGGCTGCTTTCCTGCCAAAAAGGGCGATCCGGGAGCCGGACTGAGAGCGCCGGTTAGTGTATCCACGGTAAAGGCCGACAAAGTGGAGTCGCCAACATTGCCCGTAAACACAAACCGCCCCGCAGCATCCGAAGCGATCGCGCTAGGAAACGACCCGGTCGAAAAAGGAGAACCCGAAATAGAAGTAAGCGATCCCGAACTTTGAGTAATGTTGTATGCGGAGATGTTATTTGAGTTGGCGTTCGCCACATAAACTGACTTAGGTACGTAAGCGGCGGGATTTTTGCCGGAGACGATAGCCATTGAAATCGCTGCCCCGTGAGAGCGAACTGTTTCGCTGAGTGTCAAAGCTCCGGTGGAGGAATTGATGCTGAACGTGTCGACTTCGTTAGCATCATGGTCCATCGAGTACAACTTCTGTCCGGAAGAGTCGACGGTCAAGCCCAGAGGACCCGAAGCTCCGGTTGAATAGGGAGAGCCTGCAACAGCGGTCAAACTGCCGGTGGCAGAATTAATCGAGAAAGCCGAGATCGTCTTATCAAATGAGTTTCCAACATACAGAAACCGTCCACTCGGGCTCACGGCGACTGCCTCTGGGATATTTCCAACGGCAAAAGGCGATCCGGAAACTTCGGTCAACCCACCGGTATTCGAATCGATCGCGAACACCGACACGTTGCTCCCGTTGGCATTAGCAACGAAAAGGTAGTGGCCGGCCGGATCAATCGCTGCCGCAAACGGGTTTTGGGAATTTGTCGGGAAAGGGGACCCGGCTACCGGCGTCAACGTTCCCGTGGTCGGATCAAGAGTAAGGGCGGTAATTTCATTGTTATTTACATCGATCCCGTAAACGAATTTTCCGGAAGGATGAATAGCGAGTGCGATCGGTGAACTGGCCGAAGCAAATCCAGCCGAGATCAAAACTCCAGTATTTCCGTTGATCTTGTAGCTCTGTACTGAACTACCATCCGCGATAACAAGAAACTTGCCAGAGGGATCGACCGCCAGTTGAAACATGGGACCGAAAAAGGGCGTAGCCGGCAGAGTCGTCAGTCGACCTGTCTCGGCGTTCACAGCGTATGCAACCAGACTGGGAGACCCGTTTCCGCCGGCATAAAGGAACTTTTGAGAAGGTGTGACGGCCATAGACAGAGGACTTGACCCTGCGGCGTAGGCGTAGTCCCGCACGCGAAGCATGTTGTGATCGATCTCAAAGACCGACACCGTGCCATCTTGATTATTCGCTACGTACGCAAAGCGAGGCTTCTGCGCCATTGTGCCGTCCGCCGCGATGCAAGGGATGAGATTGAAAACAAAGACACAGACAACGATCAGGCGCTTGGCAAAAAACGACATCGGCGAACTCCTGTGGTGGAATAACTGGGGAGAGGAACAGCGTGCGGAAAGCCTTCTAATAGTAGCGCAGACAGGAGGATGTAACAACAGGAAAATTTAAGTTGACGCACACTGAGAGCGAGGTAGTGGCTGAAATTCAGCCACTACCTGGGAGCGCCCTTTCGTTGACTCGCCCCTCTCACCCACGTAAGATTCTGCTTCCAGTGATCGGCCAGACCATCTCGCACTACCGATTGATCGAGAAGCTCGGTGGTGGGGGCATGGGCGTTGTCTACAAAGCCGAAGACATCAAGCTGCACCGCTTTGTCGCCCTGAAATTCCTCCCCGATGAAGTGGCCAAAAATCCCCAGGCCCTGGCCCGCTTTCAGCGCGAGGCCCAGGCCGCTTCCGCGCTGAATCATCCCAACATCTGCACCATTTACGAAATTGACGAGCATAGCGGCCAGGCCTTTATCGCCATGGAGTTTCTGGACGGCCTCACTCTCAAACACGCCATTGGAGCCCGCCCGCTCGAGACCGACACCCTCCTGCAACTCGCCATCGAGATCGCCGACGCCCTCGACGCTGCCCACGCCGAAGGCATTGTTCACCGCGACATCAAGCCGGCGAACATCTTCGTCACCAAGCGCGGCCATGCCAAAATTCTCGACTTTGGACTGGCAAAAGTAACGGCTGGCGGTTCGCCTAACAAGACCGTTGGCGCCACCCAAACCATGGACTCGGCTCAGTTGACTAGCCCTGGCACGATGGTGGGCACCGTCGCCTACATGTCCCCCGAACAGGTGCGTGGCCGGGACCTCGACGCGCGCTCCGACCTGTTCTCCTTCGGGGCCGTTCTCTACGAAATGGCGACCGGCGACGTGCCCTTCCACGGCGAGAGCTCGGCGGTGATCTGCGAAGCCATCATGAATCGCGCGCCGGTCGCCGTCGTGCGGCTGAATCATGAAGTCCCTGCCAAACTGGAAGACATCATCAACAAAGCTCTGGAGAAAGACAGCACCCTGCGTTATCAGCATGCCTCGGAGATGCGCAGCGATCTGCAACGCCTGAGGCGTGACACTGACTCGGGACGGATGGCAATGTCAGCTTCGGTGCCAGCCGGCCAATCCAGCGTCGCGGCCGGAGCGCAGAGTTCCGGTCAACGTAGCGCCGCAAGTACGATCGCCGCCGCATCTTCGGAAAAGAAACGTACGTACACGGCAGCCGGGATGGGAATTGCCGTGGCTGCGATTGTGGTGGGCTTGGCCGCCGGCGTATGGTTCTTCAAGCAGCGGCCCGTGCCAGTCGTCGGCACGGCCAGCCAGAAAACCGTCGCAGTGCTGCCGCTGCAGAACCTGGGAGCCGACAGGGATCTGGATTTTCTGCGCCTTGCCCTGGCTGACGAAATCGCGACCTCGCTCAGCTACGTTCGCTCACTGTCCATCCGCCCATTTGCGACCACCAGCAAGTACGACTCTCCCACGCTCGATTTGCAAGAGGCCGGTCACGCCATGCACGTGACCGATGTCATCACGGGACATTTTCTGAAGGAAGGCTCTCAGCTTCAAATCACTTTGGAAGCAATCGATGTCGAGAACAACCGCACGCTGTGGCGGGACACGATGACTGTCGCCGCGCCCGACATGATCGCCATGCGCGGCCAGATCACCGCGAAAGTTCGTCAGGGACTGGTCCCAGCTCTCGGTGCGGGGGCGGATTCCGCGGAAGGCGCCACACGGCCTAAGAACGAAGAGGCCTACGACCTCTATCTCCGCAGCATCTCGATGCCGCATGATCCTCTCCCCAACAAAGATGCCATTGCCATGCTGGAACGGGCTGTAGGGCTGGACCCCAGCTATGCTCCCGCCTGGTGCTCCCTCGGGGTTCGCTACCACTATGATGCGGCCTATTCGAACGGCGGCGAGGCGATGCGCGAGCGTTCGACTGCCGCGCTTGAACGAGCGCTGGCCCTCGATCCCAATTTCATAGTCGCGGCCAGTTGGCTGATTGACAATCGGGTCGAAAGAGGTGAGTTAATCAAGGCCTACCGGGATGCGAAGGCGCTCGTGGAACGGCATCCGGAGAATGCAACAGCCCACTTCACCCTGGCCTATGTCCTGCGCTATGGCGGAGCAATCGAGGAATCGGCGCGCGAGTGTGACGCTGCATTGGCGCTGGATCCAGGGAACTTTACGTTTCGTTCATGCTCCTTCACCTTCGAGCAACTGGGAAACTACGCGCGTGCGATGGATTTTCTGCAGCTCGACGCCGGATCAGTATGGGCATCTACCAACATAACGCGGCATTTCATTCGCGACGGAAAATTGTCGCAAGCGCGGGAAGCTGAACAAAAAGTGGGGAACGCCCTGATGCTGGCGTGTCTGGACGGTTCGCCCCCCGCGAACACGCCAACCCTTGCCCGGGACGCAGCGGCCAGATTTCTCGCTGATCCTGACCCCGAGGTCCACTATGTGGTTGCGGCCGACTTTCTCTTCTGCGGCCAGAAAGATTTGGCCATAAAGCTAATCCAGAGCTCCATCTTTGGGAACTATTGTGCCTACACCGGCTTGCAGAACGATTCCGTATGGGCGAAGCTACGGGGCACGCCCGAGTTCAACGAACTGCTCTCGTCCGCGAAAAGATGTCAATCCGAGTTCCTCGCAGAGAGATCGAAAACTTCACCGTGAGTGCGTCTGGCCCTTTCTTACTTTAGCCCCGTCACCACGTAAGCCTCTGACAATGACCGCACGTAGATGTATGCATAGGCAGCCCCGTCATTTGAGAAACAAAGAGCACCGAGGTCCGAGACCCCAGCGCCTATTGCCCCCGCATAACACTTATCCCGTCTGGCGACCGTCCAGTTAGCAGGTAGCCCGACCCCAGCCCCGGGATCAGATGAACACCTCCGCCGGGAGTCAGGTTCATCAGTGGGCCGGATTATCACCTACCGAAGGGATATCGCATGCGGTTACCCGGTCGCCGCTAGCTTTTCGGCCTCCTCGCGAATCCTCCTCCATGCCCGCTCAACGTGCCGTGCCTTTGTGTGAGTCTGTCCTACGCACAGTCGCAACGTCAGCTTTCCGTTCAGCTTGGTGTGCGTCAGGAAGAGGTCGCCGCTCCGGTTGAGGCAGTCCATGATGGTCTGATTCGCCGCGTCGCCAGCCTTGTGGCGGAAGCACACGAGGTTGAGAGGAGCGGGCGCGGCGATTTCGAAGTGAGCGTCGTCGCGAACCCAGTTGGCGAACTCTTGCGCCAGTTGCACGTGGTGGCGTATGTGATGCTGCAGTCCTTCCACGCCGTAGTGCCGGATCACGAACCATAACTTCAGGGAACGGAAGCGCCGGCCGAGCTGGATGTGCCAGTCTCGATAGTCGATCACCGCGCCCGATTCCGTCGCCTGATTCCGGAGGTATTCCGGCAGGATGCTCAGCGTTTGGATCAGCGCTTTGCGGTCCGCGACCCAGAAACAGTTGCAGTCGAAGTTGGTGAACATCCACTTGTGCGGATTGAAGTTGTAACTGTCGGCCAACTCGACTCCGTTTTGCAGGTGGCGAAACTCCGGGCACAGCGCCGCCGTGCCCGACATGGCCGCGTCGACGTGCAGCCAGAGGTTGTGCTGGCGGCAGACCTTCGCAATTTCTGCGATCGGATCCATCGCATTCGAAGATGTCGTGCCGACGGTAGCGCACACGAGGCAGGGAACCAGCCCGGCACGCTTGTCGGCCTCAATCTGGCTGGCGAGACCGTCCGGCCGCATGGCGAAGTTTTCGTCGACTTCGATCAGGCGGAGATTGGAGACCCCGATGCCTGCGATCATTGCAGCCTTTTCCAGTGACGAATGCGTCTGCGACGATGCGTAAGCCACGATGCGGCCATTACATCCTTTTTGATTGCTGGTGTAATTGGTGGCGCGTTCGCGCGCCGCCAGCAAGGCACAGAGAGCGGCGCTCGAGGCGGTATCCTGAATAACGCCGCCGCCGGCACTCGACGACAGGAACTTCTCCGGCAGGCCAAGCATGGGCACGAGCCAGTCGAGCACGTGCGTTTCCAGTTCCGTGCAAGCCGGACTGGTCGACCACAGCATGCCCTGCACGCCGAGACCGGAAGAGAGAAGATCGCCAAGAATCCCTGGTCCGGAGGCGTTACACGGAAAGTACGCGAAGAAATTCGGCGACTGCCAGTGTGTCACTCCGGGAAGAATCAGCTTTTCCACGTCTTTCAGCAAAGCTTCGAAAGGCTCTCCGCGTGCCGGAGGACTCACCGGCAGCGATGCGCGAATCTGCCCCGGCTTCGCCTGCGAAAGAACCGGAAACGATTCGATCCGCGAGTGATAATCAGCGATCCAGTCGACTACGGCGTGGCCGTGTCGGCGGAATTCATCGGACGTCATGTGGAAGGATTTTTCGTCGGACACAAGTTTCTCCGGTTGGTCAAAGAAGCGACTGGAAAACTATTTAATCAGGTTTGGTCGCCGACGCGTGACTCTTTCAAGTGCCGTAACCTGCGTAACTCAAGGTTTCCTCACTCCAGCCGATTCTCATGGGTAGGACCGTCAGAAGTCTCTCCAACCGAAGCTCTCCCCGCTGAGGAAGGGAACCGTACCTATGCACGGAACAATCTTCTCAGCATTACGAGACTTCGCCGAAGCGGAATTTGGCAGCGGAACCTGGCCCGCCATGCTCAAGCAGGCCGCCCTCGGTGACCGGGTCTATCTCCATGTGCAGGAATACCCGGATGTGGAGGCAATGGCCCTGGTTCTGGCAGCCTCCTCCTTGACGGGCAAGCCTGTGGCCGCCCTGCTCGAAAGCTTTGGGGAGTTTATTGTGCCAGAGCTGATGAAGATGAACGGCCATCTGCTGCTGGCACAGTGGAAAACCCTGGATATCATTGAACATACCGAGGCGACTATCCACAAGGTAGTTAGGGTCAAGAGCCCCGGCGCCACTCCGCCTGAACTCAAGACCACGCGCCTTAATTTCCATGAACTGCGATTGATCTACACGTCGCCTCGACGAATGTGCGCCTTCGCCATCGGCATTGGCAGGGGTTTGGCCCATCGGTTTCAGGAGAACATCGTCATCACGCAGCCGGTGTGCATGCACCAGGGTGCATCCCATTGCGAAATTCTTTTCCGAAAGATCCAGTAGGCCGGACGGGCAAGCACCCCAACCAAGTACATCGGTTGCATCCGCAGAGCTGAAATTTCAGGACAGCCGCCCAAAAAACACGCGCGTTTGGTAGTCAAACGCAACGCTGCTCTGTGCCTGATGGGCATCGAATATGCGGCGCAGTTCTCGCAACGTGGGCGCGTGTTGCGGATGGTCCGGCCCGGGCGCGTACGAGGACGACAATAGCCGGCCTTCAACTCCGGCGTAGTCGAACTCCTGACGCATCGGAAACACACGCTCGTGAAAGGGAGCGGGATCGAAGAACTCATTAACCGCGTCGGTCGTGCGCTCGTGGCGAACGTCCTGGTAGTCAGTGCCGTACTTAAGGAGCAGTTGCTCGTAATCGCGCAAGAATGCCGTCGCATCGGTGAGCCGCTCGTTCCATAGAAGCACCAGCCAACCGCCGGGCTTCAGGATGCGGACGAACTCGCGCCTAGCCCGCTCGCGGTCGAACCAGTGCGCAGCCTGTGCCGCCGTGACGAAGTCCGCACTTTGATCTGCCAGAGTGGTCGCCTCCGCGGTTCCCACAACGCTGGAGAACTTCGGGAACCCCGCCAGCAGACGCTCACCCGCCTGCCGCATCTCGGCATTGGGCTCCACGCCGAAGACCGGGTTGCCATTCTCCAGCAACATGCGAGTCCAGATGCCCGTGCCGGACGCGATGTCCGCAACCGCGTGATTGGGCGCCAGTCCGCATTCGGCCTTCAGTGCCTGCAGCACGTCCAACGGATATCCCGGCCGGTAACGTACATAGTTTTCAACGCGATCGGAGAAGCGGCGAGTGGCGTTGGAAGCAGGCATAAGGCTTCAAATGTGGCAAGTTTTTTCATCTTGCCAGAAATCCATTTTAATAGCAGGATAGGGATATTGTCCTTTCCGCCGGGTTCCGCTGTACCCCAAACTCGAGCGACTTCGGTAACGTAAGAACTAAGAACAGTGAGCGGAATCCTCCTCCGGCGCCAAGTGCGATACCATTCCAACTGAGCTATGAAAGTTTCGTTTGCATGAGAGTCGTTATAAAAGTCGGTACCAGCCTTATCGCTCCCGGCGGCCAGATCGACGCCAACCTGCTGCGCGCCATGGTAGATCAATTCGATCTCAGCAAGAACGAATACCTGATCGTCACCTCCGGTGCGATCGCGGCGGGCATGTCAGGACTCGGACTGCGCCAGCGTCCCAGTGGCGTTCCCGGTATGCAAGCCTGTGCTGCCGTGGGCCAAAGCAAGCTGATGCACACCTACGAGCGCTTGTTTTTCGGCAAGAAGGTGGTGGCGCAGCTTCTGCTTTCGAGCGACGACTTCACTTCGCCCGTCCGCTATCGCAACTTGCAAAACGCGCTGGCCGAACTGCTATCGCTCGGAGTCGTGCCAATCGTGAATGAGAACGACAGTGTCAGTGTGCGCGAACTGGAAGGCGCTTTTGGCGACAACGACGAACTGAGTTCACTGCTGGCCACAGCGGTGAAGGCCGACTGGCTTCTGCTACTGACGAACGTCGATGGTTTCCTAGTGCCGAACGGTCGCAAGAAACCGCGCCTGGTGCGCGTGGTGCGCAAGCTGACTCCAGCGCTGGAAGCTCAGTGCAATGGAAAAAGCGCCCAAGGGCGCGGCGGGATGATTTCCAAACTGCGCGCCGCGAAGCTCGCCAGCGAAGGCGGCGTACACGTGGCTATTGTGAATGGACGCCATCCCCAGGGAATCACGTTAGGCATGGAGCGCAAGATCGGAACATATTTTCCTCCTAGTCAAGGAACGGATTGATGGCGACGACTATTACCAACTCGGCTACAACACAGGAAAAGCTTCTTGGCGCGCGGGCGGCGGCGGCGAAACTGGCACTGCTCTCCACAGACGAGAAGAACGCGTTGCTGCGCGCGATTGCCGATGCGATTGAAGCTCAGACTCAGACCATTCTTGCGGCAAACCGGGAGGACATGGAAACCTCCGGCCTCGAAGGGGCGATGCGTGACCGGCTATTGCTGACGGAAGTGCGAATCAAGGACATGGCGCAGGGTGTGCGCGATGTCGCGGCGCTGGCCGATCCTATCGGCGAGACTCTCGCTGAGTGGACTCGCCCCAACGGCCTGCGCATCCGCAAAGTGCGCGTTCCGCTTGGTGTGGTGGGAATTATTTACGAATCGCGGCCTAACGTCACCGTCGATACAGCCGTGCTCGCGCTGAAAACTGGAAACGCCATCGTGTTGCGCGGCGGTAAAGAAGCGGCGCGCAGCAATCAGCGTTTGGTGGAAATTCTTGCGGCCGTGCGGGGCGTGCCCAAGGGCGCAATCGAGCTTCTCGATTCGAGCACGCGCCAGTCGGTGCAGGAACTCATCAAGGCCCGCGGACTAGTGGATGTGATCATTCCGCGCGGCGGCGCAGGCCTGATCACATTCGTCACCGAGAACTCCGCGGTGCCTGTGATCGAGACCGGAGCAGGGAACTGCCACATCTTTATCGACGAATCCGCAGACTTCGACATGGCCGACCCGATCGTCATCAACGCCAAGACCCAGCGGCCGTCGGTCTGCAACGCCGCGGAGAAGGTCTTGGTTCATGAACGGGTCGCCGCGGAATATGTCCCCCGCATCGTGAAGAAGCTGATCGAGGCCGGGGTCGAGGTTCGTGGGGACAGCAAGTCCCGCAGCTTAGGTGCTGGACTGAACATCGTACCGGCCGCCGAGCCAGACTGGTACGAAGAATACCTGCGACTCTGCATGGCAGTTCGCGTGGTTGCGAACGTAGATGAGGCGATTGCACACATCAATCGCTACTCCACCAAGCACTCCGATTCGATCATCACGCGAGACGAAGCGAACGCCCGGAAGTTTCTGCGCGGAGTGGATTCGGCTGCCGTGTATTGGAATGCCTCCACCCGGTTCACCGACGGCGCCGAGTTCGGCTTCGGCGCCGAGATGGGCATCAGCACCCAGAAGCTCCACTGCCGCGGTCCTTTCGCGCTCGCGGAGCTGACTTCTTCGAAGTATGAGATTGTGGGAACAGGGCAGGTGCGATAGATTTTTCGAGATCAAGCGCGGGCTTCCTACCAATTGTTCTCGTGCCCAATGCGAAGTAGTAGTCGTGGTTTGCGCTCACGTTACCGAGGCCGCTGCCTCGTTTCGCCGGAGTAATTTTGAAAGACTCAAACTTCCTGTCTACACGCCTCATCTGTATACCCTAGCACCCGCTGTGCTACCTTACTTACTTTCCCAGCGAGAGCCTCATGAGATTGTTCTCACCAATTCTTTTTTCGTCGGTCGTTCTATTTTCCTCTCTATCGACCAAAGTCATCGGCCAAATGCCGAAGTCCTCCTCCCCCCAACCCATCTTCGGCTTTCGCGACCCTGCCTCCGAAGCAGCCACCGAAGCCCGTTTCCTTGCCGTGCCCGATCCCAAACTCGCCGAAGAACACCTGCGCACCCTGACGCAAGCTCCGCACATGGCCGGCACGCCCGAAGACAAAGCCACTGCCGACTACGTGGCGCAGAAGTTTCGTGCCGCCGGACTCGACACCGAGATCGTCGAATACAAGGTCTGGATCAACTATCCCCTGGAAATCAGGGTAGACATCACTGCGCCCGCCGGAGTCGAAATGCATGGGCCCACTCGCGAGCACGTGGACGGCGATCCTTATGACGACGACCCACGTGTGGTGATGCCATTCAGCGGCATGTCACCGTCAGGCGATGCCGAAGCGGAGGTGGTGTATGCAAACTACGGCACGCCGGAAGATTTCGAGAAGCTGGAGAAGCTGAAGATCGGCGTGCGCGGCAAAATCGTGCTGGTGCGCTACGGTCAGAACTTTCGCGGAGTAAAGGCCTTCGTCGCGCAGGAACGCGGTGCGGCGGGAATGATCATCTACTCCGATCCGTTCGACGATGGCTGGCGTCGTGGCGATAAGTATCCCGACGGCCCCTGGCGGCCCGACACTGCGGTGCAGCGCGGATCGATAGGTTACATGTTCGAGTTTCCCGGCGATCCTACAACGCCAGGATTTGCATCGCTGCCTTCGTTGCCGGAAAGCAAACGCGTTTCTCCGGAACGGTCTGCGCAGATGCCGAGGATTCCAGTCACGCCACTCTCCTATCACGACGCATCGCCCCTTCTGCAACACCTCGGCGGTCCCGACTCACCACGCGAATGGCAGGGTGCCCTTCCTTTCACCTACCATGTTGGGCCGGGTCCGGTGCGGGTCAAGATGCATCTCAAGCAGGACTATCAGTTCCGCACCCTCTGGGATGTGATTGGCCGTGTGCCAGGTAGCGAGTTTCCGGACGAGTGGGTGGTGGCCGGAAATCATCGCGATGCGTGGGTGTATGGTGCAGTCGACCCCAACAGCGGCACCGCAGCGATGCTTGAAACCGTCCACGGGGTCGGCGTGTTGCTGAAGTCCGGTTGGAAACCAAAACGCACCTTGATTTTTGGCAGTTGGGATGGCGAGGAAGAAGGCCTGATGGGTTCCACCGAGTGGGTGGAGCAGCACGAGTCCGAACTGGCCAATGCTCCCGCCTACTTCAACGTGGACGTGGCGGTCTCCGGGCCGAAGTTTGGCGCCTCGTCGGTGCCCAGCCTGAAGCAGTTTATACGCGACGTGGCGAAGGCCGTGCCCAGTGCCAAGGGCGGGACCGTCTACGAAGCGTGGCAGAAGGACGATCAGCCGGGCGCTCCCTCGACGCAGTCGCCCGCGGAAGCCATCGGGGACACTCGCCGCTTGCCTGCCGCATCGACCAGGAGTGATGTACCCGTCGGAGACTTGGGTAGCGGGTCCGATTACAGCGCGTTTCAGCAGCATCTGGGCGTGCCTTCGACGGACATTGGTTCCACCGGCCCATACGGCGTGTATCACTCGGTGTTCGACAATTTCGCCTGGTTCAAAAAATTCGGCGATCCGGACTTCGCCTACGAGCAGCAGATGGCAAGAGTTTTTGGTGTGGAGGCATTGCGCATGGCCGATGCCGACGTGCTGCCCTATGACTACGAAGAATATGGAAAAGAGATTGCCGCTTACCTCGATGCGGCCAGGAAAAGGGCGGAGGTTAAGTTCGGTCCTCGCGCGCTCGATTTCACTGCCGTGACGGCTGCCGCCAGGCATTTTCAGGAAGCGGGGACGAAGATGCTGCTGAAGCAAAAGAATCCGCCGCGAAACTCCGCACGACTGAACCAGGCGTTGCGTAACGCCGAGCGCGCTTTGCTGGTGCCCGAAGGGCTGCCGCACCGTCCCTGGTACCGCCACGCGATCTACGCCCCGGGCGAATACACTGGGTACGCCGCCGTAGTGATTCCGGGAGTGAATGAGGCTCTTGACAAAGGCGACGCCGAACGGGCACGCCAGCAGTTGGCGGTTCTGGCGACTGCACTGGGGCGCGCGGCCAAGGTGCTGGAGGGGTATCGGTAGCACCGCGATTGAGTACTCTCGCAGCGCGATCCCGGCAAGCATCAGGACGATGCCGGCAGGAAAAACAAGATCCTTCCCATTGGGCAGGGCGGCTTGTGGCAGAAAAAAAGAGAACAAAAAGTCGACGGCAATTCCAGTCCACCAGAGAACGATGATGAGCAGTAGAGAGCCTCGATCGCGCGTCCTTGATGGATCGGGAGAACGCTTGACTCTCGAAGCGATGATTTCCAGCAGAATCCACAGTGCGAATGTGCACCAAAAAACATTGAGGTAAATCGCACTCACGGAAAATGGCAAAGGGCGCGCGGACGGCCTCTCGCGTAATCTACAGAATCGAGCGCAATTGAGCCACTCTTTTTGTCGAGTCCGAAGCGCAGTTTACTTCACAACCGGAGAACTGGCGTCGGCAGGTTTTTCCTCGTCGGCGTGGATTTTGCCGTCATCCTCGGCGTAGAAGGAGCGGTGCTGGGGGTCGAGTTGTTTGGGCGTCATGGTGAGGATGAAGCTGTCTTTCTTGCCTTGGAAGCTGACCAGGTAGTCGCCGCGGTCGGCGTTGACCATGCGTTTGGTGAATGAGCCGGAGTGGACGAGTTCGGCGAGAGAGGTAGCGAAGTGGCCGTATTGCTTGTTGAACTGGCGCTGGGCGCGGAGGGCGACGCGCATGTAGGCGAGGGCGGCAGCTTCGGAATCAGAGCGGGCAGGGTCGCCGGGGAATTTTGACTTGTAGGTGGAGGCGGGCGTTGGAGCCGCGGAAGCCGCTTCCTGCGCGGGTAGTGAGCAGGCGACAAGTGCGAGGCTGGCGACTATGGCCAGAAAACGAATGGACTTTCTTCTCATTATGAATCCTCCGGGAGTGGTGCAGCGAGAATTAGCGCGCCAATCTGTGCTGTGCAGCGGCTTTTGGCCCTTCTTTTTCATGTTACTCCCGTAATTTAACATCGGTCACTTGTCTTTGCAGGGAGGGCAAATGCCGCTATCCTCTAGCTACAACACTACGCCCTACAGGGATGCCTATGAAAGCAGCAGTAGCGAGAAAACCGATCATCAAAATTGCCGTGGTGGAGAGCGACCCGCTGAGGTTTGTGGGATTTCGCGCCTTGTTCGACACTGAGCCCGAGTTCGAACTGATCTCCGCCGGCTTGCCCGAAATTTCCACGTTGCAGGACGTGGACCTGATTCTGCTGGGAAACCGCTCCGGCCAAAACCTGTTTGATGTGATGGCGAGCCTGAAGGCAACGCGGCCGGATCTGCGCATTATTGTGACTGGGTCGGGCGTGGACGAAGAGACCATTCTGAAGGCGATCGCATCTGGAGCCAAAGGCTACGTGGATGAGGCGGCTTCGCCAGCGGAATTTGCGCAGGCGATTCGCATTGTGAGTCAGGGATCGGTATGGGCGCCTCGCAAGGTGCTCTCGATGTTTATTGAGCGGGTGTCATCGGCGCCGGGGCGGATTTTTCCGGCGGGCCGCGTGACCTTTACCGACCGCGAAAAAGAAGTGCTGGAGATGCTGGTGGCGGGACGCTCCAACAAAGAGATTGGCGCGCAGCTAGGCATTGAAGAGCGCACGGTGAAGGCGCACGTCGCGAAATTGATGCGCAAGGTGGGCGTGCAGAACCGGATTGCGCTGTCGGTGCATGCTATTACGCATTCGCTGGTGGCGGCGAAGTAAGGAACAGTACCTAGTAGCTAGTACCGGGTGAGCGCAAAAGCCAAGAGTTACTTCGGGACACTGACCTCGGTAATCTTGTCGGTGAAGCAGGTGCGACGCATACTCGCCTCACCTACCACAGAACCTGGGAGACGGGGTTGATAGCGGCGATTAGGGTCACTGCTTTCAGCCCCGATTTTTTGGTCCTGCAAGCCTTCTTGAATCCTTCAGATCTTTCCGCTGCCCACTTCCGTTAAGCGTTTCTCATACAACCTCCCTCTTCGTTTACAATCCAAGTACCAGAATCCCAGAGAATGTTTGTGTGAGGAACTATGAAAAAGTTATTGCTGTTGACCCTGATTTTGACTCTCTCTTCTTTATCCTTTGCAAAAGATGATGAAAAGGAAACCAAGGCTGCGGATCGCGTGCAGGCCGCGGCGCAAGTGTTGGATGAGATTCAGGGGGCGCCGGATAAAGGCATCCCGCAGGAAGTTTTGGGCTCGGCGGAGTGCGTGGCGGTAGTGCCGTCGATGCTGAAGGGCGGCTTTATCGTGGGCGCGAAGTATGGCCGCGGGCTGGCCAGTTGCCGCACTGCGAAGGGATGGAGTGCGCCCGCATTTTTTGTGGTCACGGGTGGCAGCGTCGGGTTTCAGATCGGCGGGCAGGCGGTTGATCTGGTGATGCTGATTATGAATAAAGATGGCATGAAGCATCTGCTCTCGAGCGAGTTCGCGCTGGGAGCGGACGCTTCGGTGGCGGCGGGACCGGTGGGGCGTCATGCCGAAGGGAATACGGATTGGAAGATGCGTGCCGAGGTGCTGACCTATTCTCGGGCGCGAGGACTGTTTGCCGGCGTGAGTCTGAATGGAGCCGTCGTGAAGCAGGATAAGGACAGCACGCGGGAATTTTACGGGCGCATGGTCTCGTTTCCGGCGTCGCTTAGGGGAGAAGTAGATCCGCCGGCGGGGGCGAATGCGTTCTTGACTTCGCTGGCGAAGTGGGCGCAGGAAGCGGCGAAGTAGCACGATGAGTGCGCCAAGTGTCGCGCCTCCACTCGCGGGGAATGTTCTCGGTTCCATCGGCGATTCTTTTGTCGTTGCCGAGTGGAAGGATGCGGGTGGTCCGCCGGGGCCGCCGCGCTGGATTGCTCCGCTGCATCTTCATCACAGCGACGACGAAATCTGGTACGTGTTGGAGGGGAACCTGTGCGTCCGGTCCGGGACGGACGTAGTCGAAGCGCGCTCCGGTGCGGCTGTGTTCGTGGCGCGTGGGACGCCGCATACGTATTGGAATCCTGGGCCCGGAGTGTGCCGGTATCTGCTGGTGATGACTTCGAACATCTATAGTTT
This sequence comes from Candidatus Acidiferrum sp., assembly GCA_035568115.1. Classification (GTDB taxonomy): domain Bacteria; phylum Acidobacteriota; class Terriglobia; order Terriglobales; family Acidobacteriaceae; genus Sulfotelmatobacter. Next base: position 36,923 of record DATMOP010000066.1, read on the forward strand.
GATCAAGGCGATTCATGCTATGCCTGAACGGTCTCCGGCGGCGATGCGAGAAGTGTTCAGCAAGTACGATTCTGAACTTCTCGAATAGAGATCCTTCACTGCGCAACGAACGCTTGTTCAGGATGACAAATTTTAATCTCTTCTTTGTTTGCAAATAATTTTTGACGGTGATACCGTTCCGCTTCCTAATGCGGCAGCGACTTGAGTACGCGGCAGCCTGGCCGTTCATCAAAATCCTCGGTATTTTGCCGCGGCCTGTGGCTCGGGCTATCGGCATTGGGCTCGCCTGGGTTGTGTATCTTCTGCACGTGCGATTGCGGCAAGTTGGCATGCGCAATCTTGCCATGGTGTTTCCGGAAAAAAGTGAGGCGGAGCGGGCGCGGATTCTGCGCGGGGAGTTCGCGTCGCTGGGGCGTCAACTGGCTGAGGTCTGCCACTTTCCCAAGTACACTCTAGAGAACGTCGACGAAGTCGTGGTGTATGACGGGTTCGAAAATTACGAGCGGGCTCACGCTCGCGGCAAGGGCGTGCTTTTGTTTGCGGGGCATTTTGGCGGATGGGAGCTTTCTTCTTTTGTCTTGTCGATGCACGGGCACTGGATGCATGTGATCATGCGCGGCATGGACAACGTTTATCTGGGACGGCTGATCGAGCACTATCGCACGATGCATGGCAACAAAGCTGTCGACAAAGATGACTTTGTGCGCGGGCTGCTATCGGCGATGAAGGCGGGGGAAGTGGTGGGCATGTTGATGGATACGAACATGACTCCGCCGCAGGGGATTTTTGTGGATTTTTTCGGCATCCCGGCGTGTACGGCCAGCGGGCTGGCGCGGATCGCGCTGCGCACCGATGCAGCTGTGGTGCCGACGTTCACCATTTGGGACGCTACGCTGGGGAAATACCGGCTGCGGTTTGATCCGGCGGTGGAGTTGGTGCGCACGGGCGACCTGGAGGCGGACATCAAGGCCAACACGCAGAAATTTACTGCGATCATTGAAGACTATGTGCGGAAGTATCCGGAGCAGTGGCTGTGGGTACACCGGAGATGGAAGACGCGGCCGCCGGGGGAGAAGGGGCTGTATTGAGGGCGGCTTTCTTTCGCCCCTTCGGGCTTGTCCTCATTCCGCTTACTACCCACGGGTTACGCCGCGGGCTGGATTCTGACGCCGCATCGCGGCTAAACAGTGCCACGTACGTCCACTTTTCGATCGCCGTCCGGCTACCACAAGCCCTACGCAAAATGATGGGAGGTGGACAAGGTTAGATGGCACAATGGGCTTGTGGAAATTCTTGAGACGATGGTTGCTCTAGGCCGACAGTACCCACCCCTTCGACTCCGCTCAGGGCAGGCTCTTTCGCGGAGTCCGCGAAAGGATGGGCCACCCGGGAGAGAGACCCACAGTGCACTGCTCACACCGAGTTTTCATTTCTAAGTACACGTCACAGCCACACTTTCAGCCGCTTGCCTGTGCAGCATGCCGGATCACTTCCAGGAAAACATATTAGGTTGCCCCGAGGATATGCCAAATTGAATGCAGCTACGCGCCCTCAGCTTGGTGAGCTTTAATTGGTATCCCAGTCACCGGGCTTCTATAACGATTCAGGCACCACTCGTCCCTCTCATATCTTCTGGTCGCCCCTGGCAACGGCCGCATCATGATTGCCGGACTAATAGTTGCTCTTCCTACGATGTGTAACCCTCGCATCGCCCCAACATTCAACTCGATTTCCAAACGCAACTTTCAACCACAGATGAGGAGAGGTGAGATATGAAGATCCCCCGAGCGCTCGTAATCGGGCTTGCCGCGCTGCTAATGTTGGCAACGCCGGCTGGCGCACAGACCTGGACTCCACTAACTCATCAACCTAGTTTTCACGCCAGCACTGCTCTGCTGCTTACGGACGGCACGGTCATGGTGCATCAGTCCGACGGTTCCGTCGCCGGCAGCACCGGCAACTGGTGGCGGCTCAAGCCCGACAACACGGGAAGTTACATCAACGGCACCTGGTCGCAACTCGCCAGCATGCCTTTTGGATACACACCTCTCTTCTTTGCTTCGGCCGTTCTAGCCGACGGACGTGTAGTCGTAGAGGGGGGAGAATACAACGGAACTGCTTTCGGCGGCGGAGAGACCTCGATGGGAGCGATCTACGATCCTTCGACCAACTCCTGGACCAGTATCTCTCCTCCTCCAGGTTGGAGTCACATCGGAGATGCGCAGAGCGTAGTACTGGGCAATGGGACCTTCATGCTCGGGAACTGCGGCTTCACTGGTTCTATTTGTACCCCTAACCAGTTCCAGCAAGCTCTGCTCACCGCGTCCAATTTGACCTGGAGCATCACCGGCACGAACAAAGCCGACCAAAACTCCGAGGAAGGCTGGACCTTGCTGCCCGGCGACCCCTCTGGTCCCAATTATCCCAACAATGGGAAGGTGCTGACCGTAGATGTATGGAACGGTACACAGTCCGAACTCTATGACCCGAACACCGGAAGTTGGTCGTCCGCGGGCAGTACAGGTGTAGCGCTGGTGGCGTGCAACGAGATCGGTCCCGCCGTGCTGCGACCCGACGGCACTGTGTTCGTGACCGGAGCAACCGGCAACACCGCCATCTACAACAGTAACCCCTTTTCGACCGGTTGGAGAGCAGGTCCGATCTTCCCGCCTGGATTGGGAGTCCCAGATGGTCCGGCTGCCCTACTTCCGAACGGTAAAGTGCTAGTGCAAGCCGGCCCCAATAACCCGTGCTATAGCGCGGGCAGCAAGTTCTACGAATTCGACGGCACGACACTCACTCATGTTGCGGACCCACCCCGAGCCAGCGTCGATCCGTCGTTCGTCGGACGCATGCTCGTGCTGCCTACCGGTCAGATCCTCTTCACTGACTATTCGCAGGACGTAGAAGTTTACACGCCCAGCGGCACCTACAACTTTGTCTGGCAGCCCACGATCAATAGCTATCCCGGAAACATCACTCTCGGCGCTTCCTGGTATCAGATCACGGGCACACAGCTCAATGGCTTGTCGCAGGGTGCAATGTACGGAGATGACGCCCAGTCTGCGACGAACTATCCCTTGGTCCGGATCACCAACTACACAACTGGACACGTTTTCTATATGTTTACGCACAGCCACAGCTCCATGGGTGTGGCCACTGCCGGAGTCAACGTGTCGACGCTGTTTGATCCTCCGCTCAACATGGAGAGGGGCTGGAGCTATCTAGTCGTGGTCGCGAACGGAATTCCGTCCGCGCCGGTAAACCTCAACGTGAATTGAGAAGTTGTCCCGACCTCAGCCTGTGCAGGGGCCGTCCGACAGGAAGGACAGTACTCCAGTTTTCGCAATCGAGACTGGATCGATAAATTAAGTTCGCGGCCGACGCGGCGCTGATCTGACTAGATCGGCATCCCGTCGGCTCGCGTTGTCAATAGTTGGTGTTTACGATGCGGCACGATTGCCGGCTGCCGCGGTTTGCTGGATAGCGCGGCAGATGGCGGGGACGTCGTCGTCGAAACAGCAATCGATTGCGCCGGCGTTGAGGGCGGCGGTCCACATCACGTCGTCGGGGGTGTGGTGGGTGCAGACGATTTCCATGCCGAGTTGTTGGCGCAGTCCGACGACATCCTGAACGGTTACCAGGCCGAGGTCTACGACTCCGACGGAGACAGGAAACTGTGCGACCAGTGCCTGAAGTTCGGAGAGCGACTGCACAATGAACACGGCTTGCGAGACTGACTTCGAGCTTGAAGCGAGATTTTCCGCGCGCGCGGGGTTGCCTTGCAGAATTACGATCGCGTTGTGCATGGGCGTTGTTTCTCCCGCGAGGGTTTGAATCTTGGGTCAGGCGCACGCAAAGATCTCACCTCAGGCGCTGAAGCGCGGATGATTTTTGAACCGCTTTAACGGCACGACTAAAGTCGTGCCCTTCCCGATCTGTGCTCGCGCCTTCCCGAACTCTTCTCGTGCCTTCCCGAAACCCAGCGCTCGGGTCTACCACGAGGATCTCAAGTCGCTGGATGTGCCGCCGGCCGCGGGTACGTAGCATTGCAGGGTGTAATCCATCACCATGCGGTCGGCGTTGAAGCGCCAGCCCAGGGTGCGGATGGTGCGCTTCATGCGCTTGATCCAGCCACGCGGCAGGCCGTCACGATCGCGCTGGTAGTAAAGTGGAATCACTTCTTCGCGAAGGGTGCGCAGCAAATCTTCCTGGTCGCGCTTGTCGTGGACGCTCATGTTGGAGTGAGTTCTGCCGGTGCCGATGGAAAATCCGTTCATGCCGTCGTAGGCTTCGGCCCACCAGCCGTCGAGAACGGAAAGGTTCAGTCCGCCATTCAAGACAACTTTTTGGCCGCTCGTACCGGACGCCTCCAGGGGGCGGCGCGGGTTGTTCAGCCAGACATCGACGCCTTGCACAAAGTAGCGTCCGACGTTGATGTCGTAGTCTTCGACGAAGACAAACTTGTCGGAGAAGAGGCCGTTGCGCATGAGTTCAGCAATCTGCTGCAAGACTCGCTTGCCCGGTTCGTCGTTGGGATGGGCCTTGCCGGCAAAGACGAACTGCACTGGACGTTTGGGATCGTTGACCATGGAGGCCAGGCTCTCGAGATCGCTGAGGATAAGGTTGGCGCGCTTGTAGGTGGCGAAGCGGCGGGCGAATCCGATGGTGAGCGCGTCTGGACTGAGGACCTTGCCGAGCCGCACCAGATTTTCGCGGGATTCGTAGCGGCGCTCGGCCTGCTCGACGGCGCGGCGGCGTACGAATTCGAGAAGCTGCGATTTCAGGCTGAGGTGAGTCTCCCAGAGTTCGCCGTCATCGACGTCCTCAATTCCTTCCCAGATTTTGGCTTCGCTCGAGTGCTGGTGCCAGTTGGTGCCGAGGTGGCGGTCGTACAGGCGGAACATCTGCGGCGCCAGCCACGATGGAACGTGAACCCCGTTGGTGATATGGCCGATGGGAACTTCGTCTTCCGGCTTGCCTGGACAGAGGCCGGTCCACATGGCGCGGGAGACTTCGCCGTGCAGGGCGGAAACGGCGTTGGCGCGGCGTGAGAGCCGGAGGCCGAGCACGGTCATGCAAAACGTCTCCTGCTGGTTGCCGGTTTTCTCGCGGCCCAGGCCCATCAGGGTTTCCGGAGAAATGCCGAGTTGGTCGCGCAGGGGTCCAAGATACTCTTCGATCAGATCGGCACTGAAGCGGTCATGTCCGGCAGGGACAGGGGTGTGGGTGGTGAAGACAACTTCGCGCGAGACGCGGGGCACGGCGACATCGAAGCCGATGCCTTCGTCCTGCATGCGGGTGCGAATCGCTTCCAGCACGGCAAAGCCGCTGTGGCCTTCGTTCAGGTGAAGAACGCCGGGAGTGATGCCCATGGCTTTCAGGGCGCGGAAACCGCCGACGCCGAGCAACAATTCCTGACGGATGCGGGTGCGCGCGTCTCCGCCATAGAGTCGGGAAGTGAGTTCGCGATCGTCGGGAGTATTGGCTTCGACATCGGAATCGAGCAGGAAAAGGTCGCAACGGCCGACTTTGACGCGCCAGACTTTGGCATGAATGGAGCCGCCGCGCGTATCGATTTGAATGACGACGGGCCGGCCGTTCTTGCCGATGGCGATTTGTAAAGGCAATTGATTGACGTCGGTCGGCAAGTATTCTTCCTGCTGCCAGCCGCTGCGATCGAGGCGCTGGCGAAAATATCCCTGGCCGTAAAACAGGCCGATGCCGACGAGCGGAATGGCGAGATCGGAGGCGCTCTTGATGTGATCGCCCGAGAGAACGCCGAGGCCGCCGGAATAAACGGGGAGGGATTCGTGGATGCCGAATTCGGCGGAGAAGTAGGCGACTGGTGAGGGCCTCAAGACGCCGGCGTGGCGCGCTCCCCAGGTGCGGTCGGCCTGTAAATATTCCTGCAAGCGGCGGTAGGCGTAGTTAATGCGGCTGTGCAGGACGAGTTCGGCAGCGCGGGTTTCTAATTTCGACAGGGGAAACTCCGCCAACAATGAAACCGGATTCTGGTTGAGCTGACGCCAGCGCAGAGGATCAAGGTCGCGGAAGAGACTTACGGCATCGTGATCCCAACTCCACCAGAGGTTGCGGGCCAGGGCCCAAAGCCTTTCTTGCGCGGGAGCTATAAAGCGATCGAGGGTACGCGCTTCGCTGACCACCGGAGCAACCTGAGCGGCGGCTTCACCCAGCATTTGAATCTCTTCTTCGCGGAAGACCCGAGGCTCCACGGTTTGAACAACCAGAACGCCTTGCAGGACGCCGCGGTCGATGAGGGGAACTCCGAGGAAGGACTGATAGGCATCCTCGCCGGCTTCATGGAAATACTTGAAGCGGGGGTGGTTGTGCGCCTGCTCCACGGAAACCGGACTCATCTGCTCGGCCACCAATCCGGCGAGACCTTCGTGGATGGCCATGCGCAGTTTGCCGATGCACTCGCGCCGAAGGCCCAGGGTTGCGGCCAGGACCAGATGCGCGCGGTCGGGTTCGAGCAGGTAGGCGGAACAGACGTCAGTCTCAAAGCGCTTGGCGATGAGGGCGACGACGTTCATCAGGGTCTCGGCGGGTTGGCCTTCCTCGGCGGCAAGGTTAGCAATTTCCTCGAGAGTGAGGACGTGGGTGATCTTGCGGCCGCCGCCGATCGTTTTTTGGGCGGCGGGCGTGGCTTGGGCGGGCGTTTCCTGGGCGGGCGTAGCTTGGGCGATCAGGTGCGAGTCTTGCCCTGCTGCGTGGTTTTCTTCCAATTGCAGGCTCTCTGGTTCCATTCTTATCTTATTCTGACCTCTCGGTTTTTAGCAGAACTGTTGGACACGGCCTGCCGGAGCATCTAGTTCGTCATGCCACGGTTCCGATGTCTTAGTATGACAGATGATATTTCCCCAGCGCTTTGGGGGCAAAGCACATGCCCACGTTAGTTCCCAGGTTTGCGGATGCTCCGTTCCTAACAGCAACTCTAGGGGCGCTAGGACGGCTAGTCCAATCGAAATTATCGATGTCGAGGATAGGAGAGGCGAGAGGAAGTCGCCCGGAAGTATCCGGAGCAGTGGCTGTGGGTGAACCGGAGATGGAAGAACGGCCTCCGGGGGAGAAGGGGCTGTATTGAATGAGTCAAAGAGCGCAAGAAATGGTGCATACTGGCTGCTAGCAGCGAAGTTGGAGCCTGCTTTATGCCGAACGGTGGTCCGGATAATTGTGCGACTTGCGGTTTCAATCGTGCCAACGACGGCCGGTGGGGTGAACTGTCGGAGGCGGCGGGCTTTTGCACGATCCGTCACACCGAAATTCCGGTTCCACACTGGACCTATTGCAAGAACTGGCACACGCGATCGTCGACGCCGCAGGGCCCGATCTACACTTCGATGTATGACCAAGGATATCGACGCGTACCCTGGTTTGGGTCCGTCGCGCCAGAAACAGAAGTGCAGGCGGCGTGCGTGGTGTGTGGGGCAGAATCGAATAATGGGATCGCTTTGACCATCGCCGAAGGGTCGTTTGGGTTTTGCGGACGCGAGCACTATGTGGCTTGGCGTGAGACCACCCGAATCGCGCATATGCGCAAACTCGCCGCGGCGGGCGAGCAGGCTTACTCGGAGATGTACGATGCGTATTCCCCGGCCGGCCCTTACAGCGACGCCAAGGATTTCTTCTGCTCCGCGATGGGCGTCGCATCCGAACTGGAACTGGCGGACGAAGAGAAAGAATTGCGCGCGCGCCTGGAGCATATTCAGGCCGTCTTTCGGAGCCAGTTCCCCTAGGCGGATTCGAAAATCCGTGCGTTATGCGTGGACGCGAGGCGCGGCGGTTGCAGAGCGGTTCGAGGTCCGTGGTGCTCACGCGTCGAAAAAATCGCGACGAGTGGGGCAGCCTCAGGCGGGCAGCGTGTGCGCCGGCTGTGATCTTTCAACACGTTGTTCGCTTTTTGAGTGACCATCAAGACCGTAGTAGCAGGAGCGGTGCGAAAGTGGAAATCGACCGTAACGATTTCCAGGGCGCGGACTTATCGCGCCAGCTTTTGCACCGCTCCTTGCCAAGGCTGCTGCCCGAATCTTCGAAACGTTGACGGGTACAACGTCCTGATAAACCACCGCCAGCCCACCAGGTTTTTCGGGCTTCGGCTATCGGCGTCCGGGGAAAACCGGGGAACGTCCGTCTGTCCCGAGGTTCCCCCACCCCCAGGGTCCCTGGTGAGTTTGGTCGGGCGTCGCGATATGCAAAATCCTTCACGCTTTCTCTAGCCGAACGCCGGGGTGTAGGATGCCCTGCGGCAGCCTTTCTCCGCGAGATTCGCATACAGTCCCGAGACCCCAATTGGTCGAACCTCTCCCAACGAAACCACGCAAGGAGCTTGCAAAATGAAGATTTCGAGAATCTCTTTGGTCATTCTGGCCGTTGCTTTCGCGCTTAGCGTTCCACTTCACGCGGTTGATAAGCTTACCGTCCTGCACTCGCTCAATCCCAACAATGGCGACGGTTCCGGGCCTACCGGTGGTTTGTTCATGGACAATGCCGGCAACTTGTACGGCGGCGGCACCAGCGGAAACATATTCAAGTTAACTCCCGACGGTTCAGGGGGCTGGACGTACAGCGTTCTATCGACGTGCTGTTCCTACGCGCTGGGCTCGTTTGTGATGGACCAGGCCGGCAGCCTTTATGGAACGACCTTCTTTGGCGAGGTATTTCAACTTTCGCCCAGCGGTTCGGGGTCGTGGACCGAAACCACGATTTTCTCCGGCCAACTAGTCAGCCCGCTGATCATCGATTCCGCAGGCAATCTGTATGGCCAGACTGCGGGGGGAGGAAGCAATAACCTTGGTTTCATCATGGAATTGTCGCCGGTCTCGGGCGGCGGTTGGTTGATGACCGATCTGCATGATTTTTCCGGTCCCGACGGAGCAGGAGGCGCAGGCGCAGCCGGAATTGTTCCGGGCCTGATGATGGATTTCAGCGGGGACATGTATGGCACCACATTCAACGGAGGAACGAATAACGACGGAGTGGTTTTCAAGCTGCACAAGACTTCAAGCGGCTGGCGCGAGGTGGTGCTGCACAACTTCAAAGGCACGGACGGCCTGAATCCCGATGCCCCGTTGGTCATGGATGCGGCGGGCAATCTCTACGGCACGACGAGTGACGGAGGGGCGAACGGCTTCGGCGTCGTGTTTGAAACCTCGCGCCTCACTGGTACATGGCAAACGCGTGTTCTTCATGCTTTCGCCGGCCTCAACGTCGACGGGGCATATCCCAATGCGGCCTTGCTCATCGATTCGTCCGGGAATCTCTACGGCACGACGGCGGCAGGTGGAACCAGCAACGAGTGTACCGTCGGTTACGCGAATGGATGCGGCACGGCCTTCGAGCTAACGCCCCAGGGTGCTCACTGGAAAGAGACGATTCTGCACAACTTCCTTTCTAAAGGGGACGGCGGCGTCCCGGGCGGAGTGATCTCGGACGCGAGCGGCAACCTCTATGGAGGAGCTTTGTTTGGCGGGCCTTACCAGAATGCAGGGGTGGTTTTCGAGCTTTCGCCGCAGGTGCCGTAGGGGACGGAAATCTGATCGCCCGCGTCGTGCGAACGTCCGTGGCGGTGGTATTTCAGCCGTCCCGGGACGGGTTAAACCAGTTTGCAGCTTACCCGGCGTTGAAACGCCGGGTTATTGTCAGGCGTCCTACGGACCCTTCCACTAACGCTCTTCCTTGCCGCATTCTTGAGCGGGGTCTCTTCCTATAGAATCGAATCTTCCTATGAAAACATTCGAGCAGATCGCGGAGTTGGAGCGGCGGTATTTGTTGGGGACTTATAATCGGTATCCCATCGTGTTGACGCGGGGGAAGGGCGTGTTTCTTTACGACCTGGAGGACCGGCGTTATCTCGACTTTGTTTCGGGGCTGGGAGTGAATGCGCTGGGGCATGCGCATCCGCGGATTGTGAAGACGATTCGGGAGCAGGCGGGGAAGCTGATTCACGTCTCCAATCTTTATTACCACGAGTATCAGGGGGCGCTGGCGGAGAAGTTGTGCACGCTGTTGGGTGGGTCTTTGGGAAATGCGCGGGCGTTTTTTTCTAACAGCGGGACTGAGGCTATTGAGGGATCGATTAAGCTGGCGCGACTGGCGGGACATCGCGGGGGCGGGGAGGGGAAGTCGCGGCTGGTGGCGCTGCAAGGGTCGTATCACGGGCGGACGTTTGGGGCGCTGTCGCTGACTGGGCAGGAGAAGCATCGCAAGGGATTTGAGCCGATGCTGGAGGATGTGACGTTTGTTGTGCAGAATGACGTGGCCGGCCTGCGGGCGGCGGTGGACGACAACACTTGCGCGATTGTGCTGGAGCCGATTTTCGGCGAAGGCGGAATCCATGAGTGTTCGGTGGAGTTTTTGCAAGAGTGCCGGGCGGCGGCGGACCGGCATAAAGCGGCGCTGATTTTTGATGAGATTCAGTGCGGGCTGGGGCGGACGGGGTCAATGTTTGCGTTCCAGAGTTTTGGAGTGACTCCGGATATGGTGGCGATTGCCAAGCCGATTGCGGCGGGGCTGCCGCTGGGGGCTTTTCTGGCGAAGGAGGAATTTGCTTCCGCGATTTCTCCGGGGCAGCATGGGACTACTTTTGGCGGTGGTCCGCTGGCTTGCCGGGTTGCTTTGGAGTTTTTGGCTATTGTGGAAGACGAAAAGCTTTTGGACAACGTGAATAAGGTTGGGGCCTACTTGCAGCAGGAGTTGAAGATCATTGTCGAGAAGAGCGCTGCGGCGAAGGAAGTACGCGGGCGGGGATTTATTCAGGGGATCAATCTGGAGATTCCGGCGCGTCCGATTGTAGATGCGGCTTTGGCGGAGGGCGTTCTGTTTAATAGCACGCAGGATACTGTGGTGCGGTTTCTGCCTCCGTTCTTGCTGGAGGAGAAGCATGTGGATAAGGGGATACGGGTGCTGAAGAGGTTGTTGAGGAAGAAGAGGAAAAGCAGTGGCCAGTGATTAGTGTCTAGTGGTCAGTGAGATCGCAGCAGGAATATACGATTCTTTGCTGGCCACTGATCACTGATCACTGGCCACTGACGTAAAAACGGGGAGCCGAGGCTCCCCAAGTGAAGTGAACAGAGGCGTTGTTCATCTAAATAGAATCTGGTGAAGGGAAAAGAGTTGTCCGTAGTTGTGAAGAATCGGAGCTAGAAGATTTGGCCGTGGCGGAATCCAACCAGGAGGTTTCTACCGGGCTTGCTCCGGCGCTGGGTGCTGGTGTTGAAGAATGCTGGATGGATCTGGATGGGGCGCGCATGCGGTATTTGCGTGCGGGTTCGGGGCGGGCGCTGATTTTGGTGCATGGGCTGCTGGGATATTCGTTTTCCTGGCGTTACACGATGCCGGCTCTGGCGCCTTACGCTACGGTTTATGCGCCGGACATGCTGGGCGCGGGGTTCTCGGACCGCCCGGCTGGGCTCGATCATTCCATGCGGGGAACGGCGCAGCGGCTTCTGCGATTCATTTCCGGCCTGGGGACCGGGCTGGGAATTTCTTCGTTTGATTTGTTGGGGACTTCTCACGGAGGCGCGGTGGCGATGATGGCGGCCGCGGAGTGCGTGGACGGGAGTGCGGGTCTGCACCTGCGGCGGCTGGTGCTGGTGGCGCCGGTGAATCCTTTTTCAGCGCATGGACGGCGGCTGGCGCCCCTTTTCGGCAGCCGGTTTGGTTCTGCCTTGTTCCGGCTGACGAGCGCGCACATGCGTTTTACTTATCCCTATTGGCATGCACGCATGTATGGCGACCGCAGCCGTATTCCAGCTGGAACTTTGGAAGGCTACATGGCGCCGCTGGCGATTCCGGGATTGTTCGAGCACGCTCTGAGTATTGTGCGCACGTGGACTCAAGACCTGCGTGAACTGGAGGCGACTGTGCCGAAGTTGGGTGGCGTCCCTACACTTCTGATGTGGGGCAGCAAGGATACCGCGGTATATGCTTCGTCGGCAGCGGCGCTGGCGAAGTACTTTCCGAATTCCAGGACGATCATTTTCCCGGGTATTGGGCATCTTCCGTACGAAGAATGTCCAGAAGAGTTCAACCGGGAGTTGATTGAATTCCTGACGCGTGAGAAGCTTCCCGCCTGAGCGGACCGCTCGTATCAAATCATGACCCATAACATTCTCGATTTTCTACGCAGCGCGCTTGTGCACTACGGATACTGGGCCGTCGCGGCGACTCTCTTACTGGAGAATGCCGGCGTGCCGGTGCCGGGTGAAAGCGTTCTGTTGCTGGCCAGCTTTCTCGCGTACACCGAGCACGACCTTCAAGTTGGATTGATCATTCTGTTTGGCACGGTGGCAGCCACCTTGGGTGATAACCTCGGCTACTTCGTCGGTCATCGCGGGGGGCGTCGGCTGCTGGAACGTCACCGGCGGATCTTCCACGTGAGTGATGCGGCGCTGGCGCGAGGCGAGAGGTTGTTTGAGCGGCACGGCTCGATCACGATCCTGTTCGCGCGATTCGTGTTTGGAATGCGGGTGATCGCGGGGCCGATGGCGGGAGTCCTGCGCATGCCGTGGAAGAGATTTGCGGTCTTCAATGCGCTGGGAGCCGCGCTCTGGGTCACGGTGATCTCGGTTGTGGGATACAGTTTTGGCAGCCAGTGGAAGCTGCTGATGCATTTCATGAAGCGCTTTGACCAGGCTCTGGTTGCGGCGTTTGTGCTGGCCGTGGCCGTCTTGTGGTGGCGGAGCCGGAGCAAGCGTGGCAAACCGTAGTTTTCTGCGCAGAGATCATCTGAAAATCAGGTTTCGGGCAAGCACCACAGGAGTCAACGCGTGCGCCGGAGAATTTGCGCAAGCGGCGGCTATACTGTGCGGGTGCCGCGGAGGTTCCCGTGTTACAGCCGGGGTCGCGGCAAGGTTGATTCTGCCGGCGACGTCCGCGCCAGAATTCGGACGAGGAGGAACGCATGAAGAAGATTGGGTTCTTGACTCTGTTGATCACGGCAATGCTCTTATTGACCCTGGCCTTTCCGGTGTCTGCGGCCGGGCCAAAGGCTCCGGCCTTTCCGGTGGCAGCGGCCGGGCCGGCGCCGGCTGCATCGCCAGCGATGCCACCGCATCCTCACATCGGGGAAGCTTTGGAAGCGCTGCGCAGCGCCAAGCACCACCTGGAAGCCGCCGAGCATGATTTCCACGGTCATCGCGCGAAAGCGATCGGACACCTTAATCAGGCAATCCGCGAAGCTGAGATTTGCATGTCGGAACCGTAGGACCGCGACCAGCATGAAGCGCAAAGGCAGCGTCCGCGGACGCTGCCTTTTTATTCTGGGTGTGAGTTTGGCTCCACGATTTAGTCAGGACCGATGGTGTAGCCGATGGAAGCGCCGACGCGGACCACGCTGTTGGAGTGGAACTCGACGTTGTTCTGGATGTGGTAGTAGCGCGCCTCGGGACGGACGAAGACGTGGCGCCAAACGTAATAGCGGACACCGCCGCCGAAGTCTTCCATGAAGTGATTGCTGCTGGTGTAGTTGATGCATCCGGGGATATTGCACGAGGACGTGAGATTGAAGCGGTTGCTGGCAACGCCGACACCGGCCATCAAGTCGAGGCCCAGTTTCTTGCTCAGACGCGGCTGGAAAAACGCGTTGACATCGGTCAGGATGGGGCGATAGGTTTCATAGCCTGCGTAGTTCGCCTGCCGCTTCCTAAAAGAAGTTTCGAGGCTAAGGCCAAGGCGCCGGTGCCCGAAGCCAACGAGGTCGCCGCTGACGGTGATGTAGCTGCCGCCCTTTTCCGCCGGTTGCTGGAAGTTCAGGCCTCCGCTGGCGGGAGAAGAGGAGACGATAGTGCCGAGGCCCACAGCAACGTCAACCTGCTGAGCGTGAGTGAGAGTGGCGAACAGCACAATACAGGCGGTGGCGGTGAGCGCGAATTTTCCCAATAGGGAGTCCTCCTCAGTTCTTTCGGGGCTGTGCCGTGACCCACGAGATTGGTATCCGGCGACTCACGCCCCAAGTGGGCATGCAGTTATTGAAGCTGCCGATTTGGCCGCCTTAGCATACCAAAAGCTGCAAGGTCACTGGCTTAGTCCGGCCCGATGGTGTAGCCGATCGAGGCGCCGACGCGAAACACATTGTCGCTGCTGAAGCCACCAGGGCCCACGGTGTTCGTGTTGCTGTTACCGTCGATATGGTAGTAGTGAATCTCGGGACGGACAAAAACATGGTGCCAGACGTAGTAGCGAATCCCGGCGCCCGCGTCTTGCATGAAGTTATGGTTGCTGGTGTAGTTGATGCAGCCGCTAAAGTAGCTGCAAGAAGTAGTGAAGGGATAGTAGAAGCGAGTGCTGGCGATGCCGATGCCGCCAAAAAGATCAAGGCCAACCTTCTTGCCCAGCTTGGGCTGAAACAGCGCGTTGAAGTCGGTCAGAATCGGGCGATAGTTGATCTGTCCTGGGATGTAGGAAGCCTGACTAGCCCGCCAGGAGGTTTCGACCATAAAGCCGAGGCGGCGCTTGAAGCCGACGACGTCGCCGGCGACGTTAAGATAAGTGCCTCCCCGCTCCGCGATATTCCCAGTAATCTGCTGGCTCGAACTGGCCGCGGACGACAAGAGCGTGCCGGCGCCGAACATGATGTCGCCCTGCTGCGCCGAGGCGAACTGGACCAGGCACAAGCAGGCAAAAACGGGTGCGAGAAGCGCTAACTTTTTCAAGAGAAACCTCCTTAGTAGTACCTGTAGGCCGTAAGATGCGGCCGCGAAATCGTTAGGATGCTGTGCAGTTGGTTACGGCTCATCATAATTTCAGCGGGAGCGGTAATCAACTTGCGGCGGCGTCGGCATACCATGCTCGTGAACCCGGAAGGTAGCGATAAGTTGCGGGCAGTAAGGGGCCTTATAGCTCTCGCGGCGTGGTCCAATGCGGGATTACTTAAATTTCCCACCGCCGGGAGCGCGGATGTGATCGAAGGCGATGGGGCCGCCTCCCAGGAAGATGAGAGCGAATGCGAGCGCGGCCAGAGCCAGAGGGAATTCGTATCCGCCGTTGCCCATCAGACCGTTGTGGAGGTGGACTTTGACGATGGCGACGCAGAGGTCGATACAGATGGCAAAAGCAGCCACGCGAGTGAACAGGCCCAACAGGATGAGCAGGCCGCCGAAGAATTCGGTGAAGGAGGAGAGGTAGGCGGTCCAGGCCGGGAGTCCGAGGCTGGCTACAAACTGAGCATGGTGGTGGAGTCCCCCGAAAACCTTGTGGTATCCGTGGTCGAACATGACGGCGCCCAAGGCGAGGCGCATGACCAGGAGTGCGAGAGGTTGTAGGCGATCGAGGTAGCGCACGTAAGTCCTCCGGCGGAAGAAAGATAGATTACAGCAGAGGGGAGCCGGTGGGAAGTGGGTTGCGGCTGAATCGGGCCGAGTTTCGCACCTGGCCGCGAGAAACCTGACAACCTCTTTAGAATTCTTTAGCGCGAATTGTGAGAGAAATCATTGCGCAGTTGGCAAAGTTCTGGTAACGTTTTTCCGCCCAAGGATACGGGCTACCCGACAGCGTCTAGCAAGTTGATCGCGTGTTGTCCTGTAGATCTCTCCCTCCGCCCTTGGAGGTTCGTTAAGTTACGTGCTCAACCGGAAGTCTCGTCCGTTCATGGCAGATCGAGTTCCAGAGTCACTCTTCGCGGTTGAGCGAAGCGGGACGGTTTTTTGGGGGCTGAAGCGGCACAACAGTTTAGGTGTTCAGGAGGCGTCAATGAATCGCAATTTGAAAAGTGAAAAGATAGTGCGCACGTGCGTAGTGGTGTTGGCATTGATGGCTGTTCCGGTGTTTGCCTGGGGGCAAAAGAAAACGAACTCGCCCGCACCTGCTCCAGCACAACACTCTGCGCCAGCGCAACATTCGGCACCGGCGCAGCACTCGGCACCGGCGCAACATTCGGCGCCGGCTCAACACTCGTCAGCGCCCTCGCACTCTAACGCGCCTTCGCATGCAACGGCGCAGTCGCACGGGAACACGACCGCAGGGCGCGGGAGCAATACGGCGACCCACGGGAACACGACTGCGAGCCATGGGAACACAACAGCGAGCCACGGGAACACCGCGGCAGGTCACGGTAACAATACGGCGACCCATGGAAACACGGCGGCCGGTCACGGGAACGCGACGGCGGGCAAGGGGAACACCGCAGCAACTCATGGGAATGCGGCGGGGGGCAAAGGGAACGCGACGGCCGGCCATGCCAACGCAGGGGCCCATGCCAACGCGCACACTCCTCCTGGGAAGTCGGTATCGCTGAAGGGTGGGGGATCGGCGCACGTTCGTCCCAATGGGCAAATTCGCTCGGTCAACAAGAACGGAATGCATATTGAGCACGGGATGCACGGCGGCCGCAAAGTCGTGAGCACGCACAACGGAGCCCGTGTCGTGAGCAACGGGAAAGGACACGCCGGCTACGTGCAGCGCGCTTACGTCACGCGTGGAGGGACTTCCTATTATTCGCGGACGTACGTTTACAACGGCGTTTACACCACGGGCGTGTACCAGGGCTACTACTACGGAGGATATCCCTATTACGGATACTATCCTGCCTACTATTACCAACCGGCCTATTATGGATGGGCTTATAACCCATGGCCTGCTCCGGTGGCTTATGGATGGGGATGGGGCGGAGCGCCTTGGTATGGCTATTATGGCGCCTACTACCAACCGTATCCGGTGTATCCATCGGCGGCATTCTGGCTGACTGATTACCTGCTGGCGGCCAGTCTGCAGTCGGCATACGCGGCGCAGGTGGAAGCCAATGAAGGTTGGTTGCTGCGTCCCGATGCTAGCGAGGGCACGCTGGTCGCTAGTTTGCTGGTGGTGCCTGCTCCCGCGGATGCGCCGAAGCTCAGTGCTGACGTCAAAAAAGATCTGGCGGAGGAAGTGAAAGCTCTGCTGGCGGCGGAACAGGCTGAGGCCGGCAAGGGCAAGTCCTCTGGAGGGGCAGCGGCGAATAAGGATGCGCCGCCGCCGGCGCTGGATCCTAAATTCAAAACTTTCGTGGTTTCTGCCGACCTGTCTCTGGTGGTGGCGGAAGGCGAAGAGTGCGGGCTTACCGACGGTGACGTCGTCGTGCGAACCACGGACAAACCGGATGACGACCGGAACGTCAGCGTGAAAGTGGTCGCCAGCAACAAGTCAGATTGCGCCATTGGCAAGGAAGGTCCGCTTGCCGTGGAGGATCTGCAGGAGATGTACAACCACTTCCGGGAGTCGCTCAAGAATGGCATGGGCGAACTGGCGAAGAAGCAAGGCACGGGCGGCCTGCCGAAGGCTCCCGACACCAAAACCACGGCGGGAGATGTTCCCGCTCCGGAGCCGGACAAGAGTGCGGAGAAGACTCTGAAAGAGCAGGCGGCATCTGCGGATCAGACCGAGGCTGAGGTGAAGCAAGAGGCCGGGTCCGGCGGCGGGCAGTAAAGCGAATCAGGAACCAGGAGTGCGAGGGTTCGTTTGTAACGGATGCTCTCACTCCTGCCACCCTTGCGGGGTGCGCTCGTAGAGGCGGCGCGAGTAAAGAACCGAAGAAGCTGGAGGAGACTTTTGTGATGCGGCAGACATTCAAAGCAGTTATCTCATTGGCACTTGTTCTCATTGCGCTGGTTGCGGGTTCGGTGGCGCAGGCGCCCACGCTCCAGGAGCAATTGGCCGCGCAATACAAGCTGGTGAAGATGGGTTCGGACACTAGCGGATACTCGGTGGTGGAGAAGGGAACGCTGCTGGCTATTCAAAAAGGCGGGATCCTCGCGGTGCCGTATGCCGACCAAGCCGTCCTGCCTTCCAAGTATGAAGGCGGCTCGATTCACGGTCCCAGCAGCCTTTCGTTGATGGGACGCAAGTCCATCATGGGACGTTTTGGGAAAGAGCAGACGACACACTTGTTTCAGGTTGGAGACAAGGTCTATCCCATGAAGATCGACGTCAATGCGGCTAAAGATACCGTGAGTATGAGCGTCGTCGCTTGTGACACGTGCAACAAGACCGATCCGCCGACCTATAACAAGGCGCAGGTGATCTTTCAGTTTCCCAAGGGATCTTTGGTCAAGGCGAGTGCCGGTGAAGTGGAGGATGTGATCGGGCAGGTGCTCTCGATCAGTGAAGAAGAGCAGCAGGGTGGAGATCAAGGTGGGCAGCAGGGTGGAGATCAGGGCCAGCAGCAGGGTGGCGGAAATCAGCAGCCGCAACCGCAGGCGGAACCGCAGAGCATTGAGAAGGGGATGACCACGGACCAGGTGGAGGCGGCGATGGGGAAGCCGGAGAAGATCGTGAACCTTGGGCCGAAGAAGATTTATGTGTATAAGGATTTGAAGGTGACGTTCCTGAATGGGAAAGTGTTTGACGTGCAGTAGGGATGCGCAGGTTGGAAGACTACGAAGAGGAAATCTGGAATCATGCGCGAAATCTCAACTGTTGTGGTTTCCCTAGTTGCGATCGCGATGCTGCTTCCGCTGCCAGCAGCCAGAGGGCAAACGCCTGTTTCCCTGCAAGAGCAGCTCAGCGCGCAATACAAGCTGGCGAAGATGGGTTCGGATTCCAGCGGAATGACCGTGGTGGAAGCGGGCACGCTGCTGGCGGTGCAAAAGGGTGGAGTCCTGAGCGTGCCGTGGAAAGCGCTGGCGTTATGTCCGGCAAAATTTCAGGACAACAGCCTTCATCCTTCGGCGGGCATGTGCGCGGCGATGGTGAAGAATGTTTCCAAGTACTTTCAAACCGGGGAAAAAGTGTATCCCACCAAGATTGACGTCAACCTGGACAAAGCAAAGGTATCGTTCACTGTAGTTGCCTGTGACTCCTGCAACGGAGTGAATCCGCCGACGTCGATGAAGGGTGAAGTGGTGTTCCAGTTCGCCAAGGGGTATCTGGAGAAAGCCAGCGCGGCGGCGGTGGAAGACACGATTGGGCAGGTCTTCGCGATCAGCAGCGATGAGGGGCAGGGCGGAGAGCAGCAAGGACAGCAGGGAGGACAGGGAGGGCAGAGCCAAGGAGGGCAGGAACAGCAGCAGGCCGAGCCGCAAACCGTTCAACTGGGAATGACGACCGATCAGGTGCAGGGCGCTCTCGGCAGGCCGGACAAGATTTTCAATGTGGGCGTGAAGCAGATCTATGTGTACAAAGATGTCAAAGTGACGTTTCTGAACGGCAAGGTTTCCGACGTGCAGTGAGGTCACAGCCGATCTGAAGTCGGTCGTGCAGCAAGTGATTTCAAATTTCATTCCCGCGCTCAGCGAAGACGAGGCTAGCTCGCAGCCGCAGTCGCGAGGTCTTCGGGATGATGTGGTAACCCGAAGGCATGGGTCCGCGCAAAAGTTAAATCCAGCTAAGACAGCAACTTGAGCGGGCGACGTAGTACTTCCGTACCGTCTCTAGTACTTCAGTTACCGGTTGGCGAGTGACTCAGGATGCTCCGCCCCAATAATACTTCTAATTGCGTATAAGCAGATCGATACCACAACATATAGATTTACCCACCAACCGGCCTTCCGTCGAATTCCAGAAAACGGGCACAAAACCCCATAAAACACGAAGATTCGCTTCGCGCCGAGGCTTTTCAGGGCTGATATATGCTCTGGACACCGAGAGTCCCCGAGCGTTTGGGGCGGGAAAGCTTGCGGCCGGAGATACCGGCGTGAGCGGGTTGTGGCGGAGAGGCAAAGAAACTGGTTCAGGAAATATGGCCGACTCACGAGAAGTGATGAACATTCGTCAGGCTTCGCAATATCTGGGAGTGAGTCCGGACACGCTCTACAAGTACGTAGGCGAGCAAAGGATTCCCGCCTTCAAGCTGGGCAACCGCTGGCGCTTCAAGAAGTCGAGGCTGGACCAGTGGATGGAAGAGAAGTCGAGCCAGATGGAAGCGGGAACGAAGCATAAGGCGAAGGCGGCGACGAAGGCTGCTGCCGGGTCACAGTAGTTAAACAAGGCCGGCGGGACGCCGGCGCTACCAAAACAATGCCGACGAGACGTCGGCGCGACAAAAAGGCGGGCACACATGTTTGGAATGGGATCGAAGACGATTGTAGGTCTGGACGTGGGTTCTTCGAGCATCAAGGCGGTGGAGTTGAAGAAAAAGGGTGGGCAGATTGAAGTGGCGCACCTGGGACTGGAACCGCTGTCCTCTGACATTGTGGTCGATTCGATGATCGTGGACTCGGGAACGGTATCGAGCGCGATTTCGAAGTTGTTCGCCGACTGCCTGATCAAGACCAAGTCAGTAGCCACGGCAGTGAGCGGCCACTCGGTGATCGTCAAGAAGATCTCGCTGCCCTCGATGAGCGACCAGGAACTGGCCGAGACCATTGAGAAGGAAGCGGCCCAGCATATTCCCTTCGACCTGGCGGACGTGAGTCTGGACTACCAGATTCTGTCGGAAGAAGCGGGAAGCGCGCAGATGGATGTGCTGCTGGTGGCCGTGAAGAAGGACAAGATTTTGAACTACACCAACGTACTCTCGATGTCGGGACGCACCCCGGCTATCGTCGACATTGATGCGTTGGCGCTGCAGAACTGCTACGAGTACAACTACCAGCCAGCGCCCGGCCAGGTGGTTGCGTTGTTGAACCTGGGCGCCAGCGTGATGAACATCAACATTGTGAAGGGAACAACTCCGCTGTTCCCGCGCGATGTCAGCGTAGGCGGACACCAGTACACGGACTCGCTGCAAAAGGAACTGGACCTGAACTTCGACGATGCCGAGAAGCTGAAGCTGGGGGAGAAGGTGGGGACGGTGAGCGAGGACGCGAAAGCGCCGATCCTGCAACAGGTGACCGAGATTATCGTGCTGGAAATCCAGAAGACGTTCGACTTCTTCCGGGCCAGCGCAGCGGGTGAGCACATTGAGAAGATCTACCTGGCGGGCGGTTCGGCGAAGGTGCCGGGATTGATGGAAGCTTTGCGGCAGGAATTTTCGATGCCGGTTGAGTTGTTGAATCCATTTCAGCGGGTGGTGCCACCGGCGGACGGTCCGGGGGCGGAGCTGGTGGAGCAGAATCCGGGTCAGCTCGCAGTTGCCGTGGGCCTGGCTTTGAGGAGCTTTGAATCCCTATGATCAGAATCAATCTGCTCGAAAACTCCAAGGGTAAGAACAAGCGCGCTGGCGGCAGCAGCGGCCCCGTGATGCCCTCGATGGAAATGGGCGACATGGGCTCGCCCAAGCTGAAGGTGCTGGTCGTGTTGCTGGTGGCCGGAGTTTTGAATTTTGGCTACTGGTACCGGCTGGACCGGCAGGCGAAATCCATAGCGTCGCAAATGCAGGCTGCCGAGCAGAAGAACCGCGAACTCAGCGACGTGAAAGCGCGTTATCTCGAGCGGCAGACCCAGGCCAACAACTACAAGCGGCGGGTGGACGTGATCGATTCGCTGCGTGCGGGACAGGCAGGGCCGGTCAACTTGCTGGCGATGCTGGGCGAGACCGTGAACGGAACGGAAGCAGTCTGGCTGAGCAAGATGGACGATACGGGTGCAAGCGTAAGCCTGGAAGGTACGGCGCTAAGCACCGATGCAGTAGCCAACCTGATTGCAAACCTGCAGAAGACAGGCTACTTCTCGAATGTCGAGATCAAGGAAACCTTCCAGGACGATCAGATCAAGGACATGCAGGCGTTTCAGTTCACGCTGACCTGCGAGAAGGGAAAGTCGTAGAGGCGGACCTATGTCGACAAATTTTAGCGAACTGTCGGGCCTGAAACAGTGGGGAGCGGTGCTGCTTGGAGGAGCGCTGGTAACGGTGGCGCTGTACTTCACCATGTTCAAGAGCCAGAGCGATAAGAATGCAACGGCGCAAAAGGCCGTGCAGGAAAAAGTTCGGGAGAACAACGAACTGGAATCCTACCGTCCCAAGTTGAAAGACATGGAACGGCAGCTGGCGAACTTGAAACAACAGTTGGAGATTGAACGGCGCATCGTCCCGGATGAGAAGCAGGTGGACACATTCATTGAGACGATGGACGGCGAAGCGCAGAAGGCGGGCGTGTGGCTGCGCCGCTATAGCGCGCAGCCGACAAGTGCCAAGGAGTACTACACAGAGGTGCCGTTCGCCATGGAATTGGACGGTCCGTACTACGGCATGCTGAATTTCTTCGACCGGGTAGGCAAGCTGGAGCGCATCGTGAACATCAGCGGTCTGCTGGTCTCGACGAACAAGAAACCCACCGACGCGAAGGTGAAACACAGCTACCAGTACGCACCGAACGAGAGCGTGGCTGCGACGTTTACCGCGACCACGTTCTACAGTCACGACCTGGCACCGGCCACTGCGGGGCCGGGAGCCAAGCCGGCAACGACTGCCGGCGTGAAATAGGAATCGCTTATGAAGCTGACAACAGCAATTCTGGCAGTGGTCATGATGACGGGGGCGGCCTGGGGACAAAACCCGGACGCCATCGACAACACGCGCAGCGTGGCGAAATCGCTGCAGCAGATAAAGACCAACGAGACCAACGTGGCGCTGGATGCGGCGGGAGTTCCCCCACAACCGGGCAAGCCGGCACCGGGGGCTCCAGCGCCAGCGGTGAAACCAGCGTTGATTCCGGGCGCGAAGCCGGCTGCGTCTGCAACCAAGCCAGGCAGCTCTGCGGCTGTGAAGCCCTCCGCAGCTCCAACGCCGAAAGCAGCGGCGGCGGTTCCTCCGTCGAGCCAGAACAACACACTCCAGCGAGTGAATGTCGTCCGCAACGCGGATGATGTTCAGATCGAAATCAGTTCCCGCGAGGCGGTGACACCGAAGGTGAGCAAATTAAGTTCTCCCGCACGCGTCGTGGTGGAACTACCGGCGACGGTGATGGCGACCGCACAGAGCAAGATTCCGGTGGGCAGCGCCGGGGTTAAGGGCGTCCGCATCGGCATGGACGGCAAAACGCCCCCGACGACAAGTGTAGTTGTAGATCTGGATCAGGCATTGGCCTACGAGTTGGCACAGGGAGCAGGCAACAAGTTCGTGTTGACGCTCCATACGCAGGCAGTGGCGAAGAGCACTCCGGCACCGGCGCCGGCAAAAACGTCCGCGCCAGCGCCCAAGGCGCAGACAGCATCGGCGAAGCCGGTTGTGGCGCCTCCCGCAGCTACTCCGGCGGCGAAGAGCGCTCCCGCTCCGGCGACTTCTTCTGCGAAGTCACACGATGCAATCGTACCCACGAAACCAGCGGCATCGATTCCGGCAGCAACGGCCAAAGCAGAGGCTCCCAAAGCGGCGGGGAAATCCGCGGTTCCTACGACCAAGATTGCGGCCAATGAAAAGCTTACGGTCGTCAGCAAGACGGCGGAAGCACCCAAGGCCGCGGAAGCACCGAAGCCGACGAAGCCAGAGCCGAAACCAGAACCGAAGAAGTGGGCGATGAACGGAAAGCGCGACCCCTTCTTCAGTCCGGTGGTGCAGCAGCCTGCCGGTTCCGGATGCTCCACGGGAAAGAAATGCCTGGATATCGGGCAGATCAATCTGCGGGGCGTGGTGAAGTCGGAAAGCGGCTTCATCGCGGTGGTGACCAACAGCCTGAACAAGGCTTATTTCCTGCATGAGAACGATCCCGTGTTCAACGGCTATGTGGTGAAAATCACGGGAGACTCGGTTGTGTTCCAGGAGACAGTGCAGGACAAGCTGGGCAAACCGCTCACGCGGGAAGTTGTGAAACGGATCTTTACGCCGGCAGTTTAAGCGGAAGCGCGGCCGGGCGACCGGCGCGCCTACAAAATCGAGTTCACAGAAGGACACGCGGGCCTAGTCCGCGGGTTGGGGAGAAGCGAAATGCGAAAGCAATTGCTGAGTGTGTTCCTACCGTTGTTGGTCCTGGCGGTTTCAGCCGCCCAGACGCCGGCGTCACAACCGGCGAGCCAGCGCAACGAACTGCAACGAGTGGATGTGGTTCGCGGCACGGACGAGATCCGGGTCGAGATGAGCGCTCGTGGCGCGGTCACGCCCAAGCTGACCACAGCAGACTCGCCGGCGCGTTTGGTGGTGGAGTTGCCCGGAACGACCATGGCGACGGGGCAGAGCCACATCATAGTGGGAAGCGCCGGAGTGAAAGGCGTTCGCATCGGTATGGATGGCCAGCATCCTCCGACGACCCGCGTGGTGGTTGATCTGGAGCATGCCTGCCGCTATGAATTAAATCCGACGGCGGATGGAAAGCTGGTTCTGACGTTGCACACGCAGCCAGCGGCAGCCGCGACGACTGCGAGCGCGCCAAAGACTGTTGCGGTGAATTCGTCGGCGCCTGCCACTGCTTCTCCGAAAGCGGCGACGGAGACTCCTCTTCCCTCAACGACTCAGAATCCCGAAAAGGCTGCGGCTCAGTCTAGTGACTTTGTTTTCGTCGAGCCCAAGTATGAAGCCAAGAAGCCGGTTGCCGACATTGCGACCGAGCCCGCCCAGCGGTCGCAGGAAGCGGCGGCGAAGTTTTCCGACAAGACAGCTGCGGAACTGTTGCCCGTCAGCATGAACGCGGCGCAGCAGTCATCGCAGAGTACGGGGTCCAGCACCGGCGGCACTGGTATTACGCCCGCAGTCAATCTGGCAGCAGAGCAGAAAGCACAGGCCGGACAGCAGCCGGCTTCACTCGGCCCCAAGTACACGGGCGAGCCGATCTCGGTGAATCTGAAGGATGTGGATCTGAAAGACTTCTTCCGCTTGATCCATGAAATCAGCGGCCTGAACGTAGTGCTCGATCCTAATGTGCACGGCAGCCTGACGGTTGTTCTGGACGACGTGCCGTGGGATCAGGCTCTGGACATCGTGCTCAAGAACAACGATCTGGCGCGCGAACTGGAAGGCAACGTTCTGCGCATTGCCACAGTGGAAACGCTGAAGAAGGAAGCGGATGGACGGCGCGCCCAGGTGGAAGCGGAAGCACTGGCCGTAGAAAAAGTTTCGGTCACGCGTTTCCTGAGCTACGCTCACGCCAAAGACGTGATCGTCACCGTGAAGAAGTTCCTCTCGGTGCGCGGAGACGTGGTTGCCGATGACCGCACCAACGCTGTGATCGTCAATGACATTCCGAAAGTGATTCCGGTTATCGACCGCATGCTGACGCAGCTTGACCGCAAGACGCAGGAAGTGGAGATCGAAGCGCGTGTGGTGGCGGCGACGCGGCAGTTTGCACGCGACATCGGAACGCAACTCGGCTTCGGCTGGGGCGACGGCCACAGCGCGATTGGCGGCGCTGCGCAGGCCGGCAGCTCACCGACGACTGTCAATGGACTAGCTCCGGGCTACATCACGGTGCCGGGACAGAATTCGTCGACAGGATCTTCGATTCCGTTGTTCTCAAACCTGGGCTCGACTTCGCCCAGCAGCGGCTTGACCTTCCTGAACGCCAGCAACACGGTGCGCATCGATGCGGTTCTTACGATGGCCGAGTCGCGCGGCTTGCTGAAGGTTCTGTCGCGTCCGCGAGTCGTAACCCAGAACAATATCCAGGCCCTGGTAAGGCAGGGTGTGCGCGTGCCGATTGTGACGCAAGCGCAGTTGGGCGGTCCTCCGACTGTGACTTACGTCGATGCTTTCCTGCGCTTGACGGTGACTCCGCAGATCACTTCGGAGAACACGATCTTCCTGAACGTCGACGTGGAGAACACCACGCCGAACTTTGGCCAGGAAGTGCAAGGCAACCCGGAATTGATCACGCAGCAGGCGACGACGCAGGTGCTGGTGACCGACGGTGGCACGGTGGTGATCGGCGGCGTCATCCAGACGCAGAACTCGATCAACATTTCGCAGGTGCCGTTGTTGGGCAACATCCCGATCCTGGGCAACCTGTTCAAGCACGTACAAGTTCAGACTTCCAACCAGGAGCTGATTTTCTTCATTACGCCGCGAATCATTCAGACGTAACAGCAGCGCAGTTGAAGATTTGGAACCGCCGGCCTGAAGAACCTGTCAGGGCCGGCGGTTTTGTGTTTAGACCAGTAGCTAGTACCGAGTAGCGAGGACGGGGTAACTGCTGAAGTGATCTTGAGTCTACTCGGTGCAAGGTACTCGGTACTTCTTCTCCTGATAAACTCAGCAAGAATGAACTTCCTTGCACGCCAGAAGAAGCTGCGTGAGCATCTGGCCACCACCCGCTTCGATGCGCTCCTGGTCAGCCACCTTCCGAACATCCGATATCTCTGCGGCTTTACCGGTAGCGCCGGGCTGCTGCCAATAGATGAGACCGCGAGCGTCTTCTTCACCGACGTCCGCTATGACACCCAGGGGCGCGAGGAGGTGAAGGGTGCGAAGGTGGTCATCGCGCACAAGGCTCTCTTAAGCGCGGTGGGGGAGTGGATTGGAGATCGCCGCCGGAGGAAATCGAAAGCGTGGACGCTGGGGATTGAGGCGGAGCATTTGACCGTGGCGGAGAGAAAGCGGCTGGGAGACTTGCTGCCCTCGCGCGTGCGGCTGCGGAATACCACGGGGCTGGTGGAGCGGGCGCGCATGGTGAAGGACGACGATGAACTGGAGCTGATCCGGGCGGCGGTTCGGTTGGGAGCGACTCTGTTTGACCGTGCGCTCGAAGTCATACGGCCAGGGGTCAAGGAGTCCGAGGTGGCGGCGGAGATGGAGTACGCGGCACGACGGGCGGGGGCGGAAGAGATGTCGTTTCCTACCATCATCGCCTCCGGGGCGAGGTCGGCGTTGCCTCACGGCAGAGCAACGCAGCAAGCCATCGCGCCGGGGGCATTCGTGGTCTGCGACTTCGGTGTTATACTCGCTGGTTATTGCTCGGACCAGACCCGTACCGTATGGGTAGGCGCGCCTTCGAAAGCTGCAAGGGACGCCTACGAGGCTGTCAGGGAAGCGCAGGAGGCGGCCATTGCGGTTGTGAGGCCCGGAATCAGCGTCGGGGAAGTCGATGCCGCAGCGCGTAAAGTATTGCGCAAGGCTGGGTTAGGGCGTTATTTTACGCATTCGACCGGGCACGGAGTAGGTCTGGAGATCCACGAAGCGCCCCGGATTGCGGCCGGACAGAAAGAACTGCTAAAGCCGGGGATGGTCATCACGATTGAGCCGGGAGTATACTTCCCCGGAAAATGGGGCGTGAGGATCGAGGATATGGTGGCCGTCACGGACGGCGGCTGTGAAGTGTTGACTCCGACCAGCAAAGATTTCATGGCAGTTTAGGTCTTCTTAGGTTCTAGCCGGTTCTGCCGGGCAAGACAGGCGCCCGGAGGTTCTCTGCGCCAGTTGCAGCGCGGCACGGAGTGGCAAGCAGTCCCACCATACACGAATGAATCAAAAAGAGCTGAAGGAACTCATCGAGTTCTTAATCGAAAAAGACATTGCCGAGTTCGAGTTGGAGCGAGGCGACGTCAAGGTGAAGATCAAGCGGGCTGGCGAGCACACCTCGGTGCAGACTCGTGCGGAGATGCCGTACGTAGCTGTGACCGTGCCGCAGTCCGGGGCGCCCGCGGTTGTGACATCGGCTGCCGCTCCGCCGGCAGCGCCGGTCGAGGCAGCTCCCGCCGAGGATCTCCATATCGTGAAATCTCCTATCGTAGGAACCTTCTACGAGGCGCCTTCGCCGGGCGCGCCGCCGTTCGTCAAAGTTGGGGATGTGGTTGATGTGGGGCAGGTGCTGTGCATTGTGGAGGCGATGA
This sequence comes from Candidatus Acidiferrum sp., assembly GCA_035568115.1. Lineage (GTDB taxonomy): Bacteria > Acidobacteriota > Terriglobia > Terriglobales > Acidobacteriaceae > Sulfotelmatobacter. Next base: position 64,490 of record DATMOP010000066.1, read on the forward strand.
AGCTGTTGAATGAGATTGAGTCGGATGTGGCTGGTGAAATTGTGAAGAAGATGGGAAGCAACGGCCAGCCGATTGAATATGGGCAAGAGTTGTTTGCGATACGGGCGAAGAAGTGAATTGGGAGTGACAACAGTTTGTAAAACCAGGCGCGCAGATCGCGCGCTTTTTCGCGTCTGAGGATACAGGGAGAAAAGAGCCGGGCTGCGCCCGGCGGACAGCCGGGGGCGGCTGTCCCCACATTTTGTTCTGAGGTACTTGGACTGCTTCAACACTTGAGATTCGATGTTTAAGAAGATCCTGATTGCAAATCGCGGGGAGATTGCGCTGCGCGTCATTTGCGCGTGCAAGGAGCTGGGCATCCGCACGGTTGCCATATACAGCGAGGCCGACCGCCATTCTCTGCCTGTACGCTTTGCGGACGAAGCCATCTGCATTGGGCCGCCACAACTGGCGCTGAGCTACCTGAACATCCCGGCGGTGATCAGCGCGGCGGAGATCGCCAATGTGGACGCGATCCATCCCGGCTACGGACTGCTGGCGGAGAATGCCAACTTTGCCGAAGTGTGCGAAACCAGCGGGATCAAGTTTATCGGGCCGCAGCCCGATGTGATGCGGCTGATGGGGGAAAAAGAAAAAGCGCGCGCGGCGATGAAACGGGCAGGCGTGCCGATACTGCCAGGCTCGGATGGAATCATTGCCTCTGAAGGCGAAGCCGTGGAGTGGGCACGGCAAGTGGGCTTCCCGGTGATTATGAAGGCGTCGGCGGGCGGCGGGGGACGCGGCATGCGCATTGTGCGGAGCGAGGAAGAACTGCCCGCTCTCTTCCAAGCAGCGCAGTCGGAAGCGGCTGGCGCGTTTGGCAATGGCGACTTGTACATGGAGAAGTATGTCGAGCATCCGCGGCATATCGAGTTCCAGGTGCTGGCGGATGAGCATGGCAATGTCGTGAGCCTGGGTGAGCGGGAATGTTCGATCCAGCGGCGACATCAAAAGTTGTTGGAAGAGTCGCCCTCCACGCAGGTTACGCCTGAGTTGCGCGATCAGATTGGCTCGGTCTTGTGCAAGTCGCTGACGGAGATTGGCTACACCAATGCAGGGACCATCGAGTTCTTGATGGACCAGGACCGGCGGCTGCACTTCATCGAGATGAACACGCGCATTCAGGTGGAACATCCGGTCACGGAGATGGTGACGGATGTCGATCTGGTGAAGAGCCAGATCATGATTGCCGCAGGCGCTGCCATGTCAGACGTGCTGCACGGACCCATTGTGCATCGCGGACATGCAATTGAGTGCCGGATCAATGCGGAGCATCCCGAGAAATTCACTCCGTCGGCAGGGAAGATTACGGCATTTCATCCGCCGGGGGGAACGGGCGTTCGGGTGGATACGGCCGCCTACACCGAGGGCGTGATTCCTCCTTATTACGACTCGCTGATCGCCAAGTTAATTGTGCGCGGCAAGGACCGGGGTGAGGCAGTATCTCGCATGAGCCGGGCGCTGGAGATGTTTATAGTTGAGGGCGTGTATACGACCATTCCGCTGCACCGCAGAATTCTGGCTGATCCGGACTTTCGAGCCGGGAATTTTGATACGGGTTTCATTGAGCGATTTCTGGCAGCGGGCAAAAAGGATTCGGCGGCGTGATAGGGCTTCCTCCGCTGTACGCCATTGTGGATGCAGGATGCTTTTCCGCGGCCGAGGAATTACTGGTTTTCGCGGAAGAACTTGCGGCCGGCGGATGCACGCTGCTGCAATACCGCAACAAGAGCGGGAACGCACGCGTGATGCTGGAGCAGGCGCGGGAATTGAGCAGGTTTTCGCGGGCAAAGCCTGCCCTGAGCATGCCGAAGGGAGTGCCCGCGCCACACGTGCCGAAACTCATCATGAACGACCGCGCGGATCTGTGCCTAGTTGCGGAGTTTGACGGGGTGCATGTTGGGCAGGACGATCTCTCGCCGGAATCGGTTCGGGGGATCATTGGCGCCGGCCGCTGGCTGGGGGTTTCGACGCATAATCCTGAGCAGGTGCAGAAGGCTGATCAGACGTCGGCGGACTATCTGGCAATTGGACCGGTGTTTTCGACTTCAAGTAAAGACCGGCCTGATCCGGTGGTGGGCCTCGACGGAGTCCGCCGGGCGCGGCAGTTGACCCGAAAGCCTCTCGTGGCCATTGGAGGCATTACACGCGCCAATGCAGCTTCCGTGATCGAGGCTGGGGCCGATTCCGTGGCGGTGATATCCGATCTGTTACGGGAGCCGCGCAAATCAGCAGAGGAATTTTTCCGCATTCTGAGGTAAAGTCATCTGACCTTCGGGTAGGAGGCATCCTGAGCACACCGATAACGCGTCCGGCCGCGGGTAGCGACTGGGAAACGCACAGCCACCAAGACGCCGAACTGGTAAAAGGCCTGGGCCTGACCAGCGCCACCATGCTGGTCATGGGGTCGATGATCGGCTCGGGCATCTTTATTGTTTCGGCGGAGATTGCGCGCGAAGTCGACTCCCCTGCGTTGCTGATTGGCGCGTGGGTGGTAGCTGGGTTCATGACTATCGTCGCCGCGCTCAGCTATGGCGAACTGGCGGCAATGATGCCGCGGGCTGGCGGGCAGTACGTTTATCTGCGCGAAGCGCTTGGGCCGCTGTGGGGCTTCCTCTATGGTTGGACGCTCTTTCTAGTGATTCAGACCGGGACGATTGCCGCAGTGGGCGTGGCCTTCGGCAAATTCCTCGGAGTTTTCTTTCCTGCGATTTCTTCCTCCCACTGGATTCTGCACATCTGGAAAGTTCCGCCGATCCGCCTGGGGCCCATGGTTCTGGGGAACATGGATGTAGGAATCAATACGCAGAATCTGGTCGCGATTCTGCTCGTGGTCTTCCTTTCTGTGGTGAATATCTTCGGATTAAGAACCGGAGCGCTCATCCAAAATGTATTTACCGCGGCCAAAGTTTCGGCTCTGCTGGGACTCGCGTTGTTCGGTTTGGCGCTGGGCCGAAATGCGCAGGCGCTGGCTGTAAACTTCGGCGCGAATTTCTGGCGAAACGCGGGACTGGGCGCGCAGCACGCCGTGCAGGTGGGAGTTGGCGGTCCGATTGTGATGGTGGGCACGCTGACGATTCTGGCTGTCGCGCAGGTGGGTTCGCTGTTTTCCGCGGATGCCTGGAACAATGTGACGTTCACAGCGGGCGAAGTAAAGAATCCCAGCCGCAACTTGCCACTGTCACTGGCGCTGGGTACGGGCGTGGTGATTGCGCTCTATATTGCGTGCAATTTTGTTTACCTGTCTGTGCTGCCGCTCGATGGCGTTGCCAGCGGCGCGACCATTCTTCAGCGGGGCATCAAGTTTGCCTCCGAGGAACGCGTGGGAACGGCGGTTATGACGCAGATGCTTGGGTCTTTAGGTGGCCTGTTGATGGCGGCTGCCATTATGATTTCCGGTTTCGGCTGCAATAACGGACTGATTCTTTCCGGCGCGCGCGTGTACTACGCCATGGCCAAGGACGGGCTGTTCTTCCGCAGCGTTGCTAAATTGCATCCTACGTATAAGACCCCGGCAGTTTCGCTGATGGTGCAGATGGTGTGGGCGTGCCTGCTCTGCGTCTCGGGCAGCTACGGGCAGCTTTTGGATTACATTATTTTCGCTGTGCTTGTGTTTTACATTCTGACAATTGTGGGATTGTTTGTGCTGCGGCGGACGCGTCCGGATGTTCCTCGGCCTTACCGCGCGGTGGGGTATCCAGTACTGCCTGCGATTTATATTGTGATGGCATTATTCATCGATGTCGTACTATTGCGCTACAAGCCGCAATTCACGTGGCCGGGGCTGATTGTGGTGCTGCTGGGCATCCCGGTATATTACGCGTGGTCGAAGAGCGCGGGGGCAAAGCGCGCATCGGTGTAGTCCCTAAGGAGAAACGAGACGAATGGCGAATCTGCTGGCAACCAAGCCGCTGAACCTGTTAATGGAAGAGGCCCGCGAGACTGGCGAACATAGCCTCAAACGCACCCTCGGAGTTTTTCAGCTTACCGCGCTGGGCGTGGGCGCCATCATCGGGGCGGGAATTTTTGTGATGGTGGGATTGGGGGCGCAGTATGCCGGTCCGGGACTCACGTTGTCATTCGTTCTCTCCGGTTTGGGATGCGCATTTGCAGGACTGTGTTACGCCGAGTTCGCGGCCATGATTCCGCTGGCAGGCAGCGCCTATACCTACGCCTACGCCACGCTGGGCGAGTTGCTGGCCTGGATCATCGGCTGGGACCTGACGCTCGAATACGCCATGGGCGCGAGTACTGTGTCTTCGGGCTGGTCGAACCACTTCATCGAACTGCTGAATATTTTCCACATCAAGATGCCGCTGTGGCTGGCCTATGATCACTGGACCGCGCTGAAGACCGCTGAGAAAATTGTCGCGCGGCAAATGGCGCAGACTGCGGACTCTACCCTCGTACCCGGCACCCAAACATTCCTCGACAGAGTCAGTGGGATCGTCAGCGCGCAGTCTCCTGAATTGTTGACGCGGGCGCATGATCTGCTGGGTGCGCCGCATGTGTTTGGGATGGAAGTCGGCTTTAACCTTCCGGCGTTTATCATTGCTCTGATCATTACGGCGATCCTCGTTGTCGGGATCAAGGAGAGCGCGAGGTTTAACACGGGGATCGTAGTCATCAAGGTTTCGGTGGTGCTCTTTGTCATCGCGCTGGGCTCGCGCTACATCAACAGCGGGAACTGGGGCACAGACTGGCACTCGTTCGCGCCCAACGGTTTCGCGGGAATAGGAGCGGGCGCTGCTTACATATTTTTTGCCTATATCGGTTTCGATGCGGTCTCAACCACGGCACAGGAGGCTAAGAACCCGCAGCGCGACCTGCCTATTGGCATGATCGCGTCACTGGCGATTTGTACGGTCCTATATATTGCCGTGGCTGCCGTGCTGACGGGGATGGTTCATTGGCAGCAGATCAATATTGAAGCGCCCGTCGCGCGCGCGTTTCTGGACCGAGGCCTTACCACTGCGTCGCACATCATTACTCTGGGTGCGCTGGCTGGGTTGACGAGCGTGATGCTGGTGATGTTACTTGGCCAGACGCGCGTGCTTTATTCCATGGCCAATGACGGCCTCTTGCCCAAGAAATTCTTTGCCGCGGTCCATCCGAAGTTCCGCACTCCGTGGAAGAACACGATTCTTGTAGGATTGCTGGCGGCGATCGTCGGCAGCGTGACCCCGATCGACGATATCGGAAAGATGGTCAACATCGGTACGCTGCTGGCCTTCGTGATCGTGTCGATTGCCGTGCTGGTTCTGCGGCGCACGAACCCCGGCCAGCCGCGGCCGTTCCGGACTCCGTGGGTGCCGCTGGTTCCTATCCTCGGTGTGATCTCGAACGGTTACATGATGTACAAACTGGGCTGGGTGAACTGGGCGCGGCTGATTATCTGGCTGGCAATTGGCTTGGTAGTGTACTTCACATATAGCGTGAAGCACAGCCGGGTGCAGGGGTTGCAGTCAAAAGGCAGTGGCCAGTGATCAGTGGCTAGTGGCCAGGCAAGTCAAAGGCCCTCCGGACTGCGCGGAGGGCCTTTTTGTTTTAAGATCGGGCGAAGAAGGTGGTCAGTGGCCGGTGGTCAGAGACCATCGAGAATGCCGGAATCACGTAGTATTTCACTAGCCACTGATCACTGAACACTGGCCACTGCTCTCATGAAAATCGTTTCCGCCGAAGAAATGCGGGCCATTGACCGCGCTACCAGCGAGCGCTTCGGCGTGCCTTCCCTCACGCTGATGGAAAATGCGGGTGCGGCTGTGGCGGACTATGTGCTCTCACATTACACTGCGGCGGAGCGCATCGTTGTTTTGTGCGGCAAGGGAAATAATGGCGGCGATGGCTTCGTAGCGGCGCGGCGGCTGCTTGAGCGTGGGAAGAAGGTTCAGGTGATCCTGCTGGCGGATCCCGGTGACCTGCGAGGCGATTCGGCGGTGATGTTTGGCAAGCTGCCGGGTCCGGCTCTCGCGGTGCATTCTGGCGAGGAGCTAAGAAGTGAACGTGTGCAGCAGGCGCTACAGGCGGACTGTTATGTCGATGCAATTCTCGGTACCGGCTTCAAGCCTCCCGTGAGCGGGCTTTATGCCGACGCGATTGCGACTCTCAATGCGAGCAAAGTTCGCGTCATCGCTGTGGACATTCCTTCCGGCGCCGATGCCGACGTCACAGGACCTCAGAAAGGCACAATTGCGCGAGCTGATGCGGTGGTTACGTTCACCGCCCCGCGGCCGGCGCACCTGCTCAGCCCATTGACGGCTGGACCAACGGTGGTGGCGCAGATCGGCTCACCACGGGAAGCGATCAGTTCGGCGCTGCAATTGAATGTAATCACCGCGGCCGATCTTGCGGGGTTGATCGGCCCGCGCGCGGAGGATTCCAACAAGGGTAATTACGGGCATGTGCTGGTGGTGGGCGGGTCGCTCGGGAAGGCCGGGGCCGCGGCGATGGCGGGAATGGCCGTGCTGCGCGCCGGCGGCGGACTTTCCACGGTAGCCACTGCGAAGTCGGCGTTGGGAGCGATTGCCAGCTTTCATCCCGAACTGATGACCGAGCTCCTGCCGGAGACGGACGCGGGAACGATCTCCCGCAGCGCGGATGGGCGAATCCGGGAACTGGCAAGAGGCAAGGACGTGATCGCAATCGGGCCGGGCATTTCGCGAGACTCCCAGACTGCGGAGTTGGTGCGGGTCTTGCTGACAAGCCTTCCAACTCCGATGGTGGTGGATGCAGACGGGCTGAATGCCTTTGAGGGTCATGCGGCCGAATTGAATGGCAAGAACAAAGACAAAGACAGGATGCTGGTGATCACCCCGCATCCCGGAGAGATGGCTCGTCTGGCCGGATGCAGCGTTGCCGATGTGCAGAGGGACCGTCTGGGGACGGCGCGCGACTTCGCGCGGGAACACAAACTTACGGTGGTGCTCAAGGGGTACCGTACGCTGGTGGTGCAGCCCGATGGCGAAGCCTGGGTGAATACAACCGGCAATCCCGGCATGGCTACCGGAGGAACAGGGGACATTCTGACGGGAATCGTCGCGGGAATGATGGCACAGCATCGCAAGGACAAAGACGCGTTCAGGGCCGTGCTGGCGGCGGTCCATTTGCATGGACTGGCAGGCGACGTAATGAAGGCGATCGTGGGTGAGCATTCGATGGTGGCGACGGATTTGCTGCAAGGTTTGCCGGTGGCCTACCGGGTCATGCGCCAAGCAGCGCAAGACAAGCTTGTGCGGTGGTGAGAAGCGTGCGGCGCCCCGCCTGTCCTCCTGGACAGTACCCTATGAGTAAAGCCTCCGCATGTGACTCAAACAGCAGTGGTTGTGAGGTCGAAACCCGTATCCAGCACGGGAATCCGGCCACTCTGCTTCCGTAACCTATTACCCGTTCCGCTCGCGTGCCATAGTGCAGATACCTTATGACCCACTTCCCCCAACCGCACCCTTCGCGGCGCGCGGCCCGGGTCCAGCTTGGAGACTCTGTCCTGGCTGCGATCCGTTTAGAAGATGGCCGGCACGCAAAAGCTAAACTTCAAACCATCTCAGTGACGGGCGGATTGCTGCAACTCCCGCGTTCGCTGAGAGACGGTGATTTCGTCGAGGTTGCGTTTCAAACGCAATCGGGCCCGGTCCACGGTATGGCCGAGATCCTCGGCCCCGCGCGGAAGATGGGGGAAGGCGTGGTTCAGCCATTCCGGTTTGTCGCGCTCGAGGACGATGACCACCGCCGCTTGCGCACATCGCTCGACCATGTGGCGGACCGCAGCTTGCTGGGGCTGAAGTCGTCTGTGTTAAGCGTGACGCGGACGATCTAAATCTCGACGATCAGTGCCCCACCTCGGGACGCCCTCGCTATACTGGTCGAGATGACGCGGGAGATCACCACGCAGTCGGCTGAGGAGACAATCGCCTTCGGGCGCACGCTTACGGAGTTGCTGGCGCCTCCGAAGCTGGTTTTGCTGCGGGGCGATCTTGGGGCGGGGAAGACTACGCTGGTCAAGGGAATCGCCGCGGGGTTCAGCGCGGCGGAAGAAGAAGACGTCACCAGTCCTACCTTCACGCTGGTGCACGAGTATCGCGGGCCGCGAGCCAATCTCTACCACATTGATCTTTACCGTGTGGATACTCAGCGCGAATTGGAGACGCTGGGGTTGGATGATCTGCGTGCTGAGGGCAGCATTTTGCTGATTGAGTGGGGGGAGAAATTCCCACGATTTCTGCGGGAGCGGGATGTGGAGATTTCGTTGGAACGCCAAAGCGAGAATCAACGTAAGATCAGGATCGTAAGCTAAACCATGAAAAGACTCGGCGCTTTGCTCCTCGCAGTCTCTCTTACGACATCGTTGGCGTCGCAGGAAGCACAGTGGTGCAGGAACCTGCCCCGTGCGGCCTACAGCAAGTTAGAGCGCGTTCCCAACGCGGACCCGTGGTTTGAGGTGTACAAGATTCGCCCAGGTGTATTTGCCATCTACGAACCGCACCAACTGGAAGAGGTCATCTCGTACCTGATTATTGGCGGCGACAGAGCTCTCCTGTTCGACACCGGCATGGGCATCAGCAACATCCAGGCTGTAGTTGCGGGATTGACCAAGCTGCCGATCAGCGTTGTGAACTCGCATACGCATAACGACCACGTCGGAGACAACTGGCGGTTCAACGATGTGTACGGCATGGATACGGACTTCACTCGAACTAACGCCCGCGGGTCGAAAGACGACGCGCAGGCGGAACTCGCTCCAGACGAAATCTGCGGAGCCATGCCTGCGGGGTTCGATGCCAAGGCGTACGCGACTAAGGCATTCCACATCACTCACTGGCTGCACGATGGCGGCAGGATCGATCTGGGTGGACGCGCGTTGAAAGTAATCGCAACGCCCGGACATACACCGGATGCCATCGCGCTGCTGGACGAGAAGAACGGGCTGTTATTTACGGGAGACTCGTTTTATCTGGGCCCGATCTATCTATACCGTCCGGAGACCGATCTTGATGCCTACGTTGCCTCTATGCAGAAACTCGCGGCGCTGGCGCCCCGGCTTCAACTTCTTTTGCCCTCGCACAATACGCCTGTTGCCGATCCCGGTTATCTTCCCAAGGTTGTGACCGCGATCCAGCAGGTTCGGCGAGGAGAAGTGAAGCCAGTCGCCAAAGACGGCAAGCACGAGTATGTGTTCGAAGGGTTTTCTTTCTTAATGCGCTAACGGCGGGGCGGTGCTGCCAGGGCGGAGGAGAGAAAAATTGCTCGCGCACAAGCGATGGGGGCGCTCCATTCGCGGACCATCGAGAACAAGGTGGCGACGGCGAAGAGCGCGAAGGTGAGGCGATTCCTTCTCATCGCTTCCATTATCGCACGCGGCGCTAGCGGCTAAAACCCTTGACCACGTGGGGCACGGGGGTTCACGGGGTAGAACACTTCGGTTTCAGAATCCCATGATGTTGTAGCCGCAATCGACGTAGATTACTTCGCCAGTGATGCCGCTGCTGGCGTCGGAAGCGAGGAAGACTCCGGTTGCGCCGACTTCTTTGACGTCGACGTTTCGTCCGAGAGGCGCGCGCTCGGCGTGCGATTTCAGCATATCGCTGAGGCCTGAGATGCCGCGGGCGGCAAGGGTTTTGATGGGACCGGCCGAGATGGCATTTACGCGAATCTTCTTCTTTCCCAATTCGTAGGCGAGATATCGCACGCTGCACTCCAGGCCGGCTTTGGCTACGGCCATCACGTTGTAGCGGGGCACGACTTTCTCGGAAGCGTAATAAGTCATCGTGAGAATCGATCCGCCATCTTCCATGAGCGGCGCGGCGGCGCGGGCAACCGCGACCAGCGAATACACGCTCACATCCATTGCTATGCGAAAGCCTTCGCGCGTGGTGTTGACGAAGTCCCCCTTCAGCTCGTCGGCGGGGGCGAAGGCAACCGAATGCACAACTGCGTGCAGTTTGCCGTGGCGCTCTTTGAGGGTGGTGAAGAGGCGGTCGATTTCTTCGTCTTTGCTGACGTCGCACATGTAGGCTTCGGCGCCGGGCAGGGAGAGGATCAGGTCTTTTGCTTCCTGCTCGAGGCGCTCGTTCTGGTAGGTGATGGCGAGCTTCATGCCGGCGGCGTGCAGGCCCTGGGCGATGGACCAGGCGATTGAGCGCTTGTTGGCGACTCCGAAGACGACAGCGTTGCGGCCCTGCAGCTCAGAAGACATGAGTGCTCCTTGGAATGGGAAGGATAACAGCGGAGGGCAGTCAATTACCACGGAGGCACGGAGACAGAGAGAAACTCGGGAGTCCAAAAAACAGATATTAATGTTTTTTCTCTGTGACTCTGTGTCTCTGTGGTGAATTGATTTTACTTCGTTACGCTGACTTCCTCCACAGTGACTGCGGTCCCCACGGGCCAACTGGCGGCCACAAACGACAGTCCGTAAACGCAGGCCAGAATCGCAAACGCGGCGACCAGGCTGACCCTGTGTGCCACCGCACCGACGGCAAGTGCCAGCACAAGCTGGAGCAAAGTCCCGAAGAAATAGAATGCATTCTGCACTCGTCCCATGAGGTGCGGAGGGACCATTTCCATGAGGCTCGTATTCATGGCTATGCCGCCGACCCCGCGGGCCGAGCCCATCAGCGCGTAAAGGAAAATGGCGAGGACCAGCCAATGCGAGACGGGAGCACAAACCACGCTGGCGGCTATGATCGCCATGGAAAAGGCCACGGCGCGACGTCCGCCCAAGCTCGCTATCGCCGCGGGAGCATACAAAGCGCTGATGAATGCCCCGGTACCCCAGCCGGCATTGAGCCATCCGTAGCCGACGGCGCCGGCGTGGAAAACGCGCTCGCTTAGCGACGGCGTGACCACGACTCCGGTGATCATGGCTCCAAGGAACAGCGCCCAACTGATGCCGAGCAACACGATGGCGCGATGGTCGCGGAGAAAATGCAGGCCTTCGCGCAGCTCGCGCCAGAAGCGCTCAAACTGGGATTCAGCCGCGAGGATATCGGCGCGCAATTCTTCCGGACGCAACACCACGTGACGTCCTTTGCGCACGGCGAAATAGCACAGGAACGAAACCACATAAGTGGAAACGTCGATCAACAGTACGCCGCCGAGGCCAATGTGGTTGTACATGAAGCCGACGATGGAGCCGGCGATAAGCCATCCTCCCTGCACGCCCGCCAGGAGAAAAGTATTCGACTGGACGAATTGTCCTTCCGGCGTGAGTTCCTGGATGAGAGCGGTGATCGTTGGCCAGAACATCCAGAAACCGGCGGCGACGAGCATGTTCATCAAATAAAGTTGCCAGATCTGCACGCGGTGCCGGAACGCGAGGATGGCCACAATAACGATAATCACGGCCCGCACAGCATCGAGCCACATGACGAGGCGGCGGCGATCTTCGCGGTCGATAAGGACGCCGGTGAAGGGAAGCATCAGCATGGAAGGCACGGTTTGCAAAACAGCGAATGTGCCGAGGGCCATTTCCGAATGCGTGGCCTGGAGGATGTACCAGGCAACGGCGGCCGAGTTCATCCCGCTGCCCAACATGGAAATCACGTTGGCGGCAAAGACGAAACGCAATGGACGCTGGCCGAGGATGGAACGCATGTCTCTAATTTAAATGAAGTCCGCGAGAGCTGGAATTCAAGTGGTCAGTGGCCAGTGATCAGTGGCCAGCAGGGTCTTCCTGTTACGGCACTTTCTTTCTGACAACCAGTCACCGATCACTGAACACTGAACACTGAACACTGAACACTGAACACTGAACACTGAGGACTGGTTCTTCTTGCTTCCAGCGGCGTTCGGCGCTAGGATTCGCCTGCTGTCGGAAGTCAGATCCGATTCTCTCCCACGGTGGAGGTGGCCGATGAAACGTTATGCCGGGTCGTTGGTGCTGGTTATCTTCCCTTACCTTCTCTTCCTCGCAGTGCAAGCCGGCGCGCAGGGGAACAAAATCGAGATTGCCGCAGGCACTCCCGAAGACCACGATCTGCAGGCCATTACGAACGAGCAGGACGCCGCGAAAAAGCTCGCCATGTATCAGGACTTCGTGCAGAAGTACTCGTCGAATCCGGCGGCCGTGGCTTATGGGAACTGGCAGATTTCGCAGACCTATCAGAGCTCGGGCGATTTGAATAAGGCGATGGAATATGGAGACAAGGCGCTGGCGGGATCGCCAAAGAATCTGGACATTCTGGTATCGCAGGCCAGCATTGCGCAGCAGGCGAAGGTCAACGCGAAGTTGATTGACTATGCGGTGAAAGGTGGGGAGGTTTGTAATTCAGTCGGCAAGCAGCCCAAGCCGGAGGGCGTGAGCGATGACGACTTCAAGCGTCAGATTGCGGATGAGAAGAGCGGGTCCCAGAGCAGTTGCGACTTTCTTGAGTCGGCGGGATTCAACGTGATTGCCAGTGAGAACGACGCCAAGAGCCGCATGGCTGACATTGAGAAGTACTCTGCGGCGTTCCCGGACTCGAAGTTTCAGGATCAAGTCGGAAGCTATGCCATGTATTCCCTTGGCCAATTGAACGACCAGACGCGGCTGGTGGCTTACGGCGAGAAGACGCTGGCGTCCAATCCGAACTCTCTGCCGGCGCTGCTGTTGCTGGCGAACTTCTACGGGGATGACACCAAGCCCGGCAGCGCGGCCAAGGCGGTCACGTATGCGCAGAAGGCCATTGTTGTGGCGAAGGCGGACGCGCCCGACGCGGATAAATCGCGCAAACTCTCAGCCGGAGTGGCCCACACCATTGTGGGATACACCTACGCTTTCAAGCAGGACAAGACCACGGCCGCGATTCCAGAACTGAGAGCTGCCGCCGGATTGCTTAAGGGACAAGATGATCAGCAGTATGCCCGCGCGCTATACGGCCTGGGTTATTCCTACGGCAAGTTGAACAAGCTGACAGAAGCCCGCGACGTGCTGACCGAGGCGGTGAAAATTCAGAGTCCGTGGCAGAAGATTTCGGAAGACTTGCTGGGCAAAGTGAATGCGGCGCGGGCGAAAGGGAAGTGAGCCAGGTCAGTTGTCGACCTGTGGCCGGCCAACTGTTCAATATCGGACGAAGCCGTGCCAAACGTTTTGCGCATCACTGTAATAGCCCGTGGTGGATCCGCGATTGTTCATGCCTAAAATTAACGTGCCTTGCCGCTGACCAATGCCAGCCCCGGCAACATTGAAAACCGTAAAGGCACCTGAGGCGTCGCGGATAAATGCCACGTAGTTGGCATCCTGACGGATCTCGTAGCCGGCGATCTGATCACTGCGGTTTATGCAAAACGGGATCGTGCCTTGATTCCTAACCTGGCCCGCGCCCGGAGCATCGAACTTTGAATACACTCCCGCTTTTCGCAGGAAACCGTGGAAAGAGTCGTTATAGTAGCCCAGATACCGCCCCGCAATGTCACCGAAATCATTCACTGCCATGGGCAAAGTCCGATCGCTGGCTCCGGGTACGTTGAAAGTCGTGATGTTTCCCTGCGGGTCGCGCACGAAGCCTTCGAAGTTGTTATCGCTGAGGGGACTAAAGATCCCCACGATGTGGCCGTCCGCGCTGATGGACCTTGGATTGGTGAAATAGGAGCCTGGGGGATCGAAGCTGGTCAAGTTGCCTTTTCCGTCACGCTCAAAGCCATGCCATAGCAGGTCCGATCCCTGATAGATGCCGGTGATTTCATCGTTTTCGTTAATGCTGAAGGGCTGCATGTAGCGGGCGCCCAAGACTGCGAAGGTGGTGATGGTGCCATCGGCGCTGCGAAGGAATCCCGTTGAGATGTTGGAGTACCAGCCCGTAACGTCTCCCTTGTTATTGATTGCCTGAGGCGTTGTGGTATTGGAACCGTCAACGTCGAAGGTGGTGAAGGTCCCGTCGGAATTTCGCACAAAACCATGGCTGTCGTAGACCGTAAAGGCATAAAAGCCGGCGATCTGGCCGGCGTCATTGATCGACATGCCATAGGTGAAGACTGCGCCAGGGACATCGAAGGTCACAATGCTGCCGGGAGAAGGCTGGGCGCTTGAAAAGGCGACGGCAAGCGTAGTGAGGAAAAATAGCGTGATTGCAAACCTGCGCGGCAATTGACGAATGAGCATAGAACCTCCCTCTGGCGTTTGTCACGTGGAGCGGGCTCCAACTCAAAATCGCAGGAAGCCGTGCCAAACGTTTTGCGCGTCTCCAAAGTAGCCCGTGGTGGACGCCTTGTTGTTCATTCCCCGAACAACGGTACCCAGTTGCTGGTTGATGCCAGCCCCGGGCGCGTTGAAAACCGCAAACGTACCTGAAGGGTTGCGAACAAACGAGACGTAGTTTCCGTTCTTCGTGATCTCATAACCGGCCACCTGGTTGCTATTGTTGATGCACCGCGGCACCGTGCCTTGATTCATGGCGGTGCCCGCGCCCGGCGCATCGAACTTCGTGAACGCCCCCACTTTCCCCATGAAACCGTGGTAAGACGTGTTTCCGCCAAAATACTCTCCCGCAATATCGCCGAAGGCATTCACCGCGAAGGCCACAGTCCGGTCGATCGCACCGGGCACATTGAAGAGCGAGATGTTCCCCAAGGGATCACGAACGAACCCTTCGTTATTGGAGAAGCCTAAGGGATTAAAGAACCCGACAATGTAGCCATCCGGGCTGATGGACTTTGGAGTGGTGGACGCGGAGTTAGGCGGATCGAAGGTCGTAAGGTTACCGCTGGAATCGCGTACAAACCCGTGCCACGAGAAGTCCGCTGCCTGGTAGGTGCCGGTGATTTCCCCGCTGTCGTTCATGCTGAAGGGTTCCACATAGCGAGCGCCTGAGATCGTAAAAGTCGTGATGTTGCCGGCGGCATCGCGGAGGAATCCGTTGGAGTTGGAGTAAAACCCAGTAATGGTTCCATGGTTGTTGATGGCCTGAGCTATCGTGGTGGTCGAACCGTTCGGGTCGAAGATGGTGAAGGTTCCGTCCGGGTTGCGCACAAATCCGTGAGTATCGGACGAGGCTGGGTAGCTGAAGAAACCAGTGACCACGTCCGAATCGTTGATGGCAATCGGCCAGGTGTAGGCCGCCCCCGGGACATCAAAGGTGACTATGCGGCCGCTGGAGACCTGGGCCATTGGATGTGCAACGGTGAATGTGACGAGGAAGAGCAGGGTGAGAACCCCGCCGAAGAACTGGCGAGTGCACATAGAGCCTCCGCTGCTGGCTGCGACGCCTAACGGCACGAGGGGAGTGAGGGGTTGCCCGACCGGCGGAATGAACGAACCGTTATAGGCTTGTGGTGCCCACAAAGCACCCAGCAGGTGGAGTCTACATGCTTTTTCCGGTTCTTGCACTCGGAAGCTGGATAAGGCGCGACTTCGTGGAATTGGTCAGGGTTTGAGCAGTTCATCGGAAAGCAGGTGAGCCTTCAGGGCGAGATTGTGGCCGCGCTCCAGGTCTCCGGCGGCCACGGCTGTCTTTGATTGGTCCATGAACTGCTTGATCTGGCTTACCATCTCCTGCTGGCTGGGGTTGAGCTGACGGCTGGCGACCGTCTTCAGGTTCTCTTCGGTTGCGGCGGTGAGTTGGTCTGTGGAGCGTTGGTGCACGGACTGCTCGTCGGGCGCGCCGCCTACAAGCTGTATCGAGGGCTCATCAGATCCTCCATTGCGCACAACTTTCTTGGGAGGCGGGCATGGCTTCTGTGTCGTACTATCAGCAGCCGTCGGACCTGTGCTACTTGAACCTGTCGCGTTTGTCGCGCCGGTGGGATTGCTGACCATCGTGTTCGTTGCAGCCGGAGCGGCCGAGCAGTTGGGCGGGACAGTTTTCTTATGATGCCCGCGTTTCGTGGGGGCCGGTTTGGCCGGAACCACGGAACTGCGTGTCTGGCCAGTTGGCGCTGGCAGGGGTTTCGCGGACTCCGAGCTTTGCGCTGGCGGTGCTTGAGTTTCGGGCACCGAGGTGCTGCTCGGGCCCTGTTGCGCTTGCGAGGCCGGCGTGGGGGGTTGCCCAGCACTTTGCCCGCCTGGAGTCAGACAACCCAGACCCAACACATAAAGCCCAAAGATGGCGGCCAGATTCATATCTTGCATTCTGCTGCGCGGTGACGCCACTCCATGTTACGCCCCGAAAGAACAGCAGGGAACTCAGACCCCGGTAAGTTCCTGAATGAAGTGATCACAGAGACAACATGATCGCCGAGACGTTCCGGTACACTTTTGTTGCTCTTGTTAACCGTCCGGTTGCAAAGCTCACTGGTTCGAGTGGGCAGCGGCCTCGGTTTCCGGGTCCAGACTCGAGGTAGCAAGAGGAAGGCGAAAGCAAAACGTGGTTCCCTCGCCTTCCGCCGAGTTAAATTCCACCGACCCGTAGTGCCACTGCAGAATCTGATAAGTCTGCGCCAGGCCGATGCCGTTGCCGTCTTTCTTGGTGGTGAAATAAAGCTCAAAAATCTTCTCCTGGACATCCTGAGCAATGCCCATGCCCCGGTCGCGGACCTCGGCCACTGCGGCATTCTCTTCGCGGTGCGCCGAAATAGTGAGTTCACCCCCCTGGGGCATGGCCTGGATTCCGTTTAGCACCACGTTAAGAAGCGCTTGCTTCATAAAGTCGAGGTCGGCCTTGACTGGAAGCGGCTCCTCTGACATGTCCCGCGTAATGTTGACGCCATGCTGCTCTGCGTCCGGAGCGGCGAACATGGCAACCTCTTCCAGCAGTTGCCGAAGGTCCACTTCCACCAGGTGCAGTTCGCGGGCGCGCATGAAATCCACCAGAGTCTGTACGACCCGGTCGAGGCGGTGAATTTCGCTGCCAATGATGTCCATGTGGCGCCGGGTGTCGGGATCGAGCAGGGATAGCTTGTTCTGCAAGAGCTGCAAATGAAGGACGATCGCATTAATGGGATTCTTCACCTCATGGGCAACGCCGCCGGTCACGCGTCCACTCGCCGAGAGGCGGCGGGACATTTCGATTTCATCTCCGATGCGCCGCACCGACTCGGTATCGCGCATGATCAGAAGAGCTCCGATCTGCGTGCCTTTCTCGTGTACGAAATCCAAAGAAACCTGGACGCGCCTGCCGGCGGCGGCGACAAACTCGCCGGCGAGCGGGCGCCTTCGTTCGAAGGCTTCCAGCACGGTGGGGCCCAGGGCGGCGGTATTGCCGGAGAAGACTTCCTTTGCGGTTCTGCCCAGCAGTTCTCTCCGAGGCCGCCCGAGAAAGCGCTCGACCGGTGCGCTGACCAGCACCACTTGGGAGTCACGGGTGAACAGCATCAGTCCATCCTGCAGCTTCGACATGAGCTGGTCCACGTTGTCTTTGAGCGCCGAAAAAATCTCCCGGCTGTCGCGCATCTGCCGGCCCAGGTTGGCAATCTTCAGTGTGACCAATCCGAGTTCATCATGTTCCGATTCATCGCCAGAGAGCGCCTCGGATGTGCCCGAGCTGACGCTATCCAGGTTGCGGCTGATCTCCTTCAGTGGTCCGAGAGCGAGATTGGACACACCGGCGGCGAGCAGGAAGGAGGCAAAAATGGACGCAATGGAAAAATAGACAGCGCGCAGCAGGCGGGGCTCGATCTCACTTCTGAGAAAGAGTGTAGAAACCCCAATGCGGATCGTGCCGAACGGCAGGCCGTTCAGCAGTAGCGGCGAGCTCACGTCATAGACGGTCGCGGGGCTGTACACAATGGCAAGTTGTTTGCGGGAGCGAGCATTTTTAACCAAACTGAAATTTGGTCGTTGCAGCGCCTGTTTGCCCACGAGTTGAGGATTGGTGTGGAGTAGCACTTTGCCGCTCGCGTCCACAATAGAGGCGTCGTAAATGTAAGGCCAATAGTCTCGATCCGATTGGAGGCCATTCAGAAGGATCGTATCCATCGGCAGATACTCGGCGAGGGCACGCCGCACCGCTTCGGGATCGTTGGTATCAATGCGCGTGCTGCTCAAGTCCGGAAGGTCGCTGCCGGCGGAGTAGGCAAGTTGCTTGGTCAGGCGGTCGGCGCCTTCGTAGGCCTCATTGATTTGCTCGCCGAGAATTTCCGAGATGTACAAGTAGGAGAACGCAGCCGCCATTACGGTCACCAGCAGGGTAATGGCGAGAACGATGATGGTTTTGCGTCGCATGAGAAACAGTGGCCAGTGGTCAGTGGCTAGTTGAAGCGGACATCGCGGTGCCGGTGACGAAATGGTGGAGGGCTTTCCACTGACCACCGAACACTGACCACTTCTCACTGGTCACTGGTTACTGCACTTCCTCCTTGTCCGGGGCCGCATCCGGGGCGCTGCCGCCGTACTCCTTAAGTTTATTATGCAGCGTCTTCAAGCTAATTCCGAGGATTTCCGCAGCCTTCGTCTTGTTATTGCTGGTCGATTCCAGGGTCTTGAGGATCAGCATTTTTTCCGCCTCGCCGACGGTTGTGCCCACTCCCAGACGCACTGCATCAGGATCGTTGGCGGAAGTGCGCAGTGGCGCCTGGCCGAATCCCGGGGGCAGATGTTTTGTCTCAATCATGCCACTGTCGCAGACGATGATCGCGCGCTCAATCGTGTTGCGCAATTCGCGGACGTTCCCCGGCCAGGAATAATTGTTGAACTGATTCAGCACTGCTTCGCTCACGGCCGCCACTTTGCGGGAGTGCTTCGTGCTCATTTCCGCTAAAAGCAGCTGCACCAGGTCGGCGATGTCTTCTTTGTGTTCCCGCAGCGGAGGCATGTGGATGTTGAAGACATTGAGCCGGTAATACAGATCGCTGCGTAGTTCGCCGCTGGCGACCGCATCGTCCGGAACCTTGTTCGTCGCGGCCAGCACGCGCACATCTACCGACGTTTCCACTTTGCTTCCCAGGCGGCGTAGTTTGTGATCCTCGAGCACGCGTAACAGCTTGGCCTGGGTTCCCACCGGCATCTCCCCGATTTCGTCGAGTAGAATTGTTCCGCCTTCAGCCAGTTCGAAGCAGCCCGTGCGCCGTTCCAGCGCTCCCGTAAAAGCGCCCTTTTCATGGCCGAAGATCTCGCTCTCGATCAGCGTCTCAGGAATAGCCGCGCAGTTGATCGCCACGAAGGGCCGGTCGCGGCGCGGACTCAGTTGATGGATGGTTCGAGCCACCAACTCCTTGCCTGTACCGCTGGCTCCGGTAATCAACACGGACGCCGTGCTGGGAGCCACCAGCTCGATGAGCCGAAAGATCTCCTGCATCTTGCGGGATGCGCCCCGGAGTGTACCGAGAGAACCGGAATCCCGCAGCTTGCGGCGGGCACTCTCCAGTTCCGCGCGGGTTCCAATCAGAGCGGATGCGTTTTGCAGCATCGTGCGCAAGCGGTTGGTGTCGATCGGTTTAGTGATGTAGTCATACGCTCCCATGCGCATGGCCTGCACTGCGCTATCAATCGTTCCCTGTGCCGTCACCATAATCACGGCCATCGCCTGGGATTGCTCGGCCAGCCGTTCGAGCAGTTCGATGCCTCCCATGCGCGGCATTTTGAGATCGGTAACGACAATGGACGGACTCCATTGCGACGCCTTTTCCAAGCCTTCCACGCCGTCGCGCGCGGTTTCCGCCCGATACCCCCAGGAGGAAACTAGTTCGGCAAGACCGGTGCGTTCGTTCTCTTCGTCCTCAACGATTAGTACCTTTTCGTGGCTCATCCCTTTTGGTGTTGCCCGCTTCTTCAATAAATAGTTTTCATCTAAATGCACTGCTCCATCAGCATCGGGTACAACGATACGCGGCCTGCTTCCTCTGGGGCAAGGCCTGGAGGCATCCCATTCGAGTGCGGTTCAAATCTAGTGGTTATGGGGCTTGGCATATCAATTTGAGACGAGGGCCTTGATCTCCAAATTCCCGAACCTTGTTGTCACACCATGCAATTCCAAAAAATCGGTCTTTCGCTTTGAGATACCTATGCGTTAGAATGACGCGTTTCCCGTTTGGGGTCCAGGTCAAGCTATTACTCCCGCCGCTACCTTAAATTCACGCGGCCGGCGAATCGAATCGCTCAGGCAAATCGCGTACTTATTGGAGGATGGAATGTCAGGTTCTAACAGAAGCAGGGGCTGCACAAGACTGGGCCTGTTCTTGGTTCTGGCGATACCACTGATTTCGAGTGCTGCGTTCGCGCAAAGCGACTCGAATCCCAAATGGGACTTATTTGTTGGATATCAATGGCTTCATCCGGGCGCCACGGTTCCCGCTCCCGGCGGCAACCCCGGCAATCCCACTCCATTCAAACTACCAGACGGGCACGGAGCGGGCGCCGCTGTGACTTATAACTTCGATCCTCATTGGGGGACGGAATTCGATTTCGGTCACAATCGGGTGCAAGGCGTCTACACGACGACAGCATCGTTCGGGCCACGCTTCATCTGGCGCACAGATCAGGGAAGTTATTTCCTGCACGGCCTGGTGAGCCTGAATGGCGTAGACGTCGTCAACCTCAAAACCAGCTATGGCATCGGAGCGGTGCTGGGCGGAGGTATGGATTTGCGCCTCCGCAAAGGCTTGGCGTGGCGCGTGTTTGGAGCCGACTACGTCTGGTCGCGGCACAATTACTCCGATTTTGCCGACCCGCAGTTTCCCTCTTTACGCCGCCCAACGTTCGATGGCATCCGACTGCGTACCGGACTTGTATTCAGCTGGGGCGGCGCGGAGCCCTTGGCGCCGGCCGCGAGTTGCTCCGTGCAGCCCGCTGAAGTGATAGTGGGCGAGCCGATCACTGCCACTGTCTCCGCCAGCAATTTCAATCCCAAGCATACGGTCACGTACAGTTGGAGTGGCAACGGAGGCGTCGTCACCGGGAAAGATACAACCGCGCAGATCGACACCACCAACGCGGCCCCGGGCAGCTATACCGTCACCGCCCGTGTAAGTGACGCCAAACAGAAAAAGAACGGTGAAGCGACTTGCTCGGCTAACTTCACGGTGAAGCCGCTGCCGCCGAAAAATCCGCCCACTATATCTCTTTCCGCCAATCCAACTAGCCTGCTGGGGGGCGGCACGGTCAACTTGTCGGCCAACTGCACCAGCCCGGATGGGGTTCCCGTGTCTGTCGCCGCCTGGACGGCGAGCGGCGGAACAATTTCCGGCAGCGGTTCTTCAGCCACGCTGGATACTACTGGCGCGACGCCGGGTTCGATTACGGTCGGCGCCTCCTGTACCGACTCGCGCGGTTTGACCGGGCAAGCCACCACACAGGTGATGGTCGAGACCCCTCCACCACCGCCTCAACCCAGTCCGGAGATCATCGAACTGGAAGCCCGGCTCCGGTTGCACAGCGTTTACTTTGTGACGAACGCGCCGCTGCCTTCCAAACCGCAAGGCGGCTTGCTGCCGAGCCAACAGAAGACGTTGACCGCGGTGGCTACCGACTTTAAGAAATACCTTGAAAGCAAGCCGGATGCGCACTTGATCCTTGAGGGACACGCCGACCCGCGTGGCTCCGACGAATACAATCAAGCGCTTTCCGAACGTCGTGTCGCCCGCGTCAAGAGTTTCCTGATGGAACAGGGAATTCCGGTGGGGAACATCGAAACCAAGGCGTACGGCAAGCAACGCAATCTGACTGATGTCGAAGTGAAGGATGCCGTTGAGAATAATCCCGAGCTGACGCCAGAAGAGCGGCAAAGGGTTCTCAGAAACATGCGGACGATTGTTCTTGCCAGCAATCGCCGCGCAGACATTACTCTGAGCACGACGGGCCAAACCTCGGTTCGGCAATTCCCCTTCAATTCCACCGATGCCTTGACCCTGATCGGCGGCCGGGAAAGCGAGAAGAAAGTAGCCAAGCCGGTACGGAAAAAGAAGCCCGCTGCGAAGCCGGGCGCCAAGAAACCGTAGCGGCACAAGCTTCAAACCTGAGGAACTCTCGCGGAGGACGCCAGCGTCCTCCGCGATTTCTTTTTGCAGGTCAGGCGTCGGGATTCGCGGAAGGCCCAGGCAAGTGTGCAACTTCTACATGCATAGTCGGGCTCACTGTGCCGTAAGTGGTTGATTCCTTTGATGGCATCTGGTACTTCACTTGCCACTTACCCATCACAGAAAACCGGCGACGATGCCTACAATGGTCAGACTTCGAGCGATTCGCAAGCGCCACTCCGCGCTCGTCGCACTTTGTGTTGCTTTGTGCCTTGGCCTGAACCAGGGATGCGCCCGCTCCGAGCCTCTGCATCGGACCGATGCAAGTGCTCCGGCTTCTGAACAAGCGCTCCCATTCCATTCAGACACTGACGCAGCCTCAGCCAGCGACGGTGCGTCTGGCCCCGTCGCATCCGATCCGAAACAGGCCGCCAGTTTGCCCTTCCGGGCCGCGTCGCACCCCCGAGTCCTGGCCGCCGGAACTCTCCTCACCGTGCAACTGGAAAAGTCGCTCTTCACCTCCAAAGTGCATTCCGGAGACGAATTTACAGCGTCTGTCGCTGCGCCGCTCACAATTGATCACGACACACTGGTCCAACGCGGTTCGGCAGTTACCGGACGCGTCGAGTCCGCGCGATCGCTGGCAGCGCGTCCCGGACTGGCTTCAGGTTCCGGCTACTTCCGCTTGACTTTGAGTACGATCACCGTCGAGGGCAGACAACTTTCGCTTCAGTCTTCTAGCTTGTTCGCGCGGGGAACCGTCGAGCCCTTTAAGGGCGTCGGAGTTCAAAAGGGCCATCGCCTGACCTTCCGTTTGACGGCTCCGGTCTCGCTCGACCAGCCGAGTGCAATGGCCAATCGTCAATCGCCCCGCCCCACCACAGAATAAACGGCAGAATTTCCTCACTCTGCCTCACTTCCGGGGTTTTCAACGTCTTTATTTATTCCCCTATCCAGTAGAAAACAAGCCACATCCATAGTTTTCCACAGGCCTTTCCCGATTTGAGTGACATGTGCCCTTCGCAACCTCAGATCACCCCTCCTATAGTGAGGTCGAACCAGAAGATTGGATTGCCAATTTGCGTTCAATGCTCCCATTTCGGGAGCACTAAGGTATCGGACAGCCGCCGCGGGCTTTCTTCCGGGAATGGTCCCGCGCGACAGTAGCAGTATGAATACCGCAACTCCATTTCCGTGGCCTGAGCTTTCCGCAGAAGAAAACACCAGAACGACTTTCCGTGCCATTTTCGAACACGCTCCCGTTCCCGTAGCCCGTTGCAATCCAGAGGGAGTGATCGTCGAAATGAATCCTGCCTTCGAGCGGACCCTGGACCGCAGCGTGGCCAGCCGGCGTTCGTTGCGCCTCTTAGAATTAGTTCGTCCACAAGACCGAGACAGAACTGCGTTGCTGCTGCGCGATCTGCTCGCTTCCAGACGTGACCGCTTCCGCATTGAAGCTAGTGGCGCGGGGCCCGGACAGGCCACGGCGAAGTGGACCGCATGGCGCCAACCCGGTTGCGCGGGCAAACCCGACCATGCCTTGCTCATCGCCGAACAGCCTGCTGACGTGGGTCCAGTACCGGAAGGCCTGCAAACTCAGAGATGGGAAGCTGTCGGCCGGCTCACCGGGGGAGTAGTGCATGACTTCAATAACTTGCTGACGGGCGTCATGCTGTACTGCGATCTGCTGCTCTCCACTCTGGATGTGCGCGACCGCCGTCGCCGTTACGCGGATGAGATCCGCTCCGCCATCGTGCAAGCCACCGGACTGGTGCGGCAGTTGCTGGTGTTTGCCCGGCCGCAAGCTACACCCATCCGTCTCCTTTCGCTCAATGAAGTTGCTGGGGCCATGCGCGATCTTCTGACTCGCTTGATTGGGGAAAGCATTGTGCTGGAACTCCGTCTCGATCCGGAATTGGGCGCCGTCAAGGTCGATCAGACGCAGATCCAGCAGATCTTGCTCAACCTGGTTCTCAATGCCCGCGATGCCCTGCCCGACGGTGGCCGGATTACCGTCGAGACCAGCAATTGCAGATTCCAGCCAGTGGCCGGCACGATTGCACCGAGCGCTCTGCCCGCCTTTCCCTGCGTCCTGCTCGTGGTGGGCGACAACGGTCACGGCATGGACGCCGAAACCCGCCAACACCTCTTCGAACCATTCTTCACCACCAAGAATGCCGGCCAAGGCACCGGCCTTGGATTGACGACGGTCCGTACCATCGTCACTACAAACCGCGGACTGATCCACTTCGAAAGCGAACTCGGCCGCGGCACTCGCGTTATGATCCTGCTCCCCCGAGCATCTCCCTCCGCCGATCCCGCGGTTTTGGATACGGCCACTCTAGATTCAGGGGGCCTTGCACCAGAACAATTTCAGGAAACCAAGAAGGAATCACTCTTATGACATCAGCTGCCGTAACTCACTCCATCGCCACCCCTCAGATTCTGGCCGCCAACTTTCTGAATCTCCTTATCGTCGACGATGAACGTTCCATCCGCGACGCTTGCCGCGAAGTCGCCCTGTCCCTCGGCTTCATGGCCCACGTTGCCGATTCCGCCGAACATGCCTACCGCATACTGCAAACCCAAAGCATCGACGCCATTCTCCTCGATCTGCGATTGCCCGGCGCGAGCGGCCTGGAAGCTCTTCGCCACATCAAAGCTCAACGCCCCGAAGCGCTCGTGATCGTGGTCACGGGCTGTGGCACGGTGCAGTCGGCGGTGCAAGCCATGAAGCACGGCGCCTACGAATACGTGACCAAACCCTTCAGCGTCGATGAACTCAAGATGTTGCTGGAGCGCGTCTCCAATCATCTCAAGCTGAAAACCGAGAACCGCATGCTGCGCGAAAAGCTCAAGTCCAAGCAAGGCTATGGCGGCATCGTCGGCCGCGCTCCAGAGATGGAAAAGCTTTACCGCATCATCGCCAAAGCCGCCAACAGTTCCCATCCCGTGCTGATTCTGGGCGAGAGCGGCACTGGCAAAGAGATGGTCGCGCGCTCTATTCATTACTCGGGGCCTTTCCACGACAAGCCTTTCATCCCCGTCGATTGCGGCTCGCTGGTGCCCACGCTGATCGAAAGCGAACTGTTCGGCTATGTCAAAGGCGCGTTCACCGGCGCCAATCAAGCCAAAGACGGACTGCTGGCCATCGCCGAGGGTGGAACCGTGTTTCTCGACGAAGTCGGTGAGCTTCCCGTCGACCTTCAGGCCAAACTCCTACGCGCGATTCAGGAGAAGGAAATTCGCCCCGTGGGCAGCACTCGTCGCATTCCCATCAACGTCCGCATTCTGGCCGCTACCAACCGAATTCTGGAGCAAGCCGTAACCGAAGGCGCTTTTCGCCGCGACCTGTATTTCCGCCTGAATGTTCTGAGCCTGCGCATCCCTCCACTCCGCGAACGGCGCGAGGATATCCCTCTGCTCATCGCTCATTTCATGGACCGCACTTCGCGTGGTTCATTACAGGAAAAGGTTCTTACCGACGAGGCCATCAAGGCCATGCTGGCCTACGACTGGCCGGGCAACGTTCGCGAGCTGGAAAACTGTCTGGAGCGTACCTTCGCCTTCACCAGCGGGCCCTTGATTCACGTAACCGACTTGCCTGCCGCGGTTGCTGGCGCACACGCAACGGTGCCGGCAAATAGCAACGGTAACGGCAACGGCCAGCACGGAATCGTTCCCATGGCGGAACTGGAAAAGCAAACCATTCTCAACGCCATAGCGGAACTCAATGGCGACAAGTTGCAGGCGGCACGTCTGCTCGGCATCGGCAAGACAACTCTCTACCGCAAGCTGAAGGATTACGCGGCTCAAAGCTAGGGTGATTAGTTTTAGTAGCGCCGCCGTCCCGGCGGCTGTCCCTGAGGCATGTTCAGGGCAGGCAGTGGGGGCGTCCTCGCCCCCACTATCGCGAACGAGATGCGAAGCCACAAGGATTCCCGCCGGGCCAAGACGTCGAGCGCCATTTCGAATAATCAAGTTCACTTATGAACTGAATTTGGAACCACGAACGTTCCGCGATGGGAACAGCGCATCCGACATTGCCCTCTAAGTCGAGCCTTCTCAATGCCAGCGGTTGTGGTGCCCTGCGTGCTAATGAAAACAGCATGATTCTACTCATAACCCCTTCGGTACGCGGCCAAGAGTGTGCTGCCACTCTTAAGGAAGCCACCGGAGAAGAAACTCACTGGGCAGAAAACTTGCCGCAGGCCCTGGGCCGGCTGCGCGAATTGGCGTACTCAACAGTCGTCCTCGATCAGTTTCTGTTAGAGAACGAGCCCAACGAAAGCGATCAGGTGCTTGAACACCTTGGCACAGCCTTTCCCGTTTACCTCAACTTCGCCGTGAGTGGCATGGAGCGCCTGCTGCGCGAAGTCCGTTCCGCCTTGCACCGCCGCAAGCGCGAGGAAACCCAGGCTCGCCGTTCGGTCGAGCAACAGGTTCGCAGCGAAGTGTGCGAATCCCTCACTGCCATGCTGCTTTCCTGCGAACTGGCCATGGCGGTGCCCGAGGTTCCCGCTCCAGCCGCGGAAAAAATCCGGCTCATCGATAACCTCGCCCGCGATATGCGGCAAAGGCTGGGCGCGAACTGATCCACTGTTCCTCGCTCTAACCTTTTTGCGTTATTGCGTCTCGCCCTCACTCCCGCTACCTTGTCGCTGCCTTCGTTCTGTGGGCTGGGGCTCATCAGAATTAGTCTCAACGGGCATTTCCCGTGCAGGGGACGAGTGCGGTCGCAAGTCATATGCCCGCGACTGATTCGCACATTCTTGCGCGCCAAGGAGCAATGAATGCGGCAGCGGCTGATTGCATCAAACCCGGTAGCGAAGGCGGCATCGGCCTGGACTTCGAATTGGGTCGCGGTCGGGTGCGCTCCCCTCACAATCGCCGCGCTGTTCCTACTCGTAGCGGCGAGTTCTGCACAAGAGCTGGGCACGGGAATTATTCGCGGTGAGGTCTCCGACCCGCAAACCGCTGTGGTGTACGGCGCTCAGGTCACCGCCATCCAGACGACCACAGGCCTGCAGCGGACCACCGAGACCACCAATTCCGGACTCTTTGCCATCAACGATCTTGCGCCGGGTGACTATCGAGTGAAGGTCGCCGCCACCGGGTTTGCCGAGTATGAGGCTCTGGCCCACCTCGAAGTGGGACAGCAAGCCAACCTCAAGATCCGCCTAAGCGTACAAACGCAACGGACCGTAATCGAAATTGATGACAGCGGCGCCATACCCCTGGTGAACACAGTCTCCTCCGTCGTCGATGGCGTGGTCACCTCCGAACAGATCGATAACCTTCCCCTCAACGGTCGCAATTTTCTCGAACTCGCGCTACTGACGCCGGGCAACACCATCGCACCCAATTTCGATCCCACCAAGCAAGGCACCGTCATCATCTCGTCGGCGGGCCAGTTGGGCCGCGGCGGCAACGTCAGCATCGATGGCATGGACGACAACGACGACGTGGTCGGCGGCATGCTGCTCAATGTCCCCGAAGACGCAGTGCAGGAATTTCAGGTGGCCGCCAACCGTTTCTCCGCCGAACTCGGCCGCTCCGGTTCCGCCGTGGTCAATGTTGTCACCAAGTCCGGCACCAACAACCTGCACGGCTCGGCATCGGTCTACGAACGCGACAAGAGCCTGCAAGCCACAACCCCTATCCTCAATCCCACGTCAAGTCTCACTCCGCCCCCCGGACAAGAGCCCCAATTCCGCCGCCAACAATATTCGGGCACGGCGGGTGGTCCCTTGGTACGAGACAAAGCCTGGTGGTTCGGAGCCTTCGAGTACCGCGATGAGATCGGCGGGGTCCTGGTCGGCAGTCGTCATTACGATTCCAACGGGTTCGGATCTATCTCCACAGCCTTCGCTCCCATGCCGCTGACGGATCCCATGGGAACGGTTCGTACCGACTGGAAGGCTTCCAACCGGGATAATCTGTCGCTGCACTACTCTATCGAACGCCTGGGGGCCACAGGCGCCGCCAGTTTTCTGTCGGGCCAACCCATCGGCTCGGCCTCGGAGCGCCAGAACCTGCGCAATAACTTCCAGACCTTTCAGGCGTCCTGGGCGCGCGTCATCAGTCCCACGTTGCTCAATCGTGCCAGCTACAGCTTCAACAACTTCATCAACGCTACCACCCCCGTCACCACCGGTCCCGAACTCGATTTCCCCAGCATGGCGGACGGTTCGTCCTACCGCGTGCCGCAACAAACCCGTCAGAAGCGCTCGCAGTGGGACGACGCGGTCGATTGGGTGCACGGGAAACACAACGTTCACTTTGGCGGCGAGTTCCAGCGCATCGGCGCTGACTTCAATCTCGGCGTATTCCAATCGGGTGTGATTGTTTTCGCGGAAGACTTTCCGGTCAATCCTTTTACCGGTCAACCGATTGACCGCAACGGAGACGGCGTCGTGAACGACCAGGACTTGATCTTCCCAGTCGCGATTCGGAGTGACGTTCCTTCCAAGCCATTAATCATTCCCAATGCCGACAACAATCACACTGCTGGCTACTTCCAGGATGACTGGCGCGTCCATCCGCAGCTCACCCTGAACCTGGGGCTGCGCTATGAGATTGACTCTGACGTCAACGATCTGGGGCACTACAGCCAGATCAATCCCATCCTCCTCCCGTACCTGCACGGTACTCGGCACAAAGCAGGCAATAATTGGGGACCACGAATCGGTTTCAACTGGGCCACAAAGAATGCCCAATTCAGCGTCCACGGCGGCTACGGTATTTATTACGATCGGGTCACGCTGGAGATCGACTCACTCGAACGCGGACTCGATGGCCGCGCTCTGCCCGTTGACGTACACGAGGGAAATCTCTTCTTTCTGAATCCTCCCTTCGACCCCTCGGGCAGCTTTCAACAGGGTTCCGGCGTGCCGACGTTCTCCAATCCCTTCATTGGCCCGATCATTCCTGGCCAAGGTGGCGCTGCTGAAGGCATCAACATCATCGACAACAACATGCGCAATCCCATGGTGCAGCAATTCAACTTTGGGATTCAATACGAGCTCGCCCGGAACTGGGTCCTGAAGCTCGACGGTATCCACGATCTTGGGACGCACTTCATCATCGGCGTTCCACTTTCTCCTCCGGTTTTCAATCCCGTGTCCAATGGCCTAGTCACGGTGACCGATCTCCAGTCCACGGTCAATACGCACTATGATGCCCTATGGCTTACTCTGGACCACCGCTTCGCGCAACACTTCCAGTTCCACAGCGCTTACACATTCTCCAAGTCGCTCGATTACGCGAATTACGATCAGATCCCCTTCGGCTATCCGCCCGTTGATCCCACCAACCTGCATCGCGAGTACGGGCCCGCGCCCAATGACCAGCGCCATCGACTGGTCGTGCAAGGCACGGCGGATCTCCCCTTCCACTTTCGACTTTCCCCGCTGTGGACCTACGCTTCCGGCGTGCCCATGGATATCCTGCTTGGTGACGGCAGCGGCTTCCGCGTTCCCGAGCTCGGACGCAATGCCGGCGGCCGTCAGTTCCACACCGGCGCCGAACTGAATACTTTCCTCACTCAAGTTAATGCCACTTTGACCACGCCCTACCCCCTGGTTTCTCCCAACGCCCGCTTCAACGACACCTTCAACTCTTTCGACCTGCGCCTCTCGCGCGACTTCCACCTCAGCGAGCGTTTTCACCTGCAAGCCATCGGCGAAGTATTCAATCTGTTCAACAAAACCAATATCCTCGGTCAGAGCAACTCCAACTATTCCGGTTTCTTCAACAAGCTAGTCCCTGACTCCAACAATCCGAACTTCTCCTCTGCCTTCGGAAAACCCGTCACCACCGCAGGTGGACCCTTCGGCTCCGGAGGCCCGCGCGCTTTCCAACTAGCCGCCAAGCTGACGTTTTAAGAATTACGGACCATGTAGCGACAGCCGCCTCGGCTGTCCAGCCTGGGCGAAGCCCGGCTGCGTTAATCCGCTGCCGCTGCCTAAATCAAGAACTCTCGGGCCAGAAAACACGTACATGGCACAATATGAGGCCAATGCTTGCCAAGCTCCGCTCCGACACCGGCGTTCTGGTCCTGCTCGCGGCTGTTTTCATCGTGCTGCACCTCGTTACCAGCGGCCCCTACGGATTTCACCGCGACGAACTCGCCACGCTCGATGACGCTCGCCACCTCGAATGGGGATTCGTCTCCTATCCCCCGCTCACTCCAGCGATTGGACGCCTGGAGCTGTCGCTCTTCGGCATCTCCACGCTCGGGGTCCGCATCCTGCCCATCATCGCGCTTGCCTTCGCGCTGGTTGTTTCAGGTCTCATGGCGCGCGAACTCGGCGGCTCTCGACGCTCCCAGGTCTTAACCGCGGGCGCCGTTGCCGTCGTTCCCATCGTCACCATTCAGACTGCTGTTCTCCAGTACGTCTCGTTCGATTATCTCTGGGGAGTCCTGCTCACCTATCTCCTTCTTCGCCTGCTCAATACTGATAACGCGCGCTGGTGGCTCCCGATCGGAGCCGTAATCGGTCTCGGCATGATGACCAAGTACACCATGGCCTTCCTCGTCACGGGTCTCGTCGCTGGGCTGCTTGTGACCGGAGTGTTCGAGAAAAATATCCGCCGCCAACTTCGCAGCCCGTGGCTGTGGGCCGGAGTGGCTGTCTCCCTGCTGATCTTCCTTCCCAACCTGATCTGGCAAGTTCAGCACGGCTTCATCTCGCTCGACTTCCTGCGACACATTCATGCCCGCGACGTAGGCCAGGGCCGCACACGCGGCTTCCTGCCCGAGCAACTCTATGTTTGCGTGAGTGCCGGGCTGGCACCTCTGGTGTTCATGGGACTCTGGTTCTACTTCAGCGAACGAGGACGGAAATACCGTTTACTCGGCTGGATGTTCGTTTTGACTTTCGTTTTATTTGTGGTGGCGCAAGCGCGGTCCTACTATCCCGGTCCGCTGTATCCTGTGCTGCTGGCCGCCGGCAGCGTTACGTGGGAACGCTGGGTCACCACCCGCGCTCGAACCTCGTCACTGGCGATTCAGGGTGTGACGTGGTTTCTGGTCGCATCCAGCGCGATCTTGTCCTTCGCCCTGTTCACGCCAATCGCGCCAATTAATTCCACTCTCTGGAATACGACAGCCAAGCTTCAAGACAATTTCAAAGAAGAAATCGGCTGGACCGACTTGGTTAAAACGGTGGCGCGAGTGTACGACTCAATCCCCGCCAATGAGCGCGCCGGATCCGGAATCATAGTAGGAAACTACGGCGAGGCCGGCGCCATCAATCTCTTAGGACCACACTACGGCCTTCCGCCCGCAATCAGCGGAACGAACTCAGCCTGGTATCGAAGTTTTCCAGCTAACAATCCGCAGACGCTGATCGCCATCGGCCTCGACGACGACTTCCTGAAAGAACACTTCGAACGCTGTGAGTTAGTGGCGCACAACACGAATCCTTACGGCGTGATCAACGAAGAGAGCCGGGACCACCCTGACATTTACTTGTGCCACCACCTGCTACAGAGCTGGCCCGAATTCTGGACTCATTTTCATCGGTTCGGATGATCCAGACCATGTGGAGACAGCCGCCCGGCTGCCCCGCGCACGGTAGCAGCCAAAGCATGCAAGATTTTGCAGCCGCCTTGTCGCAAAAAAATCCTTCGTCTCTCCCCCCATTCGCACTAGAATAAGCCAGCGCAACACGCCGGACTCCGCCTCTACCGCGGCTTCCGGCGTACTCGCGGAGACCCTGTGCACGTTCTGGTCACAGCCGATACCATGTCCGGCTCCTGGACCTACACTCGTGAGCTGGTCACGGGCCTGGTCACCCGCAGTATCCGTGTGACGCTCGTCACTTTCGGCGAGATTCCCCTGCCCGAACAGACCGCGTGGATGGACCTGCTCCACGGTCTTGAATATCGGCCCACCGCGTTCCGCCTGGAGTGGATGGATGATGCGCCCAACGATCTGCCCGAATCCTCAGAATTTCTAGTCAACCTCGTCAACGAAGTTCAGCCTGACCTGCTTCACCTCCACCAGTTCTGCCACGGCAATCTCGCCGTCGACGTTCCGCGCGTAGTGATGGCTCACGGCGACCTCATCAGTTGGACCGAAGCCGTGCAAGGCTGCACGCCGAGCCCCACGCGCTGGCTCAAGTGGTATCGCGACACCATCATCCGGGGCCTCGCCTCCGCCGATGCCGTGGTCGCGCCCTCGGCCTGCATGCTTGACACTCTGATCTCTACCTACGGCCGCCCGCGCCGCGCATCCATAATCTATCCCGGCCGCAACCCCATCTTCTTCAATCCCTACGTCAGCAAAGACGACTCCGTGCTCTCGGTTGGCCGCCTGCTTGATGCCGGCAAGCAGGTCTTCCTGCTCACCCAGCATGCGCAGCCATTCTCGGTGTGCATCGTGGGCGCGGAGCAAACCGTGCCCCTGCCCCGCATCCCGATCCGCGCCGACGTGAAAGTCTCCACTGACCAAAGTTGCGTAGCCATCCGCGGCCCTCAAACTGAAGCTCAATTGCGCGCTCTCTACAGCCGTGCTGCCGTCTATGCCGCCACGGCGCGCTACGAACCGCTCGGCATCCCCGCGCTCGAAGCTGCCTTCTCCCGTTGCGCCATCGTCGCCAACGACATCCCCACATTCCGCGAATTCTGGGGCGACGCCGCCCTCTACTTCCGCACCAACGATGCTCGCAGCCTCGCTGAAACCCTTCGCCAACTCGACGCCGACCGCGTCCTGCGCCACACCTATGCCGATCGCGCCTACACCCGCGCCCGCGACCGTTTCACCACCAAGCGCATGATCGACGACTACCTCGATCTCTACCGAAGTCTGGTTTCCGCCGGCACCCTGGCCGCCTGACACAGCCCTTCTTCCTTGTCATCCCGAGTGAAACGAGGGATCTTGGTTTCTCTTGGGGCATGGGGCAAAGACGTACGACTCGCTAGGATCGGGAAGGGCATGGCTTCAGCCGTGCCGCCAGAGCCAATAAAGACGCGGGCTTTAGCCCCTGAGGTCCGCTCGCGTCCTGCTTCAGAGGACTTATGAGACGGCTTCGGGCCCGCCTGCCGAACCCTGTCGATTCAATCATCCGCAACGGCGCGGCAGGCCACGGCATCTATTTCTGGATGGAGAACATTATGGCTAAGAACAAAAAACGTAACCAGAATGAGCTTGGACCGAATTCCGCCGGGCAGTCCGGCGACATTCAGCAAATATCAGATGTAGCTGATGCGGATTCCGAGAGTGTGGAGGAATTAATCGAGGAAGGGAACGTGTTCGAGGCCGGCGTCGTACAGGGAGTAGAGAATGCCAAAGATGCGGACGTGTCTGAGGTAACTACGCGCGAGGTGCCCGAGGACGACGTTCCGGAAGAGTACTTGAACGACGACGAGCACGTTGCGTAAAGGCCCGACCGAGACCGGGACAGCCTCCAACCGGGCAGGAGAACACCATGCCACCGAGCACGCACAACCGGGCCGCAGAGTTCCACAACCTTGCGGCCCACGCCCACACCGCCGCGGCCATCGCCCACGACAAGGGAGATCATCTAACCGCTCACGAACTCAGCAAGCAGGCGCACGAACACTCCATGAACGCCCTCAAGCTCGCCGAAGAGCTCGCCAGGGAGGCCAGAAGGTCCAGCAAAGCCTAAAGCGCAATAGTTTATTTAGTTGGACCTGGCATCGCCGCACTAGCTCACCAGAAGGCGCGACCAATCGGGAAGGGCACGACTTCCAGTTCTTGAGCCTGCGCTGAGCGAACGTAGCGAGCCGAAGGGTGCCCCAAATGCTGCCTAAATCCATCGCGCCTTCAGGCGCTGAGGATGAGGCCTGCCCCCCATTGCGCTAACTTAAGGTTGGGCTTGAGACCATGCGACTTCCCAGAAGGCCGTTTCTGGGGAGTTTGATGCGCGGGTTCCGACTTCGCTAGGGTGCCTTGGTCCATGCGAATCTTGGCTGTCGCTTCCCAGGCTGGTCCGGCACCGACCGAGCCGCTCACCCCAAGTCTTGCCCTGTGAGAGCATACCCGCGGAACGTGATAGTACGCCGGGCCGCAGAACCACTCTGTTCCCGCTCCTAAGTCTAAGCTACACTGACGAAAGGTTGACTCGGGCCCGCCGCGTGCTCGGACACGAGCTTTGTCGGCATTTGGGCCGCGTTCGCCTCCTACAGCGCGCGGCGCAGCCTCTCAGTTATCCGGCTCCCCTGTGCCTATGAGTTAGGTCCCGCGGTGGGCTCTTGAAGAAGAGGATGGAGATGTCCTCACGATACTCTGACATCAAGAAAACGGTTGAAGGAGAGCAACAGTTCGTCCAGTGGTTCGCAGAAGAGGTATTGCTAGGGAAGAATTGGGTCAAAAAGCTGCTCTTTATCGACACAATTGTTTTTCTAGTGTTCAACCCCAGCTATTTCCCAAAGGTCCTGCACTTTTTCGGTCTTCAATCACTCCCACATTGGTACCCAATAGTCTTCTGGTTTCTAGTTGGGCTGATTTTTCTTGCGGCCATCATAGTTGCTGTTCACGCTCACTCCCGAACCCAAGAGCAGCGCTTTCGTTCTGAGCCCGGTCCGATCAAGGGTCTGCTTCCATTTGGCTTTGAGGATGCTGAAGTATTTGCTCGCTTACAGCGACATCGAATCCTGACGGACTGCCTCCAAGCCGTTAACGATGCTAACTATCGTTTCGGAATTCTGACTGGTGAGTCTGGAAGTGGAAAGACATCTTTCTTGCAAGCAGGTCTCTGGCCCGCCTTGAACAACCAAGGATACGGTTGCGTGTATGCGCGCTTCAGTGATGTCGACCCTCTCGTTTCGATCCGTCAAGCGCTTGCCAGCCATCTAAAGGTGCCGATTGAAGATAGGAGCACCCCGAGTTTCTCCACCCTTGCGGATCTAGTAGAGAATTCGAGCATTAAGTCGACGCTTTTCCTTTTCGACCAATTCGAACAATTCTTTGTTCATCGCAGACGCCGAAGCGAGCGGCAACCTTTCGTGCGGGACTTGGCCGACTGGTATCGTGCACGCCCTCAATCAAGAGTCAAGATCTTGGTGTGCGTGCGTCGGGATTTTGTTGATAGTATGATCGACTTTCAGAAGGCAATGGGCTATTCACTGGGTCCTCAAGATATCTTCTCGTTGGAGAAGTTCGAAGTTGAGGAAGCTATCGAGGTGTTCCGCGTCCTCGCGGAAAGCGAAGCCATGAGCTTCGATGAAGGGTTCGTTCGCGAACTTGCGCAAAATGAACTCGCCCGACAGGAAGACGCGCTGGTCTCGCCGGCGGACATTCAGATTTTTGCGTGGATGATCTCCGGTCAACGAAAAGCGGAAGATCGGACATTTGATCGCAGAACTTACCAGAAACTGGGCGGAGTGGAAGGGCTCCTAGAAAGGTTTCTCGGGCGAGCTTTGGATGCCCGTGGAACAGAGGGGCGAACACAAATAGCCATCAAAGTGCTCATTGCGCTGACTGATTTTGACCGCAACACTAGGATGCCAATTCAGCCCCTCGCATCCATTATCAGTAGAGTTGAAGGACGAGTGTCAGAAACGGAAGTCAGCGAGGCCGTGCAATGGCTAGCGCGCAGCGACGTACGATTAGTTAGTGCTAGTGAGGTGGCTGGCGTTCAGGGTTATGAGTTAGCCCATGAACGACTAATCCCGGCGTTGCGAAGGCTGGTGGGTAAGGAACTTTCCAAGGCTGACCAAGCCACTCAACTTCTGGAACGGCGCCTGAACGAATGGCTGGGAAACCGCCGCAGTCCGCGATATTTGCTCTCTTGGAGTGAATGGCGGCTCGCTCAAAAGCACCTACGCGCCGGGAGTTTGGGCCCTAGAGGAAGTCTAAAGGAGGACTTCCTGGCCAAATCGCGGAACCGCTTGCTCATCCGTGTCGGTTTGACTCTTCTTCCGGTCGTGATGCTCTGCAGTTTTGCAGGATGGTGGAATAGCCGACTAGGAGCGACCTATCGAGTCGATGCGGATCTGAGGCGATACAGCGAGGCAATCAGTGACGATTTTGGGCACGCAAAGATGGCGCAGGGTTTGGCGGAGAGTGGGTGGATCGAGGACGGCCTACGTGCCTTCTCAAGGATTCGGAATCCCAATGCGAAAGTGGGCGTGTTGCCAAAGATTAGCGAAGCAGCGGAGGAGCTTGGTAAAGAACAAGTAGCTTCAGTCCTCCTTGATCGGGCGCTCGAACGGATGCCAAGCAAGGGCGCTCGGGACGAACTTGATGCTTCTCGCACCGTGGTGGCCGTTGCTTCTGCCGTCGTAAAGCTGCGAAATCCGGCGGAAGCCAAACGGATACTGGATCGAGCACTAGTGATCGCTCAAAGTATCCAAGAGCCACGCGAAAGAGTAGAAGCGTTAGCGGCGGTCGCTGGTGCAGAAGGGCAACGAGGAGACCCAGTCCAAGGTGCCGCAATTCTCCAGAATGCGGTCCCTGATCTGGGAAAGGTGGGGTACGACGCCACTGGCAAATTCGCTGAGGCCGCCTCGAAACTAAGAGACGGTGGCCACGTATGGCCAGTCTTCAACCAAGTGCTTCAGACTTTTCCAGCGCTCGTCGGCACAGCAGGTTCTCACTCGAAGGCCAATCTGCTAAGTAGCATGTGTGCGTCTGCGGAGCAGGTGGAAGACCCAAAGGGTGGTCTCATATTTCTTCGAAAAGCGCTCACGGCTGCATATGGAATTTCCAATCCTTTCGACAAAGTACATGCCCTTGCGGCTATCGCGAAAGCAGACGCGAAGGCTGGTGATGCCGCAGCAGCGGCGGCGGTTTTACGTACCGCCCTAACTGTCCTCGGAAAGGTTGAGAATCGATTCACGGTCTATTCAGATCCTAGTCCCGAGGATTTTGCCATTCGTGAATTGGCACAGGCCACGGGAACGCTTGAAAACATTGAGCAAGCAGAGCCTATTTTGCAGAAAGAAGTTCATGTAGCAGAGCAGATCAAAGGTGCACTTCACAGAGCGAGAGCCCTCTCCGAGGTTGGTGCGGCCGCCGCGAGATTGGGCAACCCACGGCAGGCTCAGCCCATACTGCAGGCAGCGGTCCGCGAGGTTGAAGGACTTGACCCGGGGTTCCTTCTCAAGAAACCAGAGATACTGGCCCTAATTGCTGCTGGGTCAATCGGGCTGAAGGATGACGACCAATCTGCGGTGCTAATGCAAGAGGTCCTCAAAGTCACAGATAGACTGGGGGCTCTTCCACGGGGCATGGCCGTTCGAGAAATCGGGGATGCGTTAGATAAGGAAGATACAACCCGTGCTTCGTTGGTGATGTATCGAGCCCTCGACTCTGCTGCATGGAGCGGAGGGGCCTCTGAGGAAGTCCGGGCCCTAGCAGCGATTGTTTTACAGGCCGGCTTCAACCAAGCACAAAGAAGAGCGGCAACGTTGGAGCAAGCGTTGCAATCGGCGGCAAACATAGGTTACCCGGAATGCAAGGCATGGATTGTGGAAGTGAGCGCAAGAGTTGCGAGCGGCCTCCCCTCGACGGGCCAGGTAAGGGGAATACTGCGGCAGGCTCTCAATGTCGCAAGGACATTGGATTGGCCTGAAAAGCAGAGCGCACTGAATGCCATCATCCAAGCATCGACTAACCTTGGAGAGGTAGACCTCGCCCATGCCGCAGCCTTGTCAAACGACAGCGACAAAGAGAAAGCAGAGTCACTCGTTCTGCTGAGGACCTCCAGTCGTCGAAAGAAACTCCCTTTTGGACTAGCTAAAACTACGCTGGAACAAAATGTTCCTGGTGTCTCTGCGGGTTCTAATATTCCCCGCGTTCGGATCTCGGACACAGTCCTACTGTCTGCGCCAACTATTCGCCTTCGTCCGGACTACGGAGAGCACGATCAACCCGATATGGAGAGACACGGCACCAACTCTCGCAAGAATACTCTGCCCCACAAATAGGTTGCGAGGTCGAAAATCGGGTGACGAGCCTGAGTTGAACTACGGCGAGTCAGCGGGCCAGAAGTCGGCTTCTGGGAAACTGGGACTTCCATCCAGAGCTATCCGATCTCCGGCGGACGCGGAGGACGCCCTCACCCCGAAACGAGTTCCGCTTTAGGCTAGCGCTTATGGGCCTGCCCCCCGCGACACGCGCCCCCGCTTAGTGATATCTTTTTAGCCTTACTAGAAACTCGTAAGGTTGGAGGAACTCAAAGTCATGGCACAGGTAAAGATCACAGTCCGTCCCAATGGCCCCTACCGCGTCGAGGCGCCCGAAGGTTCGATTGAACTCGTCGACGTCAACGGCACGCCGTACGACCTCACCGGCAAGCCCGCCTTCTCTCTCTGCCGCTGCGGCGGCTCGGTGAACAAACCCTTCTGCGACGGCACGCACAGCCGCATCGGCTTCCAGGGCGCGGAACTGGCGGTCAAAAAGGCCGAGGGCTAGCCTCAAAGTTAGAGGGGGCTATCCCGAGACTACCTTTGTCAAGAGGGCCCATCCTGTGCGAGCCTGTGGAAAAGCCCTTCGAGAGGGTCTTTTGGAGTTTGGCGAGGTGCAAGAAAGACACACCTGCCGGCGGCAACCGGTTGATTCGGTGCGTCTTGCAACTTATATAGCTTTAAGAATGTACGTACAAAATGTTCCAGTTGGAACATTCAGCACTATGTTCCGGTTGGAACACTCAAGCGATTTCGGAGACCTATGAGCGACCTAAGCGACCGCGCACTGGGTGATCGTGAACTGGGAATGAAACGGAACATCACGCGCCGCGACTTCCTCAACGGTGTGGCTGTGGCCGCAGGCGCTGCCCTGATGCCTTGGGAGTTGTTCGCCGGTGGCGCTGGCGATCCCGAGAAGCTGCCCGACTATTACCCGCCCGCGCTCACCGGACTGCGCGGCAGCCATCCCGGCTCATTCGATGCGGCACACTCCTTGCGCGACGGCACTTTCTGGGACGCAGCCGGCGCGCCGCAAGATACCGGCGAGACCTACGACCTCATCGTCGTGGGCGGCGGCATCAGCGGCCTCAGTGCGGCCCACTTCTATCGCAAAGTTGCGGGTGCGAACGCGCGCGTTCTTATCCTCGACAACCACGACGATTTTGGCGGACACGCCAAGCGCAACGAGTTCCGCGTGGGCGACGCGTTTCGTCTTGGTTTTGGCGGAACGTTTTCCATCGAGAGCCCCGCGCCTTATAGCAAAGAAGCGCGCGGACTGATTGAAGAGCTTGGCATCGATGTGGCCTCGTATCCCAAGTATCACGACGCGAAGCTTTATCAGTCGCTGGGCTTGCGTTCGAAAATCTTTTTCGACAAAGAAACCTTCGGCGTGGACAAACTGGTGTCTGGTCCGGCGTCCTTGGCAGGCGGCGACAAGGACTACGACGCGCCCGACAATCGTGAGGCGTGGAAAAAGTTTCTCGCAGACTCTCCTCTTGACCCGCCAGCCAGGAGTGACCTCGATCGTCTTCGCTACGATTCCAAGGATTACTTTCCTGACCTCAGCTCTACGGAAAAGAAGGCGAAGCTGGCGCGCGTGAGCTATGCCGCATTCCTCCGGGACACGGTCAAGGTTCACGATGACGTGGTGAAGCTTTACCAGGCGGTGCCCCAAGGGCTGTTTGGTGTGGGCATCGATGCAGTTTCGGCGCAGGATGCGTGGGGGTTGGGTCTGCCGGGATTTGCGGGCATGAAGCTCGATCCCGCGCCGGGCAAGGGGATGAATCGCGACACAATTCCGAATGAGGAGGCGGAGAAATATTTCTTTCACTTTCCCGACGGTAATGCCAGCATCGCGCGGCTGCTGGTGCGCAAGCTGATTCCGGATGCGCTGCCCGGAAACTCCTGGAACGATGTGGTGCTGACGAAGGCAAATTATTCCAAGCTGGACTCGCCCGCGTTACCCGTGAAGATTCGCTTGAACAGTACGGCGGTGCGCGTGAAGCACGTGGGCGATGCGGTGGCGGCGAAGGAAGTGGAAGTGGCTTACGCGCGTGGCGGGAAAGTCTATACCGCGAAGGCGAAGAACTGCATCCTGGCTTGCTGGCATGTGGTGATCCCTTACATCTGCGAAGATCTGCCGCAGAAGCAGAAGGACGCTCTGGCTTCGGCGCAGAAAGTTCCGCTGCTCTATACCAATGTCGCGCTGCGCAACTGGACGGCGTTTCAGAAGTTGAACACGAATTCTGTTTACGCTCCGGGGTGCTATCACACGCGTGTAGGTCTCGACCTCGCGGTGAGTATTGGCGGGTACGAATGCGCGCGCAAGCCGGGGGAGCCGATCGTGATTCATATGATGAAGACTCCATGCAAGCCGGGAAGGCCGGCGCGGGATCAGCACACTGCCGGCCGCATTGAACTGTACAACACGACGTTCGAAACCATGGAGCGCAAAATCCGCGAGCAGTTGGCGCGGACGCTGGGAGCGGGAGGGTTCGATCCCGCGCGCGACATCGCGGCGATTACGGTGAACCGCTGGCCGCATGGCTACGCGTACGAATATAACTCTCTTTTCGATTCGTTCTGGCTGGAGAGCGGGGAGACTCCGTGCGAAGTGGCGCGGAAAACTTTCGGACGGATCGGGATCGCCAACGCGGATGCCGGGGCTTACGCTTACACAGATGAGGCGATCAATCAGGCTTGGCGGGCTGTTAGGGAGTTGAAGAGCTAATTGCTAGTACCTGGTACCGAGTACCAAGTAGCAATGATATATCGATGTACGTCGATATATAAATTACCGCCCGGTGGGAGTCTTGACGTGATCGCGGGGCAGTTGTGGCGGCCGAGACGGCTGGTGGAGTAGGGATGCTTCGACTGCGTAGGATCGTCCCTTTGGACGATCCTACTTCGCTCAGCATGACAGGGGAGGGAAGTTCCCGTTCGTGTATTAGGTTGCTGGATCGCGTGAAATTGACTCGTCCCAGGCGCAGGGGCACGCCGTAGTGATGTGCTACCTGGATTGCGCCTCCGGCGAGGGCTAGAATCACGACGAACAAGACGGCGAAGCGGCGCGGGGCTTGGTCTTGCTGCGGGGCGATGAGGGCAATTAGCGCGCCGACAACTAGCCCCGTGATCAAGCCCCCGATGTGGGCAACGTTGTCGATGCCGGGGATCACGGCTCCGAAGATTAAGTTATAGACCACAAACGCTCCCAGGCTGCGCAGTGTGCCTGAGAGTGCGGAGCGCAGGACCGAGAACTCTCCTAACTTGAAAGCGGCGATGAGCGCGCCAGCGAGCCCGAAGATGGCTCCGGAGGCGCCGACGCTGGGCACGTAGGGATGCCATGCTGCGCTGGCCAGACTCGCTCCCAGACCGCAGATGAGATAGATGGCGGCGTAGGTCCAGCGTCCATAGAGTGATTCGCATAGTGCGCCAAGATTCCATAGGCACCACATGTTGAAGGCGATGTGCATCAGGCCGCCGTGAACGAATACGTTGGTCAGCAGCCGCCACCATTCTCCTGAGAACGTGAGCGCGCCTACGTTGGCTCCCCAATGAATGAGTGTGCCGCCGGGAAAGTCCATGACTGCGGAACTCGAAAGCACCATGCCGAGAAATACGGCAGCGTTGATGCCGAAAATTATCTGAGTGAGGCCGATGCTAGATTCACCGCGGCGGACCCACGGCGTGCGCATGATTGGTTGCGGCGCGTCGGCAGGGAGTTCGCCACGCTGCGCGGCTTCGTGCTGCACGCACCAGTGGCAGATCTTCTTGCCGAACGTTAAGCCGGGAAGCTGGCGGCCACATCGGATACAGTTTGCCATGAGTATCACTAAAGCGTATCAGCAACTTGCCGTGTGCGACAAAGAGGTGGGCTACCCCTCGGGCACTCCCACGCCGCAAGCTTGCTCTTCACCTCTACTGCCCCCGCGGATATCTTTAACGATTGACAGAGCGCTTTCCCGCGCCGACAATGGGACTCCTCTTCTTGCCAGCAAGCACGATTCCGTTCACGCCGCAGGCACCAGGTCGCGGCTTTGATTGCGGAGGTTGATGGGGTGGCACAAAGTACGTTACGTCACCGTTTTGACGATTCTCTCGGCGCGGCCAAGATGGGAATCTATTCTCTGCTGGCCCTGTTGCTTTCGGCTACAATCCTCGCCGCCATCGCCAGCGCATGCAAGCTGCTTTTCGACAGCGTGATTCACTGGACGGTGGCCACCCAGACACTGAGAGTGTTGAACGAACTGCTCATCGTATTGATGCTCGCGGAGATTCTGCATACCGTTCGCATCTCCATTCGCTCGCACGTTCTGGTCACTGAGCCCTTCCTCGTCGTCGGTCTGATCGCCTCGATTAGACGCATTTTGGTAATCAGCCTGTGTATTGAACCTCTTTTCGCATTCGGTTGCGTTACGTTTGTTGTGATGGGATCGCGTTCGATTTGAAACACGCGATCATAGAGATGAAACCATGCCCGGCCTTGTTGTTGGTCTTCACATCGGAACGACGGAAATCTCAGGCGGTTTGGTCACCCTCAAAGGGGAGCTAGTGGAATTCTTAACTGCGCCCACGCTTGCGGACGAGGGATTTGAAACGAGTTGCCGTGAGGTGTTGGGCGCTATCGAGCGCTTGGTTCATCTAGCAGAAACACAGCGCATCATAGGAATAGGAGTTTGCGTCTCAGGGGAAGTATATTCCGAGCCCAGTTTACTGGACTGGCGGGAGGTCCTGACGCAGCAAATCAGAGAGCAGTTTAGCCTGCCAGCAAGATTGGTTGGCCAGACACAGTCCCGAACGGACGCGGAAAGAGTCCTCTTCGCCGCAAATCTGTTCCTTGGCGACAACCCGCCATCGGTTAGCAAGGAAGAGGCGGCTCCACGTCACAAGCTCAACCTGCTCGCGGTTGGTATCTTATCAGTATTCCTCGCATTCTTGATTCTTGTGGGGCTGTACTTCCGTGCGAGGTCGCCGCAGGGGTCCGTGCCTTGTGACCCAACGCAAGCAGGTTTTTGCCGAGTTCAAGTATTTTTTGCCACAGACAGGAAGCCAAGCGGGCAGTCAATCCCGGCAAAATACTTCGGCGACGAGCGTGGCGACGATAACGGCCCGCTGACATTTGGAACGCTAGATGTCAGCATACCTGCTCGCCACAGAACTGGTCATATCGAGGAGCCCCTTCCCCTATTCAAGCAGGACCCCACCCATGATTTAGTGGTTATTAGTCTCAAGGTTGCACCAGAGTCGCAGTTTTTTTCATCCCTGACAAATGCTGTTAACGCGTCCCAGAACAAGGAAGCGCTCGTCTTCATTCATGGATACGACGTGACTTTCGACGAGGCGGCTAGGAGAATAGCTCAGCTCACCTGGGATCTCGGTTTTCGTGGGGTTCCAATCCTCTATAGCTGGCCATCCAAAGGTACAAAGCTAATGTATCCGGCGGACGAGGCATCCGCGTTATGGGCAGTCCCTCACCTAGAGCAGTTTTTAACGCTGGTCGCTCGCCGATCAGGTGCGACAACCGTCCATATAGTTGCACATAGTCTGGGAAACCGGACTCTTATTTATGCCCTGCAGCAAATCACCCGGCAGCACTCGGCGACTCCACGATTTCGGCAGATTGTTCTCGCAGCACCCGACATTGACGTTGGCATCTTCCGCCAGCTTGCGGACACATTTCCGTCGGTCGCTGAGCGCGTGACCATTTACGCCTCCGCTCACGACAAGGCGCTTGGCTTCTCAAAGATACTTCACCGCTCCGCCTCTGTAGGCGGCCAATCTCAGCCCTCTCATCTAGTCCGTGGCGTCGACGTAATCGACGCGTCGGCCATGAGCGAGGACCTCTTGGATTTCGATCACAACTACTATGCCGCGAATGTAGCTGTTCTGGAGGACATGGGGTACGTTATACGGATGGGACTCCCCCCGGAAAAGCGGGCGTTACTCGATCCTCATCCATCCACAGGCATACCAATCTACTGGTCATTTCGCCACTAGGACAGGAGGCCGCCCTAGGCTTAA
The DNA here is from genome assembly GCA_035568115.1 of Candidatus Acidiferrum sp. Lineage (GTDB taxonomy): Bacteria > Acidobacteriota > Terriglobia > Terriglobales > Acidobacteriaceae > Sulfotelmatobacter. The sequence continues at coordinate 108,227 of DATMOP010000066.1, forward strand.
GTCTCCTCAGTGAATCGTCTTGGTCTTCCTCGACATGTAATCCATCAGCAGGTATTGTCCCAGGGTGTAAGGCGTGGTGAAGTAGGCTTTGCCGCGGCACATCTCAGTTACTTTTTGGACGAATTGCACCAGGCCGTAATCTGACGCCAGCATGAAGGTGTTGATTAAGACGCCGGCACGCTTGCACTTCGAGACTTCTTCAAGGGTCTGGCTGACTACGAGGGGATCGAGGCCGAAGGCGTTTTTGTAGATGCGTCCGTCTTCGAGGGTGAGGGCGGAGGGCTTGCCGTCGGTGATCATGACGATCTGCTTCATGTCTTTTTTCTGTCGTTGCAAGATTCTCTGTGCCAGGCGCAGGCCTTCGCGCGTGTTGGTGTAATAGGGGCCGACCTTGACGCGGGCGAGTTGCGAGAGCGGGACTTCTTCGGCGGAATCGTGGAAAAGCACGAGCGAAAGCGAGTCGCCGGGATACTGCGTGCGAATCAGGTGCGAGAGCGCCATGGCAACTTTTTTCGCGGGAGTGAAGCGGTCTTCGCCGTAGAGAATCATCGAGTGCGAGCAATCGAGCATAAGCACCGTGGCGCAGGAAGACTGGTACTCGCACTGGTGGACTTGCAGGTCGCGGTATTCGATGTTGAGCGGTAGAGCGAGGCCCTCGCGCTGAATGGCGCTGGAGAGCGTGGCGGTGATATCGAGGTTGAGCGTGTCTCCGAACTCGTAGGTGCGGGACGCTCCGCTGGCTTCGATGCCGGTGGCGAGGTCGCGGGTGTCGTGGCGTCCGAAGCTGGATTTGCCGAGCGAGCCCAGCAGGTTGCGCAGGGATTTGAAGCCGAGGAAGTCGAGACTTTTGTCGGTGATTTCGAACTTTGCCTGAGGTACGTTCTCCCCGAGTTGTCCGCCGACGCCCGATGGGCGTGAGGGATCTGGAGGTTGGTCGATTGAAATGTAGTCTTCCTGCTGCATGCGCTCGATCAGCTTTTCGATGAGTTCGTCGAGTTCGCCATCCGCGGCCATCTGCTGTAGGCGTTCGCGCATGTCTTCGTCGAATTGATCGCCTTCCATCAGGGCTTGCTCAATGGCGCGGCGAAGGTCGTCGAGAGTTTGTTCGCCTTCCGGCATTTCGTACCACATGTCGCTCTGAAAGCCGCTCTGCAATAGATAGTCGGAGAGCGCGCTGAGCAGGTCTTCCATGCTCATCTCGCTGGCGGGGTCGGGGACGTATTTGGAGTAGCGGATGCGTTTCATAAAAGCAGTGGCCAGTGGTCAGTGATCAGTGGCCAGTAACACCACAAAGAGGGGCTGCTTTTCTGGTCACTGACCACTTCTCTTTCAGTTAAACTGTCTTCGCTGCCGGTACGGCGGTTCTTCTTTGTCGAAACTCTTCTCGCGTACCGGTTCGGGCTTTTTTTCTCCGGCTTTGAATATGCGTTCTTCGTTGCGGCCGATCCGTTTGTGGGCGTGAAGGCCTTCCAGGATGAATTCGGCTGCGGAGACTTGCTGCTCGGGGCTTTCTTTCTGCGAGACGCCTAGCGGGCCCAGTTTGTCGATCAGGCCTTGAATTTCTTTCAGGTTTTCTAACGCCGCGACGGCCGAGATGGAATCGCTCAACTGAATTTCCCCGCCCAGGTCGAACCACTGCACAATTTGCTGGACGTTGGCGCCGGTGAAGTATTCGTCATACGTTTTCGCGATGGCGGCGCGGATCAGTTCGCGACCGACGTAATCCGCGCCTTTCATCTCGCCTTCGTATTCGAGTTCGAGTTTGCCGGTGATGGCGGGGAGCGCAGCGTAGATGTCACTCACGCGGGGCACGACCAGTTTTTCGTCATTGCGGAGGGCGCGGCGCTCGGCGTTCGAAATGACGTTCTCCATCGCGGAGATGGGCAGCCGCTGGCTGATGCCGGAGCGCTTGTCGATTTTCTTGTCTTCACGGGCGGCAAAAGCGATGCGCTCGATCACTTCCTGAATGTAGGTGGGCAGGTGCATCGCATGTCCGTTGCGGCTGGTCCAGGCTTCCTGCGCGGTGATGGCGATGCCTTCATCGACAGTTGCCGGGTAGTGAGTGCGAATCTCAGAGCCGACGCGGTCCTTGAGCGGCGTGATGATCTTTCCGCGGGCGGTGTAGTCTTCGGGATTGGCGCTGAAGACGATAGCTACGTCGAGCGGCAGGCGAATGGGGTATCCCTTAATCTGCACGTCGCCTTCCTGCATGATGTTGAAGAGGCCGACCTGAATTTTCCCGGCGAGGTCGGGAAGCTCGTTGATGGCGAAGATGCCGCGATTGGCGCGGGGCAGCAGGCCGTAATGGACAGTGAACTCACTCGACAGTTCGTGGCCGCCGCGGGCGGCCTTGATGGGATCGATGTCGCCGATAAGGTCGGCAATGGTGACGTCGGGCGTGGCCAGTTTTTCTACGTAGCGATCCTCGGGCGTGAGATAAGAAATGGGCGTTGCATCGCCGAGGCGCACGATTTCTTCGCGGCAGCGGCGGCAGATCGGCGCGTAGGGATTGTCACGAATCTCGCATCCGGCCACGTAGGGCATGTGAGGATCGAGCAACGTCGTCAAAGCGCGCAGGATGCGGCTTTTGGCCTGACCGCGCAGGCCGAGCAGAATGAAATTGTGGCGCGAGAGAACGGCATTGACGATTTGCGGCACAACGGTGTCGTCGTAGCCGACGATGCCGGGGAAGAGGCTGGCGTCATCGTGCTGGCGCAAGCGGGCGATGAGATTGTCGCGGAGTTCGTCTTTCACACGGCGAGTGCGCAGTCGTTCTTCAGAAAAGGTGCTGCGGCGCAATTCGCCTAGTGTGCGCGGAAGAGGCATGAGGGAACCCCCGAAACCTTCTTTAAATTATACGCGGGAACGACGCCTTCTAATGCACATGGCCATTGCCTCCGGCTTTTTCGCGGGCGGTGGTGGCGCGTCGAAGGTTGGGGATGATCGTCTCGAGATAACTGATGAGTAAGGACAGGCGTTCCGGCTCGGAGCGGAGGGATAGCAGCTTTTGTTTGAAATCCAGATCGAGGGGCAGGGAGCCGGCGAGATAGAAAGACAGGGCCGCAGGATCGGCGGCCGAGAGATCCTGTTTGGCCCCGGCGACGGCCAGCAATTCAGAATGCAACTGAACCGCGCGCGAAGTGTCAGCCTGCGGAGGTGTGCCGGGTTCGTCGTCGATCATGAGGACTTCGGCCTGGAGGAAGGAACGTTCCTGGTTGACACGGACGACTTCGAAACGCTGGCGGCCCTCGGTGACGAGGTCGAGGCGGCCGTCAGGATACTCTTTCACAACGGTGACGATTTCGGCGGTGCATCCCACCTCAGCCAGGCCTTGTTCGAGGACGCGCACGATACCGAACAGACGATGTTGCGAGAGACACTCGCCGATCATTTCCTTGTAGCGCGGCTCGAAGATGTGCAGGGGCAGGGGAGTGCCGGGGAACAGGACGACATCGAGCGGGAACAGGGGTAGAAGGGCGTCCAAGAGGTCTCCGGTGGCGGGCGCGGACGCGTGCGAAAACTGATCGCGCCGTTCTGATTGTAACCCAGCGCTTGACTTCACAAGTTAGGGAGAATAAAAGCGCGCTATGGAACTTTCAGGGAAGGTTGTGGTGGTGACGGGCGCTTCCATGGGAATTGGAGAAGCGATTGCCAAGATTTTTGCCGATCATGGGGCGAGCGTGGTGATGCTGTCGCGCGACGCGGGCAGAGTGGAGGCGGCGCGGGGACGCGTGGGATACAGCGAGCGGACGCTGGCGATGGCTTGCGACGTCCGGCACAGGGAGGACGTTGACCGCGCGATCGGGCTGACGATGCATCACTTCCGAAGGATTGATGTTTGGGTGAACAATGCGGGACATGGGCTGCTGGATTCGGTGGCGCAGGTGGACATGGCGGCATGCCGGGAAATGTTTGACACGAACTTCTTTGGGGCGGTGATGGCGATGCAGGCGGTAATTCCGGTGATGCGGCAACAGGGTACCGGATCGATTGTCAATATATCGAGTGTAGCGGGGCATATCCCGCTGCCGTTTCATGCAGCCTATAGTGCAACCAAGTTTGCGCTGAATGCGATGGGCAAGGCGGCGGGCGTGGAATTGAAGAAGGACGGGATTCATGTGCTGACGGTTTGTCCGGGTTATGTGCGGACTGGGTTTAGCGAGAATGCGGTGCGCGGGAATGAGTTAAAGCGAGTGCGTCCGGGGGCGGTGCGCGGGATCACTGCGGAGCGCGTGGCTCGGGCTACGCTCCGGGGGTATTTGAAGCGGAAGCGGGAAGTGGTTGTGCCGTGGACGATGTATGTGCCGCAGAAGATTTATCAGCTCTTTCCGGGACTGGTGGAGCGGGCGATGGGAAGGATGGCAACATAGTGGTCAGTGGCCAGTGCCCAGTGGCCACTGGCCAGTGATCAGTGATCAGCGATCAGTAAAATCGCGCAGGACCTGGTTCTTACTGACCACTGACCACTGACCACTGACTTTGAAACTATCCCAGTTCTGCCAGCATGGCTTCCATCTCGCTTTGGGCGTGGAGGTTGCCGGTGCGGCGGGCGGAGGCGATGCCGTCGGTGAGCATGGTCCGGGCTTCAGCGATGCGGTCGGCGCGGGCCAGAGTTTGCGCGGCCATGAAGTAGCCGGGAGTGTAATCGGGACTGGCTTTGAGGAGGATCGAAAATTCGGCGAGGGAACGATCGAGGTCGCCCTGCTTGGAATATTCCATGGCGAGGCCGTAGCGAGCGAAGGTGTCGTGGGGATTCTGGGTGAGGACGTCGTTGAGGGCGGCGATGCGGTCCATGGGGCGGCGGCTCGTGGCCAGTGATCAGTGGCCAGTCTGAGACGAGGTTACTACAAGTTGCACCTTCGCAGGGATCACTATCGCGCGTTTCGTTGGATTGCATTTGTTGGGGTGAGTAGAATGGGCAGTCCTTAAGATTTCATTGGTTCTGAGGGAGGGCGGCTGATGGCGTGTCCATTTTTCCTGCCGACAGAGAAGTTAGTGAACGCGACTTGGTTGCATGCGGGGCGGCTTCCGCTGGGATGCGGGTGGAACGGGCAATGCACGGCACCGGGACATGAGGGTGAGATTCCGTCGTCCGAGGAGTTGCGGGAGTTCTGCAACCTTGGTTATGCGGAGGATTGCGGGCGGCTGCCGCGGGAGCGGGTGTGGGATTCGGTTCGGTTTGGGGCAAGGGTCGTGAGTGAAGGAAACGGCACTCACGGCTGTATCCAGGTTCGCTACGTATGCGAGCGCGGGCATCGTCCGGCGGAGCACGGAGTGCTGGCGTTCGATCCTGCGGATGCTCGGTGGGTAGAACGGCATCGTGATGAGCGTGTACAGAGGATGGCGGAGTGTTTTCTAGAATCGTACGTTGAGAAAAGAAAGCACCGGGAGGTGATGGAGGCCGCGAGTTAGAGTGGAGCAGCACTCAGCTGCCGGGCTTTGCCCGAGCTCGGACAGCCGAGGCGGCTGTCACTACATGTGAGCAATCCAGGCAAGTGAAAGAGGGATGACGAGGATGAGCGAAGAAATGCTGATGCCGCGGCCGGTGCGGGATTCGCAATCGGAGATGGCGGAGATTGTTCTGCCGAATGATGCCAATCCGCTGGCAGCGTTGCTGGGCGGCAGGTTGATGCACTGGATTGATCTGGCGGGGGCGATGGCAGCTCACCGCCATTCGCGAAGTTATGCGGTGACGGCTTCGGTGGATCACATTGATTTCCTGGTGCCGGTAAGGGTGGGGGATCTGGTGATTCTGCGATCATCGGTGAACCGGGTTTTTCATACATCGATGGAAGTGGGCGTGAAGGTTTTCGTCGAGAACTATCTGGCTGACACGTCCCAGCACGTGGCCTCGGCGTACCTGACGTTTGTGGCGGTGGACGCGACAGGTAAGCACCTGAAAGTTGCTCCCGTGATTCCCGAGAGCGAAGAGCAGCAGCGGCGCTACGACGATGCGGGGCGGAGGCGCGAGATCCGGCGCGCGGAGTTGGAACGGCGGCGGAAGGCGAAACGGTAGAACAGACGTCCAATTGTGCGTGCTCCTGTAGATTCCCTCCAGTCGTCGAGCTTCGCCCCTTCGGCAAGCTCAGGGCAGGTTCTGGCTTTGACAGCCGAGGTGGCTGTCTCCACATGAGCCTCGCTGGCCTCTGTATAATCTAGTGTTCGAGCCATCCTGATTGATTTTTTGGAGTGTGATCCCTTGAACGCACATATGCCGTCTCATCCCGGGCAGCCCGCGCCGGGTCCGCAACCGCTGCCGGGAGTCGATGCCATCATTGCCGTCGGTTCGGGCAAGGGAGGCGTGGGCAAGACCACGTTGTCGGTGAACCTGGCTGTGGCGCTGGCGAAGATGGGACACAAAGTTGGCCTGCTCGATGCGGACGTTTATGGGCCGAATGTCCCCCTAATGCTGGGGGTGAGCGGGCAGCCGAAGATGGTGGGAGAAAACCGCATCGAGCCGCTGGAAGCGTTTGGGCTGAAGGTCATTTCGGTGGGATTTCTCAATCCCGGGGACAAGCCCATTATCTGGCGCGGTCCCATGTTGCATCAGATCGTGAAGCAGTTTTTGGGACTAGTGGAGTGGGGACATCTCGATTACATGGTCGTGGACCTGCCGCCGGGGACGGGGGATATAGCTTTGTCGCTGGTACAGTCGGTGCCGCTGACAGGCGCGGTGGTGGTTTCGACTCCGTCCGATGTTTCTTTACAGGACGCACGCAAAGCCATCGAAATGTTCCGGCAGATGAAAGTGGATCTGGTGGGCGTGGTCGAGAACATGAGTTATTTTGTGTGTCCGCACTGCAACCACGAGATCGATATCTTTTCGCGCGGCGGGGCGGAGAAGATGGCAGAGCATTTCAGCGTGGCGTTTCTCGGAAGCATTGAGCTTGACCCTGAGGTACGCAAGTCCGGCGACGGCGGCAAGCCGATCGTGCTCGAGGGAGAAAATTCGCCGCACGCCAAGTCGATCTTCGAGTTCGCGCGGAGGGTGGTGGCGCGAGTGGGGGAGATCAAGGCGGGCGAGTCGGCCAGCGTGATTCAGATTCAGTAGGGGAAATTCTTATCCAGCGGAACGTTGGGCTCAACGGACCAGTCTGTAGGACGTTGGTTGTTATTGACGACGCGGTATCGTGGGGATGCGGCTGGCGGCTGCTCAACTTCTAGTCCGCCTTGATGCGGCCCGAGCACATATTCCTCAGGAGGTTTCCGCAGCTTTTGGACGCATTCGACAGAGCATGCGTGCACGAGTAAGGGAAGCACGTCAGTCGCGACCCTTATAGAAACCCAGAGTTGATGGGTGCCGTGCTTTGTGAATGGTCCATGACACACGCTGCAGCGTGCAGGGATAATGCCAGGCGCAACGTCCGGCAAACGAGGAAATGGAGCTCTATTCTTATAGTTGCCGTAGATGGCACGTGTGCTGACGCGACTGCGCTTAAGCTTCTTGCAGTGGGTAATCTCGTAGGGAAACCAGTGGAGGCAGTAGGAGGTATAAACATCGAATTCCTCAAGGTTCGCCATTTCCCCAATCTCCGGAGGAACACGGACCAGATGGCTTCCGTACAAACTCAGAACCTTCACTGATTGCAAGTTTGCGATTGAGGGCGGAAGCGCTACGATTTGCTCCCATTTTGCGGGGCCGATCCCATTGATCGGATTTAATTCATCGCTTCCGTCTGCTTCGACTTTTCGAATATATTCCTCAAGCGATCTCCACGCGTCGGACCAGGTATCTTGAATCTCGGTGTGAAACGCGAGTTCCCGGGGTTTGCCGGATTTGTAGAGACTAGTCAAGCAATCGCAAGAGGGATAGTAACGCACGGGATTAGGTTGCAATGCTGAATCCGGCGTGCCCTCTCGTTGATTGAATCGCGCTGGGTATGTCTTATATAGCCTCAATTTCACTCCGAGTCATCGCTGCCTGATCATTTCACCGTTGCACACAACACTCCCAACCGAAACATCTTACAGCGACCCGGCATTGGGATGCGGCTACGTTGAGTGTGGAATATCTCAATTCCAACAGCCGGTCGAGTATTGTTATGACAGATCGCTCTAGCCCTCTGCTGCGGCAGTGAATCGGGAAAGGCGCCAAAGAGACTCTGGTTTCTGTTCGTCGAGGACCAACTTCGCCATCATCTCCCCCAAGGCCGGCCCGTGTTTGAAGCCGTGTCCCGAGCCGCCGCCCAGCAGCCAGACGTTTTCCATTTGCGGATGGCGATCCATTACCAAGTGGCTGTCGACAGTTTGCTCGTACTGGCAGACGCGGGTCTCGATCAGCGGAGCATCTTTCATCGCTGGAAACCGGAAGGCAATATATTCGCGAACGCGTTTTAGCGTTGCCTGGCTGACCACTCGCTCGCCGTCAGTTGGGTCGAAGTTGCCACCACGTGTGTCGTCGGCCACTTTGAAGCCGCGCCGGTCGCTGCCGGGGATGCCGTAGAAAAATCGCTTGCCGTGGTCGCCCCACACGGGAAGATGCCCGTCGGTGAAGCGTGAGTCGCCGGCGGGTGGGCCGAAGAAAAATATATCCTGCTTGGTTGCGCGGATGACTTTGCCCAGAGTTTCGGGGAACAGCTCGCCCATCCACGGGCCGCAGGCGAAGACGTAGTAATCGGCACTGAGCCGCGAGCCGTCGGAGAGCGTCAGTCTGCGAAGAGGTGCGTCCTCCAACCCATCCGGCAATACCGCGAGCTGGCGGTACGCGCCCCCTTGCGTCACGAACGCGTCCACCACGGCTTGGCAACTGGCACGGGCGTCGAGATATCCGCATTCGGGCTCGAAAATCCCCCAGTGAACATCCGAGAAGTTGATCTGCGGCCAGCGCGTTTTCATCTGTGCCTTCGACAACTCCTGAAACTTGATTCCGGCTCTGCGAAGTGGCTCCAGCGAGCCCCGCTCGTAAGCATCATCGCGGCTGCTCACCATCCAGAGCACGCCCGTGCGGTGCAGAAACTGCTTCTTCCAGCGCCGTTCATATTTCGCCCACAGCTTGAGCGCGCGCGCCGCGGTTTCAGTGTAGGGCTGGTCGGGGCCGTAGGTGCCGCGCATGATGCGAGTTTCGCCGCCCGAAGACGCGCGCGAGTTGCCCGGTCCCCAGGCGTCGAGCAAGGTGACGCGGGCTCCGCGTTCAAGAAGATGAAGGGCGGTCCAGCCGCCGAAGGCGCCGGCCCCAACGACGGCGATGTAAGGTTTGGATTTCATTCCGAACAATTCTGCTGCATGCGAGTTGAGGATACGCGGGGTTGGCCGAGCAGGGGAAGATGCGGATGGAGGTTCCGCCCTTGGCAGAGCCCCACGGTCCTTGACAGGAGGGTGGAGCGTTCCTAAAATCCCAGCAGGGCGCGGGTTTGCGTCCTTAAGCTAAGCTTTTGCATCTAAAATACTTAGCTAAAACTGCGGAGCTGGCCGCAAGCCTGGGTGATCCCATAATTACGAAATGCCATCTGACCCCAATATCGGCAAACGGGAACGCGAAGTTCTGACGGCGATTGTGGAGACCTTTATTTCCACGGGCGAGCCCGTCGGTTCGCGCACGCTGGCGCGCGCCAGCCGGGAGGGCTTGAGTCCGGCGACCATTCGCAACGTGATGGCGGATTTATCAGAGGCTGGGTTTCTCGAGCAGACGCATTCCTCCTCGGGCCGAATACCCACCACGGATGCGTACCGGTACTACGTAGAGCAGATGACCGGGACCGCGAAGCTGGCGCCGCAGGAAGAAAGCATGATTTCTGATTCGCTGGCGGGCATCAGCGATGTGCAGGAGTTCATGGAGCGGACGTCGCATGTGCTGTCGTTGATCTCGCGGAACGTGGGCGTGACCGTCGCGACCAGCGGCGCCAAGAATGCGCTGGAGCATGTGTACTTCTCGCGCCTGGGTGATCAGAAGGTGCTGGCGGTCCTGGTGACGCGCTCGGGACTGGTGCGTGATCGCGTGTTGCGGCTGGACTTGCCGCAGGTGCAACTCGATCTGGCGGCGCGCTATATCAACGAGAACTTCCGCGGCTGGACCATGGAAGCCATGCGTACCGAACTTTCGCGACGGATCGAGCAGGAGCGCAGCGAGTACGACCGCCTGATGCACTCCATCGAGCAACTCTACAAGCAAGGCGCGCTCGCAGGTGAAACGGGCACACAGGTGGTGTTCGTGGATGGCGCGGCCAACCTGGTGACTGGACAGGAAGACCGCAAACGTCTGCACGAGATCATGAAGACCCTGGAGGAGAAGGAAAAAGTCGCGCAACTTCTCGGAGCCTATCTCGACGTCAAGCAAGAGGCGGTGAGAGTGGTGATTGGGTTGGATGACACTCTGCCTTCCATGCAGAACTTCGTACTGATCGGAGCGCCCGCGCGCTCAGGGACCGACATGTTTGGGTCGCTGGCGGTGATTGGTCCGACGCGCATGGATTATCAGCACACAATGACCGCAGTTTCCTACATTGCGCGCCTGTTCGACAAAATCCTCAATGAATCGGAGTAGGACAGTTTTTTATGGGCAAAGTGAACGGTAAGCAGGAAGCAAAAAATGTGGGGCTGGACTTGGAGCACGAACTGCCCGCTGGCGATGGAGATGAAAGCGCCACGCAGACGGCGGTGAGTGGGGAAACATCCGCTCCGGAATCGGAATTGCAGAAGTTGAAGGCGGAACGGGATGAACTGCTCGATCGGCTGGCCCGGGCGCAGGCAGAATTCGATAACGCGCGTAAGCGGGCGATCAAAGAGCAGCAGGAGTATCGCGATTACGCCGTGACGGACGCCATCAAGTCTCTATTGCCGGCAATGGACAGCCTGGAGCGCGCGCTGCAAGTGCAATCAGACGCGGTAGAGTTGCGCAGTGGAGTCGAACTGATTTACAAGCAACTGCTTGCCGCCTTGGCTAAGATGTCGGTGAATCCCATTGTGGCGAAGGGCGAGGCTTTTGATCCGCGGTATCACGAAGCCATCGAAATGGTGGAAACCAGCGATGCCCCCGACCATCAAGTAATCGAGGAGTTGCAGCGCGGCTACAAGTTCAAGGACCGCCTGCTGCGGCCTGCCATGGTGAAGGTGGCGAAGAATCCGGGAAGGTAAGTTAAGAGGTAACGTCCGACCATCCTGCTGTTTTAAGTTCTTGTATAAGGAAAGGCACTTATTCTGGCCACAAACGCAAAACGCGACTACTACGACGTATTGGCAGTTTCCCGTACGGCCACCGAGGTGGAACTCAAGAGCGCCTACCGGAAGCTGGCCATGCAGTACCATCCTGACCGCAATCCGAACAATCCGGATGCGGAGGAGCGCTTCAAGGAAGTCACGGAGGCCTATACGGTCCTGGCCGATTCCGAGAAGCGGTCACTCTATGACCGCTTTGGTCATGCGGGAGTGGGCAGTGCGGGGGGCGCCGGCGCGGGTTTCGATGGCACGCCATTCCAGGATTTTGGGGAAATCTTCGGCGAGTTCTTCGGCTTCGGCGATGCGTTCGGAGGCGGTGGCCGCCGTCGCAGCCGGGTGCAGCGCGGCGCCGATTTGCGCGAAGACTTAACCATCGAGTTCGAACAGGCCGCGTTCGGTACTGAAACCCGCGTGATGGTGCGCCGCCACGAAGCTTGCGAGGATTGTCACGGGTCGGGGGCGGCGCCCGGCAAAGGTCCAACCACCTGCCGTGCTTGCAACGGTCGCGGGCAGGTGCGCTATCAGCAAGGGTTTTTCAGCATCGCGCGCACTTGTCCTACGTGCCAGGGATCGGGCAATGTGATTAGCGATCCCTGTGCGAAGTGCAAAGGCGAAGGACGAATTCTGCGGCAGCGCTCGGTGGATGCCAAAATTCCTGCGGGCGTAGAAGACGGCACGCGCATTCGGTTTACTGGCGGCGGCGAGGCTGGGCCTTTTGGCGGACCGGCGGGCGATCTCTACGTCGTGCTGCATGTGAAGGAGCATCCGTTCTTTGAGCGGGAGGGCAACGATTTGCACTGCACCGTCCCGCTGTCAGTGACACAGGCCGCGATGGGCGCGGAGATTCGCGTGCCCACTCTGGAAGGCGAACATCTCCTCAAGATTCCGGATGGCACGCAGCCAGGCACAACATTTCGCATCCGCAACAAAGGCGTGCCCGTGCTGAACGGACACGGCAAAGGCGATCTTTACGTGGAAGTGCGAGTGCAAGTTCCGACCAAGCTGAGCAAACGCCAGAGAGAGCTGCTACAGGAACTCGAGACCACCGCGAAGGTGGATAACCAGCCGATGATGCGGGCACTGCTGGGCAAAGTGAAGGATATGTTCGGGTAGAGGCTCTCAGTTCCCAGTTTTCAGTTTCAAGCCAACTCCGGTTTCACTCTTATTGTTAGCGCTCCCCTCATCGAGCTTGACGCGTTGCTAAGAGCGTGTGAGCCTTTTCTGAGAACTGAGAACTGAGAACTGAGAACTGAGAACTGAACTATGACACGCCGCCGCTTTATTGCCGACGAACTTTCGGGTGATCGAGCGGCCTTGGTTGGGGAGCATGCCGATCATTTGGTCCGGGTGCTCCGGGCTCGCGTCGGACAGGATTTTGATATCGCGATCGGCGACGCCGTGCGGCGCGGGCGGATCACAGCTGTGAAAGCCGACCGAGTCGAGTTCGAGCTAGGCGAAGGAATTGTCGCTCACGGCCTGGCCGAGATCACGCTCGTGCTCGCGGTGTTCAAGTTCGACCGCATGGAGTGGGCGATTGAGAAGTGTACGGAGCTGGGTGTATCGCGGATTGTGCCGGTAATCTCGCGGCGCACCGACGCGCACCTGGCTGCCGCGTCGGCGAAACGAGTCGAGCGTTGGCAGCGAATTGCCCGGCAAGCGGCGGAACAATCGCGCCGCGCCGCCCCGCCGGAGATTTCGGCTCCGATCAAGCTTCGGGAAATACTGAATCTGCAAGCGGTCTTGCGGATCGTTCTCGCGGAATCAGAAGAGCGACCTTTGCTTTGCGATGCCGTGAAGGCCGGCGCGACGAAAGACGGGATTGTTCTCGCGATTGGTCCCGAAGGTGGGTGGACCGACGATGAATTGCAATCATTTCGGCAAGCCGGATGGATTTCGGCCTCGCTCGGCAACTCCATCCTGCGGGCCGAAACGGCCGCGATGGCTGCCACGGCAGTAGTGGCTTCCACGCTCTTCTCGCTCTGAATTTTGTGGGTTTGCTTTAGACTGACCTCGTTTCCGGCGCATTGCTGACCGTGGTGGTATTCTGAGCCGCAATGGCTGTCCCCAAATCACACTCTCATCCGGCGTCGTTCACTCCCGACGATCGGCAGCGTGAAGCGATCGAACATCTTCATGGGCCGATGCTGGTGGTCGCGGGTGCCGGCACGGGGAAAACCTCGGTCCTGATCCACCGGATTGCACGCCTCGTCGAACAGGGACACGCGCGCCCGGAAGACGTGCTCGCCCTCACCTACACCGTAGCGGCCGCCGGAGAGATGCGTGATCGGGTTCGCGCGCTTCTTGGCCAACCGATTCGTTCGGTGACGTTTCATGATTATTGCCTCGACCTGCTGAAGCGCCACGGGAAAGACTTCGGTGTGCTCGACGATAAAGATCTTTGGATTTACCTGCGCAAGCGAATCCATGAGCTTCATCTGAAGCATTATGTTCGCGCCGCAAATGTAGCCCAGTTCCTCAACGATTTGCTGGGATTCCTATGCCGCTGTCACGATGAACTAGTCACGCCCGAAAAGTACGCGGAGTATGTTAGCCGCCTGGAGCGCGGCGAATCGACAATTCCCCGGGTCGCGAAATCGAAAGATCAATTGAGCGATGCTGAGGTTATCGCACGCTGCCAGGAAATTTCCAGCGTATTTGCCACGACCGAGCGCTGGCTGCGAGACGAGAATCTGGGCACGTTTTCCCACATGATCACGCGGGCGCACGAGATGCTGGCGAGCGACGAAAGTCTGCTAGCTGCCGAGCGCGCCCGCACCCGCTTCATTCTGGTCGACGAATTTCAGGATGCCAACTTCGCGCAGATCAAAATTCTGGCGCTTCTCGCCGGCGCCGACGGGAATGTCTTCGGCGTTGGGGATCCGGATCAAGCCATCTACCGTTTCCGCGGAGCATCCAGCGCGGCGTTTCAACTGTTTCGCCGGGATTTTCCGCAAGCCAAACTGGTTGTGCTGGGAAAGAACCGGCGCTCGACTACTCCGATTCTGCAATGTGCCTTCGCCGTCGTCGACAAGAACCCTCCGGTGTTTGGCGCAGGCGATCAAAGTCCGCTCGCCTACCGTAGAACTCCGCTGCAGTCGGCGCGGGAAGATGAAGCACGGAAACAAGGACAAACGCTCGCCACCTTTCCCGTCGAAGCAATTTCTTTTGCCGGCAGGGATGCGGAGGCGCCGGACGTCGCCGGCATCATTGAAGAGACCCGGCGTCGTTTGCGCTGCCGGTGGAAGGATTTTGGAGTCCTGTACCGTTCGCACATTCACCGCGATGATGTTGTGCAGCAGTTGGCCGAGCGGGAAATCCCCTTCTCTATCGAGAACATGGATGTAAGCGACACGCCTGAAGTGCGGGATCTGTTTGCCTGTGTCGCGGTCGTAGTTGACCTGACATCCGATGCCAGTCTCTTTCGAGTGGCAGCGTTACCGCAGTTCGATGTTGATCCCTTACAGCTTCGAACGGCATTGCGCGCGATTGCGAAGGACTCGAGGGATGGAGTAGTGACTCGGTTGGCTTCGGTGCTGGACGGCGTTGCCGGGGGCCGCGCCGTGTTGGATTGCGTGCGGCAGGCGCGCGATGAAGTAAAACGCAAGCAGGCCAAGACGAGCGCGGCCTTGCACCTGATCGGAAAACAGTTCGGGCTCGACCTCAATTCCGCGATCTTGCAGGCGGCGTTGAAGTTTGGCGCCGACTGGGAGAAGAAGCCGAAAACTGAAACGAAAGAACTCCCTGAATGGATCGAATACCTGAACTACTTTCGCGAGGCCGGCGGAGTGATTCCGCTGACCTCGAATGAAGACGAAGACGCCGTTCGTCTGATGACGGCGCACGGAGTCAAAGGGCTTGAGTTCGCCCATGTTTTTATCCTGCGTGCGACCAGTCCGTCGTTCCCTTCCAGTTACCGCGAGACGCTGGTGGAGTTCCCGCGAGAGTTGCGCGACCCCGACTCGGCCGCAGCGGGTGACGACAAGACTCTCAACGACCAGGAAGAGCGCCGGCTTTTCTACGTCGCCATGACGCGGGCCAGGGATTCACTCCACATTTACGGAAAGCAGGGAACCGGACGCGACAAAACACCGCCTGGTTTCATGCGCGAGCTGATCGGCAACGCAGGATTGCGGTCGTGGCTCCGGTCGCGGCCAGCGCTTCCTTCGCAGCCCGAATTGATTGAGATCGCCGCTGCGGCAGACCCGGCTTATCCCGAGGGTTCCCGGTTGCCTGCGTGGCTGGAACTTCCGCCCATCGAAGGGCTTGGCGCAAGCCTGAGCGCCACCGCGGTCGAGACCTATGAGACTTGCCCTCTGCAGTTCAAGTTCGAACGCGAGTGGAAGCTGTCGCGGCAGGTCCATGCGGCGATGCAATATGGTGCGGCGATGCACAGGATACTTCTCACCTATTACGATTCCGTCCGCCTGGGCCGGTCCAGGACCGACGAGGAGTTGCTGCAACTGTTTTGTGACGACCCGGGCATGGCTGTGATTCAGGACGACTATCAGCGGCGCTTGTACCTAAAGCAAGGTGAGGGGCAGCTGCGTGATTTCCTGGCTGGCACACGCTCCGATCCCGCACCGCAGGTCTTGCACACGGAACAATGGTTCGACGTGCAGATTGCCGGGACGACGGTTGCAGGACGAATCGACCGCATGGACCGCGCGGCCGACGGCAGCGTGAATATCGTCGACTACAAAACCGGCAAAGCCCGGTCACAGGAAGACGCAGACGAGAGTCTGCAGCTTTCCATCTACGCCATGGCCGCCAACGAGAAGTGGGGATACCGTGTGGGCGCGTTGGTGTTTCACAATCTGGAAGGTAACGTTTCCGTTTTCTCGAAGCGTACAGAATTTCAATTGGAAGAAGCGCGAGAGCGGGTACGGGCTGTGGCCCGTGGCATCGCTGCAGGGAACTTCAAGCCCAAGCCTGACTTCTACTGCAACTTTTGCGCGTTCCGCGGACTATGCCCAGCGAGAGAGAAGCAGGTTCCCACCCTGGCGTCGAGTCGTGCGAAAAATTAAGACAACCCCGGGGTTGAGCGAGCCGCAGACTTCCGCGCAAAAACTTAGGGGACGCTTTCGGCGTCCCCCTTTTTTGACTTCGTAGTGACTTGCTTAATGCTTCTTTTTCTTCTTTGCCTTTTTCTTGGTTGCCATTGGTTCTATTCTCCCTTCCATTGTTCATGGAAAAATCTGCAACGGTCATTTGTTGCAACTAAGTGAAGTATTCAGTTAATGAAAAATGAAGTCAAGAAAAAAATGCATGAGGTGGAGCGTGCTTTGCTGCACCAAAGTCACCGAGAGACGAGAGTCAAGAAGAAAATCTCAAAGTCGTTCGATCAAAACCAATCTTGCGCACGCAATCGCGACCAGAAAAGAGCGGGCGCGATCCTCCGAGCCCTCCTCCATCGGTGGTGTGCGGCGAATCGCAGGGCGGCGAGTCCGCTTTGCTGAAGTTCATCGTTTTCGATCGTTTTCGACGACCGCGCATCTATAATGAGAATTGCGAAATCTTCGCGGGAGCATGATCAATGGCGGCTTTCGATGATGTTGTCATCATTTCCGGTTGTCGCACCGCAATTGGAAAATTTCAGGGCAGTCTCGCCGATTTGAGCGCTCCGCAGTTGGGTGCGGCGGTAGTGCGCGAAGCGGTGAAGCGCGCTGCATTGAACCCCGACCAGGTCGACGAGTGCATCATGGGCAACGTTCTCCCCGCAGGTTTGGGACAAAATCCGGCGAGACAGGCAGCAATCTTCGCGGGACTGTCACCGGCCACAGGTGCCATGACAATAAACAAAGTTTGTGGCTCAGGATTGAAAGCGGTCGCTCTCGCCGCGCAAGCGGTACAGACGGGAAACAGTTCCATCGTGGTGGCGGGAGGCATGGAATCGATGACGAACGCTCCCTACTTGCTCCCACAGGCGCGCAAAGGATACCGCCTGGGCAACGGCAAGGTGATCGATTCCATGGTGCACGATGGCCTCTGGGATATTTACAACGACTATCACATGGGCATCACCGGCGAGAATGTTGCGGAGAAGTACGGCATCACGCGCGAAGAGCAGGACGAGTTTGCAGTGAACTCTCATCGCAAGGCTGTCGCCGCATGGAAAGAGTGCCGGTTTAAATCACAGATCGTCTCGGTCGAACTTCCTGCCAGGAAGAAAGGCGAAGCCCCGGTGCTCTTCGAGAAAGACGAATCCCCTCGTGAGGACACGACCATCGAAACGCTTCGCTCGTTGAAGCCCGCGTTTAAGAAGGACGGAACGGTAACTGCCGGCAATGCTCCTGGAGTGAACGACGGAGCGGCGGTCGTGGTGGTGACCAGCGTACTCCGGGCGAAGGAACTGGGCGCGCGGCCCCTCGTCCGAATCGTTGCGCAGGCCACCAGCGGTGTTGAACCCAAGTGGGTGATGATGGCCCCCGTCGATGCGGTGAAAAAAATCTGGGAAAAGACCGGGTGGAAAAAAGACGAAGTTGATCTCTATGAACTCAACGAGGCCTTTTCAGTGCAGGCTCTGGGTGTGATGCGGGAGCTTGGGCTCGATCCCAATAAAGTCAACGTGAATGGCGGCGCCGTGGCCATCGGGCATCCCATCGGAGCCAGCGGCGCGCGCGTTCTGGTGACTCTGATCTATGAAATGACCCGCCGCAATGCCCGGCGCGGAATCGCCGCGCTCTGCCTGGGCGGCGGTAACGCCGTCGCGATGGCGGTCGAGAGAGACTAGTAAGCAGCTGAGCTCGAAGCAGCCGCCGCACGCAACGTGACGGTGAACACGGCTCCTCCTCCCGGTGCGTTCGCGGCTTCTATCGTCCCATTGTGTTCCTTCATGACTGCCTTGCAGATGCTGAGTCCAAGCCCCGTTCCGCGCCCCGGTCGCTTTGTCGTATAAAAGGGATCGAAGATGCTGGCCAGGATGTCAGCAGGGATCCCCGGTCCGTCATCGTGAAAGCTGGCCCAAACCGATTCCCCGGAACTTCCCAGGCGGATGCGTAACGTTCCCCGGTCGCGCGCCTCGCGAATCGCCTGCTCTGCGTTCAGGATCAAGTTCAGGAAGACCTGCATCAGTTGGTGCGGGTCCGCTTGAACCCGGGGCAGACTCGGTTCCGGGAGGAAGTCCACGGTGATGCTGTTCTTCCGTAGCGAATAGGCGTGCAGATTCAGCGTGCGCTCCACGATCTCTCCGAGACTGACGGGAGTTTTTCCCGGCGCTGGCGGTCTCGAGAAGTAGGTCAGATTGTGAACGATCTCAGCGGCCCTGCGCGCCTGCTGCTGTAATATCGCGACCTGCTTGCGCGCAGAGTCGGTGGTCTGGCTGTCCTGCAAAAGCTCGCTTACCCCCAGAATGCTGGTCAAAGGATTGTTAAGTTCGTGGGCAACGCCGCCGATCATTGCTCCCATGGCCGCCAGACGCTCGCTCTGCACGATTTGCTGTTCGAGCTTTCTTTCCGTCGTGATGTCGCGCACTGACACGATGACGCCGCCGATCTTGGAGTCTGCGTCAAAGAACTGGCTGGCGGAAGCCCGCATCGTCCGCCAGCTTCCATCGCGATGACGCGCGCTGTATTCCGCGGTTCCAAAACTCAGCATGCCGGAAACAACGTCGTGGTAAAGCGCCGCCAGTTCCGGCGAGTGATCCTCCGCTTCGGAAATCTTCTTGCCCAGTAAATCTTCGGGTTGATACCCTAGCAAATCGCGCACGCGCGAACTCACGAAAGTGTATTTCTCCTGTAGATCGACGACCAGAATCAGGTCAGGGAAACTCTCCAGCAGGTGCCTGCGGAATTCCTCTTGCTGCAGCAGTTGCCGCTCGAGCTTGCGCCTGTCTGTGACGTCGACCAGTGTGCCCTGATAACGAATCAGATTGCCCGAAGCATCCCATACCGCGCGCGAGGACTCCAGAAACACGGCCGAAGTTCCATCTTTCTTCCGCAAAGCGATCTCTCGTGCACGCACCCCGCCCCGATCGTCCGGAGCCCGCCCGAGTACCGGTGGTTCCGCGGGATTGACGTTCAGCCTGCCCGGATCGAGCGCCAGCAATTCATCTTTCGTCGCGTACCCTAGAATGCTCACCAGCGCGGGATTTGCATCGAGCAGTCTGCCCTCCGGTGTGCTGAAGTAAGCTCCTTCCTGGAGGGTCTCGAAGAGTTCGGTGAAACGAAGTTCCTTCTCGTGCTGTCCGGTCACATCCCGTCCCAGCACGCTTGCCCCAACCACCTCGCCACTCTTGACGATCGCATTGAGGGCGCAATCAAAATAGAGCGGCCGGGTTTTATTCTTCAGGCGCACTCGAACCGTGCCGACCCAGTGTCTCTTCTCCAGGAAACGCGCCAGCCCGGCTTCCACGCTGGCGCGTGTCGGTTCTTCGACGAAGTCAAAAAACTTCTTTCCAACAATCTCGGTGAAGGGAAGCGCCACCAGCTCGGCGATGCTCTTGTTGACGGTACGCATCGTGCCATCCAGAGAAACGGCGCAGGCCGCATCTTCGAGCGAGTCGATGAGCTCCTTAAAATTCCGCTGGGAGCGCGCAATCATGTCGGAGAGCTGGTCGAGTTGCTCCTCCGACGGAGCCGCGCCCACGTGTTCCTGCAAATTTTGGAGCAGCAGCTTAAGCTCGCCGACCTCCTTCCGCCTTCCATACGCATAGACGGCCAGAAGTACGGATAAAAGCAGCACACCCAACGCCGCTGGCCCTAAGTGGTAAGGCAAGGTTTCCAGCCGCTCCCACGCGAGCGCGGCAAAGCCCGCGGCCAGCAGGACCATGAAGAGCAGAATCCATCGCCACAGTTGAGATTCTTCGCGCTCCAGATTTTGCGAAGGTCGGGGACGTCGAGCGTTACCGGAAGGGGACTGGTCCATGGGGGAAGTTACCTGGTTCTGCGTTCCCGGAACGACAAAACCGTCAAGCAATCACACCATCGTAATTATAACGACCGGATGGAACAACCGTTGTTGTTGGAGAACTTGGTACGCCGCGTCCGATTTTGGACAGCGTCTGCAATAATTGACTTGTCCCGGATTGGCCCCTAATCTGGTCTGGCCCCTAATCTGGTTGGGCCTCTTATATCGCCGCGCAGAGCGTGCTTCCCCTAGTGATTGGCCAAACCATCTCGCACTACCACATCGTCGAGAAGTTGGGCGGTGGTGGTATGGGGATTGTTTACAAGGCTGAAGACACGCGCCTCCACCGCTTCGTAGCCCTCAAGTTCCTGCCCGACGACGTTGCCCGCGACCCGCAGGCGCTCGCCCGCTCCAACGCGAAGCCCAAGCCGCCTCCGCGCTGAATCATCCCAACATCTGCACGATTTATGACATCGACGAGCACGACAGTCAGGCCTTCATCGCCATGGAATTTTCTGGACGGGGTCACGCTCAAGCATGCCATCGCCGGACCGCCTCTGGAAACCGAGACTGTGCTTTCATTGTCCATCGAGATTGCCGATGCTCTAGACGCGGCTCACACTGCTGGCATCGTTCACCGCGACATCAAGCCCGCCAACATTTTCGTCACCAAACGAGGTCACGCCAAGATCACTCACTGAGAATTCGCCGGCCCTACAAGTCCTTCAACAGCCTGCTAGTCCGCCCAGATTAGGAAAGCCGTCCTCTTTATCCACAGCCCCAACCTGTGACATCCGTCACAGCCAACCCCACCTCCGGACGCGTACTCTAGCTACATTCCGGAATCAGGCCTTGGTGTGCCGACGGCGGCACGAAGGATGTCTCGCCCGGAGCGCCCATGCTCTACAAGACCCTCAGCGCCGCGGTCTACGGCATCGACGCCAACATTATTCAGGTGGAGGTAGACTGCTCCGGCATCAAGACCGACCAGGATCACTTTCACACCGTCGGCCTGCCCGATGCCGCGGTACGCGAGAGCCGCGACCGCGTGCGCGCCGCGCTGAAAAACTGCGGCTACGACATCCCGCCCACGCACATCACCATCAACTTGGCGCCCGCCGATATTAAGAAGGAAGGCTCAGGATTCGATCTCCCCATGGCGCTCGGCATCGTCGGCGCCTACGGCGGCCTGACCAAGAAAACGATCGAAGACTGCCTCTTCGTCGGAGAGTTGTCCCTCGATGGCGGAGTTCGCGGCATTCGCGGCACGCTCCCCATCGCCCTCGAAGCCCGCAGCCGCAAAATTTCGCGCCTCGTGGTTCCCGAAGCGAATGCCCGCGAAGCCGCCATGGTCGGCGGAGTCGATGTCTACCCCGTGCGTTCGCTGCTTGATGTCATCCACTTCGTCAATTCCGGCAACGGAATCCTCCCACTGAAAGCCGACGGCGACGCTCTGCTGAAAGAATCGCAAGATTTCCTCGTCGACTTCAAAGATGTGCGCGGCCAGCAGACCGCCAAGCGCGCCATCGAAATCTCCTGCGCCGGAGGCCACAACATTCTGATGATCGGACCGCCGGGCTCCGGCAAAACCATGCTCGCCAAGCGCATGCCCACTATCCTCCCGCCGCTCACCTTCGAAGAAGCGCTTGAGACCACCAAGATCCACAGCGTTGCCGGAGTCCTCGATCCCGGCAGCGGACTAGTAGGCAAGCGCCCGTACCGCTCACCTCACCACACCATCTCTGACGCCGGCCTGATTGGTGGAGGAGTAATCCCGCGCCCCGGCGAAGTCTCGCTCTCTCACAACGGCCTGCTGTTCCTCGACGAACTGCCGGAGTTTCCCCGCAACGTGCTGGAAGTCTTGCGTCAGCCGCTCGAAGATGGCTCGGTCACCATCGCCCGCGCCGCCATGGCCCTCACCTTCCCCGCGCGCTTCATGCTGGCAGCGGCAATGAATCCCTGCCCGTGCGGCTTCCGCAATGACCGCACTCGCGAGTGCCAGTGCACTACGCCGATGATTCAGCGCTACATCTCGAAAATCTCCGGCCCGCTCATGGACCGCATCGATATCCACATCGACGTCCCCGCGGTGAACTACAAAGAAATGCGCTCCACCAACGAACCGGAGAGTTCCGCGAAAATTCGCGAGCGCGTCATGCGCACCCGTCAAAAGCAGCTCGCCCGCTTCGCCTCTTCCCGCGAAAAACTTTATTGCAACGCCCAGATGTCATCCCGCCACATCCGCGCCTTCTGCGATCTTTCCGCCGATTGCGAACGCCTGCTCGAGCGCGCCATGACCCAGCAGGGACTCAGCGCCCGCGCCCACGACCGCATCCTGAAAGTCGCCCGCACCATCGCCGACATCGAAGAAACTCCGGCCATCGAACCCAAACACATCGCCGAAGCCATCCAGTACCGATCCCTCGATCGCACTTACTGGACCTAGCGTTTGGAAAAACATTCTCATGTGGGGACGGCCGTCCTCGGCTGTCCATCAAGCGGAGCTCGACAGCTTCTCCCTTGGGACACGCAACCAAGACGCTGCTTTAGTAAACGTTGACCACCTGCTGCGTCTTGTACAACGTCCCCGTCGTATCCCATCCCTGCACCGTCAACAAGTGCGTACCCGCCGATGCAGTCACAGTCGCCACGATAGTCGCACCGGTCGACGTTGCTACCACGGTGTTGTCGAGATACACCTTCATGGTTGTAATCGGCGCCGGATTCTGCACCGTCTGCGCCTGCACCGTAAACGGTGAATTCAAGTCTCGATAATTGGTCGGTTGCTGAATCTGTATATACGTGGCGCAGCCCGTCACCAGGAACGGGCACCCGTAGTACAACCGGTAGCTGCTGGTCGCGGTATAAAGCGCTCGGGACCCTTTGTACGCCTTCACAGTAAAGCTTTGCCACGTGTTGCTCGCGGTCGAGGTCCCGTAATCTGCCGCTGCTAGATTTCCATTCGAACTATAAAGAAACTTCCCATTTTGCCAGACGTTCATCGAGGTCACGTCGGAACTGGCATACGCCGCAAGCTGAAGGAAAACGTTGGGTTGATACGATCCATTCGGCGGCGAGCAAAAATTAATGCCAGACGCGGGATAAGTGCATGGATAGTAACCGCCAACCTGCGTCACCTTTGCCGAATACTGAAACAGATTCCCCTCGGAGTCCCAGGCGTTCAAAACCAGGTTATAGCTCTGGTTGAAATAATCGTTCTCGTCCATCACCAGATAGATAGTGTCCGAATTATCCTTCTCCAACAGTTTCACGTTATTGGAGTAGAGAATCATCTTGGTGATGGGCAGCCCGTTCTCGCCCGTGGCCGCACCCTCAATATTCATCGGGAAAACGACAGTCGCGTTAGTGGTGGGAAAGCAAATGACCGCGCCCGCCTTGGCTGGGGGCGTACAGGTTGCCGAAGCCAGGGTTGCGCATGCGGCGAACACAAGAATTGCGGAGAGACGAAACAGGTTGCTTCTCATCGGGAGTCTCCATGCCCTTAGCGGAGGGATGCCCGTCCACTTCCTGTTCATCCTTTTGGCGGCATCGTTCCCACTCTAGGGATGTCGGGTTCGACAGCCCATCAGGCCGTTACCGTAGTTCGTCGCCAGGTTTTCCGTATCAAATTGCAGCCACGGATCGCAAAGAAAAAGACAAAGACAAAGACAAAGAAAAAGAAAAAGCCGGGGAGCGATCCCCGGCTTCTCTAATTGTGTAACTCTACGACTGAACTAATCGTGATGCGCCGTCCCAGTCAAACCAAAAGACGCAGCCCGGCATTGAGATGAGTTCAATCCCAGCGACGCGTCGCACCAGTTAGCCCATGTGAACCCGAAGAAAGACGAGTTCAGGAACATCGAGCCCGCTGGCTGCGCGTTCGCGAGCACGCCGTTGGTATTCTGGGTTGTGTTCGAGAGGAAAATCCTTCCCACGCTGCAGCTGCCGTCCGTAGCTCCATTGGTGCATTCCGGAGTCACATTGAACCAGTACTCCCCCGCTGCCAGAAATTGTTCCGCGGACAAATGTACCAGCACGGTGTACTCGTTCAGTCCGATGAAGTTGCGCCCCGTCGCGGCCACCATGATGTTGCCGGTGCCGGAAGCGACGCTGGTTCCACCGCTGCCCTCCGAAACGCCCGTGCGGATGTCCCAACTGGCCATTTGCGGATCGAAGTTCACGTCGGCTTGCACATTGACCAGAATTCCGGTAACCCCAGCCGTCACGCCACTAGGGACGTTGAACGCAGCATAAGTCGAACTGCCGGGAATCAGGACAGTGTTCTCATCCGACAAGCCGGCCGCGTTGGAATCGGAAACATTCAAGTCGCCGCCGTAGAACAAACACGGACTGCACAAACCCGGTGGAATCCCGGAGGGCGCCAATACGGTCTCCTCGGAACTACCGGCAAGATGTTGCGAAGCAGCCGGCTTTTTCTGTCCCGCCGCTGCTGTCAGGGTGAGCGCTAACACAAGAGTTGTTGCGAAGAGAATCTTTTTCACAGGACACCTCCGAGCACACCGAACGACAGGTAGCCGCATTGCGTCTGGTTGAACCCCAGGCTCGCATCGCACCAGTTAGCCCACGTGAACCCGAAGAACGACGAGTTCAAAAACATCTCGTGCGCCGGTTGCCAGCTTTCGTGTAACGAGTTGGTGCGCGATGTGGTGTTCGACACGAACTGCCGGAAAACGCTGCAACTCCCATCCAACGTGTTGGTGCAATTAGGCGTGACGTTCATCCAGTAGTCGCCCGAGGCGAGCGTCAGACTGGGAAACACCGCCAGAAGTGAATACTCGTTGAGTCCAAGAAAGTTATTTCCTGTGGCCGCCACCGAGATGTGTACGGTTCCAGAAGCGATGCTGGTTCCGCCACTGCCTTCCGAAACTCCGGTCCGGATATCGTAACTGGCGGTCATCGGATCGAAGGCCGCATCAGCCTGCACGTTGAAGAGAATACCTTTCACCGTGACGGTGGTGCCGCTCGGTATATTGACTTCGCCATAGGTGCTGCTGCCGCCGGGGATGAGCAGAGTATTCTCGTCCGACATGCCCGCTGCATTAGCATCGCTCGGGTTAAGATCGCCACCATAGAACAAGCATGGGTTGCACAAAGCTGCCACGCTGGGATTCGGATTCTCCTTAACATCCCGTAGTTCGGCCGCTGGGTTGCCGGCTCGATGATGCGATAACGCTGGCGTCTTATGCTGCGCCGCCGCCGCTGAGAGGCTGAGCGTTATCACTAACGCCACTGCGAAAACCGTTTTTTTCACTATGTTCCTCCTTTTGGGAGTTCTTCTCGACATTTCTAGGCAAGACAGAAACCGATTCTGGGCTGCCCAAAATCGCCCGCCGAGTCTATGCCGCTCTCCCCGTGAATGCAAGGGAGAAGAAAGTACCTACGGCGGGAAACGGCCACCGGGCAAGGCTTTCCCGCGCGAGCAGTCCCCTGGCTCGTCCGCCATCTGCGTGCATTAAAGCAGGCCTGCCGCCTGCTTCCGGTGGCAAGTAAGCGTTGGTGGGGCACGTGGAGTGGTGTATGCTAACTCGATCTGGGCGTTTCGATGTTTCCGTCGGCAGCACTCCCAGCGAGATACCCGCCTTTCAGGACAAGCCATGAGGAAAGTTCTCCCCGTAATTTTCGGACTCTCCAGCTTATGTGCAGTTTTGCTCGCAGCTTCCTACACCGCCCGCGCCCAGACCTTCGTCTTTGGCACGGCCACGCTGGCGACTGGAACCACGCCCGTCGCGGTGGCCCAGGGCGATTTCAACGGCGATGGAGTGCTGGATTTTGTAGTGTCGAACTCTGGCAGCAACACGATTTCTGTTTTTCTGTCGAAGCCGAACGGGTCTTGGGCCGCCAAGACGGATTACACCGTGACCACTCCGGGCCAGATCGTGGTTGGCGACTTCAACCTCGATGGCCATCTGGACTTGGCCCTCGCCACCGGCACCAACCTTGAAGTACTGCTGGGGAATGGTGACGGAACGTTCCAAAGTCCGTCTCCTCTGGGTGTTGCCGCGAGCGGCGTGGTGGCGGGCGATTTCAATAGAGATGGCAAGCTCGATCTCTTCGTTGCGGGCAGCGCTAGCGGACTTTACCTCGGCAATGGAGACGGAACATTCACTCTGGCAGGGCCGACTTTAGGTTCCTACTCTTATGTCAGCGCAGCCGACTTCAATCAGGATGGGAAGCTTGACATCCTGCTCAGCAGCGTCAGCAAGGGTCAGGCGTACCTGGGGAATGGCGCTGGCGGTTTCACGGCAGCGGGCACGATTGGGGCTCCCGGCCAGGCGCCGGTCGTAGCTGACTTCAACGGAGACGGCAAGCCCGACGTGGCTTTCGAAGTGAGCAGTTGCGGCCGCACCGGCTGCCACTACAACGTCGAGGTCTACACCGGAGCTGGTGACGGCACCTTCACCTTCTTCAGCTCGGCCTCAGTAGGTGCGACCTCGACCCAGTTCGTTGCCGCGGACTTCAATCAGGACGGCAAACAAGATCTGCTGGTTGTCCCCTCCGGCCTGATGTTGGGGAATGGCGACGGCACGCTTCGCCCCGCCATTGCTGCCCCGCTGGGAATCACTCCGGTTGGCGCGCTCGCCGGCGACTTCAACAATGATGGACAACTCGACATCGCCGCGATCGACAAAAGCGGCTGGCTCTACCTCTCCGTCGGCAATCACGGAAGTTTCGCAGCCACGAGTACCGTTTCCACCGTTTCTGCATTTCTTGGTCCGCAAACCGTCTTCGCCGATGTGAACGGCGATGGAAAACTGGACCAGATCTCCTATGGCAGTTACCCCAACTATGGCGTGATTGTGCGGCTGGGCAACGGCGACGGCACCTTCCAGGCGCCGCTGATTACACCCGGGGGTTCCATGGGCGGCAGCATCGCCGTCGGCGACTTTAACAACGACGGCAAACTGGATGTGGCGGTCAACGGTCCGAACGGAAGTTCCCAGACTTATGGTGTCTTCCTTGGAAATGGCGACGGCACGTTCCAGCCCGCGATCAGCGGATACTCCAATACGTATGCCCTTTCCATGGCAACTGCCGATGTGAATGGCGACGGCAAGCTCGATTTGCTGGCGACCGTGCAGAACCAGGCCCTTGGCCTGAATGTGTATCTGGGCAACGGGGATGGCACCTTTCGAACCGGCACGAACTACCCGGCGTGCTTCTCCACCGCCATTGTGGTCGCCGATTTCAACGGGGACGGCACGCCCGACGTAGGTATACCTTGCGGCGCTTCTCTGAATGTTCTGATTGGCAATGGCGACGGAACCTTTCAACCTGTTGTGTCTTACGGGACGGGCGGCGGCAGCGTGATTGCCTCCGGAGACTTTAATGGTGACGGCAAAGTCGATGTTGCGGTCGGGACCTTCATTTTTCTGGGCAACGGCGATGGCACCTTCCAGGCTCTGCCTTCGATCGCTTCCATCGACCCAATCGCTATGACTGCCGGCGATTTCAATGGAGACGGAAAAACCGATCTCGCGATGGTCATCTATCCCTACTCTGCCAACCTCATACGCCTGTTCTACGGCAACGCGGATGGAACCTTCACGGATTCGTTCCTGCTAGGCGGCCCGCTGACCGGCATGGCCGCTGGCGATCTGAACGGAGACGGAGCCATCGATCTGTTCGCGGACACGCCCGCAGCCTCTACACCCACCTACACGAACCTGAATGTCCCGGTGGCCTCGCTGTCGCCCGGCCAGTTGGCTTTTCCCAACGTGGCTGTCGGTTCCACCGGATCGCCCTTGACGTTGACGGTGTTCAATTCCGGAATCGCTTCGCTCACCTTGGGAGCACCCACCATCACTGGCGACTTTGCTGTGAGTTCGAACACCTGTCCCGGCACCTTGGCATTCAGCGCCTCCTGCGCTTTGCAAGTGTCGTTTACTCCCACGGCCATGGGCCTGCGAACCGGCCTGCTGGCAATTGCCACCGACAGTTTTGGCGGAACCGCAAACCTCGCGTTATCCGGGAACGGTGCCGTGTCCGGAGCCGCGGTCCAAGTCTCTACATCCAGTCTGACCTTCGCGGGCCAACTGGTTGGCACCAGCAGCCCCAGTCAAATCGTTATCGTAACCAGCTCTGGCGCGGGTGCGGTGACGTTTTCAAAATTCTCCACCAGCGGAGATTTCACGCAAACCAACAACTGTCCGGCGACCCTAAACCCGTCCGCGAGTTGCACCGTGTTTGTGACGTTTACACCCACAGCAACCGGTACTCGTAGCGGAAGCCTAGTCATTTCGGACAACGCTCCCGGCGGCAGCCAGACAGTCAGCTTGACCGGAACCGGAACGGCGCCGGCGGTCGCGCTTTCGCCCACCAGCCTTACTTTTGCTACGCAGCTGATCGGCACCATCAGCCATGCGAAGACGGTGACTCTCACCAACACAGGAACCGCGGCGCTCACCGTCAACAGCCTGACCTTCTCGGGTGCAAATCCGAGCAGCTTCAGTCAGACCAATGGCTGCGGGAGCAGCGTGGCAGCGGGTGCGAAATGCTCTATCTCCGTCTCGTTCAAACCCTCCACCATCAACACCCTGACGGCCACATTGAATGTCAATGACAACGCCGCCGGCAGCCCGCAAACCGTTTCTCTCTCCGGCACCGGGACCGAGGTAAAACTCTCGCTTGCGTCTATCAACTTCGGCAGTGTAACGGTCGGAACCAAGAGTGCGGTGAAGACGGTAACGCTCACCAACGTCAGCGAGAACACCGTAAGCGTCACCAGCATCTCCCTGACAGGAACCAACGCCTCCGACTTCTCCGAGACCAACACGTGCGGTTCAAGCGTACAGGGAGGCAAGAGCTGCACTGTCTCGCTAACCTTCACTCCGTCCGCGAAGGGAACTCGAACGGCCTCGTTGTCAGTAGCAGACAACGGCGGAGGCAGCCCGCAAACCGTCAGCCTGAGTGGCACCGGAAAATAGCGAGATCTCAAGGGACGCGTTCGATCATTGTAGGGGACGATCTCGGTAGGAACGAGCTTCAGCCGCGAAAGGGATTTTCACGGAAATCAACCCGCCGCGATTGACCCCTATCCTCGCAACGTGTTATAAATGCCCGTTTTGCACTCGTGTGCCGGAAGCAGAGCCATAGCTCTCTCCCGCCAGCCCGGGCGCAAGATCCGACGCGGCCAAGCTCCAACACTCCGTTATTGGTTTTGCGGTGGAAGCGTGTTCGGAATTCCGGCAACTGATTCCCTCGTGTGCCGCACTGGGCGTGCTCGGGCGCGGGATGCTTCGCCGGAAGGCAGTGCCTAAACACGTTAGTATATTCCTGAAAACCGAATCATTTTGGAGGACTCATTATGCGCACCTGGCTCGCCACTGCTGCGTTCCAAGGCTGCCGTCTGGCAACTGCTTTCTTGAAGAAGACTTTCGCCGCCGCTACGTTGTTTACCGTCACCACGGCCGCAGCTCAATCTTCGCCCGAAGCCGGCGGTGAAGCCGCCCTCAAACTTCCCGACCTTTCCTCCGTCAGCTTCCTGGGGAAATGGGCAATCAACGGCCACAGCCTGCTTCTCATCGGCATCCTCTTCTGTATCTTCGGCCTCGGCTTCGGCATGGTCATCTACATGCGCCTCAAGAATCTGCCGGTCCACCGCTCCATGCGCGAAATCTCCGAACTCATTTACGAGACTTGCAAAACATATCTGATCACGCAGGGCAAATTCATCCTGCTGCTGTGGGCTTTCATTGCCGTCATCATTCTCCTTTACTTCGGCTTCCTCCAGCATATGGAAGCCATGCGCGTCGCCATCATCCTCGCCTTTAGCCTGGTCGGCATCGCCGGCAGCTACGGCGTAGCCTGGTTCGGCATCCGCGTCAACACTTTCGCGAACTCGCGCACCGCCTTCGCTTCGCTTCCCGGCAAGCCGTTTCCTGTTTACCAGATTCCTCTCGAAGCAGGCATGAGCATCGGCATGATGCTGATCAGCGTCGAACTGCTCATCATGCTAATCATTCTCCTCTTCATCCCCGGCGACTACGCCGGCCCTTGCTTCATCGGATTCGCCATCGGCGAATCTCTAGGCGCAGCCGCGCTCCGCATTGCCGGCGGCATCTTCACCAAAATCGCCGACATCGGCTCCGACCTGATGAAGATCGTTTTCAAGATCAAAGAAGACGACGCGCGCAACCCCGGCGTAATCGCCGATTGCACCGGAGACAATGCCGGCGACTCCGTCGGCCCCTCCGCCGACGGCTTCGAAACCTACGGCGTCACTGGCGTAGCCCTCATCACCTTCATTCTGCTCGGAGTCAAAGATCCAGCTGTGCAAGTCCAGTTGCTGGTCTGGATCTTCGTCATGCGCGTGATGATGCTGATAGCCAGCTCGCTTTCCTACTTCCTCAACAGCGCCATCGCCAAAGCCAGGTTTGGCAATGCCGACGAGATGGACTTCGAAACGCCGCTCACCTCTCTGGTGTGGATCACCTCGGCCGTCTCGATTGCCCTGACCTATCTGGTTTCCTATTACATTATTCCCACGCTCGGCGGCGACGCCACACAGTGGTGGAAGCTCGCCACCATCATCTCCTGCGGGACTTTAGCAGGGGCAGTCATCCCCGAACTGGTGAAGGTTTTCACCTCGGTGAATTCGCGCCACGTTAAGGAAGTAGTCATCTCCGCCGAAGAAGGCGGAGCCTCGCTCGGCATTCTGTCCGGATTCGTAGCCGGCAACTTCTCTGGTTACTATCTCGGACTTTCCATGATGGTGCTGATGGCCATCGCCTACTCCATGAGCACCCTGGGTCTTGCGGCTGCCGCAACCATGCTCGCTCCCGCCGTCTTTGCCTTCGGACTCGTAGCCTTCGGATTCCTCGGCATGGGCCCAGTCACCATCGCCGTCGATTCCTACGGCCCGGTCACCGACAATGCCCAGTCCGTCTACGAACTCTCGCTGATCGAGCAGGTTCCCAACGTCCAAGCCGAAATCAAGAAAGACTTCAACATGGGGGTCAACTTCGAGCGCGCCAAA
>DATMOP010000067.1:0-2966 GCA_035568115.1 Candidatus Acidiferrum sp.
TCATTTTTCGCGGCGCCAGCGGAGCCGCCGGAATAATATCCGATCCCTCGTGGGCAAGTGCTGGAATCGCATTCTCCAAGGCTGAAGTCGGAACAAACGCCTCGGCCATCGTCGTAATCACACCCGAAGGCAAGCCGATCCAGAAAGTATTTCTACGCCTGCTCGCCACGACGGTTGCCTGGCTGCCTGACTCGTCAGGCTTTTTCCTCGTGGGCGGTGAACGTAAGGCTGCCTTTCGCCAGCAAGTATGGTTTCAACCCTATCCCTCCGGTGAAGTCTCGCGGGTGAGCAACGATCTGAATGTGTATCATTCGCTCAGTGTGACCGCTGACGGAAAGTCATTCGTCACCGCTCAGGAACGCCCCTCCGCTGGTGTCTTTGTAGCCGACTTGCCCACTGACCTTAGCGTGCACGCCAATTTAGCCTTCCACCCCATCACTACTGAGCAAGCCACGGGCTATTCTTTGTCCTGGATGGGCGACGGCAGGCTCTTGCAGGTTGATCTGCAGGCTCACGCTTACGTATCAGCATCCGACGGAAGCAACCGCGTTCCCTTGCTCGGCAAGGACGACTTGAACAATACCGTGGCTGCCTGTGGCTCTGGCGATGTCGCGATCCTGGCGCGATATCTCCCTGACAATACGCAGAATCTGTGGCGCCTTAATCTTGATTCGGGTGAACTGAAACAAATCACCGACGGACAAGATGACGACTTTCCTTCCTGCACTCCAGACGGAAAACAGGTCGTCTTCACGCGCTTTGGTCAGGGAATAGCCCGGGTGATGAAGGTGTCCAGCGACGGCGGCGCCGCCACCGAGCTGGCTCGCGGGAATATCCATCAGGCTTCGGTTTCGCCAGATGGCAAATCAATTCTATTTGACAAGCGGGTAGGGCAAGGCTCCGCGGCAACTCTGGGCCTGGTGATAACGACCCTCGATGGCAATCCGCTGAAGGAGATAAGCATTCCACAGCAGTCCGAAGTCTACGGCTGGGCGCCGGACGGGCGCTCTGCCAGCTATCTTTTATTCGATCCTGGCGGGAACGTGCGTCACCTCTATATCCAGCCGCTGAAGGGTGGACCGCCGGTGCAATTGACCCACTTCGATACCGAACCCTCCCAGATCCTGGCATACTCCTGGTCGCAGGATGGCAAAAAGCTCGGTCTTACCCGCGCCCGCTTCGCCGATACCGACGTTGTCATGTTCAGCGGCTTCCGCTAATCGGCCGAAAGCACTCCGCGGGCGAGTCGCCCGCGACCACACAGTGACATCCTACTGCGCCTCTTCCGGCACCACTGGCAACTCCAGCTTCTCGGTCCAGCGCAGCACGGTCAGCGAACTGCTGACGCCCACACGCGCATCGGTCAGCAAGCGGTGTAGATCATCCACGCCTGCAACTGACTTCCCATCCAGCGCGACAATCACATCGCCTTCGCGCAATCCCGCTCTCTGTGCCGGACTGCCGGTCGTTACCGAACTTACCACCACGCCAGTTTCCTGCGGAAGGTTGTAGAAACGCACCAGTCGCCGATGCAGCGGAACCGTTTGCGCCTCGACGCCAATGTAGCTGCGCCGGATTCGGCCATCCTGGAGCAACCGTCCGGCTACAAATTTGGCGGTGTTGATTCCGATGGCGAAGCATAGTCCCTGCGCGCCCATGATGGTTGCGGTATTCACTCCAACGACGTGACCGTCGGAGGTCACCAGCGGTCCTCCCGAATTGCCTGGATTGAGTGACGCGTCGGTTTGAATGACGTCATCGATCATCCGTCCAGAGTAGGAACGCAGCGAGCGGCCCAGAGCGCTGACCACGCCCGCGGTGACCGTGTATTGGAAGCCGTAAGGATTGCCGATGGCAATTGCTAATTGGCCGACGCGCAGTTTCTGCGAATCTCCCAGCGGAGCGGCGACCAGGCTGGGCGCGTCATTGTTGGGCACATCGACTCGCACCACTGCCAGATCAGTGGCCGGATCATCGCCGATGGTTTGAGCAGGGAAGCGACGTCCGTCCGCGAAGGACACATGAATCCGTGTGGCCTCGTGCACTACGTGACTGTTGGTGAGAATCAGCCCGTCCGGAGTGAATACGAAGCCCGAACCTCCGCCCTGCCGTTCACGGGGTTCGCCGGAGCGGCTCTTGCCGGCCTGGACAACATCGATTTTAACCACCGAAGGACTAAGCTTGTCGGCGGCGCCAACCACAGCATTGGAATAAGCATCGAGCAGCGCCGAATCCTCGACGGGGCGAGCCGGGGATGCGTCCGCCACCGGTTCTGAATAGTTTGCCAGGGGAAAGGAAATTACTTCTTGATCCATGTTTGCTAGATGAGGGAAATGATGTCTCGGATTCAGCCCGCGCGGTCGAGGGATCTACGGGGTCAGGATAACCGGGATTATTGCTTGGACCGCAGCTTGGTTGCAGCATTGGGCAGGATGCACGCGTGGGAAGCGTCCGTCAGTGATTTCTGTAAAGCAGCTCCGACGGCAGAGAGTTCTTCGGGTTTCATCAACTTCTGCAGGCCTTCAAAAAGTTCTCGCTCTTCCTTGCGAATATGGGAGGCCAGCTTTTCCACCAGGGCCTGGAGGCCGGCAACGTGCAGTGAACGAGAAGCCGCTCGCGAAAAGAAATTACGCAGCAGGACGTGACCGGTAAGAAGTTCCTGGACCAGTGGCTGCAGTTCGGGAAATTGCGCCGCTACCGGGAACAGCTCTTTTTCCTCCGCGGCAAAGTGAAATGTGATTTCCTGCTCGAACATTTGCTGAACTTCCGCCTGCCAGGCTTCGAGGTCGACGTCGCCGGCCTGAATGGCGCGATCCAGGCGCACGCACAGCGCCAGGCAATGCTGATGCTGGTGCGATAGAGGAATAAGGTTCTTGTCACGAAGCATGCGTAGGCTATTGTGGGCGCAATCCAGGCAATTGCGCAACCAGTCTCTCCTCGATCTGATAACCGTGGTTACCGGCGAT
>DATMOP010000068.1:0-5187 GCA_035568115.1 Candidatus Acidiferrum sp.
TCTGCTGAATCGCGGCGGGGGCGATGCCGAACGGAGCGGCCGCCAGTGCGCATCCGGGAACCAGCCAAATCGTGGCCCAAGTCGCAGAGGGCGCCAGGTACAAAAGACAGTTGACGGGCAGCCAGACTAATCCGATCAGCATACCTACGAACAAGGTCGCGTTGCCTCGGCCGCGTTTACGCAGGTAATCAGCGAACCGTCCAGCACTGACGATTCCAATGCAGCCAAAGATCGCGACACAGGAACCGTAAATTACGCCCGTGGTTCCAGTGGTCCAGTGAAAGTGTCGCCTGTAGAATTCCGGCACCCAGGCGGCGCTGGCGTATGAAGAAAGCGCGAGCAGCCCGAAACCAATATTGTGGAGCAAGAACGTCCGCCGGTTTTCGAAGATGTATGACAATACCTGCCTCATCGGAACCGTCGACCGTCGGCTAGCTCCTCGGCTAGTTCCGCGGTGTACGGCAGGTTCCTTCACTGTGAAGAGTAGCGGTGCCACTGCAATGCCGGGAAGGCCAACCAGGAGAAAGATGATCTGCCAGGGATGCACGGCTCCGAGCAGGGGAACCCGCCACATGGCCTGAGTCGATGCGTAGGCAACAACCAGTCCGCCCAGCAAGAAAGCCATGCCAGAGCCAACGTAGATGCCCATTGAGTAGATGCTAAGGGCCGTAGCCAGCCGCTCGCGAGGAAAATAATCGGTGATCAGCGAATAGGCAGCCGGGGAAAGCGCTGCTTCTCCCACGCCGACGCCCATGCGCAGCAAAAGCATCATTTCGAACGTTTGCGCCAGCCCGCAACTGGCTGTGAACCCGCTCCACAGTACCAGGCCGGCCGCGATGATCAGCCTGCGGCTGTAAATATCGGCCAGCCTGCCGAGAGGGATTCCGAAGAATGTATAAAACAGTGCGAAGCTGAATCCGATCAGCAGACTCATCTTAGCGTCGCCGATGTGTAAGTCGCGACGAAGCGGGCCCACCAGCAGACTGAAGATCTGGCGGTCGATGAACGAGAATGCGTACAGAAGCGTTAGGACTCCGACGACGTACCACGCGTACCGCAATGAATGCGAGGTAGAGTCAGCGGCGGTCTGAGCTGCGGCGGTTGTGGCTTCGGTTGACGGGTTAGCGGGCATCTTGTTCTGATTTCGGTTGCTTCCGATGCAGGCAGACGCGCGAAACCTCCGGTAAGGCGCCGCGCGCCCGCCTATTCCTCGCTGTTAAAAAGTGTCCCAAAAGATTGAGCACAGGTGACCAGTGTCAAAGTTGGACTCGACCACTGGCACCGGTGGTATCAAAGATTGGAACTGATCGGTCAACGCGCTGTACGGAGACCAGAGCGGCTCACTGGAAGAGTTTGGGTCTCCCGTCTTCGCGAACTGCGTCCAGTAGCTGACCATCGCATGGGAGAGCCGCCTTTGCTTGGGCGAAAGTGACTCCGGCAGTCCGAAAACATTGCCGGTCTTGAATATGTAAGGGACCTCTGCAGAATGGTAGGCTCCCAACGGGAACGTTAACAATCCGCCAAAATCAGATTGAGCCGGAGGCGCGTTCTCATCATTGAACTCATAGGTAAAGGTCGGCACAAATTTCGCCAGTGACTGGTCGGCAACGCGCGCCGGACAGCTAAAGACTCCGTCCGTACCTGAGGCCCCCAACGCCTCACCGCCGGTCGGGTAATTGGAAAATGGGTACACGGCAAGGACGAGCGGCGACAGGGCCGGTCCCCACAAAGTAGTAACAGCAGTTTGGTACTCCGCCGAAGTCAGTATTGGATTTCCTAAGAGGTCGTAGTCCGCAGCTACGAACAATCTATATTCATCGTGATTGGTGCCCGAGATCACCGGCACTTGATTGAATTCGCCGCTGGCAAATGCTGCGCTCATGGTCTGTGTGAGCAGCGTTCCATCCACGAACGGATACAAAGGAAAAGGCTCGGCCGCGATCATGGTCGCGGCGGGCACGGCACGCAGACAGGAAGCTGTCTGGTTCGTGCATCCGACACTATCCGCAATGGCGACGCCGGACGGCACGGCTGTGGTACCCTGCGTTTCTGCCACCGCCAGCGTAACGATGTTCGTGAAGTAGTCCTGGAATTCCACATAGGATCCGCTTTCCGATATCGCTCCGCGGAACATGCCAGCTGCAAGCGGAGATGCAAGCTGGGCGTAGACGCTTTGTCCGCCTGCCGACTCGCCGAATATTGTGATTCGATCCGGATCGCCGCCGAAACTCGCGATGTTCCGGCGAACCCACCCGAGTGCGAATTGCTGATCCATCAACCCATAATTGCCGTTGAGATGCCCTTCGGCATCGATCGCGGACTGGGC
Source organism: Candidatus Acidiferrum sp. (assembly GCA_035568115.1). GTDB lineage: Bacteria > Acidobacteriota > Terriglobia > Terriglobales > Acidobacteriaceae > Sulfotelmatobacter. Next base: position 2,327 of record DATMOP010000068.1, read on the forward strand.
AAAGAATCCCAAATAACCCAGGCGGTAATTAATTGTGACAACAATCACTCCCTCTTTCACGAGTCGCTCGGGGTTGTAAGGGGTGCTGCTCCCGTCTATGAGTCCGCCGCCGTGAATCCAAAACATCACAGGTAGGCCTTGACCTTTTCTATCACCCGATTCCGTCGGCGGCGTGTAGACATTCAGGAAAAGGCAATTCTCGCGGCCAATCCCTCCAGGTTGCGTGCACGCACTGCCGAATTGATTCGCTTGGAGGACAGCTCCGGGAAAGGATCCGAAGCGTTGCGGCGGCCTCCAGCGCAGCGCTCCCACCGGCGGAGCCGCGTACGGGATGCCGAGAAATGCGTTTCCTCCATCCGTGGTTGAGCCAATCACGAGTCCACTTTCGGTGAAAGCAATCGGGCGGTGGGATGAGTTGTCGGCAGATGCGGTCGTTACCGAGATCAGCGTGAAGATGCAGATAGCCGCCGCTCCAAACATCAGTCTGGAAGCAACCCCGCAATGATCGAGCCGCTGGTTCGAATTTTCGCTGTTTTTCATCTCTGATTCCTCCATCAGAAGTAGGAAGTAGGATTCCGTTAATGAACCGCTTCGAACAGACCGGCAGCACCTTGCCCGCCGCCGATGCACATGGTTACGATGCCGTAGCGCGCTTTCCGGCGCGCCATTTCATTGGCGAGCGTTCCGACCATGCGCGAACCGGTCATGCCAAACGGATGACCGATGGAGATGGACCCGCCATTAACATTCAACTTTTCGGGATCTATTCCCAGGCGGTCGCGACAGTAGACCACCTGCACCGCAAAAGCCTCGTTCAGTTCCCATAGGCCGATATCATCCATCTCCAGGCCTGTGCGCTTCAGCAGCTTGGGCACCGCGAAGACGGGACCGATGCCCATTTCGTCCGGATTACAACCCGCAACTTGAAATCCACGAAACACCAGCTTGTAGGGCACGCCCAGCTGATCAGCGCGTTCGCGGGACATCAACAGAGTGGCCGAAGCACCGTCGGAAAGTTGCGAGGAGTTGCCGGCCGTCACGGTGCCCTCGCCGCTGTGCGGATCAAAGTGAGGCTTCAGCACGAGCAGGCCTTCCAGCGTGGTGTCGGGCCGATTGCACTCGTCGTGGTCGCAGCAGACCTCCCGCGTCCCAACCTTCTCGCCAGTTTTCTTATCGAGGAGCGCCATCGTGACCTTCATGGGCGCGATCTCGCCCTCGAAAAAACCTTCTCTCTGAGCGCGAGCAGTGCGTTGCTGGCTCAGCAGTGCGTACTCGTCCTGCACTTCCCGGCTCACTTGTAGCGCTTGGCGACGATTTCCGCGGTGTCACCCATGCCCATGTACAACCCCGGCAATCGTTTCTGGAGTTCGGGGTGAGGATTGCCGGCAGCCGGCGTCATGCTGATACTCTCGACACCGCCCCCAATCGCCGCCTCCACGCCCTCGTTGATGATCTGGTGTGAGGCCACAGCAATCGCCTGCAATCCTGACGAGCAAAACCGGTTTATGGTCGTGCCCGCGACCGAAGTGGGAAGGCCGGCCAGCATGGCGGAAGTGCGGGCGATGTTGTGGCTCTGCGGACCGTGTGGTTGTGCGCATCCCAACACAACGTCCTCTACTTCGGCCGCGTCAAGCTGCGGCACCTTGCGCAGGACGTCCTTGATGCAATATGCTGCCAGATCTTCAGGGCGAGTCATGTTGAACGAACCACGGAACGATTTCGCCAGCCCGGTCCGTGAGCTGGCAACCACTACCGCTTCTCGCATATCTTCTCCCGCGCAGACAATCAAACGCTACCAGCGCAAATCCGCAATGCGAACCGTATCCGTGGCGATCGGGTTGCTAAGCTCGCAGTCGTGCTCTTATCCTTACGCCATCACGGCCTGTTCCCGGTTCAGTTCGGCGAAGGTCTTGCCTTCCTCGGCCAGACGCTTCAGCAGAGGAGCAGGTTCCCAGAGTTCGCCGTGCTGTTGATGAAATTCTGAGATACGGCGGTAGACCTTATCCAGTCCCACGGTATCCGCATACCACATCGGACCGCCGCGATAGGCCGGGAATCCGTAGCCGTGCAGGTAAATGATGTCGATGTCGACGGCGCGGCATACGATGCCTTCCTCAAGAATGCGGGCGCCCTCATTCACCAGGGCATAGATACAGCGGTCTACAATCTCTTCGGATGAAAGCTTGCGTTGCGGGATGCCGGCTTCGCGGGCCCACCTGCGCACCATCTCGTTTACTTCAGGATCGAGAATCGGACGCCGGTTCTCATCGTACTTGTACCAGCCCGCAGCCGTTTTCTGGCCGTAGCGCCCAAGTTCGCAGAGGCGGTCCTCCGCGAACGGCTGACGCACTCCAGGCTTTTCAAGGTGCCGGTACTCTTTACGGATACGCCAGCCCACGTCAAGACCCGCCAGATCGCCAGTAGCCATGGGCCCCATCGCCATGCCGAAGTCGAACAACGCCTGGTCCACGGATTCGATACTGGCGCCTTCCTCCACCAGGAACTGCGCTTCACGGCGATAGGGGCCGAACATGCGGTTTCCTACAAACCCGCGGCAGTTGCCCACCAACACGCCGACCTTGCCAAGTTTCTTGGCGAGTTGCATGCAGGTCGCAATCACTTCTTTGCTGGTCGACTTGCCGCGCACGATCTCGAGCAGGCGCATAATATTCGCCGGGCTGAAAAAATGCGTGCCAATGACGGCATCGGGCCGCGAAGTGGCTGAGGCTATCTCGTCTATGTCGAGCGTTGATGTGTTACTCGCCAGGATCGCGCCTGGCCGGCACACGCGATCCAACTGGCCGAAGACTTCTTTCTTGAGCGCCATGCCCTCGAACACGGCCTCGACGACCATATCGACC
>DATMOP010000069.1:0-80537 GCA_035568115.1 Candidatus Acidiferrum sp.
TCTGCGGACGACGGATGTGACGGGCGTGGCGGAGTTGCCCGCGGGCACCGAGATGGTGATGCCGGGCGACAACGTTTCGCTGGTGATCGAGTTGATCACGCCGGTGGCGATGGAGAAGGGCTTGCGGTTTGCCATTCGCGAAGGCGGACACACGGTGGGCGCGGGAACGATTGCGGAGATTGTGCAGTAGGCCGGGAAAGACAGCGGAGCTTTGCTCCGCAAGGACAGCCGAGGGCGGCTGTTCCCACATAAGGTAGTGGATGTTCAGAAACAGGGAGTGAGCGATGCCCCGAGAGATTGTTACGTTACAGTGCGGTGATTGCAAAGAGCGGAATTATTCGACCACCAAGAACCGGAAGACAACGACGGAACGGCTGGAGTTCAAGAAGTTCTGTAATCGTTGCCGCAAGCACACGCCGCATAAAGAAGTGAAATAGCAGTGGCTAGTGGTCAGTGAGCAGTGGCCAGTAAGACAAAGCGGTCTTGATCTCTGACCACTGATCACTGGACACTGATCACTAGTTTTTAGGGGCGTAAGCTCAACGGTTAAACTGTCGGTCTCCAAAACCGAACTTGGGGGTTCGAATCCCTCCGCCCCTGCCAGATTTGGAAGGACGCCGGGAAAGGGTCAGAAGCGGTATGGGAGTGGAAACGAAGAAGATGGCAAACTCAATCGCAAGCGCCGGTGAGAATTTCGGAGACCGGCTGAAGTCCTGGCCGGAGAGGATCAAGTCGTTTTACAACGACGTGCGCACCGAAATGCGCAAGGTCACGGCGCCGTCGTGGAAGGAAGTGCGCGCCACCACCGCGGTTGTGGTGGTCACGGTTTTCATTTTTGGCGTGTTCTTCTTTATCACTGACAACATCCTTCAGAGGGCGGTCACATTCTTGTACAGCTATTTCGGGAAGTAAGCCAGAGAGCGCGGGACGGAGTTTAACTTGATCATGCAGGACGAAGAAAAGAACGAAGCAGCTTCGGCGGCCGGAGAGCAGTCCTCCGGCGCGGATAGCGTTACCGCGACCAGCGAACCACCCCGCAATCCGAACATGAAGTGGTACATCATCCACTCGTATTCAGGGTTTGAGCGCAAGGTGAAGGAGTCGCTGGAGTCGCGCGTGGCCGCCTTCGGGCTGCAGGAAAAGATCGGCAAGGTGCTGATCCCGACGGAATCGGTCACCGAAGTGCGCGGCGGAAAGAAGTATACGTCGGAACGCATGTTCTATCCCGGCTATGTGCTGGTGGAAATGGACATGGACGATCACGTCTGGCATGTGGTGAAGTCCACGCCGCGCGTGACCGGATTCGTGGGCACGGGGCAGCAGCCTACGCCGCTTTCCGATGAAGAAGTGCAGCACATCGTTTACAAAGTTGCTGACAGCCGTGAGAAGCCCAAGCTGAAGGTCAAGTTCGAGAAAAACGAGACCGTGCGTATTTCGGAAGGACCGTTCGCTACGTTCCAGGGCATTGTGGATGAGGTGAATGAGGATCGCGAAACGCTGAAGGTGATGGTGACGATTTTCGGCCGCTCGACCCCGGTGGAGTTGGAGTTCAACCAGGTGGAGAAGGTGGCTTAGCAGAGACAAAGTATGGGAACATTTACAGCGAAGCTGCGAGTCTGGAATCCCGCCGTCTCTTCCCGTGTGGAGGAGCTCGAGGTGATTGTCGATACCGGGGCAGCGTATAGCTGGGTTTCACGCGCCCGACTCGAGCCGCTGGGAGTCCGCGCAGTGAGGCGGATGAAGTTTCGTACCATTGAAGGTCACACCATCGAACGCGAACTAGCGCCTGTGTTTGTGGCGACGGGAGAATTTACTGGCGGCGATAACGTAGTAGTAGCGGAGCCGGGAGACATGGAAGTGATGGGTTCGCACACCTTGGAAAGTTTGGGAATCACGGTCGATCCGGTAGCAAAGCGGCTGGTTCCCACCGTCGGACTGGCCTTGACTGCAATTCAATTGCGAGAGGGATAGACAAGGATAGACATAGATCATGGCAAAGAAAGTTACAGGTTTCGTAAAGTTGCAGATTGCGGCGGGCAAGGCGACGCCCGCACCCCCAGTGGGTCCGGCTCTGGGCCAGGCGCAGATCAACATCATGGAGTTCTGCAAGCAGTTCAACGCTCGCACGAACCAGAAAGAGATGGAAGGGCTGATCATTCCGGTGGTGGTGTCGGTCTATAGCGACCGTACCTTCACCTTTATCACCAAGACACCTCCTGCTTCGATTCTGCTGAAGCGGGCGGCTGGCATCGCCAAGGGATCGGGGACGCCAAACAAGGATAAGGTTGGCAAGGTGACTTTGAAGCAGGTAGAGGAGATCGCCAAGCAGAAGATGCCGGATCTGAATGCGGCGTCGGTTGATACAGCGATTAAGAGCATTCGTGGAACGGCGCGGTCGATGGGGATTGAAGTACTTGGGTGATGTGTAGTGTGTAGATTGAGTGATTGTGCGGTTGAAAACACAAATCGCCCGATCACCGAATCGCTCAATAGCTCAATAGTCAAATGCACCACGGCAGATCGAAGCATTGATCAGGCGGTGGGAGACGAGGAAAGTGAAATGAAAAAAGAAGGAAAGAACATCGCCAAGGCGCACGCGGCAGTCGAGAAGCGCCCCTACGTTTTACAGGATGCGGTCTCGCTTCTGCAGAAGGTCAAGTTTGCGAAATTTGACGAAACCGTCGAGATCACATTGCGGCTCGGGGTCGATCCCAAGCATGCCGACCAGATGGTGCGCGGCACGGTTGTGCTGCCGCACGGTTTGGGCAAGTCGAAGAAAGTTTTGGTGATCGCTTCCGGCGATAAGATTCGGGAAGCCGAAGCTGCGGGCGCCGATTTCTTCGGCGGCGAAGAGATGGTCGAGAAGATCACGAAGGAAAATTGGACCGACTTCGATGCGCTGATTGCCACTCCCGACGTGATGAAATCTGTCGGTCGGCTGGGAAAGATTCTTGGCCCCAAGGGCCTGATGCCGAATCCCAAGACCGGAACCGTTACGGTTGACGTGGCCAAGGCAGTGCAGGAAGTGAAGGCCGGCAAGGTTGAATTCCGCACCGATAAGACGGCGCTGGTGCACGTGCCGGTGGGGAAGATTTCGTTCTCGCCCGATAAGTTGGTGGAGAACGCAACCGTGCTGATCACCAGCGTGATCAAAGCCAAGCCTTCAGTTGCCAAGGGCAAGTACATCAAGGGCTGCACCTTGAGCTCGACCATGGGGCCGGGGATTTTGCTGGATACGTCTCCGATTGAGACTGCGGCTAAGGCTTAACAGCAATGCCTGGCTGCGCCTGGCGGCCAGCCGAGGGCGGCTGTCCCCATGAGATCAGTTACACAAGATCGGTAAAGATCAGAAGGATTGGACAATGCCAGTAACCAAAGCGCGCAAGAAGGAACAGGTCGAGAAACTGAGTGCGGACCTGAAGAATGTTTCGAACGCTGTCGTGGCCACCTACAGCAAGCTGACCGTGGCCAAGGATTATGAACTGCGCAAAGCTCTGCGCGGCGCGGGCGCGAAGTATCGGGTCGTGAAGAACACGCTGGCCGAACTCGCGGTGAAGGGCACCAAGATCGAGGAAGGATTGAAGAACCTCTCCGGCGTGACCTCGATCGCCTATACCACCGGTGACCCCGTGGTCATGGCCAAGGCGCTGACGAAGTACGCCAAAGACACACCGGAGTTCACCTTCAAGGTGGGCGTGGTTGAAGGTAAGGTGATTTCGATCAAGGAAATCGAAGCGCTGGCCAGCATGCCGTCGAAGGAAGAGATTCACTCCAAGCTGCTGTTCCTGATCAGTTCGCCGGCGCAGCGGCTGGTCACCGTGATGAACGCGGTGGGACGCGATGTGGCGGTCGTGCTTGGACAGGGTGTGGAGAAGGGCAAGTTCGCGGGGAATTGAGCGATTTTGCGATTGGGTGATTGGGCGACTGAATCTCTACGGTACATAAGGTTCCAAATCGCTAAATCACCCGATGGCTCAATCGCGAAATGATCGAGATTTGGTTGTCTGCAAGTCAGGGGTTGCGCGGTTCAGATTCTGGCGTTGTCTGGCGCCGGAGGATGAGCCTGCCGCACTGGAAACCCGACCGAAGGATAATCAAGAGATTCATAACTTGAAAAGTGGAGAAATAACATGGCAGACCTGCAACAGTTGGAAGATTCAATCGTTGGGTTGTCGCTGCTCGATGCGGCACAGCTGGTTAAGAAACTGGAAGCGCGGCTGGGCGTTTCGGCGGCAGCGGCGGCTCCGGTGATGGTGGCGGGCGGCGGCGCTGCGGCAGCGGCGGCTCCGGCGGAAGAGAAGACGGAGTTCACCGTCATGCTCAAGGAAGTCGGCGCCAACAAGATCAACGTGATCAAGGCCGTCCGCGAAGTTACCAGCCTGGGCTTGAAAGAGGCCAAGGAACTGGTGGATGGGGCGCCCAAGGCCATCAAGGAAGGCGTTTCTAAGGACGAGGCTGAGACCATTAAGAAGAAGTTTACCGAGGCTGGCGCGGTCGTCGAGGTGAAGTGACGGCGTCGTCCTGAGGATCCTCTGCGAAGGATCTGGTGGTGCCCGTGCCTTAAGGCCCGGTTTGGCACCAGATTCAGTGCAAGTCTCAGAAAATATTCACGTTCTAGTTGTGAAGCCGGGGCGGTGGTGTTAGCATCTATATAACACCGCTTCCCCTGGCCTCACTCAATCGCGGGCGAGACCCGCAGGGAAGCTTGGGCACTGTTCCGTGGGCAGGCGGAACGGAAACGGCCGAAGGAAACTGGCGCGAAAGATACAAACCAAGATTGGCGAAACGCCTTGCACGGCGTCTGCGGGAAGACTCTTCCCTGCGGATGCCCCGTCGTGTTTTCCGGCATAAACAGGTTCGCAAAAACGTCTTAAGCAGCGCGGCGCCCAGGGGCGCCCGGCATTCTGCAAACCGCGGGTAATCGCAGCGCACGGCTGCGCCTGACATTGGGAGTTTCTTGACGATGAAGAATAATGCCTTCCGTAAACGTTTCGATTTTTCAAAGATTCCAGCCACCATCCAGATTCCGAACCTGATCGAGGTTCAGAAGCGTTCCTATGACCGCTTTCTCCAGATGGACAAGCTGCCCAGCGAGCGCGAAGACGGCGGATTGCAGGCGGTGTTCCAGTCCGTCTTTCCGATCACCGACTTCCGCAACGTATCACAACTTGAGTTTGTGGATTACGCCATTGGGAACTGGGAGTGCAAGTGTGGCCACCTGAAGGGGCTGCACCACTTGCGCACTACTTGCAAGAACTGCGGCAACACCGTCATCACCGATCCGTTCCATCCGGGCGATGTGCTCTGCCAGAAGTGCGGCACCTACAACGCCAACACGCCTGACTTCTGCAACAAGTGCGGCGATCCGGTCGGACTGCAGTTGAAATACGACGTCGCTGAGTGTGAGGAGCGCGGCATGACCTACTCCGCGCCGCTCAAAGTCACGATGCGCTTGACCATCTTTGACAAGGACGCCGAGACCGGCAACCGATCCATCCGCGACATTAAAGAACAGGAAGTGTTCTTCGGCGACGTTCCGCTGATGACGCAGAACGGGACTTTTATCATCAACGGCACCGAGCGCGTGATCGTCAGCCAGTTGCACCGTTCGCCAGGCGTGTTCTTCGAGACCGCGAACAATCGCACTTACTTCCTGGGCAAGATCATTCCCTACCGCGGGTCCTGGGTTGAGTTTGAGTATGACCAGAAGAACGTGCTCTACGTCCGCATTGACCGCAAGCGCAAATTCCTGGGAACGATCTTCCTGCGCGCGCTCGGTCTGCGTTCCGGCGAAGACATTCTTCGCTCGTTCTATACCGTGGATCGCATTGCGATCCGGGACAAGAAGCTGTTCTGGACGCTCGATCCGACCAGCGAAAAAGCTACCAACCTGCTGGGCATGAAGCTGGCGCACAGCATCAAGAACAAGTCGGGGGACGAGATTGCGCACTCCGGCCGCAAGCTGAATGCGCAGATGCTGAAGGAAATTCAGAAGGCGAAAGTCTCCGAGATCGAAGTGGACATCACCGATCTCGAAGGCGCGTGGGCTGCTGCCGATGTGGTCGATACGACCACGGGCGAAGTGCTGCTCGAAGCCAACACCGAACTGAATGCCGACAAAGTTTCGAAGATTCTCGATTCCGGAGTGGTCGAGATGAGCCTGTTCTTCCCCGAGCGCGACGACGTGGGCACAGTGATCAGCCAGACGTTGAAGCGCGATTCGGTGAAGACACCGCAGGAAGCGTTGATCGAAATCTACCGCAAGCTGCGCCCCGGCGATCCGCCGACACTGGACACTGCCACGGCCCTGTTCCACGGCATGTTCTTCGACCCGCGCAAGTACGACTTCTCGAAAGTGGGCCGGCTGAAGTTCAACATCAAGCTGTTCGAGAACCAGGATGCTACCAGTCTCGACAAGCGCACCCTCGATCCTGACGATTTCTACGGCACCATCGGCTACCTGCTGAAGTTGCGCAAGAGCATCGGGTCGGTGGACGACATCGATCACCTGGGCAACCGCCGTGTGCGCGCGGTCGGCGAACTGATGGAGAATCAGTTCCGCATCGGCCTGGTCCGCATGGAACGCGCTATCAAAGAAAAGATGAGCGTGTACCAGGAAATGTCCACGGCGATGCCGCACGACCTGGTCAATGCCAAGCCGGTCATGGCTGCGATCCGCGAATTTTTCGGATCGTCGCAGCTCTCGCAGTTCATGGATCAGACTAACCCGCTCTCCGAGATCACGCACAAACGGCGTCTCTCGGCGCTTGGGCCGGGCGGGCTGTCACGTGAGCGTGCGGGATTCGAAGTGCGCGACGTTCACCCCACGCACTACGGCCGCATCTGCCCGATCGAGACGCCTGAAGGGCCGAACATTGGACTGATCTCGTCGCTGAGCTGCTACGCGCGCATCAACGACTACGGCTTCATCGAGTCGCCCTACCGCAAGATCAAGGGAGGCCGCGTGATCGATTACGTCAGCGTGGTTAACACTGGCGACAGCGATCATAAGGTCGGCGATCACATGGAAAAGCATGAGATCGAGAAGATCAACGCCGAATTGAAAGAGAGGCGAAAGAAGCCCGCGCAGATCGAGCCGTTCTCGTTCTATCTTTCCGCGTGGGAAGAGGACCGGCACACGATCGCGCAAGCGAATGTGGAGCTTGACGACAAGGGCCGCATCGTGTCGGAACTGGTCAATGCGCGCAAGGCCGGTAACTTCGTGCTGGTGAGCCGGGACGAAGTCGATTACGTCGACGTCAGCCCCAAGCAACTGGTTTCCGTCGCCGCCTCGCTGGTACCGTTCCTTGAACATGACGATGCCAACCGCGCGCTGATGGGCGCGAACATGCAACGCCAGTCTGTGCCTTTGCTCCGCGCGCAAGCGCCGATCGTGGGCACTGGGATGGAAGGCGTCACCGCGCGCGACTCGGGCGCGGTGGTTCTGGCCCGGCGCAACGGCATCATCGATTCCGTCGATTCCGACCGCATCATCGTGCGCGTTGAAGGCGAGCACCATCCCACGCAGCTTTCGCGTGAGGTGGGCAGCGACATTTACCAGCTGACCAAGTTCAAACGCTCGAACCAGAACACTTGTATCAATCAAAAGCCCGTCGTGAAAAAAGGTCAGCGCGTGCTGAAGGGCGAGGTCATTGCCGACGGTCCATGCACGGATCACGGCGAGCTGGCGCTCGGACGCAACGTGCTGGTGGCCTTCATGCCGTGGCGCGGCTACAACTTTGAAGACGCGATTCTCGTTTCCGAGAAGATGGTGAAGGACGATTACTACACTTCGCTGCACATCGAGGAGTACGAGATCGAGGCGCGCGATACCAAACTCGGTCCGGAAGAAGTCACGCGCGATATTCCCAACGTCAGCGAGACCATGTTGCGCAACCTGGACGAGGCGGGTGTGATCCGCATCGGCGCCAGCATCAAGCAGGGCGACATTCTGGTGGGCAAGGTAACGCCCAAGGGCGAAACCCAGCTCACGCCGGAAGAGAAGCTGCTGCGCGCGATTTTCGGCGAAAAGGCCGGCGACGTGCGCGACGCTTCGCTCTACTGCCCGCCGGGCATTGAGGGCGTGATCGTTGACGTGAAGATTTTCTCCCGCAAGGGCCAGGAAAAAGACGAGCGCGCCAAGTTCATCGAAGGAACGCAGATCGGCAAGCTGGAGAAAAATCTTTCCGATGAAATCCGGATTCTTACCGACGAGCGGCTCAAGCGTCTGGAGAACATTCTCGGCGGCAAGGAAGTGCAGGCCGACCTGCACGACGAGCGCACCAACAAGCGCTTGCTGAACAAGGGCAACGTTCTTGACCGCGACGCGATTGAGCGCATCTCCACCCGCAACCTGAAGCGCATCAAGTACGCCGACAAGGATCCGCGGGTCAATGAGCAGATCGATGAGATCGAGGAAATGACCTCGCGCCAGATCGATGTGCTCAAGAAAATCGTCAACGAGAAGAAGGAAAAACTCACCAAGGGCGACGAGCCGCCGCCGGGCGTGATCAAGCTGGTCAAGGTCTACATCGCGATGAAGCGCAAGCTGAGCGTGGGCGACAAGATGGCCGGCCGTCACGGGAACAAGGGCGTCATCGCGCGCATTTTGCCGGAAGAGGACATGCCTTACCTCGAAGATGGAACGCCGGTCGAAATTGTGCTCAATCCGCTCGGCGTACCCAGCCGTATGAATGTGGGCCAGATTCTCGAAACGCATCTGGGATGGGCGGGCTACACCCTGGGCGAGAAGATCACCAACCTGCTCAAGGAAAACACCCGCACGGAAGCGATCCGGCGCGAGTTGAAAGCCCTGTTCAAGGACTCGAAGCTTGCGGACACCATTGGCGAGATGAGTGACGAAGAACTGGAAGCGGTTGCTCCAACACTCGCCCGCGGCGTCTATATGGGTTCACCCGTATTTGATGGCGCGAAAGAAGGCGAGATCAAGGCGCTGCTCGAGCATGCAGGCCTGCCGACGTCGGGCAAGACCACTCTGCACGACGGCATGACGGGCGATCAGTTCGAACAGCCGGTCTGCGTGGGCTACATCTACATGCTGAAGCTGTCGCATCTGGTGGACGACAAGATTCACGCGCGTTCCATCGGGCCGTACTCACTGATCACCCAACAACCTTTGGGTGGCAAGGCGCAGTTCGGCGGACAGCGCTTCGGAGAAATGGAAGTCTGGGCGCTCGAAGCCTATGGCGCAGCCTTCATTCTTCAGGAATTGCTGACGGCGAAGTCCGACGACGTATATGGCCGCACCAAGATTTACGAGGCCATCGTCAAGGGCGAAGCCGCCATGGAGCCGGGCGTGCCGGAATCGTTTAACGTGCTGATCCGCGAGTTGCAATCGCTCTGCCTCGATGTGGAGCTGATCAAGACCGGGGAGAAGAAGCCCACGGCCAGCGCGGCAGCAGACTAAGAGCAGTGGGCAGTGGCCAGTACGGCGCTGACAGGGCTGGCTCTGGAATTTGAGCTTTTGAATAATGGCCGACTGCGAAGCACCTGCGCAGTTTGGCCCATGAGGAATGCTGGCCACTGGTCACTGACCACTGGCCACTTTCTCCCGGGTGCCGTAAGCGGCAACGACACTGCCGAGGAAAGCGGAGGAACACCTTGTTTCGTTCGAGCCCGTTCGAAATGCAAAACACGATTGCTGACTTCGATGCCATCCGCATCAGCCTCGCCTCTCCCGAAAAAATCCGGAGCTGGTCGCATGGCGAAGTCACCAAGCCTGAGACCATCAACTACCGCACCTTCAAGCCAGAGCGGGACGGCCTGTTCTGCGCCCGCATCTTTGGCCCGGTAACCGATTGGGAGTGCCTCTGCGGCAAGTACAAGCGCATGAAGCACCGGGGCGTGATTTGCGACAAGTGCGGCGTGGAAGTCACGCTGTCGAAAGTCCGCCGCGAACGCCTGGGACACATCGAGCTGGCTTCGCCCTGCTCGCACGTGTGGTTCTTCAAAGGCCTGCCCAGCCGCATCGGACACCTGCTCGACATTTCGCTGCGTGACCTCGAGTCTGTGCTGTACTTCGAGGCCTACGTGGTCGTCGAGCCCGGCGACGCTCCGGTGAAAGAGCGCGAGGTCATCAAGGACGAAGCCAAGTTCCGCGAACTCGACCAGCAATACCGTCCCGCCGGCTTCAAGGCCATGATGGGCGCCGAGGCGATCAAGGAACTGCTCAAGCGCATCGACACCGATGGCTTGTCGCTCGAACTGCGCGAGAAGATGAAAAATGAGAGCTCGCTGCAGAAGCGGCTCAAGTACACGAAGCGCTTGAAAGTGGTCGAGGCTTTCCGCCGCAGCGGTAACAAGCCAAGCTGGATGATCCTTGATGTAATCCCGGTGATTCCGCCGGAGCTGCGCCCGCTGGTTCCACTTGATGGCGGCCGCTTCGCTACATCCGATTTGAACGATCTTTACCGCCGCGTCATCAACCGCAACAACCGGTTGAAGAAGCTGATGGACCTGCACGCCCCGGAAGTGATCGTGCGCAACGAAAAGCGCATGCTTCAGGAAGCGGTCGACGCGCTGTTCGATAACGGCCGCCGTGGCCGCGTGCTGCGTGGCGCCAACAACCGCCCTCTCAAGTCTTTGTCCGATACGCTGAAGGGCAAGCAAGGCCGTTTCCGGCAGAACCTGCTGGGCAAGCGCGTCGACTACTCCGGACGTTCCGTCATCGTGGTCGGTCCCGAGCTCAAGCTGCACCAGTGCGGATTGCCCAAGAAGATGGCTCTCGAACTGTTTAAGCCGTTCATTTATCACCGGCTGGAACAAACCGGCAACGTCACCACTATTAAGCAAGCGAAAGAAATGGTGGAGCAGCAGGAACCTATTGTTTGGGACATTCTGGAAGAGGTCATCAAGGACCATCCGGTGCTGCTGAACCGCGCTCCCACGCTGCATCGCCTGGGCATTCAGGCGTTTGAGCCGGTGCTGGTGGAAGGCAAGGCCATCAAGATCCATCCGCTGGTCTGCACGGCGTTCAACGCCGACTTCGACGGCGATCAGATGGCGGTGCACATTCCGCTGTCGCCGGAGGCCCAGGTCGAAGCCAGCGTGCTGATGCTGGCCTCGCACAACATTCTTTCGCCCGCGTCTGGACAGCCGATCACAGTGCCTACGCAGGATATGGTGTTGGGTCTGTACTACCTCACCAAAGCCAAGCCGGGCGCGAAGGGTGAAGGCCGCGTCTTCGCCAACATTGAAGAAGTTCTGATGGCGCTGGAAGCTGGCGAAGTGGAAACGCTTTCTCCGATCCGCCTGCGCTACTCGGGCGAACTCATCGACCTGACAACCGCCTACGACGATCAGGACATCATTCACACCGAGCCTGTTCAGGTGGATCGTGCCTTCGTGAACACCACGGTGGGCCGCGCCATTCTGAACGATCACTTGCCCGAAGGCATGCCGTTCATCAACGGGCTTCTTAAGAAAAAGGGGATCGGGGCGCTGGTGAACTACGGCTACCTTCGGTTCGGACTCGAGACCACAGTCAAGATGCTGGATGAAGTGAAAGAGTTCGGCTTTAAGTACGCCACGAAAGCCGGCCTTTCCATCGGCATCGATGACATGGTCATCCCGGACAGCAAGAAGACTCTGGTCAAGGATGCCGAGAAGCAGGTGGTCGCCGTGCAACAGCAGTATCTGGACGGCGCCATCACCAACGGCGAGCGCTACAACAAGGTCATCGAAATCTGGTCGGCGATCACTGAAAAAGTTGCCGACGAGATGTTCGGACAGATGCAGCGGCGCGACAAGGAAGGCTTCATCAATCCGATCTACGTCATGGCCGATTCCGGCGCTCGCGGATCGAAACAACAGATTCGCCAGCTATCGGGCATGCGCGGGCTGATGGCAAAGCCTTCCGGCGAAATCATCGAGTCACCCATCACGGCGAACTTCCGTGAAGGGTTGACCGTGCTGGAATACTTCGTATCAACCCACGGCGCTCGCAAGGGTCTGGCCGATACGGCGCTCAAGACGGCCGATTCCGGCTACCTGACTCGCCGTCTCGTCGACGTGGCGCAGGACGTCATCATCAGCGAATACGACTGCGGCACCGTGGACGGCATTTACGTCCAGGGCATCGTCGAAGCCGGCGAGATTATCGAGCCGTTGCGCGACCGCATTGTAGGCCGCGTATCGCTTGAGAAAATCAAAGACTACGACGGCAACGTGATTGTCGACATCAACAACGAGATCACCGAAGAACTTGCCGGCTCGATTCAAGCCGCTGGAATCGAGCGGGTGAAGATCCGTTCGGTGCTCACTTGCGAGTCGAAGCGCGGAGTTTGCGTGATGTGCTACGGCCGTAACCTGGCCTCTGGACGCCTCGTTGAACTCGGCGAAGCTACGGGCGTGATCGCCGCTCAGTCGATCGGCGAGCCCGGAACTCAGCTCACCATGCGTACCTTCCACATCGGTGGTACGGCATCGCGAGTCTCCGAACAATCGCGGCTCGATGCCAAGAACAATGGCAACGTGCGCTTCATCGGATTGCAGACGGTGAAGTCAAAGTCCGGCGACTTGGTGGTGATGAACCGCCAGGGTTCGATCGCAATTGTCGACGAAAAGAACCGCGAGCGCGAGCGCTACTCCGTGATTTACGGCGCCAAGCTCAAGGTCAACGACGGCGATGCCGTGCAGCAAGGCAAGGTCATGGTGGAGTGGGATCCTTACACGTTCGCCATCCTTACCGAAATCGGGGGCACGGCGCAGTTCAAGGACTTGCAGGAAGGCGTGACTTTACATGAAGAGGTGGACGAAGTCACCGGCCTGTCGCGTCACGTGGTCGGCGATTCGCCCGACGAAAAGCGCCAACCGGCGGTCGTGGTGAAGGGCAAGAGCAGCAAACGCTATCTCATGCCTTCGCGCGCTCACCTTATGGTGCAGGACGGCGACACGGTTCACCCCGGCGACGTGCTGGCCAAGATCCCGCGTGAGACTACCAAAACCAAAGACATCACCGGCGGTCTGCCGCGTGTGGTCGAACTTTTCGAAGCGCGCAAGCCGCATGAAACGGCGGTCATCAGCGAAATCGATGGCACGGTGAAGTTCGGCGAAGTCTCAAAGGGTCAGCGCAAACTGTATGTGCAGGCCGATAACGGCACGGAAAAAGAATACTCGGTGCCGCGCGGCGTTCACATCAATGTGCAGGAAGGCGAGCGCGTGAAAGCTGGCGAACCCTTGATGGACGGCCCGCTCAACCCGCACGACATTCTGGCCGTGCTTGGCGAAAAAGAGCTGCAGTCTTACCTGGTAAACGAAATCCAGGAAGTCTACCGCTTGCAGGGCGTCAACATTTCGGATAAGCACATCGAAGTGATTGTCCGCCAGATGATGCGCTGGGTGAAGGTTGAGGACGTGGGCGACACCACGTTCCTGCTGGAGCAGCAACTCGATAAGTTCCGCTTCCGCGAAGAGAACGAGCGCGTGATCAAGGAAGGCGGCAAGCCGGCTACCGGACGCCCGCTCCTCCTCGGCATCACGAAGGCTTCGCTCTCGACTGACTCGTTCATCTCGGCGGCATCCTTCCAGGAGACCACGCGCGTGCTCACCGAAGCCTCCATTCAGGGAGCGGTCGATCACCTGCGCGGGCTCAAGGAGAACGTCATCGTCGGCCGCCTCATCCCTGCCGGAACCGGCATGGAGTATTACCGCAACGTGCGCCTCTCGCCAGAGATGGAAGAGGCCGCCGCCAAGGTACAGGCGGAAGTCTCGGCGGCGTACGAAGAGGCCGAGCGCGCTCTCGAGATGATGCGCCACGAGGGCGAAACCGAGGAACTGGCGGCGGAGTAAGCCAGACTACAGTAAACTTCGGGGGCGAACTAAGCTTGAACCAGTTCGCCCCCAAGCTTGTTTTTGGCTACTAAATATCCGATGCACGCGAACCCAAAGCACTTGCCCAACGAGGAACCTGGGCCGCTTCCCTCGTTGCAACCCGCGCCCCGCGGTCATAAGCTAGGGCCAGCGATGCTCCGTTTCTTGCGCCTTCTGCGACTGGCTGTCTGGCGTGCGTTCCAGCACGACGCCTTCTCCATCGCCAAGGCTTCCGCCTACTCCTCGATTCTTACTTTCTTCCCTGCGTTGCTGGTCGTTGGATCGGTGCTGGCCACGTGGCGCAAGGGCGCTCCTTTTATGCGGGAGATCACTTATGCGCTGTCGCGTATCCTTCCCGCGGGAACCACCACGGCCATGAACTTTCTGCGGGGCGCGGCACAACGTCCAGTGGGACTGCTCATTACGGCCTCGCTGCTGACCTTATGGACCGCCTCAGGCGTGATGATTTCCTGGATGGAAGGCTTCCGCCGCTGTTACGAGCTGCCGAAAATCTGGGGATTGGTGAAGGAGCGGCTGATCTCATTCCTGCTCGTAATTTTCGCTCTTCTTCCCATGACCTTTGCCACCCTGCTGGTGGCTTTCGGCAGCAAAATTGAAACTGACATTCTTTATTACACTGCGCGCGAGTTCAGTCCCTACATCCTGCTGATGTGGACCGTTACCCGCTGGGTGATTGCCACCTTGACCAGCATTGCGGTGATTGCGCTGATCTATCACAATGCTGTCCCCCGCACTCAGCCCTGGCACAGCGTGATCCCCGGAGCGACGCTCGCCACGGGCTTGTGGTTTTCGGCCACGCTGCTCTTTGGCTTCTATTTGAGGCACTATGCGGACTACAGCATTATTTACGGATCGCTCGGCGCCGGCATCGCCCTGCTGGTCTGGATGTACATGGTTTCCCTCGTCGTCCTCGTTGGCGCGGAATTCAACGCCATGCTGTTTCCGCGAGCGATGCTGGGGAAAGAGTTGACTGCGGTTAACGGACCCAGGGCAGCGGACAAGAACATATGATTTACCTGAAGAGCGCAATCGCGGGGATTTTGGCTGTGATGGCCACCGCCCTACTGATTTACACGACCTTTACGTTACTTCTGATTATTCTGGTCGCGCGCAGGAATGCTAATGCGGGTTTTGATCGTCCGCACTGGCACTTGCGCACTGAGTCTCCGGCCTTCTGGATACTCGTGCTCATTGTCTTTGCCGTCGGATTCTTGTGGGAGTTTCGAAGAATCTCAACCTAACCGATTACCTGTAGTGTGAGTACGGAAATACTTGCCGAGTTCCTTTGCGCATCCCTGATCGAGGAAAGAGTGAAGTCCCGTAAGCCACAACTCGCTACCGAGGATTCCATCAGCGCGGAGGTTGCCGCATCCTCAGTAGCTTCCCCCACGCGCCGCGCCAAGATCATCTGCACCATCGGCCCGGCCTGCCACTCTGAAGCGGCGATGCGCGATTTGCTTCGCCTCGGCATGGACGTTGCCCGCCTGAATTTTTCCCATGGCTCGCACGAGGATCACGCTCGTAATATTGAACGCTTGCGCAAGGCGGCTGAAAAGGAAAATCGCACCGTCTGCATTTTGCAAGACCTGCAAGGCCCCAAGATCCGCACTGGACGCCTGGAGCGGCACGAACCCATCGAACTGAAAAGTGGCTCGACCGTGATCATTACCCCGCGCGACATTGCCGGAACGCCTACGCGCATCTCTACCACGTTTCCCGATCTCGCCCGCGAGCTCGCGCCAGGCGCGCGCATTCTTCTGCGCGATGGACTCATCGAATTGCGCGTGCGCACCGTGCGCGGCAAGGACGTAGTCTGCGACGTTCTGAACGGTGGGATGCTGGGCGAGCATCAGGGCATCAACTTGCCCGGAACTGCGTTGTCGATTCCTGCCATGACGGAGAAAGATCGCAAGGATCTCGAGTTCGGCCTCAAGCACGGAGTGGACGCCGTTGCACTCTCCTTCGTGCGCTCCGCCGCCGACGTGAACATGGTCCGGCAAGTCGTTACGGGCCACGGCAGCGACACTCCATTGATTGCTAAACTCGAAAAACCCCAGGCCATCGACCACCTGGAAGAAATCCTGGAAGCCTGCGACGGCGTGATGGTGGCTCGCGGCGATCTGGGTGTGGAAATGGCGCCGGAAAAAGTTCCGGTCATTCAGAAGCACGTGATCCGCCGCGCCGGGGTATGGCGCAAGCCCGTGATTACGGCTACACAGATGCTCGAGTCGATGATCGAAAACCCGCGGCCCACGCGCGCCGAAGCCAGCGACGTTGCCAACGCCATCTTCGATGGAAGCGATTCGGTTATGCTTTCCGCAGAAACCGCCAGCGGCCGCTATCCCCGCGAGGCGGTGGCCATGATGTCCCGCATCGTAATCGAGGCTGAAAGCAACATGGGAGAGTTCACTCAGCGCCGCCGCCGCGACCGGCACGGACTCTCCGTTGCAGAAACTATCTGCGAATCCATCGCGCACGCCGCCGAAGACCTGCCCATGGGGGCGATCGCGGTGTTCACCGAGACGGGCAACACTGCCCGCATGATTTCAAAATACCGTCCGCAGGCCGCCATCTACGCCTTTACTCACAATGCCACTGTGGCTCAGCGCACCAACTTGTACTGGGGTGCGCATCCCATAAAATGTGCTCAAGCGCTTTCCACCGATAGCATGGTGGATGAGGCTGAGTACGAACTGTTGAGCCGCGGATTGCTCAAGCCCGGAGATGTCCTGGGAGTGGTTGCGGGCACGCGCCAGGCCTCCGGTTCTACCAACTTTATGCGTTTGCACGTGGTCACCGCGGAAGAGGCAAACGCAGCCACGCAAACGCCACGCAAGCGCACCACCACACGCCAGAAGCTATAATCGCGGAGTATGTCGCAGGAGTATTTATCCATCGCGATCTGGGAGCCTCTACCTGGAATGGAGGCGGCATCACTCGCCACCATTCGTGAGCTGAATGCCATCGTCGCCAACAAAGGCTACGGCCGCGATCTGCTTTACCACAGCGGCGACTCTCACTACGTGCTGCTTCGTTACTGGAATTCCGAGCAGGCCCGCAGCGCCGCGCAAGAAGATCCAGAAATACTTCGTTGCTGGGCGAGGTTAGGGAACGAGATTCAAATCCTGAAAGTATACGAAAAGCTGGAGGAGGTTGGCGCAGGGAGGCGCCCCGAAACGAGCAGCTCTTAATCCATGTCCTCCAAATCCAGCCCGCAAGTCTTCACCGATGTTTCCGCAGACCCGTTTGTGCGCGGCCTGCTGCATCACCCGGCCAGTAACAACAGCCGCGCCCTGGTTCTAACGCACGGCGCCGGATCAAACTGCCAGGCTCCGCTTCTGATTGCCCTGGCCGAAACCTTTGCCGACGCCGGCTTCACCGTGTTGCGCTGCGATCTGCCCTACCGCCAGGATCGCCCTTACGGTCCGCCGGGACCTGGCGATGCGAAGCGTGATCGCGCCGGGCTGAAGAATGCGCTCGCAGCACTCAAGAATCTGGTCTCCGGCGGAGTATTTCTGGGCGGCCACTCCTACGGCGGACGCCAGGCCAGCATGCTCTGCGCCGAGCTTCCGGAAAATGCCGGAGAGAACGCCCCTGCCGAGGTTGCGGGTCTCCTTCTGCTCTCTTATCCTCTGCATCCGCCCCGCAAACCCGAACAACTCCGCACGCAGCATCTTTTCCATTTGCGCACGCCAACCCTCTTGGTTCACGGCACCCGCGATCCCTTCGGCTCGATCTCTGAAATCGAGCAAGCCCTGAAGCTGATTCCTGCGAAGACCAAACTTCTGCCCGTCGAAGGCACAGGTCACGATTTAGGATTCAAAGGAAAGGCCGCGCGGAAAGACTTATCGGCGAACGTGTTGGGAGAATTCCAGACGTTCTTCTTCTTGGAGTGAAGAGTGCGAACGGATCATCGCGGCACTGCCAGACTGTCGATCCGTGTAGATCCGCGAAAGTCTTTGGCCAAGCGGGACTAATTCACCCAGCCCGATTTCGATCCACCGTTTCCCTTGGGCGGACCATCCTCCGGCGGGATGTAGTTTCCATGTTCGTCGAACTCCACCTTGCGGTCGTGGGCGCGCATGTAGACTTCAAACTTCTTCGCCGCCCGCCGCCGCTTCCAGCGGTAATACTCATTGCGGGCCGCGTAGAACCGCTCCGAGACGCGCAGGGAAACTCCCCGCGAAAAAAACACCACATGCCAGACGTAACCAGCGCCCAAACCGAGCAATAGGACGCAATAGAAAAGCGCGAAGTGGCTGAGAAGCAAATAGGCTGTTTCAATCGCCGCAACTCCCAGAACGATCCACTTCACCGGAATCTGAATCGGAAGAGGAAACAGCATCAAGGGTGCGTCGCGATTGAACAGATAGAACACCATAAGGATCGCATTGGCCGCCACGCCTGAACCCATCGCCGCACCCTGCGCGATGCCACCGGTAAGCGAGAGAGCGAATCCAACGATTCCCGAAAGCGCGATGCCGCTGAAGAAGAGGCCGTAGAAAGGACCTGCGCCCACGCGTTCCTGTACCGCCGACCCAAGAAAATAGACTCCCAGCAGCGACAACACGAAGTCCAGCGGATCGACGTACATGAACGCATAGGTCACGAACTGCCATACCCAGCCTTGCCGAATGTGTGCGGGATCCAAAATGCCTAACATCAGCAGCGTCTGCCCGGATGGCTGGGCGAACGACATCAACAAGAGAATCACTACGTAGATCGCGACGCTGGCGAGAACGATCTGCCGTACCGCGGCGCGAAACGGCGGCAGCGTCATTTCAAAGGAAGTGTTTCTGGGCATAACTCCTGAACCGCCTCGTAGAACCTATCCTAACAGCTAGCTCTTCAGCGCTCCGGCACGGGCACCACCGGCAAGCTCGGGTGGCCCTCACCATCCACCGCCCTCACTGCAAAGATGACATTATCTTTGGAAAGGTTCAGAGTAGTTCTTAGAACGTTGCCAGCCTTTTGGACGTGCTCCCATTCCGGGCTGGTCGTGGCCCGCCAGAGGATTTCGTAGCCTGAGGCTCGGCCTCCCAGAGACGCTTCCCACGTCAGCGTCGAGTCATTTTCCAGATCTTTGGTCAGCAAGTGCACACTGGCCGGAGGTGCGGGCGCCGATGCCAGCGACGCCAGCGTCGCCGCATTTAGCCGCGCCACGCGCGCTACGTAGTCGAAGTCCACAAACTTGGGCAAATCGCCATATTCGATGCCGTTCTCGGTGCGCACGTTCTGATGCTGATGATGAAAGTCCTCGCGAAACTCCGTGAAACGCGCCGCGGTAAACCCCTGCTGATTGAAAGAGGAATGGTCGCCACCGCGCAGATAGCGGTCCAAACGGAACACCAGCATAGGTTTCACGTCCACTTTGTAGGCGCGGTCTACATCAGCGATATAGCGCGCCAGTTGACGCGACCCAGAGTCGTTCTCGCCGCCTAACCCGCGAATCCGCCGGACTTCCTGCTCGGTGGCCGCGGCTGGCAAGCCTTCGGAAAATACACGCACCACGGAGTGGTCCTGCTCCGCGCTCTTGTCACCGCCCACGATGTCATTGTTCAGCACTGCCTCAATATTCCAACCTTGCCCCTTCGCGATCTTCGCAAAATGTTGGCTGCCGTTCAGTCCTTGCTCTTCACCTGCGACTGTCAGAAAAATAATGGTCGCCGGGAACTTCATCTTGCTCAAGACCCTAGCGCATTCCAGGCTGACGGCCGTTCCGCTGCCGTCGTCGTTCGCCCCGGGAGCGTCGCCCTTCACGTCGAGCGTATCGCTGTTGCGCGAATCGTAGTGCCCTGTCACCAGCACGATGCGCTTGGCGTTCTCCGCGTCCGTCCCCTTTAGGACCGCATAAACATTGGTGATTTCGGTGGACTGAGGAATCCGGTCGGCGGCCGGCTCGGTGAAGCTGTCGGTCTTCACTTCCAGGCAGCCGCCGCAGTCTTTGCTATAGCGCTCGAATTCCGACTTGATCCACTCCCGAGCAGCGCCGATGCCGCGTCCGGCGGCGATCGATGCGGGATCCTGCGCCGAGATCGTAGAGCGCGTGCCAAAACTTGTCAGTTTCTCAATATTTGCCCGAATGCGCTCCACCGAAACCTGTTGCAGCGCCGCGGAGATGTGGCTGTCGGTGGCCATGGTCTCAGGCGCTTCGAGTCCCGATTTGCCCTGTCCGAGAGCGCGGGTGCTAAGTGCGAGCGCAAGCGCTAACAGCCATGAGCTTTTGTTACGAGGGGAGATCATGGAGGCTCCGGGTAATGAGAGGTGAACGCAGGGCTAGTCTAAGACCGCAGCGGTGTGCGTGTCATCCTGTCGTGGTCGCTGTGGATTTCTCAGTGAAATAAAGTTTCAACGACCTTCCCGAAACGAGAGATTTTGCCTTCGGACGAGCCTGTAAGGGGTATCCCCCTCCCTCCCTCGCAACTCTGAAAGGCTTGCTGGGCACGGGTTCTGCAAAAAGTTGTTCCCATCAGCGCCTTTTGTCAAGTAAATAATCTGCGGCATAGGGCTGTGGAAAAAACCGCTGTCTAATTCAGCGTGGCATGGATACCCAGACCTTCGGCGGCTTTGCGAAGGCGCTTATCGCGTGTCCACAGAAGAGTGGGGGCATCGATTAATACGGAAGAGATCAGGTGGGCGTCGGTCAGGCCGATTCCGAGGCTGTATAGGCGGTGAGACTCGATTGCCAGACGGACTTCGCCTAGATGGGCCGTTCGAACCTGCGGCAGCAGGTCCAGGAACGCGAGAGTGCGGGCGCGATCACGCAGCGATCCGAGGCCCAGTTCGGCAATGATGAAGGGATGGACGACGATCCGTCCGAACTCAAGTTGCCGGCGAAGTTCGGTATTTCCCGACCGGAAGTGGTCGATCCAGATCGAGGTGTCCGCGAGAATCAACTCGGCCGAATCCTACGACGTGGAATAGCCTTTAATTTCGGCATGGTGCCGCCGAGGGAAGCAAGCCGGCGGGCGCTCTCGCGTTCGATGAGGGCTTTCAGCGCCTCGCGAATCAAGGCCGCCTTTTCCTCGACCCCGGTGAACTCCTGGGCGAGGCGTACGAGCTCGTCATCCAGTGCAATCGTTGTTCTCATCGAAGTCTCCAGCACCAATTATAGCATCGGATGATGACAGTTATCGTGCTGTAACGGAGTCGGTAGTTAGGACAAACTCAGGGGCGGAGTCGAAATCGCCGGGGGTTTACAACGGGAAGGCAAGTTAACAAGGTGCGATGAGAGGTATAAAAGTCAGAATCCCTACTCGAATCGTTTCGTGGTGCGCACCTGTCGGAAACCCCGCGAAGAGTGCGGCAGATCAGTCGTGGAGTTGCAAAGGTTCGCCAGCAACCGAGTGATTCTCCCAACAGCAGGGCAACCACGCCAGTTTCCGAACACATTTTTTGTCCGCTTAGTTGGTCTTGATTATGCCAGTCAAACCGGCGACGAAGAATGACGCCAGCAACCACCCCAACCCAATCATGATCCAACGAAGCCACCCCAGCGCCTTGGGAGTGATTGCCCAATAATTTCCCTGCGGCGACTGGGGGAACACAGAGATGCGGATCCGGATCCGGCTGCCAGCGTTCGTCCTGGCCAAGCTTGACTAGCGGGGTGCAGTTCTCGACCGAATAGATCAGAGGACTAAACGGCTGGTAGCGAACCTGAGTACCCTTGCCTTCACGAAATTCAGCATACGCGTCCTTGTCGCTGGGCGCCATCGCCCCAACGCGTTGGGCCCGCCGATGCACGATCCAACCTAACTATGCTCGATGACTTGGCCAAGCATAAGCGCATGAGCGTGAACAGTTGTCTGGAGGAGATTTTGCTCCATACGAACGAGGGCGTTGGCCCGCACACGCAAGCGACCTTGAGGCAGATCGAGGAACTGCGGAAAAAGCACGGAATCGACTACGACTCGCACGGCAGCTACCGGTTTATTGAAGAGTAGGCGGGCCGGGCGGGATACAACCGAGCGCTCGGCTCTAATCGAAAAATTTCCTAATCCGTCCGTGGCCGTTTTCGGCCCGATTTGCAACATACAGGCGACCTGTGGCATTCGCCCCTTGACCTGCGGAGCGGGAAGAATCTAAATATTAGGAGTGGCATCTATGGGAAGCGGAGGAATCATGGTTCTTTGTCCTGAGTGCGAGACTAACCTGGACGTGGAAGAGGAAGAGGTCGACGAGGGCGAGATCGTCTCCTGTCCCGAGTGTGGCACGGACTTCGAAGTGGTGACCACCAGTCCGCTGGAGTTGAAGGCGGTCGAGGCCGGCTACGTGGAAGAGGACGCCGAAGTGGAAAGCGAAGACGGTGACGAGTAGTAGACTCCAGCCTACGGTTCTGCTTGCGCGCTTGTTTTCGTTCTGCTTGCTTGCTGTTTTCTTTTTCGCCGCTTTGGGACCTTACATCTCGTTTCCGGCCATTGCGGCGCCCGCGTCCAAGAAGCTGAAACCCACAGATCGATACGCCCTCATCTTTGGAACGGTATGGGGGCCGGATAGCCGGCCTGTCTATGGTGTCAACGTTAAGATCCGCCGCGCCCCTGACAGGAAGCCAAAGTGGGAACTCACTTCCGATCATGCCGGAGAATTCGCTCAGCGCGTTCCCGCCGGCAAGGCCGACTACGTGGTGTGGGCAGACCTTAAAGGGGTGAAGACTACGGACGGCCAGGCGCTGCATCTGGCGGAAGAGGTCCCGGTCCACGTAGAGGACGACGAGCGCGTGGACATTGGTTTGCATCTGACACGATAGAGAAATACAGAAAGAGGAAAGACTCGAATGACTCACAGAATGGCTCTCCGCAACGCCTCCCTCATTGCCATCGCGGCTCTTTTGGCGCTTTCGCTGGCCCATGCTGCTCCCGACAAAAAGGACAAACAGCAAGGCCGCCTGCTCTACGGCAAAGTGCTCGACCAACAGGACAATCCTGTGGTGGGCGCCATCGTTTACCTGACCAACACTCGCACTCACGCGGTAAAGACCTACATCGTTGGCGAGGAAGGCACCTACCGGTTTCCTGGCCTGTCCACAGTGGATTATGAAGTTTACGCTCAGCTGAACGGCCGCAAGAGCGACACCAAGTCGGTCAGCCAGTTCGATGACCGCTCTCAGGTTTACATCGATCTCAAGATCAGCACCCAGTGAATAGGCCCATGAAAACAGCGGTGGCGCGTACAACTTTTGCTGGCCGCCCGGGTTCAGTACGATAAGAATATTCGTCATGCGGGAGGAGAACCTTGAACGGATTGCGCTTGCTTCGAAACGTGCCTCAACGTAAGAGTCCGTATGCCTGGGCCGCGGGGGTGGTGTTCGCGACCTTCCTGTTGCTGGCTGCTGCCGTGTCGGCCCTTGCTCAAGAGGGCGCCATGAGCCCTTACCAGGACGAAAAAGATGGCGTCAGCGCCGGTGGCAAGTGGATGGAGTTCCAGTCAGAAGACAAGATGACCGGAGCAAAGAAGGTCCGCTTTGTACTGGTGGCGAACAATTATTTTAAGGAGGACCCAGACTCCAAGCCGCGAGTCGCACTCGTGTGCAGTAATGGCAAGTATCAGTATGCCGACTTCCATCCCGGCGAACGATTGGGACACCCCGACTATCCGGGCTTCTGGGGACAGCCCAAGATGGAGGTCATGGTACGCATCGACGGAAGCCACGACCACAAGGGCTGGAACTGGGTGCGCGGGCGCTTCCTCGCTATGGATAAAGGAACGGTTCGCGGCATGATCGGCGCCGAGGTGTTCAATGCGGAAGTCAGAACGAGGAGTGGACCGCAGATCGCCGAGTTCTCGCCCGCGGGCTTGAATCTGGACGAGGTGAGAAAATCCTGCGATCTGACGCCACATAAGCCGTAACGACGGCTGGCGAGTTGCAGCGTGAGGGCCGAGCCTGTGGGCTCGGCCCTTTTTCCGTAGCTGGCGCTGCCCACCAGTTACTTGCGCACTGCCTGCGCTCCTGTTTCACTTAGAGTTCGAGCGAGGCTAGGGCAACGATGGGCAGCAACGTGATCACAACTGCGGCGTTCGTACTGTTCGTGGTGGGGGTGTTGGTCTATATAGTCATTCTCTACAACGAGCTGGTGCGGCTGCGAAACGACAACGACCGCGCGTGGGCCAACATTGACGTGTTGCTGAAGCAGCGGCACGACGAGATCCCGAATCTGGTTGAGACGGTGAAGGGATACATGCAGCACGAGCAGCAGACCCTGGTGGCGGTAACGCAGGCGCGTGCGGCGTCAATGAACGCGGCGAGCATTGGGCAGAAGGCCCAGGCCGACTTAACGATGACGGTCGCATTGCGCGGGCTGTTCGCTGTGGCGGAAAATTATCCACAGCTGAAGGCCAACGAGAACTTCCTCAAGCTCCAGACCCGCATCAGCGAACTAGAAGAGCGCATCGCCGACCGCCGCGAGTTCTTCAACGACGACGTCAACACCTACAACACACGCATCGGCCAGATCCCGGAAGTGTTCGTGGCCAGCTTCATGAACCTGAAGCCGCGTGCCTTCTTCAAAGTGTCCGACGAGGACCGCAAGCTGGTCGAGGTAACGTTCCAGGGCCAGGGCGCGGCCGGAACATAGGGATTGTGTCCGCGCCACGGGTGTATCGCCGCTCTCCCTCCATTCTGCCCGACCACAAATAATTTATTCCCGGCATAAGCCGTTCCCATTGCTTTCTGCAACTAACCCTCATACGTTCTATTTCGCGATCAGGAATGAGAGGTGTGAGTGATGAACAACTTAATTAAATCGATTCTCAAGACGGCAGTGTACTTTCTGGACCAGACGGACCGCTTCGCGGGTGATGTGCGGGACCGCGTCTCGGACACGGTCGACCGTGCGGCCAATCGCGTGAGCGACCGAGTATCGGCGCTGCGCGACCAGGCTCAGGAGCTTTATGAGGGCGAGGATCACACCATGCGCAACGTGCTCACGTTTGCGGCGGGAGTGGCGGTTGGCGTAGGCGCGGGGATGCTGCTGGCTCCGGCGAGCGGAGAAGAGATCCGCGGCTCAATCGGGAACAAGGTTCAGGACATCGGCGACCGGATGCGGAACCGTTTCTCGTCGTCACAGACGCGGAGAAGCGCGACCGGCACGGAAGGCATCTAGTTTGCTGAAGAGTTGGGGAACTCTCGGTTCGCTGGGTTCGAGCGGACCGAGGGTTCCCCGGTAATTCAGTTTTGCCGCAACGCCGGCATGGGTATGGGGATGTTGAAAGCTGTGGCCGCGCCACCCATTCCGTTCTGGCATGTGTTGGGCGGAAACGTGCAACCCGTGCCGTTGCCCTGGCAGCCGGCCGCCCAGAACATGTAGCCCAACATGCCTGTGGTCGTTCCTGCGCCAGCCGGAGCGAGATTCTCCACGAAACTGGCGGCTGTGTTCTGATCAGAATTGCTGAAGTTATCACAATTGGGCTGGCCACCGATCAACCACAGGCTCCCGGTCAGCTTGGCGGGCGCCTGCGGCGGCACCGCCGTCCCATCCCCAGCGACGTGCTGCTGCCAGCCAGCTTCCAGCGTAGCTACACTCGTTTTTTGCGAGCCCACCATCGCATTGGCGTAATCGAGCACCGGCGCGCTGGTCTGTAGCCAATTGGTCACGGCATAATTGGCCAACTTGGTGAGGTAGGTGTCGCCGTCACCCAAATCGATGGTGAGCCGGGCGGCAAAGTTCGCGCCGGTGGCGTCATATGGGATCTGTGAGCGGTAGGCGGTCACGAAGCTTTGCAGTCCAGTCAAATTCGGGCTGCTGCTGTTTTCGTAGTCAATTTCCATGCCGACATTGAATTGCTTGGCGGCGTTGGCGGCGTTGATGCCCAGTTGCGTCGGATTGGTGGAAAGGGCCTTGTCCCAGTCTTTTCTGTAACTGGCCCCGCCAATGGACATCATCACGCGCACGCCGCGGCTCTGAAAGTAATTGATCACCGCCGCATTCATGCCGATGGGAATCCCGTTGACGTCGCCCGAATCCGTGGTCAGGTTCATCAGCTTGACCGGCTCGACAAAGCTTAAGACGACCAGGTTCACCGACGGCTGATAGGTGCTGTTCATGTTGCGATCAATCATCCATCGGTTATCGGTATCAAAGGTTGTCATGTTTGGCGTCGAAGCCCAGCTGCAACCGTCCGTATAGCAATGCCAGGCGCCATAGACTTGCAACTGGGTTTGAGCGTTCGCGCGCGGAACCATCATCAGCGCTCCTGACAGGAACAGGGCCGCCACGCCGCCATGCATCAGCACTGCGAATTTTTGCGTCATACTGCCTCCTTGGTTTCTTGATCCTGATTCTTTTGATCTTGTGGGAAATGGCGAAGGGAGCGATCTTTTTCAGTCGCTCCCTTCGAGGGTAGGTTTACGGAGTTCCGGAGGGCGCTCCTGCGATCTGCCAGGCAAACCCGACAAATGAAGTTGCGGTGAGATCGATGGCCGGCTCTACCGTGGAAAAGGACTGCACATTGTCCTGAAAGACTGCACCGTTCCCGTTGAATTGGGCGAACTGATCCACGCCATTCGGAGGGCACGCTACCATGCCGCTGAGCGTGCCCTTAGCCGCGAACGAATTGGGACCTTCCACGGCCGCACCCAGAAGAAAGGGAGGGCCATTGGGCGGCACGGCAACCAAGTTCGTCACCTGGTGCTGCATGCAAAGCGGGAAGGTGCCGCCATCACCGATGATCAGCGAAGTGCCCCAGGCGTTTGCGCCGAGCACATTGGATTGCCAGCGGTTTCCATACGCGGCATACGCGGTCGAACTGGTCAGATAGTCGTACTCGTTAGCCATCACCACCAGGCCGCCGCCGTGCGAAGTTGTGTCGTAGGTATTCCAGGGGAATCCGAAGCCAAACGGATCCTTGCCGGCTTGCGTTACCGCTTTATCCAGTTGCTTCTTCAAGTCGGCAAGCAGCGCCGCCTCTGAGGTAGCAAGCCCGGGCGGGTTTCCGGCAAGCACGATGGCGCGGTACAGCTCGAAATGCGCCAGGCCGCTGACGTCGTAGAGGTTTAGAGTGTCAGCTGCGTCATTTGGACCTTTGATATAGGCATTGGCCCAGGTCGCCGCCAGTGGCAGGTAATACATAGGATCGGTGTGGGGCAGTCCCGGAGGCAGGTTGGTCGCACCTTGCAGGGCAAAGTACAACTCGGTCGCTCCGAGTTCTAGATCGTCCCGCCATTCCGTTTCCGGA
Organism: Candidatus Acidiferrum sp.; assembly: GCA_035568115.1. Lineage (GTDB taxonomy): Bacteria > Acidobacteriota > Terriglobia > Terriglobales > Acidobacteriaceae > Sulfotelmatobacter. The sequence continues at coordinate 27,022 of DATMOP010000069.1, forward strand.
TAGAAATCAAACGGCCCGACGGTCAGCAGATTTCCGGTGGGTGCGGTGTTCGCGAGATCGAAAATATGCTCGGCCGACAGCAGGCACTGGTTCGCATAGGAAGAGTTGCTGGCGGCAAACACCTTGTAGCAAAGGGCAAACGAAGCTGCCAAACGTCCCGCGATGTTAGGACTGATCGATGCGCCCGACCCGCCCGCAGTATTTTGAAACACCGGCCGATGGCAAATGTACTGATACGGCGACACGCATCCCTGGTAGTTGTCGTCGGCCTGGGGCAGGCGCCAGATGTCGTGATCGCCGCTGTAGTTGTGGCCGCCAGAGGCGACCGCGACCTGGTAGTACAAAGTCTTGCTGCTGTCGACCCACATTTTCTGCAGCCAGTCGAGGCCGAACTGAGCCTCGGCGGTGAAGTTCGATGTGCTCGAGCCCGAACCCATCTGTCCGGGAAAGTCACGCACTCCGATCAGCATCATGGCCACGGTGTAGCTGTGGGTCTCGACAAACTTCATGTAGTCGCCGGCGTCCCACCAGCCGCCGGAAGCGTCGATTACCGCACCGGTGGCGGTAAGCGGGCCGGCGTTGTCTCTCTTGTTGAACGTGGGAGTGAAATAAACCTTGGCGCTCTGATCGTTCAAGTGGCCGGGCGCAGTGCGTAAGGCGTTTGGAATGTAATTCGGCCCGTCGCGCGAGGTCTCGTAATAGTAGAGAGAGTTTGCCAGCGGAGTGGCATAAAGGTTCGCAGCCGTATCGATTTTGAACGCAGGAGATGTTGCCGCAATTGGCGAGGCTACCGAGATCGTGTAGGTGCCGGCGGTCGATACAGAATCAAAATCAAGGGCGTAAACGCTGGTGAAAGTTCCCCAGGCGCCAAGGCTCGTTCCGACCGAAGCCGAATAAACCGTGGTGCCGCTGGAGCTCTTGACCGCGAACGTGGCGCCGGTCTCAGCGCCGCTCGCCATCAGGTATGCGCGTTTCGTGGAGCTTCCGGCATAGCCAACTTGATTGACGCGGATGTAAGCGCTGGCCGCGTGGGCCAGATCGGTTCCCGCGAACAATGTAAGCGTGATAACGAAGAGATGGGACAGAGTGCGGGCCAAAGCGGAATGCCCGAATCGATCGAACATGGGACACCCCCTAGTGAATGGTTTTAATGAAACGCATGAATATTGAGCCGGACATCGCAATCCTGTCAATAGGGAAATCTCCCGAGGGACTTTAGGCTCTAGCTGGAAAATCGACGCCCTGTCTCGGCGTCAGGAGTATACTGCTCCCGTTTTGCAGTGACCAATGAAAATCGGTCGAAGACGTTGTTGTCGATGAAGACGTTGATGTCCAATCCCAGATGTTGATGTCTGCGAGGAAACAACAATGAACATTCTGCAAAGTGCTGTTGCCTTCCTGTTTTTCCTGTCCACTTTCTCCTTCGGTCAAAGCTTAATAGCGTCCCATCGCTTGGGTGACAACACAGGTGAGGACTGGGAACCCGCGATCCTGGCTGACGGAAACTATGTCTACGCGTTCTGGCCACACTATCTGGCTACAACTTACAAAGACTCCTCCGGCGCCACCTGCATGCCTTTCAAGGGTAAAGGCAAGTTCACTACCAGTTCCTACATGTACTTCCAATCCTCAAGCGACGGCGGCACGACCTGGGGCCCGGTCACGATCCCGCGTTGTCCAGTGCAGGGCAACGACGTGGATGCGCAACTGGCGCTGGGCGCAAATCACCGCATCTACGCAAGCTACATGGATGGAAACACGCAGTACACGCCGATTGAGGCGATCTACTCCGACGATCACGGCGTCACCTGGAGCACTCCAGTGGATGTGACCAATGGCGGCAGAGGCGACAAGGACATCCTGCTGGTGGATAAGAACAACAACGTGATGGTTGCATTCGAGAATGGCGGCAAGCAGCACGTGAGCGTGAGCACCAACGGCGGCGCAAGTTTCACCTCGCAGCAGGTAAACGTGGCGTCCAGCGGGGTGGCGCTGGCCACAGGCGGCATACTGGACACTCAAGGCAATGCTTATTTTGCCTGGTCCGGAACCTCTAACAACGGAACCGGCCCGACCACTTTTTACCTCCAACGCTCCAACAATCTTTTTGCTTCCTACTCCGTCGATACGATCGATGAGGGTCAAGGCGGCCCTCAGGTCACGGGCGCGGGATGGGACTACTGGGGCGGATCGATCCAGATCGCCGTCCAGCCTAAGACTCCCCCTGCCAGCGATCGCGTAATCGTGATCTACAATGCGGGAGCCGGATCGTCGGGCGCGCCGGAGCGCATCTACACCAAGTACTCGGACACACTCGGCGCAACGTGGAATATTCCTTTCAACCCGTCGTCGTGGCCGAATGGATCGCAGCTGTCTCTGGCGCCGAGCGGTGTGTGGCACGGCTTTCCGTCGATCGCCGCAACGTCTTCGATGGTGAAAGTAATCTGGATGGACAATCGGGCTTCGGCCGGGGGCAACTACACCTGCAAGAGTTCGAGCACTACGGGGCAGTGCGGGACCTGGAATGTGTACGAGCGCAGCAGCGCCGACGGCGCCACCAACTGGAGCACGGAATCCACTATGGTTCAACCCACGCCTTACAGGGACTATCAGACCGCTGCGGGTTTTGATCATCCTTATGGTGACTACTCGGAAACCGTCACCGATGGCGCGGGAAACTTCTTTGGCATTTGGGCTGAGGGCGAATCGAAATTTGGAACTGGAGACGTCTATTTCGCGAAGTTCTGAAAGTTACTCGCGGACGACCGTCGGCCGGTGTGGGCGTAATTTACGAAAAAGCGACATGGCCGTGACAAATTCTCCCCGCTGATCCGGCACAATTGTTGGCGACGGCCGGGTAAAGTGACGTTCCGTTTCAATGAGGAGAATTGCGATGAAGGTTCGATCCTGCGTCGGCTTGCTGCTTTGTCTGCTGACCCCAGGCCTGGGACAAACGCAGACTGTTACCACGCTGGCGAATTTCACTGGGAACAACGGCTCGAGCCCTCTTTTTGCCCCTCTGGTTCAAGGCCTGGACGGGAATCTGTATGGAACTGCATCGGCGGGCGGAGCGCACAGTCATGGGACGGTGTTCAAGATCACTCTCAGTGGAACGCTGACCACACTTTACAGTTTTTGCGTCAAGAGCAATTGCACCGATGGCTCTGCCCCCTACGCCGGACTGATGCTGGGCGCGGACGGAAACTTCTACGGGACCACGGAAGCCGGTGGGGCCCACGGTGCGGGCACCGTCTTCAAGATCACTCAGCGGGGAACACTGACCACGCTGCACAGCTTCAACATTAGTGACGGATACAACCCCTACGCCACACTGGTGCAGGGCACGGACGGAAATTTCTACGGCACAACTGAATCCGGCGGGGCTCACATTCTGGGGACCGTCTTCAAGCTCACGCCCCAGGGAACGTTGTCCACATTGCATAGTTTCAACGACACAGATGGGGCCTCGCCGGAGGCGCCGCTGATTCAGGCCACGGACGGCACCTTCTACAGCACCACGTATAATGGCGGCTCGCAAGGCTATGGAACCGTCTACAAAATTACGTCCGGCGGAACACTGGCCACGCTGCACAACTTCGGCGATGAAACTGAAGGCGCCGCCATTACCAGCGGGCTGGTTCAGGCCAGCGACGGGAACTTTTACGGAAGTACCAACCTTGCGGGACCCAACGGTTACGGCTCAGTCTTCACCGTGACGCCAACCGGAACTGTGACCGTGCTGCTCAGCTTCAACGCTACTGACGGCGCCACGCCGAACGAACTGCTTCTAGCCACCGACGGCAACCTTTACGGGACAACGATTTCGGGCGGGGCCAACACGGACGGGACAGTTTTCGAACTGACGCCACAGGGCTCGTTGAGCACCCTGCATAACTTCAGCAAGAGTGACGGCGCGGACCCGTTCGCCGGGTTGGTACAAGCCACCGACGGGAAGTTCTACGGAACAACCTCCTTCGGCGGTTCCAAGAATAACGGCACCGTCTTCCGGCTGGACATGGGTCTCGCTCCATTTGTGAAAACTGTACCCATGGCAGGCAAAGTAGGAGTGAAGGTGAAGATTCTCGGCACGAGTCTGACCGGCGCGACCAGCGTGAACTTTAACGGCGTCGTAGCAGCGTTCACTGTGGTCTCGGCGACCGAGATTACGACGACCGTTCCCAATGGCGCGACCACCGGCACGGTTCAGGTGACAACTCCCGGCGGTGCGCTTTTGAGCAACGTGGTCTTCCAGGTGACGCACTAGCGCCCACCCCCGTTTCTAGGTGTGCAATTTTGGACAGACGGGGATGGAGGACTTAGAACCCCCTTTTCAACAAGGGCTGTGAAAAAACTGCCGGCAAACGTCTTGAAACCCATCACCACTTTGCTCTTGACCTGTTTGCACCTAACCGGAGTCACGAACGGCGAAGCTGTTCAAATATGTACAGTTCGCAAGTAACGGATTCCTTCAGTAGCGAAATATTACGAACCCTATTCGTGAAGTACGACATCGAGCAGCGAACTGTGAACTTCCAAGCCACCGTTGTAGTGGATGAGGCCGAGCTGTCGGAACCGATTCATAAAGAAGTTAACGCGGGCTCGAGTCGTACCGACCATTTCCGCCAGAGTTTCCTGACTTATCTTGGGAATCACATTCTCCGATCGCCCCTCTTTTCCGAAGCGAGCCAGCAGCAAAAGAGTCCGGGCCAACCGCTTCTCGGCAGAGTTGAAGAGCTGATCGACCAAGTCGGCCTGAGTTTGGTTGTAGCGGCCAACGAGATAGGCGACAAACAGGTCTGAAAATGCGTGTTCCCGGTGAAGTACGTTGAGCATCGCGGGTTTTTCAATTCTCAGTACACGACAATCTGTAATGGCGGTGGCAGAGGCAACGCGCCGGGGCTGGTCGGACGTAATACACGCCTCGCCGACGAAGTCTCCTTCTCCCAGCAAGGCGATGGTAGCCTCTTTGCCTCGCGAGGATAGGACCGTCAGGCGCGCCCGGCCGGCTTGAATATAGAAAACGGCATCACTGGGATCTCCTTGCGCGAAGATCACTTTGCTCTTTGGACACTGCAGGATTGTTCTTCCCAACCCGGTTTGGGCGAGGAAAACCTTGGGATCAAATGTCTGTACTTTGCGAGGCGACATAAAAGCCTCAGGGGGAGAAGGCCCCACGGGAAATTGTGATTGCTACGTAGAACGATAGCACCAAAATGGCATTTTTGTTACGAAATCCGAACAGGGGCTCGCCACGGATCAGGCGGAATTGCGACCCGTGAATCTGGCGGAAGAATCTATGGTGTCAATTTATGCCTCAAAACATGTGCAATTCTGAACAGACTGAATCGGCCTCTTTCGATAAGGTGGAGATCAAATACACGTGCGGGAGGAAGGAAGTACCACGATGGCCAGAGTTCTTTTGGCGGAGGACGATGATTCGGTCCGCGATATGTTGCGGGCCTCGCTGGAGCGCGACGGCTTCGAAGTAGTCGCGGTGCCAAGCGTGTGCGAAGCGTTGAGCCGCATCGCCAGCGAGACCTTTGACGTATTGCTCTCTGACCTGCACATGCCGCTGGCCGGCGATGGCTTCACTGTGGTTAGCGCCATGCGCCACACTCATCCCCACGCGGTGACGCTGGTGCTCAGCGGCTATCCCGAACTGGACGAAGCCCTGGCAGCCATCCGGCTGCAAGCTGACGAAATCCTCGTGAAGCCAATCCAAATCGCTTCGCTGCGGGAAATTATCCGCGAAAAACTCAAGAACCCTACAGTGCGCAAGCCGCTGACCACAGTGAGCGTAGCCTCCATCCTGGAGCACGACCTCGAGGCCACGATTCAGGCCTGGATGGCGCTCGTGCAACACAGTGAAGAACTGACGTCCATCCCTTTGAACTTCGAAGAGCGTACGGGGCATCTGCCCAATCTGCTGGCGGACTTGATTTACCGTTTACGAATGCCTGCATCCGCTAAAGCCAACTACTCCCTGGCCGCGCACGAGCACGGAAATCTGCGCCGCCAGCAAGGCTACACGGCGGCGATGATGGTCGAGGAGTCGCGAATCCTGCAAGTCAGCATCTTCAGGACGCTGCAAAATAATCTGTCGAGCGTGGATTTCAGCCAGGTCCTGATCGACGTGATGACGATCGCGGACGAAGTGGACTCGCAATTAAAGCAAGCCATGCTCAGCTTTGTCGAACCCGAACCCGGGTCCGCCCGGTCTGCGGCTGCCTAGAGCGCGACGGTGCTCAAGTCAAAGGCAAGCCGGCAAGAGTACCCGCTCCACACAACCCGCGCCGCACAACCTCTTCCACACAATCACGCCAGCAATCTGGCGGCGTCTTTGGCGTAATACGTCAGGATGATGCTGGCGCCGGCGCGGCGAATGCTTTGCAGGGACTCCATCATGACGCGGTCACGCTCGATCCAGCCATTGCGTGCGGCGGCTTCGATCATGGCATATTCGCCGGAGACTTGATACGCCGCGAGCGGCAGATCGAAGCGGGCGCGAGCGGCGGCGATTACGTCGAGGTAGGGCATGGCGGGCTTGACCATGATCATGTCAGCGCCTTCTTCGACGTCGAGTTCAATCTCGCGCATGGCTTCGCGCAGGTTGGCGCCATCCATTTGATACGAGCGGCGGTCGCCAAATTGCGGCGCGGAGTCGGCGGCTTCGCGGAACGGGCCGTAGAATCCAGAGGCGAACTTGGCAGCGTAAGAAAGAATGGGCGTGTTGATGAAGCCGGCTTCATCGAGCGCGCGGCGGATGGCGGCGACGCGGCCATCCATCATGTCGGAGGGCGCAATAATGTCGATGCCGGCGCGCGTGAGCGAGACCGAGGCTCGGGCAAGCAGTTCGAGGCTGGCATCGTTGTCGATTTCGAATTTGGATTCAACCACGTGCGCCACGATCGATGCCAATTCCTCGATCACCTTCTCTTTTTCCTCGGGACTCCTCACGGGCTTAACTGCTACCCCCTGCCTGGCATGCAAAGCGTCTCTGGCGGCTGCTCCCAGCGACATCGGTGTGGATGATGCTTTCACAATCCCGCAATGTCCGTGCGACATATATTCGCAGAGGCAGACATCGCCCATCAGAATCAGGTCTGGAACTTCGCGCTTCATGGCGCGGGCAGCTTGCTGCACAATACCGTCGTCCGCCCACGCGCCCGTGGCCACGTCATCTTTCTGTTCGGGAAGTCCGAAGAGGATGACCGCGGGGACGCCCAGCGAATGAACCTCTCGCGCCTCTTTCACCGCTTCATCCACCGAGAGATTGAACACTCCCGGCATGGAGCGGACTTCCTTGCGTACTCCTTCCCCGGGACACACGAACATGGGGTACACAAAAGCGTCGGGAGTGAGTCGCGTTTCCCGCACCATGTTGCGTAGCTGGTCAGTACGCCGGAGACGACGAAGACGTGTAACGGGAAAGGCCATGCGACCACCTGACAAGAATTTAGTGCCTTTCAATCCTTGATTCTAGCAGGACTCACGCGCCGGAAGGACTTGCGAAACAGTGTGACGAAAGTAACCTATGGAAACCCGAAGCGATCTGGGAATTTCCTGTTTCGTCCTTAGAATGAGAAGCGGATGAGTCTGTTCGGACGCAATCGCTGGTTTGTGCTCGCGGGCGGCATTACGCTGGCGTTCGCCGTCGTGTCCTTGACGGCGCCCCGTGGTCCGGTGCTAACCGCGATTTCTGACCTTGGATACCTTTTTCTATCCCTGGTCGGAGTAGGGGCGATGCTGGCCAATGCATGGTCGGAACGGGGTTCCAAGCGGCGATTTTGGGCCCTGATGGGATCGGGGTGTCTTCTGTGGGTCTGCAATCAGGTGGCATGGGTCTATTTTGAAGTCTTCCGCCACACCACTTTCCCCGATCCGTCTTTCATGGATTTGTTTTTGTTCCTCCATCTGGTTCCCATGATCGCGGCGGTTGCCTTGCGTCCTCATCGCAGCGAAGACGAGCAAAAATTCCGCGTCGGTATGCTGGACTTTGGCCTGCTGCTGGTTTGGTGGGTGTTCCTCTATGCATTCGTAGTCATCCCGTCGCAATATGTAGCGCTGAATGTGGCGGAGTACGACATGAACTTCGGCCCACTCTACCTGGTCGAAAGTGGGGTGCTGGTGTTGGTGCTGGGGATTGCCGCGCGGGGAGCGTCAGGCGGGTGGAAGCTGGTGTATCTGAACCTGATGGCGGCGAGTGTGCTGTATGCCGTGGTTTCCCAGGTTGTGAACCTGGCCCTCATCAACGGGACATACTACAGTGGATGTCTCTATGATGTTGTGCTGCTGGGCGCAATGGGCTGGATGGCAGCGACCGCTCTGACCGCGCGCGTCTGGAAGCCGGAGGCCGCGCCGCCCCAGATGAATGACAAATGGGGTGCAATTGCTTTGCGCCTGGGGATGCTGGCCATTCTTTCGCTGCCGGTGCTGGGGCTGTGGACCTTCCGCTGGGACAATTCGCCGGGGTTTGTGCGGACATTTCGTTTGCTCACCGTATTAGCGGCAATGCTGGTGCTGGGCGCGTTCGTGTTTCTGCGGCAATATCTCCAGGACCGCGTCCTCATCCATCTGCTGGAGGATTCGCGGCGCAGCTTCGAAAACGAGCAACGTCTGCAGACTCACCTGGTGCAAAGAGAGAAACTGGCTTCTTTAGGCCAGTTGATTGCCGGTGCGGCGCACGAAATTGACCATCCGCTCACGGCAATCATGGAATACTCCGAGAAACTGTGGTCGAATCAGCGGTTGTCCAGTGAGCAGGACACGCTGGTGCGCAAGATCGTGAATCAGTCCCAGCGCACCCGCGATCTGATTTCAAACCTCCTGAGTTTCGCCCAGCAGAGTTCCGGCGAGAAAAAACTGGTAGATCTGGGGATGCTCTTGCAGCGTAGCGTGCAGATGCGCGAGCTGCAGCGGCACGATCAGAAGATCCACATCGAAACCTCGATCGCGACAAACCTGCCGCGGGTGTGGGGCGACGGCCACCAGCTATTCCAGACCTTCGTCCAGATCGTGGAAAACGCTCTGGATGCGCTGGAGGAAGCCGGCGGAGGCTTGCTTCGAGTCAGCGCCCAACTCCACGAAAGAGAAGTGGTGGTGCAGTTTTCCGATGGCGGCCCGGGAATCAAAGAGCCGCATCGCGTGTTCGACCCTTTCTATACCACGAAGCCGATCGGCAAGGGCACGGGTTTGGGACTGAGCGCCGTCTATGGCGTGGTTCAGGATCATCACGGACAGATCACTTGCCAGAACAAGCCCGAAGGCGGAGCGGTATTCGTGTTGCGCTTGCCTGTGGCGGCCCATACCGATGACCAGGCGCTGGCCGCAGCCCAGGCGTAGAACTGTCGCGCTTCCCATCTTCGTTCTTCGCTCATCCATTCCTGTAACATTAATTCGATGCCTGAACCGCTCATACACAGCTCCGCGCGCGTGCTGGAATTCGATGCGCTGCGCGAACTCCTGCGCGGATACTCGTCTTCGCCTCTCGGCCAGGCGAGGATTACGACGCTTGCCGCATCCACCGACCCCATCTGGATTGCAGAGCAGCAAGAGTTGACCACCGAGCTGCGAGAGTTCCGACGCGTCGGCGGGCGCTTCGAATTTTCCGGTTTGCTCGACATTACACGACTGGTACAGAAATCCCGGATCGCGGGCGCTGTGCTGGAAACCGTGGAGATTCGCGACGTCCTGCTGGTGGTGGACCGTGCGGCGGAATGGCGCGAGATCGCCTTGCATCCTCCGGCGAACATGCGGACGGAGTGGAGGCGCACCCGGACACTTTCGGAACGCGTGCCTGACTTCACGGAGTTTCTGCGCTTTTTCCGGAACAAGATTCAGCCCGATGGAACGCTCGAAGACCGGGCTTCGCCGGAACTGGCGCGGATTCGCCGCGAAATTGAAAAGCAGCGGCGCGAAATTCAGCAATCGCTGACCGGATACTTGCGGCGGCTGGCCGAGGGCGGCGCGGTGCAGGATGAATTAATCACCATCCGCGGCGAGCGCTTCGTAATCCCCGTGAAGATTGAACAAAAGCGCCGGGTGCAGGGCGTAGTCCATGGAGCGAGCTCAAGCGGCCAGACGGTATTTGTGGAGCCTCTGGAAACCATCGAGCAGAACAACGAACTGGTGCGGCTGCTCGACGAAGAGCAAGCGGAGATTCATCGCATCCTGCTGGAAATGACGCGGCGCATCGGCGAGCAGGCAGAGGCAATTCTGGCGTCGGCTGAAGTGCTCAGCGAATTGGAGCTCCAGTTCGCCAAGGCCCGCTTCGCCGAAGATTACAACTGCGTGGCCGTGCAGTTAAGCGGAGATGATGAGGGCCAAGAAGGTCCATGTGGGGACAGCCGCCTCGGCTGTCCGGCGAGCGGAGCGAGCTTGCTTCTGCACAATGCCCGCCATCCGCTGCTGCAGCGCAATCTTAAGCTCAAAGGTGTGCCCGTAGTTCCCGTCAGCGTAGAGCTCGAAGCCGAACGACGCCAGTTAGTAATCACCGGCCCAAACACGGGCGGAAAGACAGTAACGCTCAAGACGGTTGGACTGCTGGCCCTGATGGCGCAATCGGGCATTCCCGTTCCCGCCGATCGCGCGGAAATGCCCGTCTTTGACGCGGTGCTGGCGGATATCGGCGACTATCAATCGATCGAGCAGAATCTATCCACGTTTTCCGCGCACGTCACCAACATCGATTTCATTTCGCGCACGGCGACCCGCCAGTCGCTGGTGTTGCTGGATGAACTGGGTTCAGCCACCGACCCGGAAGAAGGCGCAGCGCTGGCCGTGGCGATTGCCGGACACTTCGCGGGCATAGGCTGCATGACCGTGATATCCACTCACCACACTTCGTTGAAAGTTTATGGCGCGAATACTCCGGGCGTCATCAACGCCTCGGTGGGCTTCAACGAGACCACTCTACAGCCTACTTACGAATTGAAGATGGGAGTGCCCGGGGCGTCGGCGGGAATCAACATCGCGCAGCGGCTGGGATTGAATCCCGCGATCATCAACGCGGCAAGGGCGCGGCTGGGCACGCAAGCCCGCGATGTCGGCGAGTTTCTCGACAAACTTCATGCCGGATTGCGCGAGATGGAAGGCGAGCGGCTGAGGCTGAAGACGCACGAGCTGGAACTGGAGCGGGAGAAGGCCCGCCTGGCATCTGAAGGCAAGAAAGAGCAGCAGGCCAAGGTTCGCGAGATGGAGAAAAAGCTGGAGAGTGTTCTGCGCGACTTTGAATACCACGCGCGCGAGGCTGTGACTGCCGTTCAGGATAAGGCAGCGGCTCAGAAGGTATCGAAAGAAGCCGAGCGGCGCGTTGCCAAACTACGGCGGGAGTTCCGTGAACAATTCGATTCCACGGTCGTTGCTCATGCCAGCGGAGCCGATGAAGGCGACCCGCATGCGCAGCCCCAGGTGGTGAAGCACGTTTCCGAAGGCGACAGCGTCAAGCTGAAATCCACTGGCCGGGCGGCAACGGTCCTCCGCAAGCTGGATGAATCCCACTTTGAGGTGGCGATGGGCGCGATGAAGATGAAGATCGCAGGCGATGATATCGCCGGAGTGCTGGTACGCGCGCGGGCGGCGGATTCTCCGGTGAAAGCGGCGCGGGCGCGGGGAATTTCCGTTTCGCTGAATAACGAAAACGAAGGCCAGAACGCGCCGTCTGAAATCAATGTCATCGGTTTCAACGTGGACGACGCCACGCGTGCCGTGGAGAAATTTGTCGATCACGCCTTTCTCGCCGGACTGCCCCGGGTGCGCGTAGTCCACGGCAGCGGCATGGGCATCCTGCGCAAAGCCCTGCGGCAGGCGCTTCAGCAACATCCGCACGTGGAGTCAGTAGCCGAGCCTCCGCAAAACGAAGGCGGTGGCGGGGCTACGGTGGTGGAGTTGCGGGTTTAGGAAGTACGCGCCGCCCCATTTCTCACCAGATGATCCTCTCCCAGTCGTCGTCTTCCAATGCCTTGTGCGCGGCCTGGGCGATGTTTTTCTTCTGGGCATGAGTGAGGTCGTCGGAAATCACGTTGTCCGGGTTGGCGGGGTCTCGGATTACCGCTTGCGCAAGAGGGCCCGCAAAATAGCGCAATACGGTGAAGACGTTCTCTGCGAGCTGGCCGAAGCGCTCACCCTCGAGCGCCAGCAGTGTCGACAGCTCCATATAGAACGAAGGAAAATCCAGCGCGTGGCGCTCGCGCCAAATTTTCAAAGCACAGATCTCTTGCGACCGGCCCGCGTTCGTGATCAGGTGGACGTGCTGCGCGACGTTGGTACGGAACGGACTGCCAGGCTCCTTGTGGTAGAGAATTTGGTCCCCGCCGCCGGTCGACCACGCGGGCACCAGATCCACGCGGAGCCCATTGCTCTCCACCTGCAACGAAACCGTGCGCGTGTGTGGCTGCAGATTTTGGTCCGCCAGATATTCGAACAGCTTCCAAAATTCGCTCCGGACCTCCGTTTCCGAAGACAGGTGCAGGGAAAGGACAATGTCGACGCTGGACGAGAGCGTGATAGCGGTTCCCTTGGCATAGGCACCCGAAAGCGCGATGCCCAGCAGGTGTTGCCCGCACCACTGCTGCAGCATCGGGATCACGGCATCGGCTGCGTGATGCGATGGCGAACCCGCACTTTTGCTCACCTGATATTTCTCAACCACCGAGGCGGCGTATTGATCGACTGTAAGCACAGCAGATATGAGAGCCTGGGTTGTCCATCGGCAGTCTGGGAGAGAAGTTGAACTGGGTGTTGTCGTGCTGAATGTAGTCGAAGCATCCCTACCGTCCTTCCCGCTCTCCAGGACGGTCGTACTTCCCCTGCGTCGACCGTTCCAATCTGGCACACCGGCGTCGTGAATGTGACGGATGTCACAGCTTTATTCTCCTGAAACCTTTCATCTTGTCATGCTGAGCGGAGGAGAATCGTCCGAAGGACGATACTCCGGAGTCGAAGCATCCCTATACCCTCATGACTGCCAGAGAGCGGCGAAGCTATTGCGTATACATCATGGGTAGCCTGTCGGGAACCCTCTACATTGGTTTCACGGGCAATCTGCACAAGAGGGTTTTCGACCACAAGTTCCACAAGATGGAGGGTTTCACCAGTAAGTACGATGTGGAGCGCCTTCTGTACTGGGCGTCTTATGACGACGTGCACAAGGCCCTCGCTAGGGAGAAACAGTTGAAGGGATGGTCGCGGGCGAAGAAGATTGCGCTGATCGAGTCGAGGAATCCGCATTGGTTGGACTTGGCCAAAGAGTGGTACCCGTGGATGGAGAGCGGCGGTGCTGGTAGGGATGCTTCGACTCCGAAGGATCGTCCTTCGGACAATCCTTCTCCGCTCAGCATGACAGAGGGAAAGTTCGTTAACAGAGTCCGCAGCAAGCGCTGCAGCAGCATCCCCACGTGGAATCAGTTGCCGAGCCTCCGCAGAACGAGGGCGGAGGAGGGGCCACTGTGGTGGAGTTGAGGATTTAGCTTTGTCATGCTGAGCGAAGGAAGATTGTCCGGAGGACAATCTTCCGCAGTCGAAGCATCCCTACCTCAATCCGCATCTTTCCAGGAGTGCGCCGAAGCAGATATTTCAACCGCATTTTCCTACGCCGCCAACGGTGCATCCGGGTATTCCCACAGTTTCTCCACAGCAATCCAACTCCGGTATATTCCTATCAGTCTTCCTCTGGGTCACAATTCCAAGGGGAGAAGTGTCGATCCCTGAAGTCATCAATCCATCCATGCCCACCACTGAAGATTTCAAAGAGACGGTGAAGCAGCAGGCGGATATTGTCCGCATCATCGGCGACTACATCAAGCTGAAGAAGGCTGGGGCGCAGAACTATGCGGGGCTTTGTCCGTTTCACGGGGAGAAGACGCCGTCGTTCTCGGTGCATGCCACGCGGCAGTTTTATCACTGCTTCGGTTGTGGCGTGTCAGGGGACGTGTTCAGCTTCGTGCAGAAGATCGAGAACATCACCTTCCCCGAGGCCGTCCGGCTGGTAGCGCAGAAGCTGGGGATTCCACTGCCCAAAGCTACGTATTCAAGTCCTGGAGAGGCTAGGGACGCCAAGCTGCGCGCACAGTTGCTCGACGCCCAAGAGCGAGCGGCAGTATTTTTTCAGGAATGCCTGAAGCGTCCCGAGGGCGCGAGGGCGCGCGAATATCTCCAAGGCCGCGGTCTGGACGCAGAAACCATAGCCCGCTTCCGCATCGGCTACGCGCCCGATTCCGGCTTCCTGCTCCGCGACCGCCTGGCAAGCGAATTCAGCGAAGAGGTGATGCGGGAAAGCGGCTTGTTCTCGTGGAAGCAGGAAGAAAGCCGTCAGCCGTCAGCCCTCAGCCGTCAGCCAACCCAGAGCGATGCCGCGGAAAGCGAGAGCAGTAGGCCAACGACTAACGACCGTTTTGAGCCTGCCCTGAGCGGGGCGAAGGGACCAACGACGATCTACTCCAAATTCCGCAACCGCGTAATGTTCCCTATCGCCAACGATGCCGGAAAAATCATCGCCTTCACCGGCCGAACCCTCGCTACCGACGAGAAGTCCGGCCCAAAGTACTTGAACTCGCCCGAAACCGGCATCTACTCCAAAGGCCGCGTTCTGTTCAACCTCGACCACGCGAAAGAAGCGATCCGCAAGCTGGATTACGCCATCCTGGTCGAAGGCCAGATGGATTGCATTTCCGTCTACGCCGCCGGATTTCACAACGTGATCGCCAGCTCGGGCACGGCTTTCACGGAGCTGCAAGCCAAGCTGCTCGCCCGCTTCAGCAAAAATGTGGTCATCAACTTCGACCCCGATACCGCGGGCGCAAAGGCCACCGAGCGCACCATCGATCTGCTGGTCGAAGAAGAATTTCAAATCAAAATCCTCCCAACGGACGAGGGATTCGATCCCGACCTCGCCATCCGTCGCAAAGGCAAAGATGCTTACGCAAAGGATCTAGAGCATCATTGGAAGGCTATAGCCGACGCCTTGCGGCAATCGCCAAAATATTTTGACTACCTTATCGAGCGCGCTCGCAGCCAGTTCCCCGTGCGAACTACTGAAGGCAAGGTCAAGGCAGTCAACTATCTTCTACCGCGCATTCAGCGCATTCCCAATCGCATTGCGCGCGACGAACTGGCGCAGGAAATCGCCCAGAAACTGGGCATCGATTCCACCGTGCTGCGCCAGGAGCTGCGGCACGTCGCCTCCGAGCGCTCCGCCACATCGGTGAAATCCACGTCAGAGGCGCAAGCCACCGACGCCGAGCGAATCCTCATCCGCGCCCTGGCCTCGGCGCGGCAAATGCAGTCGGGTGCCGAGCGTCTTTCCGCGCGTGACGGCGCCCGTGACGTGGTTAAAGACGAAGAGTTTGATCCCGCGCGCCAGGCGCAGTACGTGCTCCAGAGCGAAGGCCTCCACCGCGGGCTGGCCACCGAATCGCTGGTCGAGGCCCTCCTGAATTCCGGAGCCGAAATTGCCGATGTAATGGAGGTGCCATGCTCCGAGAGTGAACGTCGCATGCTGGCCTCCATCCTCTTGAAAGAGGAAGAAGAACTAAGCGCTGAGCGCCTGGAGGGCGCGGTGCGGGCGCTGCGGCGTATTCACCTGCGCCGCCGGCTGGAACAAGTGCAGCGCGAACTAACCAAGCCCGGAGTTGGTGACGATAAGGTACTCAGGAACGAGTTGCTGCTCGAAAAGGATCGGCTGAGCCGGGCGTTGCGCGATCCCAGCCTGGCGGAAGACGGCCTGAGAAATGGTCCGGCAAACAAGAAAACTGCGTGAAACAAAACAGCCATTAAAGCCATCTAAGTATTTAGCAGAGTTAGATTTAGCCGCGGACGGCGGGAACATCAACCGGGCAAGTGATAGACGGAGCGGCACTTATGTGCTAATATCTGTAAGTTTGTGCTAGACGCACAACTCCGCGCTACCCCAAGTTTCCCACCCTTCAGACGGTACCACACGCTCCGCGCGGGCGAATTGAAGAATTTGAGGACATCCTTTGGCTCTTGAAGACAAGTACGACGATATTAAAAAGCTGGTCGACGCCGGCAAAGAGAAGGGCTATCTGACCTACGACCAGGTCAACGAGCTCATCCCCCACGACGTTGTTAGTCCCGAAGATCTGGACGACCTGCTGACCACCATCGGTACGCAGGGCATCGACGTGCTGGAGGGGCCGAAGCTGCCTTCCGCCGCGCTCGATAAGAAGTTCGACGAAGGCGAAGAGGGAGACGATGTTGAACTCGATCTCACTCCCGGCGCTCTCGAAAAAACCAACGATCCCGTCCGTATGTACCTGCGCGAGATGGGCACCGTGCCTCTGCTCACGCGCGAAGGCGAAGTGGAAATCGCCAAGCGCATCGAGCGCGGCCAACTGCGCGTGCTGAAAGCGCTCTCCCGCTCCCCCATTGTTATTCATGATTTGCTCGCGATGGGGGAGGATTTGAAGAAGGGCGTGCGCTCGATTAAGGAAGTTGTCACCTTCGACGAGGAGGAGATCACCGACGAGATTCTGCAGAACCGGTTGAACGAGTTCACCGGCAAGATCGACGCCATGGCCAAGCTGTACAAGAAGGCCGGTGTCCTACAGGAAAAATACGGCACGATGTCGCAGAAGAAGCGGCCGAAGGACCATCGCCGCGCCCGCCGCAACTTGGCTCGCGCCATCGTGCGGGTTTCGCTTGCGGTGCGCAAGCTGGGCTTCACCAACAACGAACGCAAGCGGCTGATTGACCGCGTCAACAAGACGGTCGACAGCATGCGTTCGCTTGACCGCCAGGCAGGGAACCTGGAGCGCAAGGCCGACGCCACGCGCAGCGAAGATCAGAAAAAGGAATACCGGCGGCAGGCGCGCGCCGTGAGGGGCGAGATTGAAAAGCTCGAACAGGAAGCCGGCCTGTTGTTCCAGGAGATCAAGCGCACCCAACGCGAAATCATCCAGGGAGACATGGACGCGGAGCAGGCCAAGCGCGAGCTGATCGAGGCCAACCTGCGTCTCGTGGTTTCGATTGCGAAGAAATATACCAACCGGGGCTTGCAATTCCTCGATCTCATTCAGGAAGGCAACATTGGCCTGATGAAAGCCGTGGACAAATTCGAATACCGCCGCGGATATAAGTTTTCGACTTATGCCACTTGGTGGATTCGGCAGGCGATTACTCGTGCCATCGCCGATCAGGCGCGTACCATTCGCATCCCGGTGCACATGATCGAGACCATCAACAAGCTGATCCGCACCTCGCGGCAACTGGTGCAGGAACTGGGACGCGAGCCTACCAGCGAAGAGATCGCCAAGCGCATGGACATTCCGGTGGCGAAAGTGCGCAAGGTGCTGAAGATCGCGCAGGAGCCGATCTCGCTCGAAACGCCGATCGGCGAAGAGGAAGATTCGCATCTCGGCGACTTCATCGAAGACCGCGCCGTAGTGTCGCCGGCCGAAGCGGTGATCAACGTGAACCTGAAGGACCAGACCGGACAGGTCCTGCGCACGCTGACCCCGCGAGAAGAAAAAGTAATCAAGATGCGCTTCGGCCTCGAAGATGGCAGCGAGCACACTCTGGAAGAAGTAGGCCAGTCGTTCGCAGTGACCCGCGAACGCATCCGCCAGATCGAAGCCAAAGCTCTGAGGAAGCTGAGGCATCCGTCGAGATCGCGGAAGTTGCGGGCGTTTATGGATGGAGTCAGGGACTAGCTCCAGTCGAGGCCTCGTGTCATGCCAAAGAAGGCGTCAAAGACGCGCCTGCCCATCACTCGCTCCGAGCCGGAAGTACTCAGACTGATCGGAGAGGAGTCGCGGCGGAAGGGCACGGACACGCTTAGTTCGAGACTGATTGAACAGGTTATCAAGGCGACTCGCATGCAGGAGACCAGGCGCGAACGCCGGTCGGGCTGAATGCGACTGGAGTTGGCGAACGTCGTCCGGTACCACTAAGTGTCTGGCAGACGGTGTTCAGTGCGGAAGCCCCGAGTGATCCTCGGGGCTTTTGCTTTTGCATTCGCGGCGCCTCAGTCGTGGAAAGCGCAATGGGCCGGCCGCGTTCGTTGGAGTTCTGGTATTGCTGCTATACTCCTCCCACTAAGCTTGAATCCTACTTCTAACACATTGACGGAGTTTGCAAGCTATGTCATACTCATACACATGAGTACGACTGAGAAGCTCGAAACCGTATGGTTCACGACGAAGGGGCAGGTTGTCATCCCGCTTCGCCTGCGCAAACAATTCGACATCGAGGACGGGACCAAGGCCGTGGTCCAGGCCACGCCGGAGGGAATCCTTCTCAAACCCATGACGGCGGCGCTCATCAAGCGCGGGCGCGGCATCCTCAAGCGCACGCCTGGAGGCAAGCCGCTGACGCTGAAGGAAGACTGGGCCGAGCACAAGAAGCGGGAACGGGCACTCGAGGAGCGCCATGCCGGCTAAGGTGCTCGACAGCCTCGCACTGATCGCCTACTTCCGCGACGAGCCGGGCGCGGAGACGATGGAAGATATGCTGGTCTCCGCCGGCAAGAAGGACAGCCCGCTCCTCATGACCGATGTGAACTACGCTGAAGTGAAGTACTCCATTGTGAAGAAGGACGGCGCGGCGGCGTGGGCGGAGGCCGCGAAGGTGCTTCAGGGCCTGCCGATTGATTTTCATTCCACGACCCGGGCGCTGGCCGACACCGCGGCCGATTTCAAGGCGCGTTTCAAATTGAGTTTGGCCGACGCCTTTGCCGCCGCGCTGGCAAAGGAAAGAAAGGCGGAACTCGTCACCGGCGATGTGGAATTCAAGCCGCTCGAAAAGGAAATCAAAGTTCAGTGGCTGAGATGATCACAGCCCAGGAAAACTATGGCATACGAAGAGCTGTTTACCGATAGCGCGCCTCGGGCGGAGAGGCAAAATGCCCCAGCAAACCTCAGCCCCGAAGGGGCGACATAAGACAGCCTAGGGCGCAAGCCCTGGGTAAGTCCCCGAGCATCGAGCCGAGTCCCGAAGGGACGGCAGAAACTCCAAAACGTCGCCGACGCACCAAAGTTGCTTGACGAGGCTCGTCACCGATCTATGCGTCTGGAAAACGGCGTTCAGTGCTGAACTTCGCGGCAAACCGTTACTCGCAAGGATCACGGACCCCGAGACGGCCCGAAAAAATGACTTGACAAGCGCCAGGTCCAGATAGTTTACTAACTTTGCAAACTTAGCAACTATGGACACCACGGCATCACTCGGTGAAAAGATCAGGGCGCTCCGGCTAGGCAAAGGGCTGTTAGCCAAGGAACTCGCCAGCAGGCTTGGTATTTCGCTGCCTTACATGAGCCAGTTGGAATCTGACCGCGCTATGCCGTCGGAAGACCTCGCCCGGCGCATCGCTCGTGAGTTCTCCCTAGACTCGGACGACTTCGTTTTCTTGGCTCGTCGCACGCGGGGCAGCCTAGACGCGCTGGTCCAAACCGCGCCCCGCGCGGCTAAGAATTACCTGTCCCGAATGGCGCTGGGTCCGGTGAAGCAATCTCAATGGGAGGGGAAACCAATGGTACGGCTAATCGCACAATCTGAAGAGACCTTCGAGTCCTTACCCTCGCGGACTGAGGCGAAGGGGTCGCAACAAAACGCTCCAAAGTCTGGCGGCTTCCGGGAGCCGCAGCCTCTTGCGGATGTTTTCGACGTAGTTCGTCCGAGTGTTGTCGCATTTGCTTCGCGCCTTGTTACCACTCCGCCCGGAGAGCAGCCTTTGTTTCCAAAGATAATTGGAACTGGATTTGTTGTTGATCGGGACGGCATCGTTGTAACAAATGATCATGTTATTGAGGCCTTGCAGCAGCTTCCCTGTCATCCGATTTCAAAGGTTCCGTCGGGCATCGCTATAGTGTGGGGAAGCACTGAACCCGCCCCCGGTGGGTACGTATTTCCGATCCACTTCGTAGAGATCAAGTCGTACAGCCGCATTGCAAGCTTCGGGGCCAATGGCCCCTACTATGGCGAGGATCGTCCGGACATTGGCTTCGTTCAACTCAAGGTGCGAGAAGTGCCAGCCCTGCCTCTAGTCACGGCGTCAAACGTGCTACGGCAAGGCCTAGATGTAGCGATCGCCGGGTTTCCGCGAGGAACGGAACCCATGGTGGCGTACGGCAAAGTCAGCCAGCTTACCCCGCTGCTGCGCCGCGGCATAGTCAGTAGCCTCCTCCCGTTCCCGTGCCCTCAACCGCACGGATTTACTATCGATATCATGAGCCAGGGGGGCGCAAGCGGCTCCCCGGTCTTCCTGGCCGATTCCCCAGAAGTCGTGGGGCTTGTGCATGCGGGCTTTGATGGAACGAACCTGACGTATGCAGTCCCGTCTATTATGATTCGCGACGCGCTGGATGTTTGTACGGCCGGAGCCGGATTGGATCTTTCCGACGTGCCCACGCTGCAGGATCTCGCCCGCCAGGCAGAACGTTCTGACGAGTTGAGATGGGATTCGTTTCTGCAGCGCATGCCCGATACGGGAGCGGTGCGTTAGGTTCGTCTGCTGCCCGCGTCTGACGGCTTTCGACTGTGATCGAACTCACCGCAGGGCGTCATCCGTCTCAGGCCTAGCCTTCGGCGCAGAGCGCAGAAACTTCATTCGAGCCTGAGTGCTAGAATCGCAGTACAGAGGGGAGTTTATGGCTACTTACAAACCGGGCAAAACGGCTCCAGACTCCGGCGAACTTGTCGAAGTTGGGCCGCGTGGAGGGAAGGTAGAAGGTGGGCGCCGCACGGTGATCGAGCAAGGCGAAACGATCCCGCCGACTTCGGAAGCGGGTAACCAGTTCAAATACAAGCGCGGCTCCAAGACGACCCATCCTAAGAAATAGCACGGCGCGCTCGCCCCAGTTAGAACGACGCTATGTATCGCCTTGATAAAGAGTACGTTGATAGCTGCGCCTACCATGAAGCCGGGCACACGGCTGTAGCCGTGAGCCTCGGAATGCCCCTCCGCAATCGCGGCGTGCACATTGACACGATGGGCAACGGGATTTCTTATTACTGGTTTCGCATCATAGGCGACGGCAGCAACGCGCCCTCGGACATCCTTGAGCGGGAACGGACCATAATCGCGGGCGAGGCGGGTTTCATCGCCCAGAAAAGGTTTTACTGCGACTGCGTGTACGGCGGAAACTGGTTTGACCGTGACCAAACCATTAAGCTCTTGAACGAGATGTACCCGAACCTCGACGATTGGATTGCTGCACAGGACAGGCTCGTCGCCGAAGCTAGACGACTGGTTGACGTGCATTGGCAGGCAATCGAGGCTTTGGCAAAGGCGGTTCTGGATCAGCCACTTAGGCCGCGTCCCCACGACCCCGAGCGTATTTGGTCTGCAGATACGCACGAGCGTTGGATCGATGGAAACCGTGTCATCAGTATTCTCAAGCAGTTTCAGTTGCAGCCTTTCATCCGAGAAGAGTCGGAAGGTAGGTTTTGTCCCAACCTGACACCCGGCGCACTGGTGGATCCCGCTCTGACTCAAACCTGAAGTCCGTGGTGATCACACAGCACGGCGAATCTCAGCCGGCGGCATGTGTGCAAACCTGCGCACCGCCGGCCGCCGTCCCTGCCGCGCCCGCCACAGGTCGTACTGCGACTGCATATTCATCCACAGCTCTGGCGTGGTGCCCAAGGCGGCCGCTAGCCGGATGGCCATGGCTGCGGAGATTCCGGCCTTGCCGTTGAGCACGCGCGAGAGCGTCACGCGCGTAATCCGCAGATGGGCTGCTGCCGTGGTCACGGCCAGGTCTCCCAGATATTCGCGAAGAACCTGACCCGGATGGGGTGGATTATGCATTCGCATGGCTTTCTCCTGTATTGGGTCCGGAGGACCCTAATCTCGTGCATTACCTGACTAGTGATAGTCCTGATAATCGACGAGGATTGCGTCCTCGCCTTCGAACATGAACGTCAGACGCCAGTTCCCGCTGACGCTGATCGCCCAGTGATCCTTGAGCTCTCCGGCCAGCCGATGCAGCTTCCATCCCGGAGCATTCAGGTCCGTCGGCTGCCTGGCATTGTCGAGCGCGAACAGTTGCAAGCGCAGCCTGCTGGCATGTTTCGGCTGAATCCCAGCTTTCGATCCAGTGCGGAAAAACCTCTCCACGCCCCGGTGCCGAAAGCTCTTGATCACTGTGTATAGTGTAACTATACATGCTACACAAAGTCAAATCGGGGATCGTTTCAAGGTGGATTGCGCGCTCTGGCCTTAGCGGGCGGGGCGCCCGCTCCACACAGGCCAGGTGAATTCCCATTTTGGGAATTGGTCCCACGTTTTCTTTGGAATTCTCTTGCCTTCGTTTGCGAATGGCTATTCAATAAATAGATGAGGCGGCATTCGCGAGTTTTCCTCCGAATGCCGCCTTTTTCGTTCTGAGGTAGCGGCATGACGAAACCGAAAGACTGGAAGAACCGGAAAAAACAGAAACCGAAAATTACCGACAAGAAACTCCGCGGCGAGTGGGCCGAAATGGTTTTCATGACCCGCGCCACCGAACTTGGAATTCCCATCAGCAAACCCTGGGGAGAGATGCGGAGCTACGACTTTATCGTCGGACGCCCGCGTCACTTTGTGAGTGTCCAGGTGAAATCCACCATCTACGAACTCGGAACAGGTTATGTCTGCGCCATAAAGGGCGGGCACAAGCCCTATCCGCCCGGCTCCTTCGACTTTCTCGCCGCCTACGTGGTAGACGAGAACGCGTGGTACATCATCCCGGAAAAAGAGTTTGGGGTAAGGGATGCCTTACGCTTTATCCCAAGTCGGAAAAGGCCAAATACGAAAAGTATCGCGAGGCGTGGCATCTGCTGGGCGCCGGCGCTAAGGATGAGAACAAGGGGATCGATATTCAGGGTTGCGCGGAAGAATTCTCAGCGGGGCCGGCTCAGCCAATGCCACCGCAGGCACACACCGAGATCCCTCGCTTGGCTCGGGATGACAATTCGTTCGGCCATTCTCTTGGTAGTTTGCTTCGGCGGTTATTTTCTTTACCGCGTCTAAGTTATTGAAAGGTCGAGGCGCTCATTTCTCGTGCCGCGATTCGTGCGCTCTTTTCCTCAGGCTTCCACAAGCAAGTTTCATCGTCCACAGCTTCTGCACAACGGCGAAACGTTTTTGTGTTGCGGAGCGCGACATTCTACTCCAGAGTGGGTTCAGCGAATACGTGGCAAATCTCAAAGCTTGCCAAACGATGATTGCGGTGACGCCGGTGGCAGCTGGCAATTCTCGAGGGTGAATTGCCAGGGGAAATTCGAAACGCGCGCAAGTGCGTAACGGTTGCCCGGGCATTGCGGCCTCCTCCACTTCCTGCTCTTTGAGCAGGTTGGGCTGCTGGCCACCACATGAGGTTGCAGAGGAGTGATTCTCAGAATCATGTTTCTGCAACGCGTACTGGTAAAAGTGGCACTCTTGGTGAGCGCTGTCGGACCAGTACCGTCGACCCGCTGCTCCTAGCGGCGGGAAGGCAAGACAAGAGATCCACGAACGATGCGGCTCGGATGGCTGGTCCGGGCCGCATTTGTTTTGCGCGCCGTTTTCGCCACGGATTTGCGCGGATTCACGCGGATAAACCACATCGCGTCTTCTAATCTCAAGTGTCCCGTACTTTCTGTTCCGGACCTGTTTTCTCAGGGCTTCCACAGGATAACGGCTGGGTTCACAGCTTCTGCACAAATTCATTTGTAGTTTCGCTTTGTCTTCGCTTATCCTAGGCGAGAGATTAAGCCACAGTGTTGTACGAACTCATGGCGACCACTGACTACAGTATCAGCACACTTCCCGCGAATGTAGAAGCGGAGCGCTCGATTCTGGGCGCGATTCTGCTCGACAACTTCGCTTATAACCAGGCGGCGGAACATCTTCGCATTGAGGATTTTTCGCTGGACTCGCACCGGCGCATTTATACGCGCATGGTTGATCTGGCGGAATCGTCGCGACCGATCGACATGATCACGCTGATCGAGGAGCTGGACCGGCACAAGGATTTGCAGGCGATCGGCGATGTGGGCTACGTGTCGAGCCTGCTGGATGGAGTTCCGGACCGGCCGAGCATCGAGCACTACGTCAAGATCGTGCGCGACAAGGCGCTGCTGCGCGGACTGATTCATGCGGCGAATACCGCGATTGCGCGGGCGGCGGATCAAGCCGATTCTGCAGAGGAGGTGCTCAGCGATGCGGAGGCTGCGATCTTCCAGCTCTCGGACAAACGCATTGGCCGCGGGTTCATGGGCGTGCAGGAGATTGTCCGCGAGTCATTCGGGTCGGTGGATGCGCTGCTGCAACGCGGACAGCGAATTACCGGACTAGCTACGCACTACGAAAATCTCGACGAGATGACGAGCGGGCTGCAACGTTCCGATCTGGTCATCGTTGCGGCGCGGCCATCCATGGGCAAGACGGCGTTTGCCATGAACATCGCCGAGAACGCGGCGATCAAAGATCAACAGGTGGTGGGAGTGTTTTCTCTGGAAATGTCGCGCGAGGCGCTGCTGCTGCGCTTGCTGTGCTCGACGGCAGAAGTGGATGCGCACAAGATGCGCACTGGGTCTTTGTGGCAGGACGATACGAAGAAATTGGTTCGGGCGATGGAGCAGTTGGCGCATGCGCCGATTTTTATCGATGACACGCCCGGCATGTCGCTGAGCGAGATGCGGGCGAAGGCGCGGCGGTTGAAGCAAGCGCAGGGCCGGCTTGATCTGATAATTGTCGACTACCTGCAACTTATGTCGGGGGGCAGCAAGCGTTACGAGAATCGAACGCAGGAAGTATCGGCGATTTCGCGGGGACTGAAGGCGCTGGCCAAGGAACTCAGCGTGCCGGTGGTTGCGCTCTCGCAGTTGAGCCGCGCTCCGGAGAGCCGGGGCGGGGACCATCGTCCGCAACTTTCCGATCTGCGCGAGTCGGGATCGATCGAGCAGGACGCCGACCTGGTGATGTTTATCTTCCGCGAGGAAGTTTACCGGCAGGACGATCCTGAGTTGCAGGGCAGGGCGGAGATCATCATCTCCAAGCAGCGCAATGGACCGACGGGCAAGATCATGTTGGCCTTCCGCAAGAACTGCACCCGGTTCGAGATGATGGCCGACGGCGCCATGGGGCCGGAGGAGTGATTCCGGGGCTACAGGAATCCCTGTAGTTCGGATTACAGGAATGCCTGTAGTTTTGGTGCGTAAGTACCTTGGAGGCCTTGACTTGCGTTGAACTTGGGTGCTGTGGAAAAGCTTGTGGAATTGCTGGCCGCGAGAAAAATTCCTATCGGTAAAGATTTGTCGTCAAGTTCGAGCTGGCAGATTTCTCTCCCCTAAGACCCTGAATAGTAACCAGTTAGGCAATTCACTCGGCATTAACATTGTCAAGTGCAGGGGAAAGCCGAGTGATTCCCACTTTGGGGTTTTGCACATTTCGAAGTTCCTGACCTTTCGATTGGTGTCGTCTGGCGCACACAAAATCCACTCAATTGCTGTCCTCGCCGACCTTCAAAACCGCTAGAAAAGCCTCCTGGGGGATATCGACGCGACCGATCCGCTTCATTCGTTTTTTGCCTGCCTTCTGTTTTTCGAGGAGCTTGCGTTTGCGCGAAATGTCGCCACCATAGCATTTTGCAATAACGTTCTTGCGAATGGCGGAGACAGTTTCGCGGGCGATGATTTTCGCGCCGATCGACGCCTGAATCGCCACTTCGAACATTTGCCGGGGAATGAGCTGCCTCATCTTCGAAACCAGCAGTTTGCCGCGCTCGTAGGCAAAATCGCGATGCACGATGATGGAAAGCGCATCCACCGGTTCTCCCGCCACCAGGATGTCGAGCTTGACCATGGGAGACTCCCAATAATCGGCGAGGTGATAGTCGAGCGAAGCGTAGCCGCGTGAGACTGACTTCAGGCGATCATAAAAATCGAGCACGATCTCATTCAGCGGTAACTCGTAATGCAACATCACCCGGGACGAGCTGACGTACTCAAAGGTCTTCTGTTTGCCGCGTTTGTCTTCAACCAGCTTCAGGATTCCGCCGACGTATTCTTCGTTGGTGAGAATCGTGGCGAGAATCACCGGCTCTTCCACCTGTGCGATTTCGCTGGGATCGGGCCAGCGCGAGGGATTGTCGACCTCGATCAACTGGCCGTCGGTCTTGGTGATCTTGTAGCGCACGCCGGGCGCGGTGGTGATGAGTTCAAGGGCGAACTCGCGCTCCAGACGCTCCTGGATAATCTCCATGTGCAGGAGGCCGAGGAAGCCGCAACGGAACCCGAAGCCAAGAGCGACGGAGCTTTCCGGCTCGAAGAAGAAGGACGAATCATTCAGCCGCAGTTTTTCCAGAGCTTCGCGCAGGCGGGTGTGTTCATGCGCGTCCACGGTGTAAAGTCCGGCGAACACCATGGGCTTGATCTCTTCGAAGCCGGGAAGCGCTTCGAACGCGGGGTTGGCGTCGTCGGTGATGGTGTCGCCGATTTTCACGTCGGCTACGGTCTTGATGTTGGCGATGAGGAAGCCGACTTCGCCGGCTTTCAGTTCTTCGATTTCCACCGGCTTGGGGCTTTGCACGCCGAGAGTTTCGGCGTCGAAGGTCGTGCCGTTTGACCACAGGCGAATTCTCTGGCCTTTGCGAAGAGTTCCCTGGAAGACGCGGGTGAGTATCACCACGCCACGGTAGGCGTCGAACCAGGAGTCGAAAACCAGCGCCTGGAGCCGGCTTTCGGGATCTCCTTTAGGCGGTGGGATACGCTTTACGATGGCTTCGAGCACGTCAGGCACGCCTTGGCCGGTCTTCGCGCTGATGAGCACGGCGTCCGTTGCGTCCAGCCCCACGGCGCTTTCGATCATCTCCTTCGTCCGCGGAATGTCGGCGCTTTGCAGATCGATCTTGTTGATGACGGGAATGATTTCGAGGCCGTGATTGATGGCGAGGTAGGAGTTGGCGAGGGTTTGCGCTTCCACTCCTTGTGACGCGTCGACGATCAGCAGGGCGCCTTCGCACGAAGCGAGGGAACGCGAGACCTCGTAGGAGAAGTCCACGTGGCCGGGGGTGTCGATCAGGTTGAGCTGATAAGTCTGGCCGTCGTGCGCGGTGTACATCATGCGGACGGCGTGGGCCTTGATGGTGATGCCGCGCTCGCGCTCCAGGTCCATGGAGTCGAGCACCTGCGCTTGCATCTCGCGCGCGGTGAGAGATCCGGTCAACTCCAGCAGGCGGTCCGCCAGCGTGGATTTGCCGTGGTCGATATGCGCGATGATCGCAAAGTTGCGGAGGAAAGCGGCGTCCATAGGTTCAATTGCCAGCGGCCAGTTGCCGGTTGCCAGTAAAACCGTATCGGAACCGACAGCTGGCAAGTGGCAACGGGCAACTGCTCTTTAGAGGCTGAAGGCTAATCTTTGATTTTAGCAGGCGGGGAGAACGGAGGGCTGTGGGCGGTTGTCAGTGGCCAGTGGTTCGACCTAGTTCGCCGACAACAGCTCAATCCGTTACAATCTCCCCGCGCGGATTCCTAACTGTTGAGGTGGCACGTATGCGGAAGCTTGCTTCTCTCGTCGTCTGTTGTCTTGTTGTGGCGGATCTCGCGTTGGGACAAACTCTCTCGCCCCAGGTGCGCGCCTTTGTGAAAGTGGACGCTCCTGTGGTTGCCCTGGCTCACGTGCGCGTGATTGACGGCACGGGTGCGGCTGCGCGGGAGGACCAGACGGTTGTGATCTCCAAAGGAAGGATCGAGTCGGTTTCCGATGCTGGGTCCTCGAGTGTCCCAAAAGATGCCCAGGTGCTCGATCTGCGTGGCTACAGCGTGATTCCAGGCTTGGTCGGGATGCACGACCACATGTTCTATCCCGTGGGGAATGTGGTGTTCGGCGAGATGGCGTACAGCTTTCCACGTCTCTATCTCGCTGGAGGCGTAACCACGATCCGCACGACCGGCTCTCTGGAGCCGTACACTGATCTGGAAATCAAGAAGGCGATCGATGGCGGCAAAATGCCGGGGCCGAAGATGCACGTGACGGGACCTTATCTGGAAGGCGCGGGATCGTGGGCCTTGCAGTTGCACCAGCTCACCGGCCCCGAGGACGCGACCAAGACAGTGAACTTCTGGCTGGATCAGGGGGTCGATAATTTCAAGGCGTATATGTTCATCACTCCGGCGGAGCTTGCGGCGGCCATCGCTGCCGCGCACAAACGTGGGGCCAAGGTTACGGGACATCTTTGCTCGATTGGCTTTCGCGAGGCTGCGGCCCTTGGCATCGACGATCTTGAGCACGGGCTGCTGGTCGATACCGAATTCATGCCGGGGAAAAAGCCGGGGGAATGTCCGGAGGAACCGGAGGATCCCGTTCTTACTGCCAAGCTGGATGCAAATGCCGGCCCGCTGCACGAGATGATTCTCGATCTGATTCAGCATCACGTCGCAGTCACTTCAACTCTTCCTGTGTTTGAGATGGGAAGTTTCCCCGGCAGGCCGACGATGCAGAAGCGCGTGCTGGACGCGTTGTCGCCCGATGCTCGCAGCGCTGTGCTTGAGAGAAGAGTGCGTGCCAGCGACTCCAGCCGGCTGCGCGAAGAATACAAGAGCGACGTCTCGCCCTGGCCTGCGGCGTTTAAGAAGGAGATGGAATTCGAGCATGCTTTCGTTCAAGCGGGCGGACTGTTGCTCGCCGGGCTGGACCCGACCGGCATGGGAGGAGTGATCGCGGGCTTCGGCGACCAGCGCGAAGTGGAGTTGTTGGTGGAAGCGGGATTCACCCCAGTGGAAGCGATTCACATCGCTACCTTCAACGGCGCTCAATATCTGGGCGAGGCAGACAAGATCGGCACGATCGCTGCCGGGAAGCAGGCGGATTTGATTGTGATCAAGGGCGATCCGTCGAAGAAGATCGAGGACATTGAGAATGTCGAGACGGTATTCAAAGACGGGATTGGCTACGATTCGGCCAAGCTGATTGAGTCGGTGCGGGGCGTGGTCGGGAGCCGGTAGAAGCAGTGGTCAGTGTCCAGTGGTCAGTGGTCTGTCACAAGAACCTTGGGTGGAGGACTGCATCGTTTCAGCTAGAATCTGGTTCGCATGATCGTGCTCGCTTCCGCTTCGCCTCGCCGCCAGGAGTTGCTGCGCAACGCCGGGATTCCTTTCACGGTGCAGCCCGCCGACATCAACGAAACGCCGCTTGTGGGGGAGCTTCCGCAACCCTGCGCCGAGCGCCTGGCGCGGGAAAAGGCGTTGGCTGTTTTTGCCAGGCGACCGCGGGATCATGTGCTCGCGGCAGACACGATCGTTGTGGTCGATGACGCCATCCTGGGGAAGCCTCGCAATCCAGACGATGCGGGCCGCATGTTGCGAGCGTTGTCCGGGCGTACGCATGCCGTGATTACGGGAGTGTGCCTGGTGGGACCAGCCGCCAGCCGCCAGTTGCCAGTTGCCAGTAAGACCGACACAGCCTCCGAAACTACTTTGGTGACCATGGACGAATTGTCCGACGATGAGATCCGCGACTACGTCGCGACCGGGGAGCCAATGGACAAGGCGGGGGCCTATGCGATTCAGGGCATCGCCTCGCGCTGGATTCCGCGCATCGAAGGCGACTACAGCAATGTGGTGGGACTGCCGGTGGCGCTGGTTTATCGAATGTTGCGGGAGCAAGGGGCGCTTTGAATTGCGGCGGGGTATCTTGGGTTGAGCTTCGGCTACGATTTCTTCTCTTCCTCTTTTTCCTTCTTTGGTTCTTCTCCTTCTTTCATCGCGGCCTTGAAGTTGCGGATGCCTTCTCCCATGCCCTTACCCAGCGCGGAGAATTTGCTGGTGCCGAAGATCAGAAGGATGATCGCGATGATCAGAATCAAGTGCAACGGCTGGAACAGACCCTCACCCATAACTCCTCCATAGGGCCTTGAGAACACACCGTGTAGCGCTGGGTGTCCGAAGTCCCTGCGAAAAGTCTAGGCCATGCCATCCTCGGAGTCAAAGAGTGGGGGCCGCAATTGACTGCCCACGAATCCGGGTGCTTACCTCGGCGTCCTCTTGAAGTCTATTCTTGATAGCACAAGCTATCCCGGAGGCCAGAGGTGATTCTCAAGCGTCGTATTCTCATACTTGCCCTACTCGTTTCGTGCCAGACTTATGCTTTCACTTTCGCTCAAGGCCAAGCCCCGGCTCCCGCCACGGGCGAGCATCGCAAGACCAGCGATCCTTACACGGGAGACCTCTCTATTTTCGATTCGCCCGGGCGCGATGTGCGGCTTCAAGTGAATCGGGTCATGGATATTCTCGGCATCAAACCCGGAAAGACAGTGGCCGATGTCGGCGCCGGATCGGGCTGGTTCACGGTGCGGGCGGCGCGTCGAGTGGGTGATGGCGGCATTGTTTATGCGGTGGATATTAATGCGGAATCGATCCGCTATATTGACGATCGCGCACGGAAGGAGAAGTTGCACAACGTGAAGGCAATCCTCGGCAAAGCCGATGACCCTGTTCTTCCTGCCGGAACGGTCGATGCCGTTCTACTGTTGAAGACTTATCACGAAGTTGCGGAACCGGTTGCGCTGCTGCGGAACTTGCGGGTGGCGCTGCGTCCGGGAGCAAGGGTTGGGATTATTGACCGCAATGGAAATGGCGAAGACCATGGTGTGGGCCGCGACGTTGTGCTGCACGAGGCTGCGCAGGCGGGCTACCGGTTGCTTGAACAGTATGACTTTGTGAAGGGCGACAAAATGGATTACTTTCTGGTTCTGGTTCCTGGGGATTAGATTCAGACGCTTTCGATCATTCCCGCGAGTAACAACGCGCGACGCGGCAACTCAGATATCACAACATACTCATAAACGGCGTGCGCGCCCTCGCCTATGCCGCCCATGCCGTCGAGCGTGGGGATGCCCATGCCGGCGGTGAAGTTTCCGTCGGAGCCGCCGCCCACGGCCGCTTCTTCGAGCTTCCATCCGATCTGACCGGCAATGTCTTGAGCTTTCTTGTAGAGCGCCGCCACACCGGCGGTGCGCTCCATCGGAAGGCGGTTGATACCACCCGTCATTTCCAGCTTGCAGTGCTTGTCGAAGGGTTTGAGGGAGCGCAGTTTGCGGTCGATACCGGAGGCTTGTTTGGCGCTCTTGATGCGTACATCGATGGCCGTGGAGGCTTCGGCCGCAATCACATTCGTTCGGGTACCGCCTTTGATGATTCCTGGATTTACCGACAAGCCTTGCCGCAAATTGTTCAGCCTGGCGACCGCCGCGATCTGACGCGCCAGCTCAAGAATCGCGCTATGTCCTTTGCCGGGATCAAGTCCTGCATGTGCCGCCACACCTTTCACGCGCAGAGTGTATTCGCCCACGCCCTTGCGCGCAGTCTTGACGGCGCCGTGAAGTCCGGCAGCGGGTTCCAGCACCAGCACTCCGGCGGATTGCTTCGCCAATGCTTCAGTAATCTTGCGCGAAGAGTAGCTGCCCACCTCTTCATCGGAAACCAGAAAAACCGTGACCGGTCGCGGTAATTCCCCGTGCCAGGTTTGCAGCGCTTCGATGGCATGAAGCATGAGGGTAATGCCCGACTTCATGTCGAGAACGCCCGGCCCGCACAGGCGCCCATTCTCGATCTTGCACGGCATATTCGCCAGCGTGCCCAGAGGATAAACAGTGTCATAGTGCCCGAGCAACAGGACTGGGCGGCGATTCGCGGACTTGGGTCGAGAGAGCCCGTCAAAATCGATTTGCAAACTGTCGCCGAAGTTGTTGCTGCGATGGAGCTGAGTCCGTCCCCCAAGCACTTCAAACTTGCGCGCCAGGAATGCGGCGATGCGGTCCACCGCTTGCTTGTTGTCGCTGGGGGACTCGATCTCGACTAGCTCACGAACTGTCTCGACCATCCCGTCCTGACGCTCCGAGAAGTAGGACAGACGTTCCGTCCAAGCGGGCTGCGCGGCTACAGGGGATTTTCTTGTTTTCTTACCGGGCACAATTTCCTCTAGCTGGCGTTACGGCCTCGCCGTGAACGCAACGCCGTACAGTATAATCTTCGGGCTGATTGAAACCACCATGATTGACAGCCCTCCTCCCGACGACGCCGCCCTATCCAAGGCGGCGCTCGACATTCACGACATCCTGAAGATTCTGCCGCACCGCTATCCTCTACTGCTGATCGACCGCGTGCTGGAGTTGAAACGCAAAGAGCGCATCGTAGCCATCAAGAACGTCACCATCAACGAGCCGTTTTTCAACGGGCATTTCCCGGGATTGCCCATCATGCCGGGGGTGCTGATCGTGGAGGCCATTGCCCAGGCCGGGGGCGCGCTGCTGCTCACCGAGGTGGAAGACCGGACGGACAAAGTGATGGTGTTCACCGGAATCGACCGCGCGAAGTTCCGGCGTCCCGTGAGTCCCGGAGATCAGCTGCGCATTGAAGTAGAAGTGAAGGGCTGGCGGGTGATCCCGCGAATGATTGCGGCGAAGATGCAGGGCATCGCGTATGTTGCGGGCAAGAAAGTGGCGGAAGCGACGGTATCGTGCCAACTCATTGACAGCTCTCGCGGGCGCGGCGACGGGGCTGACGACGACACCGCCGCGGAGTGAGCCGGCAACCGACGCAGTGAGTCCATTTCCGATGCTCCATTGACTCGATCATGAATGTTCATCCCACAGCCATCATCGATCCTCACGCCACAGTGCCGTCATCGTGCGAAGTCGGCCCCTACTGTGTGATTGGCGCTGGGGTCGAGCTCGGCGGGGGATGCCGCCTGGTATCGCACGTAGCCATCGAAGGGCCAACGAGAATCGGCTCCGACAATGCATTCTTTCCGTTCTCGGCCATCGGCATGGCGCCGCAGGATGTCTCCTACCGAGGCGAGCCGACGCGGCTGGAAATCGGCGACCACAACGAGATTCGCGAGTGTGTGACCATCACCCGCGGGACGGTGAAAGGCGGCGGCCTCACCAAAGTTGGCAGCCATACGCTGATCATGGCCTACGCGCACGTCGGCCACGACAGCGTGATCGGCGACCACTGCATGCTGGTGAACGGGGCGACTCTCGGCGGACATGTGATCGTGGAAGAATGGGCTGTCGTGGGCGCGCTTTGTCCGGTGCATCAGTTTGTGCGCATCGGCGCTCATGCCTACGTTGGCGGCGGGACTACTATCACGCAAGATGTCCTGCCGTTTTCCATGACCTCCGCCGCGCGCGACACGCACGCCTATGGGATGAATAGAGTCGGGCTCGAGCGTCGTGGGTTTTCGCAGGAGCGCATCCGCAAGATTCACCATGCCTATAAGACTCTGCTGGCGTCGAAATTGAACACGTCGCAGGCGCTGGAGAAGCTGAAGTCCGAGCCTGATCGCGGCGAAGATGTGGATATGCTGATTCGTTTTATTGAAGCCTCTGAACGCGGAATTATCAAGTAGTGTGGAAGGCAGAGCGAACTGAGCCATGGGCTACGCAATTTCCTGGATCGCACTTCGGGGCAAGACCGACGCACAAGCTGCTGAGTTGGTGGGTCTCGCGCCGTCCGGGAAATTCGAGGAAGTGCCCGAGAGCATGTTCTCCGGTGTGCGTCTCGACAACGGATGGTATGTTGTAGTCATCAACGAGTACGGGCACAAGTTGGTCCGGGAGCGCTCTCTTCAGCGGGTGTCGGCGGCCGCCGACGTTGTTGCGGCCGCAATCGAAGAGCACGTGATGTTTAGCTCGGCCGAGGCGTGGAAGAACGGAAAACTCATCTGGCGAGTTACGCACGCATCGGGATCCAGCCGTCGCCATCTGGAGGAACATGGCTCACTTCCGGGGGAGTATCTTGCTGTTAAAGAGCGTTTGCTAGCAGCGCGGCAACGGGAAGACGAAGGCGCTCGCGAAGTGGATTACGTATTTGACGTGCCGCTTGAACTCTCCGAAGCGATTGTGGGATTCAAGCACGATAGAATACTCGACCGCCGGTTTGAGATCTTGAAACCTATAGCCGCGACCGCGGGCGGCGGGTTGCTCTCCCGCCTGTTTCGAGAATCCAGCTAATGGCGCCTGCGAAGGAAAAGCTCGGGCTCATCGCCGGCAACGGGACGTTCCCGCTTCTTGTGCTCGACGCAGCGCGAGCTCAGGGATTCGAGGTCGTCGTAGCTGCGATTAAAGAGGAGGCATCGCCCGAGATCGAGGATCGCGGCGCGGCCTCGGTTCACTGGCTGTCGTTGGGTGAGCTGTCCAAGCTGATCGAAACTTTCCAGCGCGAGGGCGTGCGCCGCGCCATCATGGCCGGGCAAGTGAAGCATAAGCAGATTTTCTCCGCCATCCGTCCCGACTGGCGTCTGGCCAAGCTCTTGCTCTCTCTCACCACGCGCAACACCGACAGCCTGCTCGGCGCCGTGGCCAAGGTTTTGGCCGAGGAAGGCATTACTCTGGAGAGTTCGACCTCGCTGCTCGAACCGCTGCTGGTGAAGTCCGGCTTGCTCACGCGGCGCGGGCCCACGGAACAGGAGCGCAAGAACATCGAATATGGCCGCGGCGTCGCCCGTCAGCTCGCGCAGCATGACATTGGCCAAACGGTCGTGATCGCTGAATCGGCCTGTGTGGCGGTTGAGGCCATGGAGGGCACGGACGCAACAATCGAGCGCGCCGGCCACATTATGAGTTCTCTGCGGGGCGATGCATCCACGCTCAGCCGCGCCCTCACCGTGGTGAAGATTGCCAAGCCCAAGCAGGATATGCGCTTCGATGTTCCGGTGATCGGAGTGAGGACCATCGAAGTGATGCGGGCTGCGGGCGCGACTTGCCTGGCACTGGATTCCGGGAAGTGCCTGTTGCTGGATGGAGAGAAGATTCTGGACGCGGCGAATGCAGCGGGGATTGCGGTGGTGGCGGATGTCCCATAATCGAGGACCTCACTTCCTTAGCCACAGCGTGCTGTTTTTCAGCTCAAGGTTCATGCCAATGAGTTTGCAGGAGTCCTTCAGTCCTTTCGGAAGATCGCCGATGGGTTCTGACAACGTTTGCATCCAGTAGACACGCTTCTGCGTGCGGTCGAATTTGATAACGTTGCGGACTCGACAAGCTCCGCCGACGTTGCTTGCCACAATCTCTTTACTGTTCCATCGCTCAACTGTGTACTCATCGTACCCCGCGGACAGAGCGAACTGGTTCCCCATGACCACAATATTCGCATTCGTGTCAGTGCAGGTCTTGCTGCTGTGGCTGCAGGAAATTTCCGAGGTGGACGGGCCGGTCATCTCACCTTTCTTGTCGGTCGGATCGACGGCGACCCAGTGGCCACGCACCCACGCTCCAGAGTCGTTAACCTGTGAGAAGTCAAGAGGTTCGTCGGGGATTACGGGGCTGAATCCATTTGCCCCACCGCCGCCAGAGAAGTGAACGCGAGGGCTAGAATCAGAATACCCTTCATTGTTTCACCTGACGTTTCATGATGGCTGCCTTGATTTCGGGAATACGTAACTGTTAATCAAATATATTCCCTTGAGCGTCTCCCCTTTGGGTGTTTGTTAAGCTTAGTCGTCAGAGAGAAGAAAAGGAGAAAGATTATGGCTGAAGATGGTAAGGTTTCGGACACTTGGCTCGGGGCGATGGCGGGATTGATGGGTTCAGCTTGCCCAAATAGCTTCAATAGGGGAAAGAGCGTGGACCCGGAGAAATCTGAACGGATCAGACGCATCGACCAGCAGATGGCTGAGTTGCTCCGAGAACGTTGGAGGGTGGTTAAACCAGTTGAGGATAAGGTGGCTCACGCATGGGTTGGAGCGGCGGCGGGGCTAGCGGCTGCCGCGGGGCTGCGGGTGAGCCTTTGCGGGATCCTTTCTTTTGAGGTCGCAATCTGCGACCTCAAAAACATGTCTGGATTAGTCGGCACCGATGGAGCGACGCATTCGCCGAGCGGACGCTACGGGGCGGTGGTGCATCTCCCGGCGAACTCGCGTGAGATCGTACGCAGTCTGCAAATTCATCCAGAACTCGGCGGAGTTTCTGAAATATCCTGCCAGAAGAATGGCTGTCTCCGGCGTAATTCCACGGTTACCACGCACGAGCTCATTCACGCGGTTTAAGGGAATGGCGAGCGCCCTCGCGAGGTTCGCCTGGGTCAAGGCCTGCGGCACGAGGAATTCCTGCAACAGGATTTGTCCGGGATGAGTTGCGATACGATGGCTGGGTAGCACGGTGGTCTCCCCTTTACACTACACCGTGCGTTCGTGAATCCCGGATTAATATGTTCTCAAAGGTAGATTTAAGGTATGGCTGACTCGAGATCCGAACCCGCCCTGATCGCCGAACAGCTGCGTCGCGCATTCGAGGGCGATGCCTGGCATGGGCCCGCTGTGCTTGAACTGCTGGACGATGTGGATGCTGCAACGGCTGCGGCTAAGCCTGTGCCCGACGTTCACAGCATTTGGGAGCTGGTGCTGCACATTGCGGTCTGGGACGCTGCGGCTTGCTGCCGGCTGGCTGGGGAGAAATGGCAGCCCGAAGGCACGGCAAATTTCCCTATCGTTCCCAAGCCTTCTGAAGCGGCGTGGCGCAAGGCCGTCGCTCAGGCGAAGCACACGCATGAAGTATTAGTGAAGACTGTGGCGGCGCTGCCTGAGTCTCGACTGCGCGATCGCGTTCCCGGCAAGAAATACGATTTCTACTTCATGCTGCATGGAGTGGCCCAGCACGAGCTCTATCATGCGGGGCAGATTGCGATCTTAAAGAAGGCGCATGTCTGAGCCGCGAGGAAATTGAGCAATTGAGTAATTGGGTGATTGCGCGATTGAAGACTCTTGCCCCAATCAGCCGTTTCCAATTTCTAGATCGCCAGATTACAAAATTACTCAATCTATTCCAGATGCTCTTTCCTGGCTTTGCGGTTACAATTCCTTGTTCCTGCTGGCGAGCAGTCCCGCCGGGGAGTTCCTTCCTGCAAGCTGACAATCCGATTTCCGTCGCGGTGGTGGGTGTGGGCGTCTTTGGACGCAACCACGCCCGAGTCTACAAAGAGCTGGAGCAGCAGGCCGAGCCGGTTCGGCTGGTGGGCGTGGTCGACCCTAACCTCGACCGCGCCGACGCGGTGGCGCGCGAGTTCGGCTGCCGCGCTTTTGGCTCGGTCGCGCAAATGCTGACCACGCACAGCGAAGTCCGCGCCGCTTCCGTCGCCGCGCCCACGGTCCATCATCTTGAAGTGGCCCGCGCGCTCATGAAAGCGGGCATCGATGTGCTGATCGAGAAGCCCCTCGCCGCAACGCTCGACGAGGCGCACGAGTTGGTGGAACTGGCGGCTACTCACAAACGCATTGCCCAGGTTGGACATCTTGAGCGCTTCAACCCCGCGGTCCGCGCCACGATCCCGCTACTGACCCAGCCCATGTTCTTCGAAGTACACCGGCTCAGCGTGTTTACTCCACGCTCGCTCGACGTCGATGTTGTACTTGACCTGATGATCCACGACCTGGACATCGTGTTCTCTTTCGCCAATTCTCCCGTGAAAGAAGTTCGCGCCGTCGGCCTGCCCATTCTTTCCGGCAAGGTTGACATCGCCAATGTGCGGCTGGAATTCGAATCCGGATGCGTGGCCAACTTCACTGCCAGCCGGGTTTCCACAGAACGCGTGCGCAAGCTGCGTTTCTTCCAGCCGCACCAGTATGTCTCGGTCGATTACGGACGCCAGGAGGTGCTCGTCTTCACCGTCGGCGCGGATGGAGCGGCGTCGGGCGCTCCCACGGTCAATCCGCAAATTAAAGTCGCCAAGCCTCCGGTGACTTCGGAAGAACCCTTGCATGCGGAGTTGCGATCGTTTCTGCATGCGGTGCGGCAACGCTCCACGCCAGTAGTGCCGCTCGAGGATGGCTGCCGCGCGCTCGCTCTAGCTCTCGATATTGTGGCTGCGATTCGCGAGCATGGGAAGAAAGTGGGGCTCGCCGGCATGGCGAAGGCGAAAGGCTAAGGTGAGAAACTGTCTCATGAACAGTCTTGGTGTAAACGGCCTGTTTTACCACAGTAATCTCCGTGGCGCTTTTTTTGCTCCAGCGGTGTCAATAATGTTGAGAGGTCTCCGAGCGTGAAGGTGTCGCGTTCAGCATCGGCGAAGGTACGCCGTGTAGCCATTGCCGTGTTCGGTTTTGTTGCGCTTGGGAGCTGTTCTGCGTGGTTCATCAACAAATACTTCGGTATCGAGACGCAGGCTCTTGCGGTGCGACTGTGGCCACCGCCGACAGCCGATCAGGTCGAAATACGACAGTTACGTAAGATCGCTGGCTGGTTCAACCTTGACTGCGGTCATGTCCGGCACCACGAAGACGCAGTAGGTGTCATCACTTGTGCACAGGGCGCGCTGCGGACAAGGCGGCGCTTCTACGTCGCCTTCGACTATGTCGGTTTGGATTCCCACGGCACCACTGGCTTGGCCGCGAACTCAAAAGGCGGAGTAGATGAGGTTGATACAAGTGAACTCGGACGTGGGACGTTCGGGTACGTGGCCACATCTGGCATTGTGAGAACGGTGACTGTCACCCGCTGTGAACACGCTCCAATTGAACAGACCTCCTACCCTGCCAATCGGTACCTGACATGCCTTCCCCCATCGAGTACTGAATGACTGTCGAAACATCGCCTCACCAGCAGCGCCCATGGCTGGCCCGTTTGCGAGATGAGCGATGAGTTCCAGCCTCAGATAGACAGCGTTTTACAAATGTTTACACCCGTAACTCCCACGCCATTTGTGAGTGAGCAAAATCCCCTGAAAGATGCGAAAATAAAGGTAGCTTGGCCGCTCCCACAGCGCTGCGTCATTCACCGAAAGCGGATGCAACGTGGCGAGGGGAATTAGTGTCTAACGGACAAGCCTGATTCGGAGAAGTTTAGTTCAGACAAGCTTAGTTTCATGCCGATCACGCAAATTCCATTCCAGGATCCGGTGGCGCCCCCCGAGACGCCGCAGCCGGAACAGCTCGGCCTGTACGATGCCCAGGGATGGGAAACGGCCTACCGCGATCTCGATGACAATGCTGCGCGTGTGCCGCACCTGCTCATCCAGTTGCAAGACGATCTGGCGCGCTCCCGCCGCCGCGAAGCCGCCTGGATTTCCATCATCGTCCACCTGGTTCTTATCGTTCTGCTGGCAAAGCTGGATCTGTTTGAGAAGTACCTTCCCTGGCATTCGGTGGTCGCGGTAAAGAAATCAGGCAACGTCAAAGACCTTACGTTCTTGGAGCTGCCGCCGGACGTGCAAAAGCTGCAACGCAAGCCAAACACAAACATTGTTGGCACCAAAGACCACATTGCGATGACGCGGCATCCGGAACTGGACGTTAAAGAACTGAGAAAGAGTTTGGCCACTCCTCCGCCGGGCGTCCCCGGACTGAATGCGCCCCAGATGACGCAGCAACCCGCCCAATCGTCGGCCGGTCTGACGCAGAATCAGCCGGCTCAACCGCAGCAAGCGCCGAATCCGCAGATCGCGCAACTGCAAACTCCGGCCAAGCCAAACATCAACAGTGAATTCAAGAAATATGGCGGTTCCATGTCCGCGGGGTCGGCAATTCAGGACGCGGCGCGTGGGTCGAAGAGCGTTGGGCAGCAGGGGGGCGGCGGCGATTTCGGATTAGGAACTGGGGCGAAGGGCCGCCCGGAGGGCAACCTGGAGGTGCTCAGTGACGAGATGGGCGTAGACTTTGGCCCCTACCTTCAGCGCGTACTCCACGATGTAAAGCAGAACTGGTACCTCGCAATTCCAGAATCCGCGCAGATGAAAAAAGGAAAGCTATCCATCGAGTTCGCAATTACTAAAGATGGAAAGGTCGCGGGAATGAAGCTGGTAGCCACTTCAGGGGACGTTCCGCTCGATCGCGCCGCCTGGTCAGGCATCGCCGCGTCGGACCCATTTCCCCCCTTGCCCAGCGAATTCGGCGGACAATATCTGGCGCTGCGCTTTACCTTCTTCTACAACCCTTCCAAAGAAGATCTGGAGTAGTTTCTCCAGCGCTAGCTCTTCCGCAACCGGATCGAACCATCTCCTGTATGAATCAGCAGCAGGTTTCCGCCCCCGTTCAGCTTGCCGCGAACTTCATTTTCGCGAATCTTGCCGGCGGTTGTGACCGGCACATCCAAATCGATGTGGCCGTCGCCAGTGTGCAGATCAACGTCGGCCGCCAGGTTTTCGGGCACTTCCAACGTGACTGTGCCATCGCCGGTCTCGAGTCGCCAACCCGTGGCCAGCACCGATCCGGTCACGGCACGGGCGTCCACGCGGCCGTCGCCGGTCTTGATGTCGAGTTCGTCAAAGCGTCCATCGGCGCGGATGTGGCCGTCTCCGGTCAAAGCGCGGAGCCTGCCGTCCACTTCGTTAATCTCCTGCGAGCCATCTCCGCTACGCAACCGCATCTCACCTTTAAAGTGGGCGATTTCAATCTTGCCATCGCCGGTGTGCAGGTCGACCCGGCCTTCGCGCGGCATGTGGATGTTTACGTCGACGCGGTGACTGCCATAGTTGCCCCAGTTGATGGTGACGCCATGATGTGGGTAGCGCACGTTGATCTCGACCACGTCACCCGTCTGGTGCTCTTCGATCCGGATGCCGTCGTCGCCGATCTTGTAGCGTACGGTCGTCACCTTGGCTTCGATAGTGTTCTGGTCCCAGGTGGAGACGTGAATGTTGGCGTCGGACGTATCCACGCGCAGATCGGGCTTGCCGGTGAGGGTGTAGGTCTTCGACCAGTCGTCGGCGCGGGCGGGCAGCGCACCCAGGGAGCAGACGAAGCCAACAATTGTCAGAAGCACGAACATCCAGCGTTCCATACCCATGCGTTTCATAAAAACCTCCACTCCGGCTAGGCACACTCTTGCCCAGCCTCTTAGACGTGATTACGCGAGATTCGTGAGTTTGGTTCCATGGAAAATCGCCCATTATCAGGCAGCCCTGCCTCTACTTCCGGACTCGTACGTACGCCATGCGAATCAGGGTTCGTTCCGAAAACGGCACGTAAAGCAGACCCGCGCTGGCCGCGAAGGCCGCGCCTAGGCCGATCTTCTGCATCAGCAGGAATGGAGCGACGGCCCAGAGTTGATCCAGCGCCAGGACGAAAGGAAACATCTGCTGGAATTTCTCGCCCAGGCGCTGGTAGTCGAATCCCACCGCGGAAAGCAGGTAACAGCGCAACGGAATTCCCACGCCCGCAGTCACCATCACTGCCGCCACCAACACTATAGCTCCCCATCCTGGCAGGAAAGAGTCGGCAACCGCAAAGACCGCATGCAGACGAAAAAGCGCGACTAGATAGAAGATGAGGTACATCGCTTGGACCAGAGCGAACAGCCCGCGGGTCAGGGCGCGGCGTGGGATGGGAACTTCCAGATCAGGATGCAGGGTGGCCGGGGAATCCAGCGGCGGTTCCGCCGGCCTTCGGCCAGGCGGGACAGCCGAGGCGGCTGTCTCCACATGGTCCGTTGCCACGCCGGCTTTCCCTTCGTTGTCTTGCACCGGGGCGATGAAACGGTATCCGCGCCGCGCCAGCGTCTCGATATAACGCGGACTCGACGCCGAATCGCCCAGAACCTCGCGCAATTTGTTCACGGCAGTGTTCAGGCTGTGGTCGAAATCCACAAAAGTGTCGGCTGGCCACAGTTTCAGGCGCAACTCTTCGCGCGTGACCACTTCGCCGGCACGCTCCAGCAGCAAGGCCAGCACCTGGAACGGCTGCTCCTGGAGGCGCAGCTTCGCGCCGTTCTTGCGGAGCTCACCTGCGGCGAGGTCGAGCTCGAAGACTCCAAACCTGACGATTCTGCCGGAGTAGTTGCCTTGGAAAGCGGGCATGGACGATGGACGACCACCAACGACGCGTAGTGTAGCACCCCGCCGTCCGTCCGGCAGGAAGCCGCGTTTCCGCGTGTTAGAATTAAGGCTGAGTCTTTCCTGGATGCTTCTAGAAATAGAAAACCTGTTGCGCCTGCAAGACGCGGACAAGGAAATTCGCCGCCTGCAGGATGAAATCGCCGAACTCCCCAAACGCGTTGCCGTTATTGAACACAAGCTGGCCGACACCAAGGCCGGACTGGAAAAGGCCCAGGCAGCGGTCAAAGCCGACGAAGCCTCCCGGCGCAAGTATGACACGGCAATCACCGACCTCCGCGGCAAGATTTCCAAGTACCGCGACCAGTCCCTCGACGTAAAAACCAACGAACAATATAAAGCGCTGTTGCACGAGATTCAGTTTGCGGAAAAAGAGATCGCCGCTACCGAGGACAAGATCCTTGAGTTGATGGTGAATGCGGACGCGCGCGATAAGGAAGTGAAAGCTGCTCAGGCTGAACTGAAGGCCGAAGCTGCCGAGATTGAAAAAGAGAAAATTGAAGCCCGCCAGCGGACGGCTGAGGACGAGAAGCAGCTGGCAGAGTGGCGCGCCAAGCGCGATCAGATGCGGGCGGGCGTCAATGAAGACCTGTTGCGCCACTACGAGCGGGTGTCCAAGTTTCGCGGCAGCGGCATTTCAGAAGTGCTCGATCACAAGTGCATGGGTTGCCAGGTCATGTTGCGGCCGCAGACCTACAACGATGTGCGTACGGGACAGCAGATCGTGGTCTGCGATTCCTGCCAGCGCGTCCTCTATTTCAATCCCGCCCACGAAATGCAGGCTTTGGAGCCCGAGCACAAGCGTTCACGCCGCCATCATCCCAAGATCGACGCGCCTCAGGCCTGGTACTACCGTCAGGAGTTTGCCGAGGCTGGCGAGGTTTTTCTGTGCATGAGCAATGCCGCGGGCCAGGCTACCCGCCGCGTTTTCGACATGCACACTGGCCGGCTTGTGGGCGATATCCTGATTCGCGAAGGTGATTTCCGGCATGCCTTCCCGGAAGATATCACCGGCGCCATCCGCCTCAACGGAAGTTGGACAGAACGCGAGATGGAGACCTGGGGCACTGAGGTGCCCATGACCGCGTTGGATTCCCTTCACGTCGACCTGGAGGCCGCACAGTACGAACTGAAGTCTCGCGCCTCGGCTAAATCGGAGACCGCCGCTGTTCCTCCCCAGCACGCCGCAAGCTAGCAAAATTCACCGCCTCGGAATCTACTGCTTCAGTCGAAATATTCTTTCCTCTAGTTTAAGATTTCTGTTCCTCGGAGAGAGCACGAATGCGCCCAGCGGTCGAGTCCTACAGCGTTACCGCCAAATACTACGATGGCGCATACGCCGCCAAGCAAGACTTGGTGGACCTGCCCTTTTACGTCGAGCTCGCGGAACAAACTGGTGGTCCGATCCTCGAAGTGGCCTGCGGCACCGGGCGGGTTCTTCTGCCCATCGCTCGCAACGGAACCGAGATCCACGGCGTGGACAACTCCCTGCCTATGCTCAAGATTCTGGAGAATAGTCTGGCTCGGGAACCGCAGGACGTACGCCGGAAGGTCACGCTCCACGAAGGCGACATGCGCGACTTTCGCCTGGGCGCACGCTTTCCGCTCGTGATCATTCCCTTTCGCCCAATGCAGCATATGCATACGGTCGAAGACCAGGTGAGCGCTCTCACCACTGCCGTATCGCACCTAAACGAGGACGGAGTCCTTGCGTTCGATGTCTTTTATCCGAAATTTGACGTGATTGCCGCGAGAATGGGCGAGGAAGTCTTGGAGTTCGAGTGGAGTCAGGGCCCCGATTCCGCGAAAGTCGTGCGCCGCTACTTCAGAAAGGAATCGGTCGACAAGATCAATCAAATTTTCTACTTCACGTTCATCTATCGCACATATCACGCCGGCGAGTTGATCCTGGAGGAAACTGAGGCCGTTAAGTTGTCCTATTTCACGTACCCGCATTTGCGGGC
The DNA here is from genome assembly GCA_035568115.1 of Candidatus Acidiferrum sp. Lineage (GTDB taxonomy): Bacteria > Acidobacteriota > Terriglobia > Terriglobales > Acidobacteriaceae > Sulfotelmatobacter. Next base: position 70,722 of record DATMOP010000069.1, read on the forward strand.
GCTCTTTCTACTGGCTGGCCTGGAGCCAGTCGCGGAATACGGTTCGTTCGCAAAAACTTCCCTGGACAACAGCGCCGAGCAGATGATTTTCCTGCTGCACAAGGCTCGGCCGTAGGGACTTCGCAACAGCGGTGCATGTTCTCGTGGGGGTTGTCGGTTAACATCGGAGCATGCTTCGAAAGCCACCGGCTCCTGATTCCGGGCTCCCTATAGTTAAGGTTTCCCCGCGCGGCGCATCCCGCCTGAAAGATGGTCACGTCTGGGTCTACCGGTCCGATATGATTTCGGCCGACGGCGTTTCAGCGGGCTCACTAGTCGCGGTTTTGGATCACCGAGGCCAACCTCTCGGCTGCGCGCTTTATTCAAGTTCATCTCAGATCGCGATCCGCCTGATCTCGCGCCAGCCTGTCCCCGACCTTCCGGCGCTGCTTCGCCGGCGCATCGGCGATGCCATCACTTATCGGGAGCCGATAATTCACGACACGAACGCCTACCGCGTGGTCTTCAGCGAAGCCGATTTCCTGCCAGGCCTGATCGTTGACCGCTACAACGATATTCTTTCGATACAGGTTCTCACCCAGGCGATGGATGCCGAGATCGTGCGTGAAGCTCTGATTTCGGAGCTGACCGAGCGGCTTCATCCCGCTTCCATCGTTGAGCGCGTGGACCCGCGGGTCCGCCAACTCGAAGAGCTGCCACCGCGCTCATCCGGCCTGCTCCTCGGGGAAAAGGGGTCCACGATCATCACTATGAACGGCGTCCAGTTCCACTTCGACGCGCTCGAGGGCCAGAAGACTGGAGCTTTCCTCGACCAGCGCGAGAATTACGCCGCCGCGGCGCAGTATGCCCACGGCGAAGCTCTCGACATGTTCTGCTACCAGGGCGGCTTTGCCCTGCATCTGGCTGCGCGTTGTTCCGGCATCGCCGCCGTCGACAGCTCCCGGCCCGCGCTCGAAGTCGCTGAACGGAACGCCATGCTCAACCCCCGCGACAAGGACCAACCTGAGATCGAATGGATCGAAGCCAATGCCTTCGACTTGCTCAAGGACTATGCTTCCTCCGGCCAGCGCTACGACACCATCGTGCTCGATCCGCCCGCCTTCGCCAAGAGCAAGCGCGACCTTGATGCCGCGCTCCGCGGGTACAAGGAACTCAACCTTCGCGCTCTGAAGATGCTTCGGGCCGGTGGCATTCTGGTTACTTGTTCTTGCTCTTACCACGTTAACCAAGCCGATTTTATGCAAATGCTGGCTGAGGCAGCCCGAGACGCTCACCGCACTCTGCGTCTCGCCGAGGTCCGCGGACAGGCGAAGGACCACCCAATCCTTCTGAATGTGCCTGAAACTGCCTATCTGAAGTGCGTCATAGCTTCTGTAACTGCATGAAAATAATTATCATATTTGACTTGACAATGATACACTCATATTTTATGCTTCTTTTATAATAACTGCGGCATCGAATGTAGTGCGTGAAGCCCACTTCAGTGTCAGAGGTGGACTTCTCACCCAAATTCGAGCCAAACATTCTTAGAAGGAGGATTTACCGATGACCGTACTTACCCGTTTTGAGCCTTTCCGTGAGTTTGCCACCCTGCAGGACCGCATCAATCGCGTATTCCGCGAGTCCTATGCCCCCGCTGGCCAGGATGAATCCTTGACCACCTCGAGCTTTGCCCCCGCCGTCGACGTCTACGAAGACGAGCACACCGTTACGTTGAAGATCGAAGTGCCGGGAATCGACGAGAAAGACATCGACGTGCGCCTCGAAAACAACACTCTGACCGTGCACGGCGAGCGCAAGATCGAGAAGGAGGAGAAAGAAGAGAACTACCGTCGTGTGGAGCGCCAGTATGGCAGCTTCACCCGCACCTTCACTCTCCCCTCCACCGTGGACTCCGAGAAGGTTTCGGCAACCTACGACAAGGGCGTGCTGAAGATCACTCTACCCAAGAAGGCCGAAGCCAAACCTAAACAGATCAAGGTCAATGTGGGCACCGAGAAGACTCTCGAAGCGAAGGGCCCCAGCAAGGCCGCGTAAGCTGCAAATTCTAATGTGGGGACAGCCGCCCTCGGCTGTCCAGTCGAGCGAAGCTCGACGGTCTACAATCGACGGGAGGCGGCTTGATTGAGCGCCTCCCGTTTTTTGTTGTAGCACCGGCGTCCCCGCCGCCACATGCTGCAACTGGAAAGCGCAAAGTAGAAACTGGAGTTCATTATGGCTATCCGTTGGGACAAATTCACCGTAAAGGCGCAGGAAGCCGTTCAACGCGCAAACGACCTCGCCTCCGAGCACGGCAATCCCGAGCTACTGCCCGTCCACCTGCTCGCCGCCCTGCTTGAAGATAAAGAGGGCATCGTTCCGCCCGTACTGGAAAAAATCGGCATCGGCCCGCAGGCAGTTCTTAGCGATCTCTATGGCGAGATTGGGAAGTTCCCCAAAGTCTCCGGAGAAGCGGCGCAGGCCACGCTATCCAACGCCGCCAACAAGCTGCTCGAGCAGGCCTTCAAGGAAGCCGCCAACTTCAAGGACGAATACGTCTCCACGGAGCACCTGCTGCTCGCCATCACGCACCTCAAGCAGGACGCGGCACAGCAAATCCTCGCCCGCCACGGAGCCATTCACGCTGCCATCCTGAAGGCCCTGACCGCAGTCCGAGGATCACAGAAAGTGACCGACCAGAATCCCGAAGCCAAGTATCAGGCGCTTGCGCGCTACGCCCGTGATCTGACGGAGCAGGCGCGCCGCGGCAAGCTGGATCCTGTCATCGGACGCGACGAAGAAATCCGCCGCGTGGTCCAGGTTCTGTCTCGTCGCACGAAGAACAATCCAGTGCTCATCGGCGAACCCGGCGTGGGCAAGACCGCCATCGTCGAAGGCCTCGCCCAGCGCATTATTTCCGGCGACGTGCCGGAAGTGCTCAAGAACAAACGCGTGGTCGCACTCGATCTCGGGGCTATGCTGGCCGGAGCAAAGTATCGCGGCGAATTTGAAGACCGCCTCAAGGCCGTGTTAAAGGAAATTGAAGACTCCCAGGGCCGGGTCATCCTCTTCATCGACGAGCTTCACACCCTGGTCGGCGCCGGAGCGGCTGAAGGCGCTATAGACGCCTCCAACATGCTCAAGCCCGCGCTCGCCCGCGGCGAGCTGCGCGCCATTGGCGCCACGACGCTCAACGAGTATCGCAAGTACATTGAGAAAGACGCTGCTCTCGAACGCCGCTTCCAGATTGTTTTCGTCGGCGAGCCCAATGTCGAGGACACCATCGCCATTCTTCGCGGCCTAAAAGAGCGCTACGAGGTGCATCACGGGGTTCGTATAAAAGATTCCGCCATCGTCGCTGCCGCCACGCTTTCGCATCGCTACATCTCAGACCGCTTCCTGCCCGACAAGGCCATCGACCTCGTCGACGAAGCCGCCGCCTCGATTCGCATCCAGATCGATTCTCTTCCCACCGAAATCGATCAGCTCGAGCGCCGGGCCACGCAGCTCGAAATCGAAAAGCAGGCGCTGAAGAAAGAAGATGATCCCAACTCCAGGGAGCGGCTTGCTGTCATCGAAAAGGAGCTGGCCGGGATCCGTGAGAAGTCCAACGCCCTCAAGGCCAATTGGAAAAAGGAAAAGGATCTCATCGCCCGCTCCCGTGAGCTCAAAGAGAAAATCGAGAAGCTCAAGATCGAGGAGCAGGCCGAAGAGCGCAAAGGTAACCTGCAGCGTGTCGCCGAAATCCGCTATGGGTTGTTGCGCCAAGCCGAAGAAGAGTTAAACCAGCTAACCGCCAAAATCGACGGCAAAGGCACGGGTGCGCCGCGCATGCTCAAAGAGGAAGTGGACGAGGAAGATATCGCCCGCATCGTCTCCAAGTGGACCGGCATCCCTGTCTCGAAAATGCTCGAAGGCGAAGTGAAGAAGCTGGTCACCATGGAAGAGCGCCTGCGGATGCGGGTCGTCGGCCAGGATCAGGCGCTGGAGCGCGTGGCCAATGCCCTTCGCCGCTCGCGCGCGGGGCTCAGCGATCCCAAGCGCCCCATCGGTTCCTTCATTTTTCTGGGCCCGACTGGTGTCGGCAAGACCGAACTGGCCCGTGCTTTGGCTGAGTTCCTTTTCGATGACGAGCGCGCCCTGCTGCGCATTGACATGTCCGAATACATGGAGAAGCACTCGGTCGCGCGCTTAATCGGCGCGCCTCCGGGCTACGTTGGTTATGAAGAGGGAGGCCAACTCACCGAGCAGGTCCGCCGCCGTCCGTACGCTGTTGTGCTGTTCGACGAAATCGAGAAGGCACATCCGGATGTTTTCAACGTCCTGCTGCAGATGATGGACGACGGCCGTCTCACCGACGGCAAGGGCCGCGTCGTGGACTTCAAGAATACGATTCTGATCATGACTTCGAATCTCGGTTCTAGTTATTTGCAAGCCGAAAGCCTGCGAACACCGGAAGACTTTGAGAAAGCGAGTGAGCAGGTGATGAACGCTCTGCACGGCCATTTCCGGCCCGAATTCCTGAACCGCGTCGATGACATCATCATCTTCAGCCCGCTCGGCAAGGAACAGCTGGTCAAGATCATCGAGCTGCGCCTCGAAGATGTGCGCCGTCTGCTGGCTGATCGCAAGATCTCGATCGAGCTTACCGACGCTGCCAAAGATATGCTCTTCACTCAGGGCTATGATGCGAACTTCGGAGCGCGTCCCCTGAAGCGCGCGATTCAGAAGCTGGTGCAGGATCCGCTGGCGCTGAAGATTTTGGATGGCGAGATCCTGCACGGCGACCACGTGATCGTCGATGCTGACAAGAAAGCCGGCAAGATGAAGGTCGAAATCAGCAAACGCGTCGGAGAGAAAGAGCCGGTGAAAGCAAAGCGGTAAAAAAGTGGGCCACGGATTTCACGGGTTCTCACGGATAAATCTAAGACATCAGAAAAATCCGTGGCGATCCGTGCAAATCCGTGGCCATGATTTTTCCCGCCTGTGGCACACTAGCTTCATGCCCAGCCTCACACTCGGCGACTTTGAACTCAGCATCTTTTCCGATGGAACGTACCCGCTCGACGGCGGCGCCTTTTTCGGCGTCGTGCCTAAGATCATGTGGTCACGCAAAGCTGCGGCCGACGAAAAGAACTACGTTCAGGCGGGACTGAACTCGCTGCTCATCCGCACCGGGAGACAAACTGTGCTGGTGGAAACCGGCATGGGCAATAAACTCTCGGAGCGCATGGTCAAGTTCTACGGGCAGCCCGCGCAGTTGCTGGCGAATCTTGCAGCTGGCGGGGTAGCGCCCAACGAGATCGATATCGTCATCAACACACATCTTCATTTCGACCACTGCGGCTGGAATACTCTGCGCAAAGACGGCAAGATCGTCCCGACATTTCCGCGGGCGAAATATTATGCGCCGGAAGGCGAGTGGCAATATGCGCGGCGCCCGAGCGATCGCGACGCCATCAGCTACATTCCCGACAACTACGACCCCCTCGTCCAGAGCGGCCAGATGACGCTGCTGAAAGGTGGCGAAGAGATCGTCCCCGGCATCTCCGTGAAGACTTTTCCCGGCCACACCGCGTACATGCAAGCCGTGATCGTCGAGAGTGGAGGCCGTACCGCCTGCTATATTTCGGACCTCATTCCCACTACGGCGCACATCGACCTAACTTGGGGCATGAGTTTCGACCTCTACCCGCTGCAAACCATCGAGAGCAAGAAGCAGTACTACGTGAAGTCGATTGCGGAGAAATGGCTGACGGTCTTCACTCATGACGCGAAGGTGCCATGGGCTTATGTGGAGAGAGATGATTTGGGGAAGATGGTGGTTAGGGGAGTTTAGCGATCTAGCGGGCGACGGCGCCCACGCCACACAATCTCGCCTCGAAAAACTCCTCCACCCGCGCGAGGATTTCTACCGCGCTCTTCGATTCGTAAATCGCCTTGCGCAGCGCCGCTCCCCCGGGGACGCCGTGGGTAAACCAGGAGGCGAACTGCTTCATCTTGCCGACGGCGTCGGGGAGTTCTTCTTCGATCAGCATCTGGAAGTAGGTACGGATCATCTCGTAGCGGTCGGCCTCACTGGGCTCGTCGTAGGGGCTAGCTGCCGAGGTTTTCGGCAACGGCCATGTGGGGACAGCCGCCCTCGGCTGTCCGTCGGGCGGAAGGCCCGATTTCTGTCCATCAACTCCGCTGCCGACATCAAAACCAGTCGAGCTTCGCTCGACCGGACAGCCGAGGGCGGCTGTCCCCACGTGGACATTGCCGGGCTCCAAGGCCGTGCCCACATAAGCATTTTCCATCCCCGCACAATACTGCTGAATCTGGCGGAAGATCCAAGGATTCGACGGCGCTGTCCGGCCGATCATCACCGCATCACATCCCGTTTGCGTGACCATGGCGCAGGCGTCCTCAGGCGTACGGATGTCGCCGTTACCGATTACGGGAATTTTCACCGCATCTTTTATTGCCGCAATCCATTCCCAGCGCGCCTGGCCGCTGTAACCCTGCTCACGGGTCCGCGCGTGCAGCGCGACCGCCGCCAGGCCACACGATTCCGCCATGCGCGCTAGTTCGACACAGACGATCTCGTCGTCACTCCACCCGGCGCGGAACTTCACGGTGAAGGGAATTGTCACAGCGGCACGAACGGCTTCGAAGATCTTTCCAATTGCCGGCAAGTCGCGTAATAGGCCCGAGCCTCCGTTGCACTTTACGACTTTCTTTGCCGGACAACCCAGGTTCAAATCGACGATGTCGAAGCCCAGGCCTTCGACCATGCGCGCCGCCTCCGCCATCACGTGGGGATCGCTGCCAAAAAGCTGCGCCGAAATCGGATGCTCGTCTTCGTAGAAGTGGAGATAGCGTTTGGCCTTCTGATCCTTCTTGCGCAACACGCCGTCGGCCGAGGTGAACTCGGTCATGATCAACCCGCATCCGCCCAGGTTGCGGATGAAGCGCCGGAACACCGTGTCCGTAACACCGGCCATAGGCGCAAGCACGGTCGCGGGAGAAATGGTGACGCCGCCGATCGTCAGGCTTGCGGGGACGGGCTTCAGGGGCCTCGGCTCGGTTACCGGCAGTCCGCGGGCGAGACCCTGCCCTGAGCTTGCCGAAGGCGCGCCCGTGCCACATGCGTCCGCCCCACACGAGTTGTCCCAGAATTTCTTCACTTGACTATTCTACCTGCGGGCACAAAACAAAGCCCCCGCCAGAGCGAGGGCTCAATTTTCCGATCTATCCGTGCGAATCCGTGGCGAAACTTACTTCTTTGCCGGCTCGGCCTTGGCATACTTGCGGCGGAAGCGCTCCACGCGGCCGGCGGTGTCCATCAGCTTCTGCTTGCCGGTGAAGAACGGATGGCACGCCGAGCAAATTTCTACACCGATGTCGCCCTTATGGGTCGAGCGCGTCATAAATGTATTGCCGCACGCGCAATGCACGCGCACTTCATTGTATGCAGGATGAATAGCTGCTTTCATAATAGGCTTACCCCTACTTCCTAAACTCGATTCGAATCATTAGATTCTACCGGATATCCACAGGATTCGGCAATGCTGAGCAGCTCTCAGCCATCCGCAGTCAGCGATCAGCAAAGACAACCGAATCAGCCGTTTCCGGACTGAAAGCTGACAGCTGAGAGCTGACATCTTCCGTCAGAATCGAAACAAGTAGCTGACCTTCACGAAAAACTGGCGGCTGTCGTTGATGTAACCTCTCGGCGTTTGGAACACGCCCACCCCCGGGACCACGTCCAGATTCTGCAGGTCGCTGTTGTAGCCGACGTAGATCGCTGTACCAGGATGCACAAGATAGGTGACGAGAAAGTCGGCGTTGAACTGCTTCTGGGTCGGCAGGTAAGTGTACGGCGACCCCACGCCCGGAGTCCCAGCCAGCAGCGAATTGTATTGCAGGATGACCCGCATCGAAAGCTGCGGCGTGAACTGCCAGTTCCACTTGCTGCGCAGTATGTGATCGTTGAAAATTCCGCGGCCGGCACCAGGAAATTGCGCCCGCTCGAAAACATAGGCGCTATCTGTCGCACGCAGCCGTTCGAACAGATAAGTGTTCTCAATCTTCAGCGGCTTCATCGGGCGAAGAATCAAGGACGCCGCGGCCGTGTCCTCCCGCGCCACGAACGGCTGGTTGTAGGGCGTGAGAGGAGCCGGTGGCACGTCCGGCAAGGCAACAAAGTTCACCCCATCGCCCCAGTAATAACTCGCCGCCAGCGTCGCCATTTTGAAGTATCCGGTCTGAAAGGTGGCGCCGCTGGTGTGTTGGTGATAGTCCTGGTTACCAAGGCTAGTCGGAGCGCAATACACCGTGTACCCGTAGAAACAGAAATCCTGCGGGCGCAGCCGCTCCCGCGTTTCCTGGTAAGGTCTCAGATACAGAACGGTCTGCCCTCGTCCTTGAATCACGAAGTAGGGAGCGTAGTCGGTGTCGAGGCGCAAGCCGGTGTGGTCAAAGTCGTAGCGCACATTGAGCGACGGACCCCAGGCGACGATCCAGCCTTTCTTGGGACGAAAGCGGTAGCGAGCTTCCTGCTTAGTTTCGCGAATGTCGGCACGGTTGATGAACCCAGGAATCGTAACGAACCCGGGAGTGATGTCGTTGTAAGTTCCCTCGTAACCGAAGTGCAATCCCTGGCGCTGCAGCTGCACTGTCTCGGCCGGACCGGCGTAGTAGCTGCCGTGGCCCGCGTTGCCCGAACTGAACGGGTAAAGATTCGCTTCGCAGTTCAGGTTCAGGTTGCTGGACGTGGCGACGGCCTGGCCCTCAAGCGTCCACGTAGAGTTGAGAGTCAGGTGCGTGTCGACCCCGCCAATGCGATTGAATTCGCCCGTGGCCGGACACTCCCAGTCGGTGTAGACAGCGCCGACGCTCGACTGCCGGAAAATGTCGCGGCTCACGCGCGCGATCGTGAAGTAGGAACGAATGCCGGAGTACGGGCTGTAATCGGGCACGGCAAGCCCGGGGCTGCGGTCATCGGCGGCCAGCAGCCCGACCGAGTACGGTCCATCTTTTCCGGTCAGGCGGATTCCCGCCGAAGGATCGGCGATGCTGCGCGTAAACAGCAAGTCCATCGGGGTGCGGAAGAAATCTTCGTTCTCCAGAAAGAACGGGCGCTTTTCCGGAAAATAAACGGCATAGCGCTGGTTGACCGTGATCAGCGGATCCTCCGACTCAACCTGGCTGAAATCCGGGTTCGCCGTCATGTCGACGACGAAGTGGTCATGGATCACAAACTTCGCGTCCATGCCCGGCTGGCCCTGCACCTCGGCATGCTGAAAATAAGGATTCGCTGGATCGCGCGTGTCGAGCGCCCGAAACCCGCGTAGCAAGCCGTAAGGAATCAGGTCAATGCTGTGCCCGGGAGAAATTCCCTCCAGGCCGTACAGAGTTGCCGCCTGACCGAGCCGGCCCTGGATCCTTCGCGAAATTTGCGGCCAGAAGGAATCTTCATTCAGGCGATGGATGCCGCGATACAGAATGATTCCCCACTCCTGCTGCTTCGTCGGCGGAAATCGCAGGCTCTTGAAAGGGATTGCCATCCACACGACGAAACCCTGGCTCGTCACTTTGCCCCGTGAATTCCACACCGTGTCAAACGAGGTGTCCCAATTTCCGCTGACCTCGGAGCGCGACGCCTCGGTCCAAATGGCATCCCATTGCACGGCCAGCGGCGTGGTCTGGAACGCGTAGGCCCGTCGGCGGTCGTGAAAGGTGTCGAGCATGATTTCGACCTGATCGTCGTCGTAGATGTCTTCGCGGCGCGACATGCGGGCGCGCACCTTCCCAGGATCGTCGAAGCATACGAAGACCACATATAGATTTTTC
>DATMOP010000070.1:0-2427 GCA_035568115.1 Candidatus Acidiferrum sp.
GATGGTGGCGTGAATTGTACAACCGGTTGCCGCCTTGAAGTGGGCCTCAAGACTGGACCGGGAAATCGCCAAAGAATTGACAATATCCCGGACGCTAATCCCGTCGGAAGCGTCGGACTTGATCACTGTCAGTGTTTTCGCCACCAGGCGATCATCACTAGCGAGAACATCTGTCGAACGGCGCACCCTCACACCGATTGGGGCAACTATGAAATGTCTGTGTGTGGGCAAGTCGCCGGTCATCATCCGGTCGAGCAGAGCAATGGCTTCGTAACCGATGCGTTTGGCATCCTGTTCGACGCTGGTCAGTTGGGGATGGCTCAATTCACGGAACAACTCATCGTTGTCCACGCCGATCACACCCACGTCATCCGGAACGCGAAGCTGCTGAAGTTGGCATGCTTCCAGGATATCCCGAGCTCGTTTGTCATTCGCTGCCAGAATGCCGACCGGCTTAGGTAGAGATTTCACCCACGAACCCACGGAATTCAGTACTGAGTCCCAATGCCGGGGCGTCCTTGATGAATCTTGATACACGTGGCAGTCAATTCCCCGTGATTGCAGCCGGGTGACGAAGGCTTTCTGGCGTTCTTCGGACCAACGGTTCATCGGACTGGGCGAAAGGCCGCAGAAGGCGAAATGCTGAAAGCCGCGTTCGAGCAGGTGGTCGGCTGCCATTTCCGCCACTGCGGACTGATTACTATAAAAATATGGGACGGACAAATTCCTGGAATGCCAACTACAGCCGAATCCGACTACCGGCACGCCAGAACGGGAGGCGGCAGCTGCTACTCCGGGATCATCAAAATCGGCCAGAATCCCGTCACCATGCCACGACTTCAGGTAAGGAAGCTTCCGGCTGCTGACAGGATTTTCCTCGATGTAGATGTTGAAGTTCCCGCTTTCCCGTACATAGCTGGCTACGCCGCTCATCACATTACGGTCAAACGGCAGTTTGGCATCGTAGATCAGCGCGATGCGGCGAATGCCGCGTGACGGCGAGACTTCGGGCTGCAAAGATGCGGGTGAGATATCGGTGAGGTTAGCGACGTCGAGCATCATCTGTTGGTCCCCCTTTTGCTTCTCTTGCTAATGAACGCGACATTGTTCTGCATTGGGCTTGAGCGGTTGGTGTCGCGCACTTCAAAAACAAGAATCCGCCGCTCACCAGTTGGCTCGGGCTTGGCCAATGATGAATGCGGCGGTAATCAGAATGGCGCAACCACCGATCATCTGGCGAAGCCTGCTTCTCGGCCGGTTCTTCCATTCCCCTAACACGACACCCCAGGCGCTAGCCGTGATCGCGATGAGGCCGATGAAAACAGGCCATCCGAAACTCGTTCCTAACCGTCCCAGGTCTGCCGCACTCACTCCATACAGGAAAATGCTCACCGCCCATAGGACACTCATCCCAACAACCAGGACGAAATCGTGACCCCACCCCGGGGCATGAAACAGATACATTTGTTTCGTGACAGCGATGCGGTAAAAACAGAACCCCGCCTGCGAGACCGCAGCGGCCGAAAGGAAAACGCTCCAGATCACCCACTGTCCCAAGCTGGCGCCCTCGGCGCTGTTCGGCAGCAGAGAAATGCCATACTGAATACCGAAATTCAATAGCGGAGAACCGAGGCCTCCGAGCACCGCAATCACCAGTCCCTTTCGAAAACGCGCGCTGCTGACGGAAACGCTCTCCGTGCTTCTGCCTGCGCGGGCGCAAACCACGACGCCGACGACCATCAGCCCTACGCCCGCCAAAAATGCGGCGTCAGAGAGAGTGCGCGCGGAAAAACCGCGGATCAAGGCGAAGGGCACCAACGAACCGGCTACGATCGAAAGGCCGAGTTGGATGGCGAAGCCCAGCGCGATGCCAAGCAGATCGATGGCCAGACCGTAAAGCAGGGAAGCTACCCCCCAAAGGAGACCTAACAAGATCAAAGAACCGAGTGCCGGGCCGGGAACAGTAGCCAGAATTCCGCGCCATCCGGGAACTGCCCATACCACGGCTGACCAGGGGATGACCACCATCGCAAGCAATGAAAAAACGCCCCAGATGTGCTCAAACTTCCAGGCGCGCGCTCTTTTCAGGGGCACGGCGAAAGTCCCGTTCAATATTCCGGCGACAGCCACTCCCAGCCAGAAGATATTCAACGGATTACTCCGAAGCGCTCCACCGCATCGGCGCGCAATTCGGTTCCAGCGCCAGGAAGTTGAGGTGCTACAAATCGTCCGTCGGCGACCACTACCGGCTCGACGAAACACTCCAGCGTCCACGGGATGTACTCGAGGGTGACGCAGTCCGGGTGTGCCAGCGCAAGTTGCAGATGAACCTGCGTCATATCTCCGGCATGCGGAGCTACCGGCAGCCGGTGAGCGCGCGCCAGGTCCGCGACCCGCCAGCATTCGGTAATGCCCCCAAGCCGCGTG
>DATMOP010000071.1:0-3543 GCA_035568115.1 Candidatus Acidiferrum sp.
CTTTCCGAGGCACGTTCGTTCTTCAATTCTCAAAGCGCGGAAGAACATGTCTTGAGAGTCCTGGAAATGGCGGGAGCGAGTTCGGTGGTCATGACCAATGACCCACTCGACGTCGAAGAACTTCCGTTCTGGATGAACGGCGTGCAGCGGCATTCGCACTTTCAGGCCGTCTTGCGCCTGGACCGGTTGCTGCGCGACTGGTCTGACCCGTGGCAACTGCTGGCCAGTCAGGGTTATGAGGTTGACGATCAGGCTTCCGGAAAGTCCATCGGCGAGATTCGCCGATTTATCGCTGACTGGTACGCGCGTATGCGGCCTGTGTATATGGCGGTCTCCCTGCCGGATACGTTTCAGTTTCCCGAGAATACGCTCCGAAGCAAGATACTGAAAGAAGCGGTGTTGCCCTCGTGCCGCGAATTAGGCTTGCCCTTGTCTCTCATGATCGGAGTGCGCCGCCAGGTGAATCCGCGACTCCGATTGGGCGGCGACGGCGTGGGAAGAGCCGATCTTCGTTCGCTGGAAAATATATGCCGGGACTTTCCCAACAACCGCTTTCTGGTGAGCGTTCTCAGCCGCGAAAATCAGCACGAACTCTGCGTGTATGCGCGAAAGTTCAATAACCTGATGCCCTTCGGGTGCTGGTGGTTTTTGAACAATCCGTCGATCGTGGAGGAGATCACGCGAGAGCGAATCGAAATGCTCGGAACCGGTTTCATCCCGCAACACTCCGACGCACGGGTTCTGGAACAGCTAATCTACAAGTGGCGAAACACACGAGCGACCCTCATCCCTATTCTGACTTCAACTTATAACGCGCTTGACCGGGACGGCCGCCGCGTGACCCGGCTGGATATTAAGCGCGACGTTGATCGCCTGTTCCGATCGAACTTCACCGAGTGGATCAATCACCGCGCCGATCATTGAACATCCGCAGTGATGATCCAGGGCGGGGTCCAGCGCAAGGTATCCACTGAGATCTCATACGCATTCCGCCACGGATTCCCCGCCAGCTTCTGCTTGAGGGTTCATACGAACTCGATTGGGTTGTGATTAAATAAAAGGATATTTGAATATTCGGGTTGGTCCTGGTTCTGCGGCCCGCCTTGCCGGGGAGAGGAGATTTTTTGAAAGCCAGCAAGCGCACGGTTCAAAGTTCATTCGTGGAAAGTTCACTTGCAATATTTGCCGTTACCGCCATTTTTTTAGTCCCCTGTGCATGGGCTCAGAACGCCAATTTTCATAACGCCCCGGATTCGGCCAAACAAATGAAAAATCCCTATGCGGGCCAGCCGCCGGCGGCCGGTCAGCCGCTTTACCATCTGCGGTGCGCCCGCTGCCACGGCGATAATGGCGAGGGCTCCGGGAACATTCCGCGGCTGGCGCAGGACAAGATCAAAGCCGCCAGTTCGGGCGAGCTGTTCTGGTTCATCACCAAAGGCGACATAAACAACGGCATGCCGTCATGGGCCGCACTCCCGGCGCGGCAACGATGGCTGATCGTCAACTATGCCAAAGTCCTCGGCACACCCCAGGCTGCCAAGGCAAATCGTCCCGCTGCTTCGGAAAAGGCCTCAGCCGTCAACCTGCCGCCGCCTCGACCGCCATTCACCGACTATCGCTTCGAGAAGCCGGGACAGACTCGCAAGATCACTCTCAACGACCTTCCCGCCCCTTTCGCGACCCCGTCGGCCGGCAATGGGCCTAAGACCGTTGCCCGCCCGGAGGGCGCATGGCCACAGGTTCCCGCCGGATTTAAGGTGGAACAGTATGCGTCCAGCCTCGACGTTCCGCGGATTATTCGCACCGCTCCCAATGGCGATTTTTTCGTGGCCGAGACCAGAAACGATGGCGACATTCTGGTGTTCCGGGGTATTACCCAAAACGGCAAGCCGCAGCAGATGGCAGTTTTCGCCAGCGGCTTGAATCGTCCGTTCGGCATCAACTTCTATCCGCCCGGGCCGAATCCGCAGTGGATCTATGTGGGCGACACCGATGCAGTGGTCCGCTTCCCTTATCAGAATGGCGACTTGCAGGCGCGCGGCGCCGCGGAACATATTGCCGACCTGCCCTCCGGGGAAGGCCACTCGACGCGTGACGTTGTGTTCTCTCCTGATGGCAAGAAAATGTATGTCTCCGTCGGATCGGCTTCGAACGTCGACGATCCCGACACGACTCCTGCAGAAAAGAATCGCGCTGACGTTCTGGAATTCAACCCGGACGGTTCAGGAATGCGGGTTTATGCCTACGGAATTCGCAATTGCGTCGGCCTTGGCCTGAATCCCATGACCGGGGAGATATGGTGTTCGGTGAACGAACGCGACGGGCTGGGCGACAACCTTGTCCCCGACTACATCACCCACGTCCAGGACGGCGGCTTCTACGGCTGGCCGTGGTGGTACATGGGCGGACATCAGGATCCCAGGCATGCGGGGAAACATCCCGAACTGAAAGACAAGGTCCTTACACCGGATGTGATCCTGAATCCGCACAATGCTTCTCTGGGGATCACGTTTTACGATGGCAAGCAGTTCCCTGCCGAATATCACGGCGACCTTTTTGCCTCGGAACATGGTTCGTGGAACAGGTCGGCCCGGGTCGGTTATGAATTGATCCGGGTACCCCTGCACCAGACCGGACATGCCACCGGCGAGTACGAGGATTTCATGACCGGATTTGTGGTCGACAACGGGGATGTCTGGGGACGTCCGGTTGGGGTGGCCGTCGCTCCCGATGGGTCGTTGCTGGTAACCGATGATGCCTCGAACTCCATCTGGCGCATCACTCATACTGGAAATTGAGCCTTCGCCGACTTTGAAGAGGCCGCGCGCACGGTAGATCGCAACGCGGGTCTACCGGAGAAATCTCAGCAACCCTCTGCGGCATTGCTCGCTTTTCCGCTGCTTACATCGCCGTAGTAAACTCCCCTCGCGCCCTCGACCAAAGCGTGCGTGCTTGAACCATCACGAGGGCGGAGGCTCGCATGATCCGGTCGCTCATTCTTATCCTTTCTCTGTTGCAGGCGGTAACCGCCGTAGCCCAGACTCAGGCCTCGACGTCTCCTGACATTCCCGAGCCCGGTTCGATTGAAGCGATTGCCGCAGCCACGGGGGACAAGCAATTCCTCTCGCCGTGGGTAGCGTACCTGCCCAAGTCCTCGACAGTGCCCTCTCCACTTGGCTTTCTGGGACGAATCGCGGGCGCTCCGGGCGAGTTCGTGGACAGCGCAAAAGCTTACGCTTACTGCCGCGCTCTGGCTGCCGCGTCACCGCGAGTGCGCGTATTCACCATCGGACGCAGTGAAGAAGGGCGCGACATCCTGATGGTCGCGGTGGCGGATGAAGCGGGCATCCGCGATCTCGATCGCTTGAAAGCCGCGACCGCTGCCCTTGCCGATCCCCGTCGCACTGATCCAGCTGCCGCCGATCGTCTGATCCAGACCGCCCGGCCCATCTACTACTTCAACGCTGCTCTGCATTCGGACGAAACCGGCTCGACTGAAGCCATGCTGGAAATGGCGTATCGCCTGGCGGTTTCTGAGCAGCC
>DATMOP010000072.1:0-2146 GCA_035568115.1 Candidatus Acidiferrum sp.
AGTTGCAGGTCAGCATTTATTCGCACCGTCCACAGGTTCACGACGCCATCACGAAACTTCCTGGCTCGCTCCGCCGAAGCGTGGAGGCGATCCGCTTTCTCACCGGACAAGGCCTCCGGGTCGTAATCGCCAACGTACTGATGAAGACAAATGTGGGCGACAGTGCTGGAGTGCAGGCTTTGGCTCGCGATTTGGGTGTCGCTTACACTCTGGATCCCACCATTACGCCGAAAATGGACGGCGACAGATCAATCCTGAACCTGCGTATTCCGGGCGCGGAACTGAGTGAGGTATTTCATAACGAAAGCCTGGTGGGAAATGTAGAAGAATTCTGCGCGCCCCCTCCGGTTCCCGCCGAAGACGCAATGGAAGAGTATCCCTGCAGCGCGGGTCACACTCTGGCTTACATTTCTCCTTACGGAGATGTTTTTCCCTGCGTGCAGTTTCCTCTCCCCAGCGGAAACGTGCGGCGGCAAAAATTCATCGATATCTGGCGCCACTCCTCGGAACTCAATGAGGTTCGCTCGATTCAGGCCCGGGATCTTCCGGTCTGCTCCGGTTGCAGCCATGTCGGGACGTGCACGCGCTGTCCCGGGCTGGCCTACATGGAAGGAAATATGCGCGGACCTTCGACGGCCGACTGCGAGAAGTCGTTCCATCGGACCGGGATTCCCTCGGCAAACATGTTGCGCCAGGGGTTGTCCAGCCCGTCGGCTGCGGCAGGCCCGCTGATACAAATACAGTCGGCGGTCGCATGGATATGAGCCGGCGGAACTCACAATTCTTCATCCGCGACGAGGCCCCTGACGAGAATGAGAGCGTAAAACAGTGATTACTTTGGTGTGCGTTGATTCATCGGACCGCGCTGCCAACCTCTGCATTCGCCGTAGAATCAAACGTAAGTATTAGAGAATCCTCAAGCGAACTTCTCCTATGGACTCGACCGAAAGAACGACTGATTCAGGCCGGCGCAGCACCCGAATCCGCGCCCAGATTCCCCTTCGTGTAACCAGCCTCGACGCCATGAATCCGTTCTCAGAGGCGGGACACACACTCGTGGTCAACACCCAGGGCTGCGGAGTGCGGCTTTCTCGTCCGCTGAAACCGGGGACGGAGATCTTTCTGGACGAACTTCCCACCGGCACGCGAGCGACTGCCCGCGTGGCCAACTGTGTACCGTTGGGGACAGAGAGCAAGTACTGGGTGGTGGGAATCGCGCTCGACGCGCCCGGCAACATCTGGGGAGTTCACCCGGCACCCGAGGATTGGCAATCGGAAGCCGCACTCTCAACCCAGCCGGTCGCCCAGACAGCTGCTACCAAGGGCGGCGAATGGCCTTATCGTCAATTTTCCAATCGTGGAGAGTTTCATCCCGGCAGAAGGTAGCCGGAGGCCCAGGTTTCTTCCCGAATAAACCCACAGCCGCGATCAAGCCGGCGCAATCGTCACTACTACTGTTTCATCAACTTCGAGAAGTACCGGTTATCGTAAAACATGGTGCTGTTGTGCACGAACTCCAGGACCTTGTGCATTTTGTCGCGGTCTTCGCGGTTCATGTCGTTGAAGCGGATGGCGATGCCTGACCCAGGGTCGGTGCGCACCACGCTGCCTGAGGCTTGCAGACGGCCGTCATCGATGGAGAAAATCACCTTCACCGCGGAATTGGCGGGCAACAGGGCGCTGGTTTCCACATAACAGCCTCCCAGGCTGACGTCGATGAGGTTACCCAGCACCGGCACCTCACCCTCCTGCGGCCGCAATTCGATCGTGACCCGGCACTTCATGCGGGGATACAGGCGGCGATTCTTGCGCGAAGGCTGCTTTTGCTTTTCGATGTACATGCGCCGGTCGGCTTCGGCCAATAGCGCTTCCGCGTCCTTGCCATCGTCGGGGTACAAAGCCTGACCCACGCTGAGCGACAGGATGTCTTCGTTGCACACTTCGTGGCCGGCGCGGCGGGCCAATTCGCGCAGGCTCTCGGCTTTCTTGGCAGCGGCCTCAGCGGTCAGGCCGGGGGCCACCACCACGAACTCGTCGCCGCCCATGCGGGCCACGTAGTCATACTCGCGGCAGCTGTCTCTCAAGGCCTGGGCGAACAGGCGCAACACGCGGTTGCCTTCCAGGTGTCCAAAGCGGTCGTTGATCT
>DATMOP010000073.1:0-2749 GCA_035568115.1 Candidatus Acidiferrum sp.
TCGCGGTCCAGATAACGATTGATCCAGCCGATCTCGCGGCCGGTGGCGCCTGTTCGATGACCCGCGCCGGACTGTGTGCGCTGGGGGCGGTGTGCTGGTAGATGAGGTGGAACTTCATGGTTGAGCGGCCTCCAGAAGAGCATCGAACTGGTGCGCACCGCCGCCCTGGACAACGACTGACGACGGTTTCAGCAAGGGGCGGAGGGCACTTGTCCGGAAACCCACCTCTCGCCCGGAACCTGCCACTGAAGTCTATTTGTGCTTGAATCGAGTTGTGAGATGGGCTTTGCGGCTCAACTTGATCGCTGCACCGTTCGTGGTGCTGTTCGCGGTCGCCGCCACCGGGTTCGCGGTCGAGAAAAGTTCAATCGCTAAAATCTCGCAGTTAGCCATCCAGGGCCAGTTGACAGACGGATGGTCATTCCCTTGGTTTGACGGCTGGCACTTTCGAGGGCAGCTTAAAGTGAGTCGAACTCTTTGGGGTCCGGCGAAACCCGGCGAGAAGCTCGACTATCGATTCATTTGCAGTGGATGTCCGATGTGGCCTCGACCGGACTGGAGCCGCTTCTACGGATCGGAAAACATTTGGTTCTTGCGGGACGATGGCCCCGGTGTCTGGACGGGAGCGGGCGTGCAGCATGGCAATCCGGGCGTGCGCGGTCTGGCTGACCTCAGCTATTACGAAGAGCTTTTCAAGGTTCGTCGAAGCCAGCCTGAAACGCCCGCAAAGTGAGCCCGCAAGAAATCAAGGGTTGGGCAAAAAAACGGAGTTACCGAACTGAATGCCTAACGAGGTTTCACCTCAGACCGACGAGGTATATTTCCGCCGCGTCTGACGATCGCGCATAATCCGAGAGATGGCTCCGGTCGACAATGGAGAACTGCAAGCAGTTCTCGCCAATGATTTAGGCCGCCGAAGCGGCAGTCGATCCCGAAGGATCGGAGTCGTACCGGAGCCGAAATGAGCGTACCACGAAGCGTTGCCGAAGTGCTGGCTGAGCACGTCACCCTGGAGGTGGAAGGAATCGACCGGATGTACCTGAACGTGTACATTCCGGGATTGCAGCGCGAACAAGGGGTGGCCTGTTTCTTTCGATTTCATCGCGGCCACCAGTTCGCCTCCAGCGCCCTGATGGATCCGATCAGCAAGACATTCGTGGCGGCGCTGGAGGCATTCGCCCGGCAGGAGAAGATTCCGGTAGTTACGTTCCGCAAGGGTCAACGCAAGGATGAGGTTGCTGCGGAACAGCGAAAGAAGTTTCAGAAGACAGAAGGCGTGGTGTTCATCGGCAAAGCGCAGGAGAAGACGCCGGTGTTTCGGACCGAGAGACGGCGGAATGAGAAAACCGGTGCCACGTATCCATGGCTGGTGCGCTCCACAGCGATGGTGAACCAGTTCTACATCTACTGCGTGGACCGCGACTTTGGACCGTTCTTCCTGAAGTTCAGCACATACTTCCCCTACAACGCCAAGCTTTGCCTCAACGGACACGAATACGCCAAACGGCAACTGGCGCAGAAGGGGATCGGATTCGAGGCTCTCGACAATGGAGTTTTGAGTTGTGACGATCCCAAACGGCTGCAAGCCATCTGTGACGGGCTCAGTGCAGAGAAGATCGACGCCTTATTGCGGAAGTGGCTGCGATTGCTGCCGCATCCGTATGAGCCCCGAGATCGTAAAGCTGGCTACCGCTACCAGATTTCTATCCTCCAGGCGGAATTCTCGCTGACCCAGGTTCTGGATCGGCCCGTGACCGGCCGGGTGTTCTTCGAGGAGGTGATCCGCGAAAACCTGGACATCGGCAGACCCAGTCAGGTGCAGTTGATCTTTGAGCGCCGCGTGAATAAGACGACGCCCGGTCGCTTTCGCACACGAGTCATTACTGAGGGAGTGATTCCTTCCCTCCATGTCGATTACAAAAATACTAGAATCAAGCAGTACCACAAGGAGGGGCGCGCCCTTCGCACCGAAACCACCATCAACAATACACGCGACTTTGGTATCGGCAAACTACTGAAGAACCTGCCGGCTCTGCGGCAGATCGGCTTTCAAGCTAACCGACGTCTTCTCGACGTCCAGAAGATTTCCCACGATTGCTCCATTGGCGAAGATGCCTTCGATCAGGTAGTCCGCCCTGCCGAGGTCGATGGCCAAAGAGCGTCGGCGTTGCGGTTCGGTGACAAACGCGTGCAAGCCCTGTTCGCTGTTCTGGTCGTATTCAGCCTCCAACTCCGTGGGTTCAACAATCAGGAAATGCGTGCCCTCCTGGCGCAACTGCTGGGCGTCGATCCAGCCACATATCCCATCGGACGGATGACCTACGACCTTCGTCGACTGCGCCTCCATGGCATCATTGAACGCATTCCACACACTCACCGCTACCAACTCACACCGGATGGACTGCGCATCGCACTGTTCTTTTCCAGGACATACGCCCGTCTCCTGCGCCCCAAACTCGCTGAAATCATCCCAGAGGCGCCGCCGGTCCACTCCGCGTTACGCATCGCGTTCGACCGGTTGAAGTCCGAAATCGACGCCTGCTGCAAGGAGCAGCGGTTAGCTGCCTAAACTTGACGCATTCGAATTACAATTTCTTGGACAAGGACTCTAGCACCGAACAACGCAAGGACAGGTGAAGCGATGGCCAAAGCTGCGCCAGGTCAAGCTGCGAGGTCGGAATGGATGTTGGTATTCGGATGTGCGGCTTCGGATCTTAACTTCCGGAACAACCTCGTCCCGAGGTAAGCA
>DATMOP010000074.1:0-2105 GCA_035568115.1 Candidatus Acidiferrum sp.
CTTCCTGGTGGCTTCGATTTCGCGTTGCTTGCGCTCTCCGAAGTGCTTCATGAAAAATAGTTCCACCGTCATCGCCGCGATTATCACCCCGTCTCTTGCATGAAAATTCTTCCAGTTCCACGCCACAAAACCCGCCAGCAGCACAGTAGCGATCAGCAGAAAGTAAAACGCGAAGCGCACGATTCGCGCTCTTGCGATGGCTCTCCTATGAACGAGTTCCGCATAGGCCAGCGTGGTTTGCGCGGTTGGCTTCCACGCTCCCCGCCGGACCCACCAGGCATAGCCGCCCATAAAGACGCTCGCGAAGACAATACCTGCGGCGAGGCCGGCCATGAATGGACTTCGAGTCTTCAACGCCACGGAAGTCGAGACGGCCAGGCACACGCCGATCGCGACTATCGCCGCAGCGGTTCGCAGATTTTGCCGTTTGATCTTTTTCCTGAGTTCGGGCAGAGGCTCGGTTTGATCGCGCCACTCCTGCCGCCAGATCTCGAGCTCGGTATCGTTGCTCACGAGCGCTCCTCCAATGCTTCCTTCAGGGCCTTTCTGGCCCGATTCAGACGTACCGCCACATTGCTTTCTGTGATCCCAAGCACTTCGGAAATCTCGGCATGAGGAAGTTCCTCCAGCGTCAGCATGACCACTTGCCGGTAGGCCAGAGGCAGGCGCTGAATTGCCGATCGCAGCCGGTCACGCTGATGGGTTCGCGCCACTTGCTCTTCGGGATGCGGTCTGGGATCAACCGGCTCCAGCACGACCGGCAGTTCATCCAGCGGCTGATGAGCGGGCTGCCGTCTGAAGACGTGGGTCAGCCCCCGGTTGTGAGCGATGCGATATACGAAGGTGCGTTCCGAGCAATCTCCGCGGAAGTGCGGCAGGGCCTGCCAGACTGCCAGCGCAATCTCCTGGGTCAATTCTTCGCGCGCGCCAGCCACTTTCTCGTAGCCGAAGGCGAGGCGTGAGAGCGCCGGCCCGTACTCGCGCATGATGCGGTTGAACCGGTCTTCGGTGGTGTCGCGGAGGTTCTCGCTCACAAGATTGCTGGCTTCTATCTTAAGCGGGGGCCTGAGCACGGGCGTAAGCGCGGACTCATGTGCGGGTATCGAATCCGCAAACTGGTGATGTGGTTCCGAACCCGCTTCCAAGCTAAGCCTGCCTCTCCAAGCCTCATTTTCCGCTCATTTGAGGTAGTCTCGGCCCGGGCCAATACCTTACAAAATATTTCATTGCTGATGGGGTGTTTGGTTGGCGTCGGCTGTGGTAGGGCAGCAGACTGTGGTCGGATTTTCGACGGAAGCGCCCCAAAACCCCATCATGCAGCCTGTTGGTGGGAAGAACGAGATGACTGCCGGTCCGTGACTTATTCCCGAAAGCATATTCCCACTTTCCTCCCGATTCTGAACCATCCTCCCGCCCTGGGAAGAGCAAGCCCGCGTCAACCCACACTAACCCGTCTATTTTCATCGACACCCTCCGCGGCTTCGAACTTGCAATACAGATCGTCGTGCTGCTTGTGAGCACGGTTGCTGATTTCTCCGAGCGGGCACAGGCGATTCGACAGATCGCCCTGGCAATTGATCTGAGATCAAATTTGGAAAGAAAAGGCGGCGCTTATGCTTAGTACGCGCAAACTTGGTACGCGCAAAGAGAGAATTCAAACCATCTGGTTCGCAGCGTTCCTGCTACTGGTATTCGGTGCTGGATGCAGCGATGGGAACAAGAACGGCGGCAATTCGGGCACGGCTGCGCCCACGGTTGTTTCCGCGATTCCTCCGAATGGTGGTGACGGAGCCTGCCCCAACGCACTTGTCACCGCCACCTTCAGCACGGCGATGAACGCGTCGTCGATCGATGGCGCGACCTTTATATTGACCGGACCGGGCTCAGTCTCCGTGCCCGGGCAAGTTACCTACGATGCGTCAAGCAAGACCGCGATCTTTACGCCCTCGGCCACGCTCGCCCTCAGCACTCTTTACACCGCGACGATTACGACTGGAGTCAAAGATATGTCTGGCGACGCGCTCGCGAGTAACGACGTGTTCAGTTTCACCACCGGAAGCACGACGTGTCAGCCCGGCCCGCCCAGCGTGATTTCCGTCGGCCCG
>DATMOP010000075.1:0-2031 GCA_035568115.1 Candidatus Acidiferrum sp.
ATCGCGAAAGCAGGAACATGAGCAGGATGAAAGGCAGGGCAGCGGCGCCGGTGGCCGTCGCGGAATAGTGCTGCACCTGGATCAGATTCAACGGATATAGAAAAAAGAAAATTCCTAGAGGCGCGTAGAGGAAAAGCGTAATTAAATTAGTACCAGTGAAATCACGCGACCGAAAGAGCCCCAGCGGAACCATGGGAGAGCGGACATGGGCTTCGAAGTAAGGAAACATCACGAGAAACGCGCAACCGACACTTAGCGTCCCCCAAACCGAGGGACTCTTCCAACCTCGGTTAGCGGATTCTATGAATCCGTAGGTCACGCCCGCCAAGCCGGCCGTTACGATCAGCGCCCCGATCCAATCGATGCTGCTTGCCGTGTCGTCTCTGCTTTCCGGAACGCGCAAAAGGGAAAGCACGATCACCGTCGCCGCGAGCGGCATATTGATGAAAAACACCCAGCGCCACGAAGCGTGCTCGATCAACCAGCCGCCCAGAACCGGTCCTCCAGCTGTTGCCATCGAAGTGAAGCCAGACCATGTCCCAATCGCGCGGCCACGTTTCTTCTCACTGAAAGAGGCGCTGATAATTGAAAGACTGCGGGCACGAGAAACGCAGCTCCAAACCCCTGCACGGCGCGTGCGATCACCAGTTCCCGGATATTTCCTGCCAGGCCGCAGCCTGCCGAGGCGATCGCGAACACGGTTACGCCCGCCAGAAACATCCGCCTGCGCCCGAATACGTCGCCCATGGCGCCGCCCGCCAGAATCAGCGCGCTCAGGAACAATGCGTATCCTTCCACCACCCACTGCATGTCGATTACGGTCCCGCCTAGAGCCCTTTGAACTGCGGGCAGCGCGACGTTCACAACAGTACCGTCGATAAACGCCATGCTGGATCCGAGGATGGTGACGGCAAGGACCCATGGTTCGGCTGATTTTGTGCATGGAGCGGCAGGATGGCCGGACTCGATTACCGCCTGGTCGCACGGTGGCTTCATGATTTGTTCTTGCTAGAAGGCGATCCGCATTATCAGCATTAGAAGACGCTTGTGGGCGCTTGGATTCAACACAAAAAGTGAATTAACGATCCTGCTAGATCCGTTAAGCCCTCAATTGGCATCGCAAGGTTGTTCAGGAGTATCTTAGGAGTTCATCTAAAGCAGTTGAGCTTCATCTACAGAGCCGAACGTACAGAGTAAACGGGGCGAAATCGGAATCGGGCACGCACAAAGGGAGTCTTGGTCAATGGCCACACAATCGCTTGGTCGGGAGCTCGGCAATCGAGAATTCTTCATTCAGAGGTGGCAACAAGAATATCCCGCTTTCGTGCGGGTATTCAAAGCGCTGCCGGCGGACCGTCTCGATTACCGGCCCCACCCGCGCTCACGTTCCGCGGGAGAACTGGTTGCACTGCTAGTTACTGCGCAACAGAGCTGCATTGAACTCTGTAAAAGCAAGAAGAGCCTGTACAGCGGTTTGCGCTGGGAGGAGCCTGGCATTTTTGGCCCCCTGGTGGAAATGATCGCGGCGTATGAACGCGATCACGAGATCTTCTCCCGCCAACTGCGCACGTTGGACGACGGCGCGTGGAATCACCAAGCCTGGCTGGTTGAGGGCACAAAAGAGATTCTGCTGAAAGATACAGTAGGTGGTCTGCTGTGGATCGCGCTCTTCGACATCGTTCACCATCGCGGGCAGTTGACCACTTACATCCGGCCCATGGCCGGCAAAGTACCGAGCATCTACGGGCCCTCAGCTGACGACGAGGGTCGATTGCCGGGAAATAGTTGACGGAGGCTTAGATGAGTTTGTCGCATCATGAAGCGGCGCAGACCACCCCAAAGAGTAACGTTCGAGGTGTCGTCGTTCGGGGCAGCGCCGCCGGATTTGCTCAGGAAATTTCTGCGGGCCAGCATCATCTAAAATCCGACGAACCTGCATCTGCGGGTGGCACGGACACAGGACCAGCGCCCTACGATCTTCTTCTTGCCGCCCTGGGGTCTTGCACGTCGATCACTCTCGGAATGTATGCT
>DATMOP010000076.1:0-6976 GCA_035568115.1 Candidatus Acidiferrum sp.
TCTGATTCCGGCTGCACCACCAGCAACAGCACGATGCCGACGACCGTGAACATACGGAAGGCAGCTTCCTGGCCGTTCCACATCTTTGACTGCCACATCATGAACCACTCGCCGCCGACGCTTAAGAACGCCACCAGCCACATGAGCAGGCTGAGGGTAAGCGCCGCGATCGCCAGGTTCTTGGCTTGATGAAACACTTTCGCCGATGCGTGCAGGCTCCCTGCCAGCCGTATCCCAGCCCACCACAAGAGGACCATGGTGATCGCTTCCCAGGTGATGATCGACAAATAGAATACGGTATGCCACGCCGGCGAGTTGATGGCGCGCCACATACCGCGGTTGCCGGGAAATGTGGAGTCCATCATCAAGACGTGACGGATGAATTGGTAATTTGAGTCGTAGTCCGTCGTGTTACCAAGCACAACGAACGAATAGTACAAAGCCACGGCAAAGACCAGTGACATCTTGGCGGTGCGGAGCATCATGGTTTTTCCTTTTCCTGTGACGAAAAGGTTTGAAAGTAGGCGATCAGGGCTCGAATGGTGGCGTCATCGTATCCGGGATTGCCGGGCATCTGCGCTTTCGCGTTTTTAGCTTGAGGGTTGCGCACATAGGCCGCGAAATACTCAGGCGAGGTTGCCGCCCAGGCGGAAAGCACAGCCCAGTTACGGCCGGACTTCTCTCCGCCTTCGCTTCCCAGGTTGTGACAGCGGAAACAATTTTGTTGCGCGAGACGATATCCGGCCTGGACTTCCGGTGCCGCCGCGTTCGGACCGCGCGGAGCAATCGCGCCGAAGACTGTTTTCTCGTCGCGGAATTCGACTCGTACCACTCCCCAGGGGATCTGCGGCTCTTCTTCCTGTGTAAGAATCTTGAAGCTCGGCACGAAGTCAGGATGCGAAATCATGTACGGACCCATGTCGCTGCCGTGCCCTTCAGGAGGTCTTGGCCAACCTGCAGGTGATTTTCCATTGATCTTCAGCACCAGCAGAGGATGATGCGCCGCGACATATGCGCGGGAGTAGTTGCCGCGATACCGGTCCACGCATATGGCGACGATCAGATCCGACTCCGGCGCTGCAGCAAGACGCCGGCTCAGTTCCTCCAGAAGCACACCACTGATTTCGGTTGGGCCGGTGAAGTTGGCATCACCGGTTACGGTATAAGTCGCTTGCGGCAGAGCCAGCAGCTCGTCGCGTGTAATATAGCGCGTGCTTCCCGCGGGCAGACCCTTAATCTCGCCGCCCAACTCGAGATCGGAAGGCGAAGAGCGTGTAGTATGCAGCGCCATGGCAAGAACCCCGGAAGCCGCGGAATCCGCGCGCGCGAGCCACGACTGGGATATCAAATTCGCGGCGGAATTCAGGGAGATGCAGGGCGTAAGAAGTAAGGCGGCTGCCAGCAGGAGACGGCAGAGCGTTCGCATGGCCCATGTTATAGCCGGTCGCGTGACCGCAAGCAAGAATCTCGCGATCAAGTTGCTATGCTAAATTGAATCCGCAGGATTCATTTCACACATTCGTTTCCGACGGAATCGAAAGGCAGAGAAAATCGTGTCCGGAAGAATCGAAGCTCGACTGAAGCAATTGGGTATACCTCTGCCCGCATTGCCCACCGCGGGCGGCAACTATCTGCCGGCGAAGCAGGTGGGGCAGATGGTTTACCTTGCGGGCGTTATTTCCTCGAACCTGGCGGGCGTGATTACGGGTACGGTTGGCCTCGACCGCACGATCGAAGACGGTTACGCTGCCGCCCGCTCCTGTGCTTTAACGCAGTTGGCGGTGTTACTGCAACACCTCGGCTCGCTCGATTCAGTAAAAAGTGTTGTGAGCGTCAACGGATACGTGAATGCAGTTCCTGGGTTTGCGGATTCGCCCAAGGTCATCAACGGCGCGTCCGATCTTCTGGTGGAAGTTTTCGGCGACGCTGGGCGGCACGTTCGCGCCGCCATTGGCGTGTCGGCACTGCCACGTCACGCTCTGGTCGAACTGCAGATGACGGTCGAGGTATAACACGATGGCCGAACATGTTCTCTCCGCCGAACCGGTTCACTCACGATGGAACCGCGCTCTACCGCCGCGACTCAGCATCGCACCCGGCGACACCGTGCATCTGGAATGCCTCGATTCCAGCGGCGGCCAGGTGCGACCCGGCATGACCGTGGCGGAGTACGCCGGCATTGACCGCGGACGCATTCATGCCCTCACCGGACCTATTCTTGTCGAAGGTGCCCAACCCGGCGACGTGCTGCAGGTTGACGTGATTAAGGTCGCGCACAAGGGTTGGGGCTGGTCAAGCGTGGTTCCAGGATTAGGTTTTCTCAAGCAGCGCTTCGCCGAGCTTTATCTTTTCCACTGGCAGCTCGACGGCGATGTCAGTCGATCACTGGTCCCCGCGGTGGTGCCGTTGCGCCCGTTTTGCGGAGTGATGGGCGTTGCCCCGTCCGAAGATGGGGAGTTTCGCACCCGTCCGCCGGGCATTTTTGGCGGGAACATGGATGTGCGCGAACTTAGCGCCGGGGCGACGCTATATCTTCCCGTCCTGAATCCGGGAGCGCTATTTTCCGCTGGGGATGCACACGCCGCGCAAGGCAACGGCGAAGTCTGCATAAACGGCATCGAGTGCCCTGCCGATGTGACTCTGCGATTCCTTCTGCATAAGCAGCAGTCAGCGCCTCTGCCGGGGCCCTTGATTGAATCGTCTGCGTCCAGCGATAGCGATCCGGGCTCGGATGCGTGGATTGTGGTGGAATCCGCCGTTGACATTGCCGCCGCTGCCCGGGCCGCTACCTCGCGCATGATCGATCTGCTGGCGGGGCGTTGCGGGTTCAGCGAGATTCACGCCTATCTGTTGTGCAGCGTGGCTATGCATCTTCGGCTGAGCCAGGTGGTGAACGAGCCCATGTTTACCGTCACGGCGGCGCTGCCCAAGTCGGTGTTGCCGGCGTGCAGACTTTTTTAAACTCCGTACCTCTGCCTTACGGTGAGCCGTGGGTTGCTCCATCTAGAAACCGACCGCTGGATGGTTGCCATAAAAATAATTGATGCCAGGCAAAGAAATTTTCGTTCGACCTGTATCTATCGTTCCGGGCAAAAGTAGCGTACATTCGGTCAATTATTCGCGAGCCGGCGCGGAGCCATCCAGTCCACTCTCTGTCGCCAGGCGCGCACTTGGGGACCCGCACAAATAAAAACATCAGGGCTGCCGTGACGCAGTCCATCCTTATTCTGCCTCGAAGCAGTGCATCGGATCTGACGAGGAGCTTCGGAAACAGCGGTGGATTCGGGATGAGTGTAACTCCAACACTTTGAGGTTTAGCCATGCCTAGGAGCCAAAGCAAGACTCAGTTCGAAACAAAGAGACTTAGACTCTTCGTATTCTTTCTCGCCTTGTCCCTTGGGATACCGTTCACCGTCGTGCCGGGGGCGCAAGCTCAGCAGACCCTCGGGGGTATTACGGGTACGGTCATGGAAAGCACCGGGAGTGTCCTGCCGGGAACAGTCATCACTATCGTTGGCGATGAAACCACGCTGACCCGCACGCAGACCAGCAACGGCAACGGAGGCTACGATTTCGTGAACCTCCCCATTGGGGCCTACACGATGACGTTCAGCCACGACGGTTTTCAGACCAGGAGGGTGCCGTCGATTCTGGTGCAGGCCAATCGCACCGCAACCGTGAACACCACCATGCAGGTGGGACAGGTCGCCACCACCATCACAGTTGAGGAAACTCCCCTCGTCAACTCTGTGGACACGACGAACGGGTACATTCTGGATCGGCAACAAATCGAGACTGTTCCACTGCCCACCGGTAGCTTCACCGGGCTCGCCATTCTTTCTCCCGGGGTGAATGCGGAACTGCCTGCCGGAACAGGTGCAAACAGCGGTTTGGGCAACCAGCCTATCTGGGCCAACGGACAGCGCGATACCAGCAACAGCTTCCTGCTAAACGGAGTCGACGCCAGCAATCTGTTTAACGGCAAGAGCACCAGCCAGGTGGCTTCGGCGCGCATTGTGAACAACACCGGAGTGGCCGGCGCGGGCAGCACGACCGCACAGATCATTCAGAGCACGGCGTCGCCCTACCTTGCCATTGGTCAGGCGCTGCCGACCCCGGCCCCTGAGACGGTTCAGGAATTTCGCGTGAACACGTCGATGTACGACGCCCAACAGGGTTCCACCAGCGGTGCCCACATCGACATGAGCACCTCGTCAGGAACAAATTCCATTCACGGTGGAGCCTACGTGCATCGTGGTACGGATTGGCTAAACGCTGCCCCGTATTTTTACAAGCAGGACAACAATATTCCCGCCAATGAGAAAGTGCCTGAACTGCACCGCTACACCGCCGGCGGAACGCTGGGCGGCCCCCTCATCAAGGACAAGCTTTTCGGCTTTGTCGGCTACCAGCACGTTCACGTTTCCGACCTGGAAATAGGAACCTCGCGCACCGCCGTGCCCTTCGGCCTTACCGACGACCGCAGCCCGGCAGCACTGGCCACAGTCGCCAACAACAACTGGGGAGCGGGCGTGTCTCCGGTAGTCGGAACCGGCGCGGGTGATATCAGCCCGGTGGCGTTCCAATTGCTCAACTACAAATTGCCGAACGGCCAGTACCTTTTTCCATCGGCCAATCCGAATTTCACGCCGACGCTTAACTTCCCGGAGAATGTGTTCCTCACTCAGCCGGCCTATTTCATCTCGGATCAAGTCGTATCGAATCTCGACTTCCTGGCAACCTCCAAAGACACCTTGTCGATGAAGTATTACTACCAGCACGATCCGACGACGGCGCCATTCGGATTCTCCTCGGTGGAAGGATTCAGCCAGCATTTGGACGCCGGCAGCCAGGTTGCAAGCATCACCAACACGCAATCCCTCACGCCGCATTTCAGCATCGCCGAAGTATTCGGCTTCATCCGCGAAAAAATCTATAGCACGATTGCCCAACCCTTTACGCCTCAAGCCGTGGGCATCAACGCGTTTGGGTCGTCTGTTTTCCCCGGAATCACAATTGTCGATGATCTGGGAAACGAGTCTGCGGCGAATACGAACTTTGTCTTCAACGCAGGGGCGAATATCGGGTCGACGGCGGCTTCACAGGGCGCCTTCACCGGAGTTTTCCAGAACCGCTGGATGCCTTCCGTTGACGCCAGCTGGATTCGCGGCAAACACACTTTTACTTTCGGCGGGAGTTTCTCCTACACGCAACTGAACGCACGCGACCGGCGCACCAATACCGGAATGATCGGGTTCACCGATTTCGCCAGTTTTCTCCAGGGAATCCCCATTACCTATACCGCGGACGGATTCATCACCACGAACTTTCTCCAGGGCGACGCCAACCGCTACTACCGCTCGAAAGAGACAGGCACATATCTGCAGGACAAGTATCAGATCCGTCCTAACCTCAGCGTGACCGCCGGATTGCGCTTCGACTACCACGGCGGTCTCACGGAAAAGAATGGACGCATCTTCAACTTCGACCCGTCCCAATACAGCTACGACGCGACGACGGACACCATCACCTCGAACGGCCTCATTATCGCGGGTAACAATCCGCAGTTTCCCACCAAAGGCGTCAGCGATTCGACGCTTACGGGACGGCAATGGGGTCTCGCGCCACGCATCGGTATCGCCTGGAGCCCAAAGATGTTCAACGACAAGGTCGTGGTCCGCTCTGGGTGGGGCTTGTACTACGATCGCGGCGAACTCTTCGCCTACCTCTCGCCCGGCTTTGCGTCGGGCGTGATTACCGGAGGTCCTTTCGGTGTAAATCAAACTCCTCCGTGGGTGAATTCGACCACTTGCAGCCCTTACGGCTACACCAATTGCAGTGACTTTGCCAATCCCTGGGGTCCTACCCTCGGACCGGCCCCGTCCGGCAACCCAAAAGATCTCGTGCTGCCCAATGCCGCGGTCAGTTCCACCGGGCTGCCTCTTTTCGCTTTCGGCGATTACAACCGCGCGAACAAGCTTCCCTACACCATGAATCAGATGCTGGACATTCAGTGGCAACCGCGTAACGATCTGGTGATCCAGGTCGGATACGTCGGCAATCTCGGCCGCCATGAAGTTGTTCCCCTACCGTTCAACCAGGCGCTAATTGCGTCTCCCACACATCCCATCCGGCCGGGCACGCCGTTTGAGCAGGACTACACCTACGGCTACTCGATCCTCAGTGACCCCAGCACATTTACGCCGGCGCTCCTGCCGAACGGACAGCCATACCTGCAAACTTTTGAAGGCGGAAACGTCAACCTCCGCGTTCCCTACATTGGTTATTCCTCCGAGTCGGAGTCCTATACCGCAGCCGGCATCTCCGCCTACCACGCCCTTCAGGCGCACGTTGAAAAGCGCCTGAGCCACGGCGTCCAGGTTGGTTTTTCCTATACTTACTCGCACGCGACCGATGAGCAAAGCGCGATGGGTCTCTTTTACAACGGCAACAATCCGCTCAATCTGCGTTCCGGTTACGGGTTGTCGGACTACGACCGCAAGCACGTGATCAATTTCACCTACCGCTACGAACTGCCAAAGTTTTTCTCGGGATCGTCGGTCAAAGGCAAGATCGCTAACGGATGGGCCGTATCCGGATTAACCGTGATTCAGAGTGGTCAGCCCTATAGTGTGGTTGATTACTCGGGCGCGGTGGGCAGCATCTTCTATGGCGTGAACGACGGCATCACCAACCCGATCGTGCCGCTCAACAACTGCTCGCCGCAGCAAGCCATCACTGGAGCGTCGGGGGCAGGCAGCACACCTGCGCTCGATGCGGCCTGTTTCGGCCTGCCTTTGCTTAGCCCCGGCGCGCTGGACGGAGCGATTCCCTCCAATGATCCTTATGAGACCGACTTCATCGATCATGGCCAGCGCAATATTTTCAGGCAGCCGTGGCAAAGGCGTGCGGACATTTCGCTCGTAAAGGTAACTCAAATCACCGAGCGGGTGTCCATGAAGTACAGCTTCGACGT